>JAZTXR010000028.1:0-118543 GCA_045636545.1 Bacteroidaceae bacterium
TCAATGGCAGCCTGTGCATCGGCAGCAGCCTCAGCCCAGTTGTTCATCACAAGGTTGACACGTGCACGCAGACCGTAGGCTACTGCCAGGTCTACATAACGCTTGTCCTCGCGAGCAGTTGAACTGTTTGACAACAGCTGGATTGCTGTGTTGAGGTCGCTCATAATCTGCTCGTAAACCTGGGCAACAGTTGAACGCTTGCAACCAACGTTTGGAACATCGTTCATGTTCTCCTCGGTGATAATGAGCACACAAGGCTTGCTCTCATTACCAACGTATGTGTGCTGGTAGTACTGAGCCAATGTGTAGTAGTCAAATGCACGGATTGTCAAAGCCTGTGCAAGGTAGTATTTCAAATCCTCATCGGCAGGCTCGTATGTACCGATAGTCTGTACAACACTGTTCGCCGCTGAAATCTGCTTGTAAGCGGTTCTCCATATTGAGTTGGTTGAAAAACCTGTTGCGCTGATGTCTGAGTAGTCAACAGAAGCAGCAAACCAGTTGTAACCTATGTCATCCGATACCAAATCCATACCGCGTGAATCGGTGAACAGCATTGTTGCAGCATAGAAAAGGTCGTTGTGGTTACCCTCAGAGGTCAACTTACCGAAGTCGTAGAAACCTGCGGGAATAGCTGCGATACTCGCTTTGATTCGGTCTGGGTTAGAAGCAACAGCCTCGGCCTTCTGGTCTGTGGTGACTGTTGAACCCATTGGCGCAGTATCAAGGTCGTTACAGCTCACCATAGCAAGAGCTGCGAACGCCGACGCAATGAATTTATATTTATAGTTCTTCATGATATTCACATTTTAAATTATTAGAATGTTACCTTGATACCACCAGAGATTGTACGCAACGCGCTGTATGTAGAAGCAACGGTTGACATAGTACCCTTACGTGGGTCCATACCCTTGCGGGCTGTGAACAAAGCTACATTGTCGGCAGCACCGTAGATACGGATAGAGTTCAGACCGATTGCACGCATCCATTTCTTGGGGAATGTGTAACCGAATGTAATGTTGTTCAATGAGAGGTAGTCTGATGATACCAACCAACGGTCTGATTGTGAGTTTGTATACTTGTCACTGTGGTTCAAACGTGGAACGTCTGTGAAACGGTTCTCAGGTGTCCAGGCGTTTGCAATGTCAACGTGCCAGTTGCGGCCGGCTGTTGAAGATGTACCACCGTGCATTGATGATGCGTATGAGTTGTCATAGAGCATACCGCCCAACTGATATGAGAACTGAACAGAGAGGTCGAAACCGAAGAACTCAAGGCTTGTACCGAAACCACCGTATACATCGGGAGCCAGGTCACCTGTAGCCTCACGGCCTGTTGACTGTGCAATGTTGTAGTCAGATGTAACGTACTCCTCGGCAACGAATGCAGCCTTCTCCTCCTCTGTAGCATCGGCAGCAGGCTGTGTCTTTGCATAGTAGAGAGCAAGACCGGTGTGTGGGTCTACACCTGCATAACGTGGCAAGTAGTACTGGAAGCGTGACTCACCCTCGCGGTAGATAGTTGTACCGCTGATGTACTCACCCTCGTACTCGGGAGCCAACTCGTTGATAACGTTCTTCTGGAATGTTGCATTTGCAAAGATATCCCACTTGAAGTTACGTGTATCGATGGCTGTAGAGTTAAGTTCGATTTCAACACCGCTGTTTGTCATTGAACCTACGTTAACAGGGATTGAGCTGTAACCGTTAGATGGAGCAACTGCTCTGTAGTCGAGCATGTCGCTTGTGCGACGTCCAAAGTACTCGACTGTACCGCTCAACTTGCCCTTGAAGAGAGAGAAGTCGATACCTGCGTTGTAAGCGTTTGATTTCTCCCAAGTAAGCTCGGGGTTACCCTTGTAAGCCAAAAGACCATCTGAGAACACACCGTCTGCACCCTTTACAGTGTACTGGTCGAGGTATGCATAGAAGTTACCGATGTTGTCGTTACCCTGCTGACCGAAAGAAGCCTTGATCTTCAAGATATCAATCCAAGATGCCTTCTTCATGAAGTTCTCCTTGCTGAGAACCCAAGCAGCAGATGCTGACCAGAAGTTACCCCAACGGTTGTCCGGATGGAAACGTGAAGATGCATCGCGACGGTAAGAACCGCTGATGAAATACTTCTCGGCGTAGTCATAGTTCAAACGGCCGAAGAAACCGCGTGTAGCATACTCGCTGTATGAACCGCCACCACGCTTCTGGTCGATAGTGTTGTTGATGGTGAAGTCACCTGGCTTGTAGAGGTTCTGACCTGTAGCATATACCTCCTCGCTGTTGTAGTTGTATGCCTCGTAACCGAGTGTAAGGTCGAAAGTGCTTCTACCAACCAGCTTGTTGTAGTTTGCAAGATACTGCTGGTTGAAAGAGAATGTACGAATCTGATCCTGTGTTGCAGTACCACCATAGCTTGCGCTCTGACCGTAACGTGCGTTACCGATATTGTGGTAACGTGTATTGTCGATGTGTGTACCGAGTGATGCTGTCAACTTGAGACCCTTTACAGGAGTAATCTCGGCAAACCACTTGCCGTTGAAGATATCCATGAGGTACTCCTCTGTGTTGTAGAGAAGGTCACTCATAGGGTTGGCGATTGACATGAAGTTACGTGTGCTGTTTGTTGAAGAACCGTCACCGTAATCATAGATTCTGTCACCTGTAGTTGCATCGATAGCATATGAACCATCGGCGTTACGTACATAGAAAGGATATACAGGAGCGATATCGTTCGCAATGTAGAATGCGTTCACTGATGAAGAAGTGTTTGTCTGCTCACCAGGGTAGCGGCTTGTGCTGTTTGTGTAAGCGAGGCTTGCACCAACCTTCAACCACTTCTTGGCCTGGTAGTCAGCGTTCAAACGTGTAGAGAGACGGTTGAAACCTGAGTTCTCAATGATACCGCCATCTTCAAGGTAACCTGCAGAGAAGTAGTAGTTGACCTTGTCTGTACCACCTGCTACAGAGAAGTTGTACTCCTGGCGCATCTGGCTGTCAATCATACCGGCTGTCCAGTCATCTGGTGTATAGTAGTAATCACCATCGCTGTAACCGAGTGTAGCGCGTGGGTCAACCTTACCGTCAAGACCAATCAGGCCGTTTGCACCGTTGAGTGTGTACATCTGATAACCGAGCGCAGGGAACAATGAACTGTTTGCATAGCCATGTGCATTGAGTGGTGACTGACCGAGGCTGTAGATAGCTTCGTTATAGAAAGCCTTGTAGAGAGTCTCCATATACTGGTTAGCAGACTCCATTACATCGTACTTGCCAATCTGACGCTGGTTAACACCCCACTTTGCATCGAAAGATACGCGTGCGTTGCCGCTGTTACCCTTCTTGGTTGTTACCATGATGACACCGTTTGCACCACGTGCACCATAAAGCGCAGAAGCAGCAGCATCCTTCAATACAGACATGCTCTCGATGTCGGCAGGGTTGATAGATGAGATATCACCATCGAAAGGCATACCGTCAACAACATACAATGGGTCGTTACCGGCGTTCAAAGAACCTACACCACGAACGCGTACAGTGGCAGAAACACCTGGCTGACCGTTTGAGCTTGTAATCTGCACACCGGCGATAGCACCTGAAAGCGCGTTTGTAATGTTAGATACCTGGCGCTTCTCGATGTTCTCAGCCTTAACGACTGAAGCAGAACCGGTAAACGCCGACTTCTTTGCTGTACCATAAGCAATAACCACAACGTCGTCGAGGGTAACACCATCTTCAACGAGAATGATTCTCATTGGCTTACCTCTGACAATTTTCACCTCCTGTGTAGCCATACCTACGTATGATACACGAAGAGTAGTTGCAGTTGCAGGCACATTTTCAATTGTAAAATTACCGTCCATATCAGTACCGGCACCTACAGAAGTACCGATTACGAACACAGAGGCACCGAAAACAGGCTCACCATCAGCTTCCGAGAATACTTTACCCGTGATAGTTGTGGTCTGCGCTGTTGCCATACCAATACCCATAAGGATATAGGTCAATAGAAATAGCACTCTTTTCATAATAATGAATTTAAGTTAATAATAATGAAATTGTGTCTTTTTGTAAACTCCATTCCCCGACAATCAGGAAATGAATGGCGCGAAAGTACAATTTTTTGCACAAACGTTAAAATAAATTAAGCACTTTTTTTCAACAAAAATGATATTTTTTTATCAAAAAGCTATTTTTACCCACATTTTGCTCACAACAAGCCTGTATGTGCAATTACTTTCAAGTCACTTTAAAAAAGAATCCACAAGACAATCCATAAAGATTTGCAACATATATCACATTGATTTACAAGAAAGAATACAAATAAAAGCACAAGAATACATGTTTTTACAAAAAGTTAGTCAAAATGCGCAAAACATTCGCTTTGCGATACTTTTAAAATGATTTCATTGTTTAACACTTTTAAACACGGAAAACAATGCACGCTACGCGCGTACATATATAATATATTAAGGGCCAAAAGGGCAATAAGGGCTAAAAAGTTAAAGAAAAGGTTTTAACAAGAAACGCACAGCGCGCCAATAAAGTTCTCACTTCAACAGAAAACGCATTACAGCGCCCATAAGTTCGGCACGGTGTACACTGTTTTTCACGGCTTCGAAAGGGAAACTTGTTGAAAGCACGCGATAGCCGCCACCTAAATAGGCGACAGCGGCGCTCTCCTTGCAGCCATCAAAGACAAAAGGAACAAAGGCTTCATCGACAGGGACAAGGATATCGGGGCATGAAACGGCATAGCACTCCGCATTCACAGTACGGCCTACATTGAGGCGCAAGCCCGAGCCTGCAACGACATCATCGGCAAGGGAGGGAACAGCCCCACCATAGTCGAAGCGCAACAGTTCGCGTATGAACCGTTTGTCGGCATAACAACCCTGCATATCACTGGCTATGAAAGCACCGCTCACAAAGAGTTTGCCACCACCGTGACAATATGCGGTCAGTTTTTCCTGTAATTGCGCAGGGAATGTCTTGTAAGGCGCATTATAGTGCAAAAGGGAGCCATCGCCACCTTGTTTTTCCACACCAAGGATGAGGTCGACAACCTCATAGTCGCTCATATCTACAATACCGTCGATGACAGCCTCGCTGCCACACGAAAGGAAACTTATATCATTGGCAGCCAGCGCATCGCCGTGTATGCGAGGATAGTTGAACGAATTGCCCGCAATCAACAGGCCCTCGTACTCACTGCCACTCAAGCCCAGACCATCCTCGATACCGAGATTCTCGCGCATGAAGTCGAGCTGGCGGCCGCTATACTCCGGGGTACGCATATAAGGCACGCCCGGGTCGGCATCAAGGTCAAAACCCACCTGTTTGTCGGTAAAGATGGTATCGGGGCCACTCAGTCTGTGGAAACCATTGACAACCAGCGCCCTACCCTTCTCGTTGCGGGCAAGGTACAGCGAAAGTTCCTCGGACGGCAGGCTGCAACCGCCATCGTTGAGCGCTGCAACTTTAAAACTGTAGAACACGCCCTTCTCGACAGCGAACCGGCAATAGGGGTCGCGCACTACCGTACCGTTGTCGAAGCCGCCGCCGTTGACACTCTTGTAGACAATATATGCATTGGGCCTTGCTGTAGGCTCAAGTGCATCCTCCACTGCGCGCCAGGAGAGCTGCACCTCCTTGTCGCCGGGCACCACGGACATTGCAAAATGACTCACAGGCAACGGCTGTACGACATAGTCAACACCACGCATATAGCACAGATGCTTGAGAAGCGCCTTGTAGACCGAGCGCGAAAGGGTAAACTTGAAATCGGGGTCGTGCGCATAGACCATATCCATAAAGTTCTGGTGCGAGAGTGACTCAAAGATTACCGAAGGTATATATGGCACACGTGTCTCGCCATAGTTGCGGTCGAGTATTCCGCGCACCGGCCAACGCGCTCCATAACGGGCGTTAAGGTCATCCTGCACGGTATTGAGAAGGAACGAGACAGCATCGCGCGACATCTGGCGCGAATGGCCGGTAGCAAGGGTATCGCCATTGAATTCCGTGGTGACAACGCCCAGTGAACCGATGACACTATCGCCTTTGGATATTCCGGCATCGGAGTGAAAGCCGAACGAGAGTTCAAGAGGTACATTGAGGCCGGTTGTATCGGGGTTGAACACAGAACCGCCCGAAAGATAGTTGACTGCAGAGGGGCGGCACACGATATCGTCGCGATAATCGGCCTCGCCCTTGTTAATGGAGTAGACCTCGTAAGGGAAGCCGCTTGTCTGCAAGTTGTAGCGCGCACCCTCAAGGTAACGGGGCAGACCACTTGTCTGCTCGCTCACACCACGGGCAACACACCCCATTCCGCCACCGAAGCGCACGGCATCTGCGCTCACCACACCGCTATGGCGGCTGTAGTTGGTAAGGGAAACGCCCTGTTCCTTATCCACCCCTGCGTTGAAGTGGAATGTACCGAGATAGACCCAAGTACCGCCGCCCATGCGCTGGTTGACCTTGAACGTGGTTTCGCCACCGCTATGATGAACGGTATAATGGGCATCGGGCACGGATTTCTCAAATGTCTCATACGCCACATACACAGCATATTCACCTGTGGCGGGAATATCGGGGCGCCACATGACCCTCGAGAGACGTTTCTTGTTCTGCACGGTCTGTGCACTGCGTGACGAGCCCATCGAGAAAGGGTCGTCAAGGTCGCAATACACCTCTTTCAACGGTGCATAGCCATCGCTGCGGGTGTGCCATTTATGTTCGCGCCCGTTATGCTCGACATAGCGCGAGTCGCCACCCTGGCAGAGGTCATTGTCGACAACGACACTGTTCACCTGCCAATCGCGCTCGCGCGGAGTGTAGACAAGTGCCCCGGCATTCTCGAGCATGGGCATAAGGAAAGGGATAACGAACGACTGCGTGAGCAGGTCCTCGACCGTGCAATAGAGCAACGGGCGTTGCCACTTCCAGTAATCCTTGTCGGCATAATAGTAGCGGCCGTGGCTCTGCCACAGGGCTATGTGACGGCCATCGAGACCCGCAGGAATTCCAAAAGGACGTGCATCGTTCCTCACCCACGGTTCACCGTCGTAACACACACTACCCCACACGCGACTCTTGTCGACATCCTTGGCATGACGGTAGATATTCGGGACACGATCTTCAATGGCACGCCCCTTGTAGACTACCTCGACCTTGTATCCGGCATACTTCTTTGGCAGTATGGCGCGTATATCCTCATACACACTATCCACCACGGCCGGGGTAAACGCCTGGCCGGCAAAAGCCTCGTTGGCATAGATTACAATCTTCTTTGCCTTGGCATTGACAACTATGTTGTTCTTGCGGCGTTCGAGACCCGAATAGCGGAGCTGTGTCCGCGCAGAGGTGTAGTTCTTGAAATAGTCCGCCAAGGCACGAGAAATAGTTTTGTCGACACTCTGTGCCGACAAAACCGATATTCCCAAAAGGCAAAACAACGTTGCCCAAAAGCGCCTTGACATATAAGAAGCCGTTTACTTGCCTGCGAGCTTGCCAATCTCCTCGAGCAACGCCTTTGCATCGGCATTGAAGGAGTCACACAGGGTGTTGAAATATTTCTTCGCGGGCATACCGGGCTCGGCATGGCTCACGCGTGCAATATACTCGTTATTGAGGCTGAAAATCCTGTTGAACAAATCGACCCAGGCTGCAGTGTCGCCCTGCGCATCGTAAGAGAGCAAAAATGCCTCGGTTGCCAACTCGTCAACAACAAATGTAATCACCTTCTTGAGATTTTTTCTACTTGCCATAATAATTCGGTTTAGTTTGGTTTGGGTTATTTTAATTTGCCATGCAAATATCTGTTGTAAAGATAGTGTTTTTCATTGACATGAACAACTGCAACCGACAAAAACAATATATTTTGATTAAAAAGGGAAAAACGCTTTTAAAATTCATAAAAAAAAGCGAAATTTGCCGATAAATAGAATTCTCAATTAATTTTAACCAATATGAAAAGTGCATTGCAAATTGCAAGGGCTGCTTACCAGCCTAAACTTCCCCAGGCATTGACCGGGACTGTAAAATTGTGTGAGGGTGCTGCAACAGAGTCTGTAGCAGACCAGGAGGCAATCAAGGCCATGTTCCCCAACACATACGGTTTACCAATCGTTACATTCGAGAAGGGCGGCGAAGCTCAGGAGTACCCCGCAATCAACGTAGGTGTAATCCTTTCTGGCGGACAGGCTCCCGGTGGACACAACGTCATCGCAGGTCTTTTTGACGGCGTGAAGAAGCTGAACCCCAACAGCCGTCTCTACGGTTTCCTCATGGGCCCCGGCGGTCTGGTTGACCACAAATATATGGAGATTACAGCCGAGATTATGGACGAGTACCGCAACACCGGCGGTTTCGACATCATCGGTTCAGGCCGTACAAAGCTCGAGAAGACAGAGCAGTTCGACAAGGGTCTTGAGATTATCAAGGAGCTCGACATCAAGGCTCTCGTAATCATCGGCGGCGACGACTCAAACACCAACGCCTGCGTGCTTGCCGAGTACTATGCTGCAAAGAACACAGGTGTTCAGGTTATCGGTTGCCCAAAGACCATCGACGGTGACTTGAAGAACGCCTACATCGAGACATCTTTCGGCTTCGACACAGCCTGTAAGGTATATTCAGAGGTTATCGGCAACATACAGCGCGACTGTAACTCTGCACAGAAGTACTGGCACTTCATCAAGCTGATGGGTCGCTCGGCTTCTCACATCGCTCTTGAGTGCGCATTGCAGACACAGCCCAACTACTGCATCATCTCCGAGGAGGTTGAGCAGAAGGCTCTTTCACTTGACAACATCGTTACATCTATCGCCCAGGCAGTTGCTGACCGTGCCGCAGAGGGCAACAACTTCGGTACAGTGCTCATCCCTGAGGGCCTCATCGAGTTCGTTCCTGCAAAGAAGGCTCTTATCGCCGAGCTGAATGACCTTTTGGCCCACAAGGGCGAGGAGTACAACGCTGTAGCTCCCGAGGAGCAGCGCCAGTACATCATCAACCAGCTTTCAAGCGACAACGCGGCTGTTTACGCAAGCCTCCCCGCAGGTGTTGCACGCCAGCTCACTATGGACCGCGACCCACACGGCAACGTTCAGGTATCCCTCATCGAGACAGAGAAGTTGCTCTCGGAGATGGTTGCAGGCAAGCTCGCAGCATGGAAGGCAGAGGGCAAGTACAACGGCAAGTTCAACGCCCAGCACCACTTCTTCGGCTACGAGGGACGTTGCGCAGCTCCATCAAACTATGATGCCGACTACTGCTACGCACTCGGTTACAACGCCTCACAGCTCATCGCTGCAGGCAAGACCGGCTATATGTCATCAGTACGCAACACAACAGCTCCTGCTGCTGAATGGGTTGCAGGTGGTATCCCCATCACAATGATGATGAACATGGAGCGTCGTCACGGCGAGATGAAGCCTGTTATCCAGAAGGCTCTCGTTGACCTCAACGGTGCACCATTCAAGACTTTTGCAGCAAACAGAGAGCAGTGGGCAAAGGAGACATGCTATGTTTATCCCGGCCCAATCCAGTACTTTGGCCCGACAGAGGTTTGTGACCAGACTACAAAGACCCTTGCTCTTGAGCAGCAGAAATAAAACAGTAAAAGGACGTTGATGGCAAATGCCAAAAAGACATCCATCACAGTGAAGGTCGGCGGACAGAAGAAGAATTCAGCCCGCCGACCCTCTTCTACACGCAAAAGGAAACCGCGTGTCATGGCTACGTGGAAATACGTAGCCATAGCAATACTGATTACCACAGGCGTGTTGGCACTGGCCTACAAACCGTTCATAGAGCCATCGTTCCACCGCTTCACGACCTGCAGCGGACACAAGATTTTCGGCTCGTGCATCCCCAAAGGATACTCGGTCTATGGAATAGACGTCTCGCACCACCAGGGCGAGATAAACTGGAAGAGACTGAAGAGCGGCACACCCGATGAGCCGCCAATAAGTTTCGCATACATAAAGTCAACGGAAGGCAGCAGCCACTGCGACAAACATTTTGCAAAGAACTGGAATGCCGCAAAGAGCAACGGTTTCGTGCGCGGCGCATACCACTATTTCGGTACGAAATCATCGGGCGAAAGCCAGGCGGCCATGTTCATAAGCAAGGTAAAACTTGAGAAAGGCGACTTGCCGCCAATGGTAGATGTGGAGGACGAGCCACAAGACCCGGCACTCTACAGGGAGGAACTGAAGAAGTTCCTGTCAATAGTTGAAGAGCACTACAAGGTAAAGCCCATAATCTACACCTACAAGAAATTCCACACACGCCACATCGACAACATCCATTTTGCCGATTACCCGCTTTGGATTGCACGGTACTATGTCACCGAACCCGGAATAGGCAAGGAATGGGCTATCTGGCAATGTACCGACAGAGGCCGTCTGCCGGGCATCAGAGAGAGAGTGGACATCAATGTGCTCAATGGTTCAATGGAGGAGTTGGAGAAGTTGAGGATAAAATAGTTCAACGACGCTTACGCTCCATCAATAACTCTTCGGCCTTTTCCCTGCTTGAAAGAAAGGAGAACTCCTTTAATATAACATCGCATGCCCGTTTGTCTATGATGCGCGGTGCAATATATTCAAGAGCCTGCAGTTTGTTTGAATCAAAGCTAAGGAGTGAAAGCATATCGGCACACTGGCTTGAGGTGAAATAGTTTCCGATGCAGGCAACACGTATCATTTTAATACGATCATTATCGAAAGACTCCTCTTTCAACAGAGAACGCAATAATTTAAAATCGGACTTATCCATTGCCATTGCACGCATGCGCAGCATATTGGAGTGATTTGCGGCAGAAACTGTTGAGGAAGCTACACTTGAAACGGGTGAAGCCGCAAAAAGCGGCATTTGCATCATTGCTAAAAGCACGATTGGGAAAACTGTTCTTTTCATAATCCTGAAATTCTTTTTGCAAATATCAGCAAATAAAATCTAGGACAAAGAGTGATTTACCCTAAAGTATTTTAGGACAATCCCTATTTGGAAATATGCGCAATTCAAACAGATGGTCTATTCTTCAAGATATGCTGCGCTTGCGCTTGAATAGCGCCTCCAGGCATCGGTCATGGCAACAAAATCGGACGGTAGCGGAGAATCAAAATACATCTCCTCGCCTGTCACGGGATGCACAAAACCCAACGTCTTGGCATGCAGCGCCTGGCGCGGACAGAGTTTGAAGCAGTTACGCACAAACTGGCTGTACTTGCTGAAGTTGGTTCCTTTTAATATCTCGTCACCACCATAGACATCGTCGTTAAAGAGAATGTGACCGATGTGTTTCATGTGTACCCTAATCTGGTGTGTGCGGCCGGTCTCGAGATTGCACTCCACAAGCGACACATAACTCAAGCGCTCGAGCACACGATAGTGTGTGACTGCATATTTGCCAACGTTCTCATCGGGCGACACACACATCTGCAACCTGTTGCGCGGATTACGGGTTATGTTACCGACCACAATACCGCTATCATCCTTGGGGTTACCCCACACTACTGCATTATAGGTGCGCTTTGTAGTCTTCTTGAAGAACTGCATTCCCAAATGAGCCTTTGCAAAAGCGGTCTTTGCCACGACAAGCAACCCCGATGTGTTCTTGTCGATGCGGTGTACAAGCCCCACCTGCGGGTCATTGGGGTCAAAATCGGGATTATCCTTCAAATGCCACGCAACGGCATTGATGAGCGTGCCGTGGGTATTGCCGCATCCGGGATGTACCACAAGACCAGCCGGCTTGTTTACCACCATCAGGGCATCGTCCTCATAAACGACATCAAGAGGTATATCCTCGGGGACAATAGTATTGTCGTATGCAGGGGTGTCGTATGTAATTACAATCTCGTCAAACGGCTTTACCTTGTAATTGCTCTTGACAACCTTGCCGTTGACAGAGATTGAGCCGGCATCGGCGGCCTGCTGTATCTTGTTGCGCGAGGTATGGGCAACGTGGTCGACAAGGAACTTGTCAATACGCACGGGCGCCTGCCCCCTGTCGGCTGTTATGCGAAGCTCACGAAAAAGGGACTCTTCGGCCTCAAGTTCATCAATATCAAGCAGTTCGGGATTCAACTCTTCCATAGGTATCAGATATCAAAATTGGAATCAAAGACAGCCTCACCCTCTATGCCGTCATCCTTGCCACTGCCGATGACTACAGTCAACGAAGCGCCCTGAGGCACAGTCTCGCCATTGGAAAGCAGCTTGCCATTGTAGCGCAGTTCATACACCCAATCCTTTTCACCGGGAATGGTATCCACACTCTCGATGACAAAGCCGGCAGCCTTTATGTGCGACTCGGCCTCGCGGTATGTACGGTTATCAATCACAGACGGGATGGCACGTTTGGGCTTGACTGCCGTATTCACGACAAGACCGACCTTACGTCCCTCCTTTACGGCAGAACCCGCGGCGGGATATTGCATGATAACTTCATCTTCCAGCGCTTTTTCCTTGTAGCGGCGCTCAATGACCGCATAGTCCAGTTTTTCGGCAGCAAGGACAGTGGCAGCCTCATCAAGGACAATGCCGCATACATCGGGGACTTCACAAGCAACGTCATGGTTTGTATAACCATCAATCCAACGGAGCGCAAGACATGGCAACACGGCAATGACAACAGCCATCGCCAAAAGATTCAGTGCCACCACCGTGAGTCTTTTCTTTATTGTCACTTTCCCTTTCTTCTTTGCCTTGCCACTCTTTGCAGGCTCTTTTTCCGTATTTTTCATACCAATAATGAATTCCATTAAAGAACGGGGCATATCCACACCACCGTCAATCCAATGCAAAATTAATACAAGTTGGGGGCAAACACAAAAATAAGCCGACATTTTTGCCGTAGGCACGGGCAATAAGGCCAACAAAGCGTTTTTTAGGAATTCTAATACCCCAACAACTGTGAGAAGCCGCTTTTTTCTTGCATTCTTTTTACTTTTGTTGTATCTTCGCAAGGTTAAAAAGAGACAATTTACCGTTATGAAAAAGATTATGTTCATACTTGTTCTGGCACTGATGTCGACAGCCGGAGCAGAGGCGCAGCTGATAAAGAAAAGGGCAGACAAAGAGAGCGTGGAAAACAGTGCCTACAGGAGTGGCAAGGTTCCCGTTGTCAACGGCAAGGTGACTTTTGAAGCGGAAATATCCGCCGAAGGGCTCACTGCGGCACAGGTTGAGAAGAAAATGAACGACTGGATTGCCAAGCGCTATGTAAAGCCCACGGTAATATCGGCAAAACGCTTTGAGAGCGAAAAGCCGGGCACCGCTATAATCAAAGGCGAGGAGTACATTGTTTTCAGAAACACGTTCCTCGTGCTCAGCAGAGCGAGAATATACTATTACCTTACCCTCACGGCCAAGGACGGCAGCTGCGGATTCCATCTTTCACGCATAACCTACTGGTATGATGACGAGGATGACAAAGGCGGCATAAAGATGATTGCCGAGGATTGGATAACCGATGACAATGCCTTCAACAAGAAAGGCGGTCTGAAGAAGTTCGAGGGCAAGTTCCGCTGCAAGACAATCGACCTCAAAGAGCAGCTTATAGAAGAACTCACCAAAGCTTTGAACGAATGAGAGCCGTTGACAAGACAAGATACATACTAAATGTGCTGTTCCTCATTGGAGCGGCAGTGACACTGGTCCTGTTTCTCATTGACAGCGACGGTTACGGGTTCAAGATAGCAGGAACGGCTGCGCTGACGTTCAAGATAATGGAGTTCATACTCCGTTTTGTAAACTGAGAGACGGGCAATGTTGAAGAGAGCATTATATCTGTTGGCTGTTATCGTGCCGGCCTTTGTCAACGGGCAGAGCCTGAAGACGATGAACAGCGACGGTCCGGGCGGTGGGCTCGGACACGGTGAAGTGTTCAACCCCTTCAAGGAGAGTGGGCACAGAGACAGTACCAAGAAGGCTGTCGCCGTTCCCAAGGAGATTCACCAATGGAAGATAGACCGCAGGTTAGGCCGCAGGATTGAGATTGAAGCCGACACCCTGCAGTTCATGTTCCAGAACCGCCACCTCACCGAGGGGGTCAACGGCGAGTACAACTTCCTTGGCAGCATGGGCACTCCCAGGCAGACAAGAATATTCTTCAACCGCCCCACAAGCACCACATTCGATTTCCTGCAACCGTATGACCACTTCTACACCACCCCCGACAGGTTCATATTCACCGATACGAAATCGCCATACACGAACCTCACCTACCACTCATCGGGCAACAAGGTCGACGGCGATGACCACATAAGGGCATACTTCACGACCAATGCGGGAAAGAAGTTCGGTGTGGGATTCCTGTTCGACTACCTGTATGCACGCGGACGTTATGACAAGCAGTCGACATCACTCATAAACTTCTCACTCTTCTCGTTCTACCGCAGCGACAGGTACAACTACCATCTGCTGGCAAGCCGCTACCGCATGAAGCAGAGGGAGAACGGCGGTATTACCGATGACCGTTACATAACCCGCCCCGAGGAGACCGACGGCGGAGGCACCAATATGGGAACGGCCGACATCCCCGTGAGACTGGATGCCACATGGAGCAGGAACGAGGTGTATGACATCTACTTCACACACAACTATAATTGGGGCTATGACCGCGAGATTGTGCTGACAGACACCACAACCAACGCCACAGACACATTGGCAGTTGCCAATGACTCAATAGTGACTGAGTTTGTAAAGGTGGCACGCCTGACACACACGGCCGACGTATCGTTTATCAGGCACGAGTATATAAACCACAGATTGCCAAGCAATTACTACGCCGACACATATTTACCGCATGACTCGGTAGACAACACCAATGATCTTTCGATAGACAACAGGGTGGGCTTGTCGCTCTGCGAAGGATTCAAGAGATGGGCTTTCGCTGACATTACCGCATTTGCCGAACACAGATATGACCGTTACCTGTTGCCCGACACCCTCATTGGCAACCCGCAAGAGTTCAACAAGATATACAACGAACACTCATTGTTTGTGGGTGGAGAGATAGCAAGCACACACGGGAAGCATATCCGCTACCGCGCCGAGGGCGAGACTGCCATCCTTGGAGGCGAATTGGGAGCGTTCTCACTTGACGGCAACATTGACTTCAATTTCAAACTCGGGAAAAAGGACATCAACATATCGGCAAGGGCATTCATGAAGAACAACAGGCCATCGTTCTACTACCGCCACTACCACTCCGAGCATTTCTGGTGGGACAATGACCTTGCCAAGGAGTTCAAGACACGCATAGAGGGAAGCATTGAGA
The DNA here is from genome assembly GCA_045636545.1 of Bacteroidaceae bacterium. Taxonomy (GTDB): domain Bacteria; phylum Bacteroidota; class Bacteroidia; order Bacteroidales; family Bacteroidaceae; genus HGM04593. The sequence goes on from JAZTXR010000028.1 coordinate 15,289, forward strand.
TTCCATTTACAAGAACAAGACTGGATGCAAAGCTTGAGAATGTGAAGAACTACACCTACATTGCCAACCACTCACTCCTTGCCCCCAACAGGACCGATTACCTCAACCGCTTCAACGTGGAGCAGGAGAGCGGGAACATACAGGTCTTTGCTGCATCGTTGAAGCAGGATTTCAAATATGGCATTTTGAACCTGAACGCCGAAGCGACCTACCAGTACAGCAGCAACCAGACAGTATTGCCGTTGCCGGCTCTCAACGCATACGCGAACATTTACCTGAAGTTCACGATTGCCAAGGTGCTGCACACCGAGATTGGTGCCGATGCGTGGTACTTCACGAAATACCATGCACCGGAGTATATGCCAGCGTTGGGACAGTTCGTACAACAGAACCAGGCAAACAGAATTGAGATAGGCGACTATCCTGTAGCAACGGTATATGCGAATTTCCAGCTTAAACAGACACGTTTCTACGTCAAATACTATCACGCGAACAAAGGATTGGGCAACGGCAACTATTTCACGACACCTCACCACCCGCTGACACCGTCGGTGCTATGGTTCGGCCTCTCCTGCAAGTTCTACAACTAAAAACACACCAGCTATGGACGTAACCGTAAAATGGGGCTTTATAGGCTGTGGCGAAGCCACGGAGAAAAAGAGCGGCCCGGCATTCCCGCTGATAAAAGGCTCTGAGGTCATAGCCGTCATGGGGCGCGACAAGGAGAAGACCAAAGAGTATGCCAGACGACACAACATACAGCATTGGTACACCGATGCACAGGCTCTCATTGACGACCCGGAAGTGAATGCCGTGTACATTGCCACACCGCCATCGTCACACGCCACCTTTGCTATAATGTCCATGAAAGCAGGCAAGCCCGTATATGTAGAGAAACCGCTTGCCGCGAACTACGAGGACTGCACACGCATAAACAGAGTCTCAAGGGAGACCGGCGTGCCCTGCTTTGTGGCATATTACCGCCGCTACCTGCCATACTTCCAAAAGGTGAGGGAACTGTTGCCGCAGATTGGCAATGTGCTCAACGTACAGATTCGCTTTGCAGTCCCGCCGCGCGACCTCGACTACAACCGCGAGAACCTTCCCTGGCGAGTAAATCCCGACATTGCCGGTGGCGGATACTTCTATGACCTTGCCCCGCACCAGATAGACCTTCTGCAGGAGCTGTTCGGCTGCATACTCTATGCCGAGGGATACAGCACCAACCGGGGCGGGCTCTACAAGGTGGAGGACACGGTGAGCGCCTGTTTCAAATTCGAGAGTGGCATCCCCGGCTCGGGTTCGTGGTGCTTTGTCTCGGACGAATCATCGAAAGAGGACCACATCGAGATTTTCGGCAGCAAAGGATGCCTGAAGTTCTCGGTCTTCACATTCGAGCCAATAGAACTGCGCACTGTAGAAGGTACAAAGCAGTTCAACATTCCCAACCCGCCATACGTGCAGCTACCACTCATACGCAACATTGTCGAGCACATACAGCGCAAAGGACACTGTGAGTGCGACAGTGTGAGTGCAACACCCACAAACTGGGTTCTCGACAAGATTCTTGGCAAGATAATCTGAATGGAAGAAAGAAAAAAGACAAATAGAGGGTTCTCGTATATCAGAACAACAATCGCTATTGTAATCCTGACGTTCTGCATACCTGTTGCGGCACAGGAAAAGGCCTCTATTGGCTTCCTTGAAAGCATAAAGAGGGTTACAATCAGAACTGTTGATTTTGTAGACCACATGCTGAACAGTCATGACACACTATACGTGGACGGGGATCTATATAACCTGACGGTAATGCCGCAATATCTGCTCGACAATGAACATTACCGCTTCACCTCACTGACAGACGGAAGACAGAGCATTGACATTGCCCCGGACGGTCGCCACAATTTAAGGTTGAATTTCGGTTGGCGATGGATTCTTGTGGGTTACAGTTACAATCTGAAGGGTGATAGCCCGCAATTCAATTTCAACACAAGCCTCTACACAACAAGGTTCGGGCTTGACCTGTTCTACCGCAAGAGCGATTCCGGATACAGAATATGTGGACTGAACGGATTTAATGACAGCAACACTTACCTAAAGAACTACAACGAGGACTTTGAAGGCTTACATGTAAGTCAGTTGGGAATTGAGCTTTGTTATGCTATTGACAAGCGTTTCTCATACGCGGCTGCATACAGTCAGTCAACCATGCAACGCAGGAGTGCCGGTTCCTTGATTCTGGGAGCCGGCTATAACCGTCAACGGTTCACCTTTGACCATGAGAAACTGGACCCGTTCATTGAAGGACAGTTGACTAATGGACTGAAATTCAAAGAAGCCGCATACAATGACATCAGCATACACTTGGGTTATTGCTACAACTGGGTCTTTGCAAGGAACTTCCTTGCCAGCATGTCACTCTCTCCCGCCCTGGGATACAAGTTTGTAGCCATAAAATCAATAAAAGACATTATCAGCAAGGCGAACATAGGTTTCAACATGACATCACGCGCCGCACTGCTCTACAACAATGGCAGATACTATGCAGGCGCATCATTTGTATCACACACGTACCACTACAACAAGGAGGAGCTATCAATTCTGAACAGTTTCGGTATCCTGAAAGTGTATGTCGGATATAATTTCTGGCGCAGAAAATGAAACAAGCAGGGCTTAGCCCTGCTTGTTTCATTTTCTGTGAATTACTGCTTTCGCCTATCAGAACCGCATACCCAACGTAGCCACAAACGATTGGTTTCTCATTTTCACCGCGGCTCCCGGATTCTCGAACTCATAATCATAGAAAGGATAGAATTCGGAATTCTGCATTTCAATGAGGTATGAAAGATCCAGATAGAACATCTTCCCACGGAAGCCCAAACCGGCTGTCACAACGTTCTTGTCGAAACGGTTCATATATTCAGTGGAAGTCTCTGCAACTGAGGCATTATACAGTTCCTTGTATGCATCTTTGGCAAAAGGTGCAGTCACGTAGTTGTAGCCCACACGCGCAGCAAAACCACCTAAATTCAGTTCGGCGCCTACACGCACTGTGTGCTGCGCAAGCATATTATATTTCATCTCTTCATTCTGCGACTTGTATATGTTACCCCTGTCGGTGAAGGTCTTTTTGGCATAGTCGGCATACTCATACTCTGCATTGAGAGCGAGATATGTACCGAAAGTGTAGGCCATCGAAGCGTTCACACGCCAAGGAGTCTTCAGGCGGTTCTGTACAGTCAGCACATCGCCATACAATCCGTCATCGATAGTGGTTATGCGGTTTCCATACATATCAATGATTGCGGCAGAGCTGTACTCGTGCAGGTTATACCACGTTGGAGTGTGTAAAGCCACACCGACCTTGAACGGCGAATACTTGAACGGACGTACAATAGCACCCAGCTTGATGTCTACGCCACTACCCTTGACGTATCTGTTGTTTTCAAGTATATATATATCGCCGACGGCATCTGTTTCAATATACTCCGAGTAGCGGTCATAATCGACCGTTGAGACTGCCACCGTTGCACCCAGATAGAGACGGTCATTGAAGTTTCCAGCAACGTTGAAATCCACAGTATGCACACCACCGTTCACCTCCTCGTAATAGGCAAGTTCATCGGGAGCCCAAATGAGCGTGGTATCGGGGTTTGTTATGAAATTCCCATTGTCATCATAGAGCCAGGCATCGGCCGCAAGCAACGGCAACCAGCTGTATCGGAAATCCTTGTACATCCAGTCCTGAAGATTGTCATAATCAAACTTCCTGTTCCTGTAAAGTTGTTCCATGACATACTGTTGTGAATAACCATTGGCAGCACCACACATTTCAAATGCAGAGGAAAGATTGTTCCTGTGCCTATATCCAAGACCAAAGTTAAAGAACTTGAGATTCTCGTTGTCGCACTCAATGGCACAGACCATAGCCGCATTGCCTATAAAGAAATTCGTTTTGTCACTCTCAAAGGTTGTTCCCTCATAATCGGCAGTGTTGGATTTCATATCCAGATTGGCAGTGATGGACACATCGTTGCTGCGGAACATTGCCATACCTGCGGGGTTGGTACCCATTGCCGACATATCGGCACCCAGGGCACTCATTGAGCCACCCATGCCGACAAAGCGTGCCGTTCCCCTCAAATCATTCTCGAAGAGCGATGAGACGTTGTACATATTCTGGGCATTGATGCCGAGTGGAAGCAATACAAGGAGATATAATAATCGTTTCATAGTCGTGTTTTTTATATGTGTGTATGTATTCTGTTCAAATAGTGTATAGGACAATATCATCTGCGCGAGCCACCTCTGCTACCGCCTGAACTGCCGCCCCTGCTACCACCGCCCGAGCTATAGCTTGAGCTACTGCCGGAACTGTAACTTGAGCTGCTGCGACTGCTACTTGAACTGCCGGAAGAACGCGATACTCCCGTGCTGCTTGGACGGCTATACCCACCGGAGCTACGGCTCTCTCCACGTCCGGCACTGCTTCCGCCTGAAGCGGAGGAGCGCCTTACATTACTGCTGTTCACCGATGTGCGCGACTGGCCTTGGCGGGCAGATGTGGCAGATGTATTCCTGACTGTACTGCTACCATTGCCTGCAGTTGTGCGCACTTGCTGTTCACGGCGGGGATTGCTGCTGTTTGCAGTTGTGCGCACCTGCGGTTCGCGACGGGGATTGCTGCTGCCTGCTGTTGTACGCACCTGCTGTTCACGGCGGGGATTGCTGCTGTTTGCAGTTGTACGCACCTGCTGTTCACGGCGGGGATTGCTGCTGTTTGCAGTTGTACGTACCTGCTGCTCACGGCGGGGATTGCCGCTGCCTGCGGTTGTACGTGCCGACTGCTCACGGTGCGGTCTTCCATCATTACCAGAAAGCATTCCGTTTGTTGGAACCCTACCATTATTGTGCGAGGGTTTCAAAGAACCACCGTGTACCGGACGGTTCCAATGTGGAGTGTGCAAATAATAATCATTATAGCACCACCAATCATGATAACCACAGTAAGGGTTGTACCAGTTGTAATGATAACCATGGAATGTACTCCAGTTCCACCTGTTCATCCAGCCATAGTAATAAGGATAGTTATAATAATAGTAATTGTTGGCTGTGGGATATATATATAATGTATGGCCGTTGTCATAAACGAACCAATCATCAATACCGCAATCATACTTCAAATCCCAATAGAGATTGCTTGAAAGTAGCTTGCGTGGTGACTGAAAGCGGACAATGCGTGTCGAATAGGTGTAGTCATCCATCACGCCGTAAAGGTCATTGGTAAAATAGGCTGTTTCACCCTCATCGGCATATTCGTCAAAATACCCGTCGGCATACTCAACCGAATCGACATCTTCCATGTATATCTCCTCGGCACTCTTTACCACAAGTACCTTCTTCTCTTTCTTGGGCACGAAGTACATATCGTCCACTTGCGCAATGGAAAGAAGCGGAGAGACCAGCATCAACAATAAAAATACCTTTTTCATAGATGTATATCTTTAAATACTTTTTCTCTGATACAAAAATATATACAAAAGAGATGCAAAAACAGGGAAAAGCCCTACAAGACGAGAGGATTTTCCCTATTTGATGAATTTATGAATGATGAAAGAAGTTCTGTGCGGAACTTCTTTCATCATTCATTTGTTGCCGATAGGCTTGCGCTTGTAGTCCTCGTTGAACAGCAGGTCGGCCTGGTTGTCGTGCAGGGCACGTGGCACCGCCACGCGGCCGGACTTCACGAACTGCAACATACACTGCAATGACACGAATTCGTTGTAAAGGGCTACAACGGTGTCGGTCGAACCTGTGATTTCAACCACAGTGTAATTGGCATTGACCTCCATTACACGCGCATTGCTGTGGCGTATGACTCTTGAAATATCGCTGTTCTCGAGAATTTTGGGAGTGGACAGCTTGTAGAGTGCCACCTCCTGAAAGAATATCTCCTTGTCCGTGTAGTAATCGGCCTTGAGCACATCCACCTTCTTTTCAATGCGCTTTGTAACCTTGTTGACAGAATCCTCCTCGCCCCACAACGAGATGGTGTAACGGTGTACACCTTCAATGGATGAAGATGATGCAGTGATGGTGTCGATATTCATCATTCGGCGGGTAAACTCGGCTGTTACCTGGTTGAGCATACCGGCAATATTCTCGGTATATATGATAATTGTAAACAGTTTCTTTTCCATAGCGTATCATTCAAATCTCATTTCACTGACTGTAGCTCCCGGCTCGGTCATAGGCATGACATTGTCCTCCTCCTTCACAGCAACGTGCAACAGGAACGGTCCATCGGTGGAGAGCATCTCACGGATGGCATCGTCCAGTTCGCTACGCTCTATGACAAGGCGCGAGGGGATGCCATACCCCCGTGCTATGAGCGAGTATTCGGGATTGAGCATAGGTGTCCACGAATAGCGGTGGTCAAAGAAGAGTTCCTGCCACTGTCGCACATTGCCCAGATAGTTGTTATTGAGCAGAATCATCTTCACACCCACACCCTGCTCCATTATTGTTCCAAGTTCCTGGATATTCATCTGGAAACCGCCGTCACCCGTAAAGAGACAGACTGTACGCTCGGGCATTGCCATCTTTGCACCTATTGCCGCAGGCAGGCCATAGCCCATTGTTCCAAGACCGCCCGAGGTGAGGATGCTGTGAGGCTGTGTAAACTTGAAGTAACGGCTCGACATCATCTGGTTCTGCCCCACATCGGTAACAAGAATAGCCTTGTTGAAAGTTGCCTCGCTCACCTTGCGTGCCACCTCACCCATCAGCAGAGGGCCTTCTGTGGGATGCAAAGCCTTGGCACCTACCCTTTCATACTCCACAGCATTCAAACGGGCAAAACTCTCGACCCACTCGCCGTGCTCTTTTGGCTGTACAAGGGGGGTGAGCCCTGCAAGCACCTCCTTGCAGTCGCCCACAATGGGCACATCGGCCTTCACGTTCTTGTTTATTTCGGCATGGTCGATATCAATATGTATCACCTTCGCCTGCTTTGCGTAGGTGCTGAGCTTACCTGTCACACGGTCGCTGAATCGCATACCTACGGCAATCAGCAGGTCGCACTCGTTGGTATTTACGTTAGGGCCATAGTTTCCGTGCATTCCCAGCATACCCACACACAACGGGTGGTCTGTGGGGAAAGCCGAAAGTCCCATCAGGGTGCGTGCAACAGGAATGCCGGTCTTCTCGGCAAACGCAATGAGTTCCTCGTGAGCCTCGCCAAGTTCAATACCCTGGCCGACAATCATGAACGGGCGCTCTGCCTCGTTTATGAGACGTGCAGCCTCATCCATTGCACTGCATGATGGTGTGGGATATGGAATGTAACTGCGTACACTGTCAACCGTTGCTGGCTTGTAATCGACCATAGACACCTGTGCATCCTTGGTAAAGTCGAGCACTACAGGGCCGGGACGGCCTGTAGATGCGATATAGAAGGCACGAGCCACAGCCCAGGCGACATCCTCGGGGCAACGCACCTGGTAGCTCCATTTGGTGATGGGCTGTGTAATACCCACAAAGTCAATCTCCTGAAAGGCATCGGTACCGAGCACCGATGAACTCACCTGACCTGCAATGACAACCACCGGAGTACTGTCGAGCATGGCATCACTGATGCCGGTCAAGGTATTTGTGGCACCTGGGCCACTTGTCACAATGCAGACACCTGTCCTACCCGAACTGCGGGCATAACCCTGCGCAGCGTGTACGGCACCCTGTTCATGGCGCACAAGCACATTGCGGAAATCGGTGCGGTGGTCATACAAGGCATCGAACACCGGCATGATTGAACCGCCGGGGTAACCGAAGATGGTGTCGACACCCTCATTTATGAGTGAGCGCAGAAGTGCCTCACTACCTGTTATCTTGTCATTTTCCATAAATTCATCATTCAATTATTCTTATACCGCCCTTGTCGGCCGAGCTTACCATTGAAGCGTATGCCTTGAGGCTCTTTGAGATGACACGGTCACGTGTCAGCGGGAACATTGTGCGGGCAGCAAGCTCCTCATCAGTGAGTCTCACATTGATGGTGCGTGCCGGTATGTCAATGTCAATTATATCGCCATCGCGCAGTTTACCTATATTGCCGCCTGCTGCAGCCTCGGGAGAGATGTGACCTATGCTCAAGCCCGATGTACCGCCACTGAAACGTCCGTCGGTGATGAGCGCGCACTCCTTGCCCAAGTGGCGCGACTTGATGTAGGATGTGGGATAGAGCATCTCCTGCATACCTGGACCGCCCTTTGGACCTTCATAGACAATGACAACCACGTCACCGGCCTGCACATCACCACCAAGGATTCCCTCCACGGCAGCCTCCTGCGAGTCGAACACCTTTGCCTTGCCGCTGAACTTCCATATACTTTCATCCACTCCCGCAGTCTTTACCACACAACCGTTGGCTGCAATGTTACCGAAGAGGATGGCAAGACCGCCATCACGGGTATATGCATTCTCGAGTGAACGTATGCAACCCCTCTCCCTGTCGGTGTCAAGTGTCTCGTATGTACACTCCTGCGCACCCATCGTATTGCAGAAGACATTGGCAGGTGCCGTACTATAGATACGCTTTGCCTCGCTCTCTATGCTGTCGCCCGTGATGCTGTATCGGGCAATATCCTCGCCGAGTGTCGCACCGTTGACACGCACTGCAGTGGTATCGAGCAGGCCACCCTTTGCCAGTTCGCCAAGAATACCTATGATACCACCGGCACGGCCACAATCCTGCATTGAATATCTTGCACTGTTGGGTGCAAGCTTGCAGAGACAAGGTACACGACGGCTGAGGGCATCAATATCACTCATTGTAAAGTCCACACCGGCCTCACCCGCAACAGCCAACAAGTGAAGGATTGTATTTGTGGAGCCACCCATTGCAATATCCAGTGTCATTGCATTGATGAACGCCGCGCGCGATGCTATGCTGCGTGGAAGCACACTCTCGTCGCCCTCACCATAATATTTCATCGCATTGGCAACAATCTGCCTTGCTGCATCCCTGAGCAACTGCACACGATTTACGTGTGTTGCAAGTATGGTGCCGTTACCGGGCAATGAGAGGCCGATAGCCTCCGTGAGCGAGTTCATTGAATTGGCTGTGAACATTCCCGAGCAGCTGCCACAACCCGGACAGGAGCGTTTCTCAATCTCGGCAAGTTCATCATCACCAACCGTATTGTCGGCAGCCTTCACCATTGCAATCACAAGGTCAAGGTTCTCGTTCTTCCAGGTACCCTTCTCCATTGGACCACCCGACACAAAGATTGTGGGGATATTGAGGCGCATGGCCGCCATTAGCATACCTGGGGTAATCTTGTCGCAGTTCGAGATACACACCAGCGCATCTACCTTGTGGGCATTGCACATATACTCTACACTGTCGGCAATGATGTCGCGCGACGGCAACGAATAGAGCATACCGTCATGTCCCATTGCAATGCCATCGTCAATGGCAATTGTATTGAATTCGGCAGCATAGCAACCGAGTTTTTCAATTTCGGCCTTTACTATCTGGCCGGCCTCGTGCAGATGGGTGTGGCCGGGGACAAGCTGTGTAAAGGAGTTGGCTATGGCTATGATTGGTTTGCCGAACATTTCGCGCTTCATTCCGTTTGCAATCCAAAGTGCGCGTGCGCCTGCCATACGGCGGCCTTCGGTACATTGGGCACTTCTCAATTTTATCTTCATACTGTTGAATTTAATAATAAAAAACACCCTTCTCGGTGTAGGAGAAAGGAGCGTTCCGGAAGTCACTGAATGTCATTGTCTTCAACAACAACCGAACACATTCAAAACCGACTGCAAAAATACTCTATTTTTTCAGTTTATACAAAACAAGATTAAAAATTATTTACTCGGGGCTATCAGTTACAAATTATCGACAAGTCTATTTCAAGCCCCTATTTCTGATTACCACATAGATTATCACAGGCGCGCCTATCAATGGAGTTATTGCACCTAATGGCAATAGGCCGCTCTCAGCCGGCAATTGGCACACAAGATTGCACAGCAGGGCAACTGCACCTCCAAGCATTATAGTCGACGGAATCAAATGACGATGGTTGTTGCTGCGCAGTGAAATACGGGCAATGTGCGGCACTGCAAGACCTATGAAAGAGACAGGGCCGCAGAACGCCGTTACAACGGCTGTCAGAAGGCCGGCAACACACAACGCCACCGCACGAACGGTCTTCACGTTAACACCAAGGTTTACGGCATAGGCATCACCGAGCAGCAAGGCATTCAACGGCTTTGCCATAGCAAGCGACACCATCAACAATACAAGCGACACCGAAGCGAAGAAAGGCATCTGCAGCATTGTCACGCCACCGAAAGAGCCCATTCCCCAAACCATGTACGAGTGTACACCCTCGGCAGTGGAGAAGTAGTTGAGCAGAGTGATTGCCGATGATGTCATATAGCTGACCGCGACACCGGCTATGAGCAGAAACATATTATTCCGCAGCAATGTGGCAAGCAGCAATATCACTATTATCACAAAGAGCGCCCCCGCAAATGCACCGCCCAGCAGTGCAAGATAGCCGCCAATGCCGAAAGCAGACATTCCGCCCGCGACAAGCATCACAAGCGCCACGCCTAACCCTGCACCACTGTTCACGCCAAGAACCTCGGGACCTGCAAGCGGATTACGGAAAAGTGTCTGTAGCAGCAGACCGGAAACAGATATTGATGCGCCCGCCAGCAATGCAGTCAATGCCTGCGGCAGGCGGGTATCGAGCACCACCACACGCCACACATCTCGCTTGGCATCGGCACCTGAAATTATTGACAGCACCTCACTGAAAGGGATGTCAATGCTGCCAAAGAAGAGATTGGCAGCAAACAGCAAGAGCGACAACAGCGTTGCCAATATACATGCAGGATATCTTTTGTCAACGCATCTTCTCATAATATCGTAATGTATAATCAGTCAATAGCCCGGGATGAAAAATGGCAACAAGTTCTTTCAAGAGCCTCTCGGGATGAAAGGATGTCTCTTCGAACAAGTGCCTGTAACGCGTGTTGCAGGCATATATGTTCTGCTCTTTAAAAGGCCTGAAATGTGTATATCCGGCAAAATTGGCCGACAAGGAACTGTATGTATGGTCTACATCTGAATTATATTTGAACAACCACACATCGGCATCGGCAGCCTTGTCAAGCACAACCTCGTATGAGAGCGGGACAGAGCCGCTACCCCCGCACCAGGAGAAAAGGTAATCGCCACCAGCATCGGCATACATACGTCCCATAGTGCTCATACCGCAAGGAACATACCACGCCGAACTGCTCTTCAGTTCACACATCAGTTTAGGGCGATAGCCAGCATCCTTCGCGGCACAGCCCAATGCCTCATACTCGCTGCACACTGCAGAAAAGAGCGAATCGCTCTTGACACCAAACCCGAAAAGACGACCATAAAAACGCATCCACTCGGCACAGCCAAGCGGTGAGGATTCCATATAATCGGCACACATCACAAGGGGAAAACCAAGATTGTCAAGTTTACCGAAGCCGCCGTTTTCGTATGGCAATACAAACACCGCATCGGGCGACAACTGCGCAACAGCCTCGGCATCTACATTCAGCGAACTGCCACAATTTACAATATCACCGTCTGCAAGGCGCGTTGCAAGCGCATCACAATAGAAGTAGCGCACATCGCACACTCCTTTCACAGCCGGGCCGGCACCAAGTTCGGCAAGCAAGCCACCATGTACGCCCGAAAAGAGTATAACATCGTCAAGAGGAGTGCGCAACAGAATACCGGCAGGCAGATTCCCCGGCAATTCAGCAGCAGAGGGGACAAGAACATAGCGTTGCATAATCCTGTCCGCCCACGGGTCGGCAACATCTACAACGGTGTAACCATTGCACTCGACAATGGAGAGCAACGAGGAATATTGCATCGGAACCACCTCGCCATCAACAGGCGGGAACTGCTCTTTTACACCTACACAGGAAAAAAACTGCAGAATAATAGATACAGACACTACTATTTTCAGCAAACGCATCATTTCTCAAGCCTCGTCACCGTTCATTACAGAGAGCTGCTGGCGTATGCTCTCGGAGTGGATTATTTCAAATATCTCACGCAATGCATCAACCTCAAGCCTGCCATCGGCACAGAACTTGACATAGCGTTCCATTATCTCGTTATAACGCATTGGCTGGAAGACCATCATCCCCATCTCGCGTTTGAGTTCGCCAATCTCCCTTGCTATCTCCATACGCTTTGACAGGAGCCCCATCAGTTCGCGGTCTATCTCATCAATATGCTCGCGGTATGACTGGAAACAGGCATTGTCGGCAGCAGCCACACGATGTACAAGCTTGCCAAGAATTACCATCAGCTCATCGGGGGTGACCTGCTGACGTGCATCGCTCAAGGCGCAGTAGGGATTGCAGTGTGTCTCAACCATCAGACCGTCAAAATTCAGGTCCATGGCCTGCTGCGAGAGCGAAAGTATCAGTTCGCGTTTACCGGCGATATGGCTGGGGTCGCACAATAACGGCAGATTAGGGAAACGCCTGCGCAATTCAAGCGGCAACTGCCATTGCGGTGCGTTGCGGAAACACTTCTCGCCATAGGAAGAAAAGCCACGGTGTATTGCACCAAGACGTGTTATACCGGCATTGTTCAGGCGTTCCATCGCACCTATCCATAGTTCTATATCGGGATTTACAGGATTCTTGACCATCACAGGAACGTCACATCCGCGCAACGCATCGGCAATCTCCTGCACTGCAAACGGATTGGCAGTTGTGCGTGCACCAACCCAAAGCATGTCGACACCGGCACCAAGCGCCTGCTCCACATGCTCGGCTGTAGCCACCTCGGTTGTTATGCACATTCCAAGTTCGCGTTTCACTCTTGCAAGCCATGGCAAGCCCTCCTTGCCCATACCCTCGAAACTACCGGGACGTGTACGCGGTTTCCAGATGCCGGCACGGAAGATGCTCACTCCACGTTCGCGCAACTCTGTCGCCACCTGCAGCACCTGTTCCTCACTCTCGGCACTGCAAGGACCGGCAATGACCACAGGTTTCACTGCTGCATCAAATATATCTATCTTGTCCAATTTCATAAATCTGCAATTTTCGTGAAAAGAGCACGTGCGTTGGCTGTCGTCACAGCTGCGACCTCCTCTACCGTGCATCCATAGATGCCGGCCAGAAAATCCGCGACATAAGGTACAAATGAACTTTCGTTACGTTTTCCGCGCATAGGGACAGGTGCCAGATATGGCGAATCGGTCTCGAGCAGCACCCTCTCGAGCGGCACACGTTTGAGCACATCGGGCAGGGTTGATTTCTTATACGTAACCACACCACCTATTCCCAGATAGAACCCGTCAAACGAGAGCAGTTTGCAAGCCTCGTCATCACTACCCGAAAAGCAGTGGAACACACCGCGCAAGCCACGGCCGCGATAACCGTCCATTATGGAATACAGTTCATTGAAGGCACTGCGCGAATGTATTGCCAATGGCAGGCCGCTCTCTGCAGCCCATTCAATCTGCCTGCGGAACGCCTCCTCCTGTTCACGTTTTCTTGTATCGTCCCAATAGAAGTCAAGCCCCACCTCGCCAATAGCCACAAAGCGACGGTCACTCTTCAACAAGTCATACATTCTGTCAAGCACAGCATTGTAATCCTCGCCAAGTTCTGTGGGGTGCAGCCCAATCATGGGATGACACACATCGGGAAAGGCATCGCACATTGCCAATAGCGGCGCGAGCGACTCCTCGTTTATTGCCGGCAGACACAAGGTAGCGACACCGGCATCAATGGCACGCTGCACGGCCGCCAGGCGGTCTGCATCGAATTCGGCTGTAAAAAGGTGTGTATGCGTATCAACAAATTCAATCATCGGCAGCCTTTTTCTTTACCCTGTCAGGGCGATAATAATAAATAACGCCATACTCGGCGCACCTCGTTATGCGGGCATCACCGCTCAACGAAGCGAAAGAGTTCTCAACCTCGCCCCATATCTCGAATATAAGTTCGTCAACCTCGTAGCGCATATCCGATATGTTCGCAAGCGCCTCGGCTGTACGTGTCTGCAAAAAGTGATGCCTGTCATACATCTCCTTGAACAGTTCAAAGACCACCGACACACGTCCCATGGTAGGGTTGTATATAGGCACACCACCCTCACCCTGACGGCGCTGCTCACCGGCAATAATCTTTTGCCCCCACTCAAGGACCGAAGCCTCGGAAAAGAGATTGGGGACAGTATCCTCATTCTCGGGCAGGCCATAATAGGGACGCTTGCTACGCGCAACCTCGCCACGCACTATACACATACTGAGCACCTGAATGAAGTGCGACACATACATTCTCGTCTTCTTGAGCGCCGCATCGTAGCTCTCATTACCCTTTTTCGACGACTGTTCGGCAACACAACGCTTGTACACAGCAACCTCACGCGAAAAACTCTCAAGCAGTTCCTTCGCACGGTGGTAGGTGTCATGGGTCAGCACATTTGTGAATATACCACCTTTCACACTGCTGTCTACAGCAGCTTTCAGTGCACGAATGCGAGCCTGGTCGGTCTTTGGTAATCGGCGATAAGGCATCAGTCCCTTGTATATGTAGATTAAAGATTGCGGTTCAATATCATATTTGCAAAATCCTTCAGCGCAGCCTTCTTCTCATCGGCAACGGAGATTGCATCGATATACGCATCGCACTTTGCAAAGAGTTCGCGGATTCGCTTTTCGCACACCTCCTTCACGCCAAGCTCATTATACATGGCCGTGAACCATGCAATCTTCTCCTGCGCATCAAAATTCTCTTTCTCCATCCACTCCTTCATCTGCGCAAGCTGGGCAGGTGAAGCAAGGTTCATGGCTGTAATAAGAAGGAAAGTCTTCTTGTTGCAGCAGATGTCGCCACCAATCTTCTTGCCGAACAGTTTTTCGTCGGCATAGACATCGAGCAAATCATCCTGCAACTGGAATGCAAGACCAATGGTCTCGCCATACCTGTACAGATTCTCAAGGTCACTCTCACTTGCACCGGCAAGTATGCCGCCCAATTTGAGCGATGCAGCAAGAAGCACCGATGTCTTCAGGCGAATCATCTCCATATACTCCGCCTCGGCCACATCATCGCGTTTCTCAAAGTCAAGGTCATACTGCTGTCCGTCACCTATCTCCTTTGCAGTCTCGGTGAAGAGAGCGAGCATTGCCGGCAACCTCTCAGCCGGCACATGTGCCAGAAATTCGTATGCAAGGACAAGCATTATGTCACCCGAAAGGATTGCTGCCGTGTCGCCCCACTTTGCACACACCGTAGGCTTGCCACGACGGATTACAGCCCTGTCCATGACATCATCGTGAATGAGAGTGTAGTTGTGGTATGTCTCCACAGCCACTGCGGGGTAGAGAGCCTCGCGTACGCACTCCTTATACATATTATAGGCCAACAGGAACAGCACCGGGCGCACACGTTTGCCACTCTGCTCCAAAGTATAACGTACAGGAGCATACAATTCACGCGGTTCGCGTTCAAACTCAAGCTTGTCTATAAACTCATTTACTATATCCCTAAGTTCTTCCCAACTATACATATCGTTTGTCTTTTATTAAAAAAAGAGGCTGCTGATGCAGCCTCTTTTTTATATTGTTATCAAAATTTACTGCAGACGGAAGTTAACCGGCAACACAAATTTCACACGCACAGCCTTACCCAACTGACGACCGGGCTTCCACTTCGGCATCGCCTCAATAACTCGGATAGCCTCCTTGTCAAGATAGATGTCACCCGATGAACGGATAACCTCGGTATCCTGGATAGAACCGTCGGTGTTCACTGTAAACTTGACGAAAGTCTTACCCTGTGAGTTGTTGTCACGTGACACACGTGGATATTTGATATTATCGGCAAAATACTTCATCAGCGCCTTCATACCACCGGGAAACTCAGGCTGTTCCTCAACTACGTCAAATATCTGCTCCTCTTCAACTTCCTCCTCGACATATACGAAATCTGTCTCCTCGACATCGGCATACTCGCTCATATCCTGAACCGATACAAGCTCCTGCTCATCGATTTCAACCTCGTCCTCAACGACCTTGATGACATCGACAATCTTCTTAGCCTGTGGTGGTGGAGGAATAACCTTCTTCTCAATAACCAATGGCGGAATCTCTTCAACCACTACAATGATATCTTCCTTTGACTTGCTTTTTGGAGCCGGCTGTTCCTCTTTGTCCTGGAACTCTGTAAGCTCAAGACCAGCAAACAACGAAACGAGAGCGAACACAAAGCCAATCAACAGCCATGTCGAACGATTCTGCTCCAAATCAGCCTTACGGCTCTTCTTTACCTCGAGCAATTCAGCACCGGTAAAATTCTGTTTTTTTCCTTTGTCCATTATCGTATTTGTATATATTTTGCAAGGTTACACTTTCTAACCGACAAAAATAAACAATATTTTTCAATACGCACTCTTTATTTCATCTTTTTTTTATTTTTAGTACATTTTTCCAATAGCGGCACACTATTATCAAACACACATAATAATATTTAAACAATAAAAGGTATTTTATGAAACCGCAAATTGAAAAGATAAAAAAAAGCATTATCTTCGCAAACAAATACCGCAATGCGGTGGCAAAACATAAAAAAAAACGACAACGTGGGAACTAAAAGACTATTTTTTCTGCTTCTACTCCTCTGCCCCCTGGCTTTGATGGCTCAAGGCGGAGAGAGTGCATTCAGTTTTCTAAAGCTCCCCTACTCGTCACACGCTGCTGCGTTGGGAGGGAGCAACATCTCTACAATCGATGATGACCTCTCGCTCTCCATGCACAACCCGGCACTGCTGATAAACACGACAGACAAGACACTCGACCTCTCATTCATGACATATATGAGCGGTTGCAAAGTGGCCGGTGCCGCATTCAACAAGACATTCGGACAACGCTCAGCGGGCGCAGTTGCCGCACGATACATCGATTATGGCAAGTTCGACGGCTACACCCCCGACAACATATTCACCGGGACATTCCGCGCAATGGATATGGAAATGGATTTCATCTACAGTTTCCTGCTGAGCGAACGCTGGAGCGGCGGTGTGTCAACCAAGTTCATCTATTCGCAATACGAGAGTCTAAAATCGTTTGCCATAGGAGTTGACCTGGGATTGAACTACTACAACCCGGAATCGGATTTCTCGGCATCACTGACATTCAAGAACCTTGGCGGACAGGTGATGACCTTTGAGGAGAAACACGAAACCATGCCTTTTGACATACAGTTGGGCTTCACAAAGCGCCTTGCGCATGCCCCCATCATGCTGTCGGCAACACTCACCGACCTGCACCGTTGGAAAAACGCCCATTTCCACAACGCTGACGGCAGCAAGGACAACTTCGGCCAACTGCTCTTGAAACACATCGTTCTGGGAGCAGACCTTCTCTTGGGCAACAATTTCTACGCATCGGTAGGCTACAACTACAGATTGGGACGGGAGCTATCCACCGGCAAGGGCATGGAGGGTTTCAGCCTTGGAGCGGGACTACACTTGGACAAGTTTAAGTTCAGTGCCTCATACAGCAAGCTGCACATCTCTTCCTCATCACTACACTTCAACATCGCATACTCACTTTAAAACAGGATATATTATATAATGAAGAAGATTATAATAGCAATAGACGGTTTCTCCTCGTGCGGAAAAAGCACAATGGCAAAGGCACTTGCACGCAATGTCGGTTATCTCTACTTTGACAGCGGCGCAATGTACCGTGCTGTAGCGCTCTACTGCATGCAGAACGGCCTCATCGACAACGGTAGGATAGACACCGACACCCTGCGCAGCAGGATGAGCGACATACGCATAACATTTGAGGCCGACCCCGAGACAAAGAACTCACTGACACTCCTTAATGGAGTGAATGTAGAGCACGAGATACGCTCGTTGGAGGTATCACAGGTCGTGAGCCAGATTGCGGCACTTGACTTCGTGCGCAGCGAAATGATTGGACAACAACGCGCAATGGGAGAAGAGAAAGGCATTGTCATGGACGGTCGCGACATAGGTACCACGGTGTTCCCCGATGCCGAGATGAAGGTCTTTGTGACTGCATCGGCCGAGGTACGGGCAAAGCGCCGTTATGACGAACTCACAGCACGCGGCGACAATCCCGACTTTCAGGAGATACTTGACAACGTGCTGCAACGCGACCACATAGACCAGACCAGGGAAGTAAGCCCGCTGAAACAGGCCGACGATGCCCTGCTGCTCGACAACAGCAACCTCACACGCGAGGAGCAGATGGAGTGGCTGATTGACAAATTCAACGAAATAACAAAGTAATGCTCAAGATAGAAATTGACGAGAATTCAGGATTCTGCTTCGGTGTAACGACTGCCATTAAAAAAGCTGAAGAGGAGTTGCAAAAGGGTGAAAAGCTCTATTGCCTTGGCGACATTGTACACAACAGCATAGAGTGCGACAGGCTCAAAAGGCTCGGGCTCATCACAATCAACCACGAGGAGTTCGCCCGCCTGCACAACGCAAAAGTCCTTCTGAGGGCGCATGGCGAGCCACCTGCGACCTACGAGACTGCCCGCAGGAACAACCTTGAGATTATCGATGCCACCTGCCCCGTGGTACTCAAACTGCAGCAACGCATCAAGAAGAAGTGGCTGGAGACTACAGCCCAGAACAGCCAGATCATAATCTACGGACAGGCCGGACACGCCGAGGTGCTTGGACTCGTGGGACAGACACACGGCACAGCCACCGTCATTGAAAAGAGTTCACAGATTGAAGAGATAGCAAAGGACAAGGACACCTACATCTATTCACAGACGACAAAGTCGCTCGAGGGTTACAGGCAGATAGTACGCGAGATAAAGGCACATGTCAACGAAGAGAAGCAGTGCGAATCGTTCAACACCGTGTGCGGCCAGGTAGCCAACCGCCTCAACGGCATAGGCGAGTTCGCCAAATCGCATGAGCTCATTTTCTTCGTCTGCGGCAAGAAGAGCTCCAACGGGCGCATACTCTTTGACGAGTGCAGGAAGATGAACCCTAACTCGCACCAGATAGAAGGCCCTGAAGACCTTGATCTGGCACTGACAAAAGGAGTGGAATCAATTGGTATATGCGGCGCCACCTCCACCCCAAAATGGCTTATGGAGAACTGCAAACAGGCAATAATCAACTATAACAACCTATAATGATATGAGAAACAAAATCCAATGCGTCGGCATTTTGACATCGGGAGGTGACGCACCCGGTATGAATGCAGCTATCCGCGCCGTCACACGCGCCTGTATCTATCACGGTATCAAGGTTAAAGCTATCTACCGTGGCTACAAAGGACTGATAACCGGCGAAATCAAGGAGTTCAAGACCGAGAACGTGAGTAACATCATACAGCGCGGCGGTACAATCCTCAAGACCAGCCGTTGCGACGAGTTCAAGACCGAGGAGGGTCGCGCAAAAGCATACGAGACACTGCAGAAAGAGGGAATCAACGCCCTTGTCGTTATTGGCGGCGACGGTTCAATCACCGGTGCATACAACCTTGCACGCGAGTTCGACATCCCCTGCATCGCACTGCCTGGCACAATTGACAACGACCTTTATGGCACAGACACCACCATAGGTTATGATACCGCGCTCAACACCATCATGGAGTGTGTCGACAAGATACGCGACACGGCATCGTCACACGAGCGCCTCTTCATTGTAGAGGTTATGGGTCGCGATGCAGGCTTCCTTGCACTCAACGGTACAATTGCAACAGGTGCCGAGGCGTGCGTGTTGCCCGAGATTGACCCCGAGTTCGAGAAAATCAACCAGTTCATCGCCAACGGTCTGCGCCGCACAAAGAGCAGTAGCATCGTACTCTTTGCCGAAGGCCGCGAAAAGGACTACAACATCATGGATGTTGCCGAGGGCATGCGCCAGCGCTTCCCCGAACTTGACGTGCGTGTATCCATCCTCGGCTATCTGCAGCGCGGTGGCAGCCCCACAGCCAACGACCGCATCCTTGCAAGCCGTCTGGGCGTGGCAGCAATCGATGCCCTGCTCGAGGGTCAGCGCAACGTGATGGTAGGTCTCAGGAACAACGAGATTGTCTACATTCCGTTCACAAAGGCCATCAAGGACGACAAACCCCTTGACAAGGATACAGTACGCGCACAGGAGATTCTTGCTTCTTAAACCTCACTACATGTCATATACAAATGATGGAGAACCTTTGAAAGTTCTCCATCATTTGTATATGACCACATCCATCGCCACATCATGCGGTTCGGCCGGAATATCATCAACAAGCTGTTCCCTGTAACAGACACCTATCTTCAACGCGGCAAAGCCTTTTTGCGAGAGATACCTGTCATAGAAGCCCTTTCCGCGCCCCATACGTACCCCGTCTGCGGTAAAGGCCACACCCGGCACAACTATGGCATCAATCTCATCAGGCTGCAAAGGCACTCCCTGCTGCGGTTCGTTTATCCCGAACGCGCCTACAGCCATCCCATTCCTGGCATAGCAATAGAAGTTCATCACATCACCTTCGACACGTGGCAACACCACCGACAGTTTCTGCGCCAGCCGCTCCACCACAGGCCATATCTGTGGTTCATCGGCAAGCGGTGAAAAGAGCGCTACTACAGTAGCTCCACCCAAAGCAATATGCTTCTCCAGTTCTTTGCATATAGCCATCGAACGAGTCCGTGCCTCCACGGCATCAATCAGTTCAAGCCTTGCACGCACTGCACGCCGCAAAGCCCTCTTATCCTCTATTCCCATTCTCCAGTTCATTAAAGTAGTCAAGCACCCTGCCGGCCGCAGCGAAAGAGGTCACCCCGCCTTGCATAAGCAGCTGCTCATAGCGCGAGAGGATATCAGCCATCCCCGGTGCATTGTAGAACCTCGCCTTCAACTGCTCGTCAATAGCCTCGTACATCCAGTATCGCTGCTGGTATCGGCGACGTTCCTCAAAATAGCCTGTCAATTTCACGTGCTCCACATACTCCTCGACCATCGCCCACACCTTGTCGATGTCAATATCAAAGAACCCCGAATAGGTCTGCACATTGGGGCGACGTCCGCTGGCAGGCATAGGGAACAGCTGCAGGGCATTCCTGTAGTGCACTGCGGCACGACGTGCCTCCTCGGCATTCTCACCGTCGGCCTTGTTTATCACAATACCGTCGGCCATCTCCATTATACCACGCTTTATCCCCTGCAGTTCATCGCCCGCACCTGCTATCTGTATGAGCAGGAAGAAGTCGACCATCGAATAGACCGCCGTCTCGCTCTGCCCCACACCAACAGTCTCCACAAATATATTGTCATACCCTGCCGCCTCGCACAGTATGATTGTCTCGCGTGTCTTGCGCGCCACGCCACCCAACGAACCCGCCGATGCACTGGGGCGGATAAAGGCACGCGGGTGCGCCGCAAGGCGCTCCATCCTTGTCTTGTCGCCCAGAATACTGCCCTTGCTGCGCTCACTGCTTGGGTCGACCGCAAGCACGGCCAATTTTCCATCACTCTTTGAAAGAAGATACATTCCAAAGGCATCTATCGAAGTGCTCTTTCCTGCACCGGGCACACCTGTTATTCCAAGGCGCAAAGAGCGCCCCGAGTAAGGAAGACACCTCTCCACCACCTCCTGCGCCATAGCCTGGTGCTCGGGCAGCATACTCTCAAGCAGCGTAACTGCGCGGCTGAGCACCGTGACATCGCCACGCAGAATACCGCTGACATAATCATCGACACCCAACTGCACCGCCTTCTTGCGCCGCATTGTAGAGAGGTAGGGATTCACCGGCCCCATAGCCTCCACACCATCATTCACTTTCAGCCCCTTATAGGCCTCACTGTTTTCGGGATGCTCCATAAAAAAAAGTTTTCTTCACCCGCGAAGATAGCAAATAAGGCGGGTAAAAACAACAGAGCCGCCCAAAAAGGCGGCTCCGGTTATCATAATATGGATGTCAGATATTATCTGTACAATGCGAAACTGTTGTCCATATACATACGAGCCATCTCAACACCCTGTGCATCCAAAGTAACGTCCATTACATCACCGTTCAACAGGAAGAGCTGAGCATTGTTCTCGTCAACAAACTTCATGAGCTGTGTTGTCTGGTTATTGTACTCTGCACTCCAGATCTGTGTCTCCTCGTCAAATACAAGATTCATTGAAGATACACCGTCTGTCAAATTGTAACCGTTCTCCATTGCAGTAATCTCAACATTCTTGCCCTCGTTGTTCTTCACGACCTTCTTCTCGCCGGCATTTGCCAAAGCTTTCTTTCCAGACCAGAACTCGATAGTGTTCAATACAATACCATCGACAAAGAGAGTGATGTCATATACAGGAAGTATGCAACAAACCAGGAACACGAGTTCGTTGACCCACTTGTTACCGATATTCTTGTTGATGTTGTACATTTTGTTTGTCAACTGGAAAGAACCCATACATGATGAGAACATGATAGTTGCAGCAAGCAACAACGCTGTGAATTTAAATGTCTTTTTCATAATTATATGATTTAGGTTAATAAGTAGCATGATTAGATTGTCCAATCACATGGCCGCAAATTTATCATTTTTTTTATAAAAAAAACTTTTTTTACCACTTTTTTTCACCAATTGCGAAAAAAAATTGAAACAATGACACATACAACGCAAATAAGGTTCCCAAGAAGTCTCGGGAACCTTATTTATAATATAATTGAAGTACATCAAAGCACGCCGTTCACTACAAGCGCCTTCACAAGTGAGTAGAATTTCTCCACCGTAGGAATCTCCACACGCTCTGTGGGTGAGTGTGGAGACATCAATGTGGGACCGAACGACACCATATCCATCTTGGGATAGTTGGTAGAGATGATACCGCACTCAAGGCCGGCGTGTATTACACGCACGTCGGGCATCTTGCCGAACATATCGTTGTAAGCGTTCTTCAGCGCCGCAAGCAATGGAGAGTTCACGTTTGGCTGCCAGCCGCTGTAACCGCCGCTCAGCTCTACCTTCATGCCTGCCATTGCAAAGCAGCTTGAGAGCTGCAGGGCAAGGAACTCCTTCATTGTATCGCAAGAGCTGCGTGCAAGGATGTTCACCTCGGCCTTGCCCTCACCAATCTTCACGATAGAGAGGTTGCTCGATGTCTCAACGGTATCGGGGATTGTCGGGATGAAGCGCAACACACCGTCATGGCAAGCAAGGATTACATCGACAAGGTTGTCCTGAATCTCCTGTGGAACAACAGTCTCGGGCATCTCGGTCTCGCTCACAGTGAGGGTGATACCCTCCTCAATTGTAGCATACTCGCTGTTGTAGAGAGCCTCATATTTTGCAGCAATCTCCTTGAGCTCATCAATGGCCTCCTCGGGCAATGTGAGCACAACCTCGCAGCTTGCGGGGATGGCATTGCGCATATTGCCTCCATTCCAGCTTGCAAGCACAACGGCAAGTTCGTCCATAGCCTCGCGCACGAAACGTGCCATCAGTTTGTTGGCATTGCCACGGCCAGCATTGATTTCAAGACCCGAGTGACCGCCACGCAAGCCCTTGAGCTGAACGCGCACCGCAACATCGGCATCATCGCTCTCCTCCTCCATAAACTCCATTGAAGCTGAGATGTCAAGACCACCGGCACAACCGATGTAGAGGACACCCTCCTCCTCAGAGTCGAGGTTCAACAGCAGCTCACCCTCAAGCTCACCGCCCTTGAGACCGAAAGCACCATACATGCCGGTCTCCTCATCGGCTGTAATGAGAGCCTCCAGCGGACCGTGCTGCAACGATGCATCCTCCATGATTGCCATGATGGCAGCCACGCCAAGACCGTTGTCGGCACCCAGTGTGGTGTTGTCGGCATAGAGCCAGTCACCCTTTACTACAGTAGTGATAGGGTCGTTCTCAAAATCGTGCTTGCTGTCGGGTGTCTTCTGTGGCACCATATCCATGTGCGCCTGGAGGATTATACCCTTGCGGTTCTCGAGCCCCGGAGTGGCAGGCTTGCGCATGATGATGTTGCCCGCCTCGTCCTGCCATGTCTCAACATTGATGCTCTTGCCGAAGTCGAGCAGATATTTCTGAATTTTCTCAAGGTGTCCCGATGGACGGGGAACCTGTGTCAACGCCTCGAAGTGCTTCCACACTTCACGTGGCTGAAGATCCTTAATTGTAATTGCCATAATTCAAAATGTTAATCATTAATATTTTTAGTTCACTTTTTTCTTTTCAAGCCCCTCAGCTGCAAGGCTGCAATGCCATAAAGTCCCAAAGCGGCCACAAGCAGTGTCTGTGTGCTATGCACTATCAACGCAAAAACCTGCGCATCGGTTGTGGAAACGCCATAAAGCACCATAATGCTTATTATGACAAAATGCCACGGCCCAGCCCCGTTAGGTGTGGGCACCACCACCGCAATGCTGCCACCCACAAAGAGCAACAGCGCAGCCGCAAGCGACAGCCCGCTGCTGAACCCGAAGCAGAAGAACGAGAGATAGAACTGCATGAAGTAACAGAACCATATACCCACCGTCTCCACCACGAAGAGCCAGCCGTTCTTCATTTTTCTCAATGAAAGAAGCCCCTCAACAAAACGCCCCGCAAAGGACTTTATCTTTTGCCACAAGGAGAGCTTGCGCATCAGGAAGAACATCAGCACGCCAATGGCAAGGAGCGACAGCAAGGCAATCACCCACCCGCGCGGTGTCGAGAACAGCGCACCACCCGGCAGTTGGACACCCGCCTCGCCAATGAACTCAAGGAACACCGGCCACTGCACAGCCACAGCCGCAAGGGTTATAAGCAGCACCATCAGCGTGTCAATCATCCTCTCCATCACCAGCGTTCCGAGAGCATGGGCAAAGGGCACATGCTCGTGCCTCTCAAGTATCACGCAGCGCGACACCTCGCCCACACGCGGCAGCACAAGGTTGGCGGCGTATGCCACATAGACCGAATCGACACAGGTGGCAGCCGACGGATTGTAGCCCAAAGGAGCAAGTGTCAGCCTCCAGCGACAGCCCCTGATGACGTGGCTCATTATACCAAAGAACACCGTGACGGCGAACCACCATAGGTTCATCTCCTTGAGACCGTTCCAAAGCAGCGAAAAATCAAAATCATTGTACACCATCCACAGGATGAGAGCACCCAACAGAAGAGGGAATACGGTTTTTATCGTATAATTTAAAATCTTTTTCACAACTTTAGAAACATTTTTAATAGTTTTCGTTACCTTTGCAACATTGGCACAGGCAACAAATGAGCCCGGCAGAGCCGCCGTAGCCACATATTTTTGCGGTTAGCGCAAAGACAGCAACAAACGAGCGAGAAACATCAAGCTTGCCTGGATGTTTTTCACAGCGAGTGCTGGCTGTGTTCGCTGTTACTGCAAAGATAATCAATTAATAAAGAAAAACCGCTTTTTTAAGCATAATTAAATAAAAAAAAGCAACCATCCATGAAGGAAGTAACGGCAAAGAAAAGATTAGGACAACATTTTCTCATCGACCTGTCCATCGCAGGCAGAATTGCAGACACCGTCGATGTATGCCCCGGCATCCCCATTCTGGAGGTGGGCCCGGGAATGGGTGTCCTCACCCGTTTCCTGCTCGAGAAGCAGCACCCGCTGAAGGTGGTTGAGATTGACGAGGAGTCGGTGACCTACCTCTGCAACAACCTGCCCCAGCTGCAGGAGGAGAACACCATCCCCGACGATTTCCTCAAGATGCACCTCGACCGTCTCTTTGCAGGCGAACAATTCATGCTCATAGGCAATTATCCTTATAACATATCGAGCCAGATATTCTTCAAGATGCTCGACTACAAGGAGTTCATCCCCTACTGCAGCGGAATGATACAGAAAGAGGTGGGCGAACGCCTTGCCGCAAAGCCCGGTACAAAGGCCTACGGAATACTGAGCATCTTCATACAGCTGTGGTATGACGTGGAATACCTTTTCACCGTCGACGAGAACGTCTTCTCGCCACCGCCCAAAGTGAAGAGTGCCGTGGTTCTCATGAAGCGCAACAGCCGCACCTCATTGGAGTGCGACGAGGAGCTTTTCCGCAAGATTGTGAAAGGAACCTTCAACCAAAGGCGCAAGAAGTTGCGCAACTCCATACAGCAGATTGTGGGCAAGGAGTCGCCGCTCCTTGGCGACCCCATACTCGACAAGCGCCCCGAACAGCTGTCGATTGAGGACTTCATTGACCTCACAAACAAAGTTGAACGCGATTTGGCATAAAAGCAGAGATTTATGACACAGGAATTCATCAACCATATAAAGGAGCTTATAGAGAAGAAGGACTCCGTGATGTTGCAGGACACCGTAGCAAGACTGCACCCTGCCGACATTGCTGAGATTTGCCTTGAGCTCACCACTGAGCAGGCACGTTTCCTCTACCGGCAGATTGACAACGAGACTGCTGCCGATGCCCTCATTGAGATGGACGAAGACCTGCGTAACGAGCTTCTCGAGGAACTTCCCTCCGAGGCCATTGCAAAGCGGTTCGTCAACTACATGGACACCGACGATGCCGTGGAGATTATCCGCGACATGGACGAGGAGAAACAGGAAGAGGTGCTCTCGAACCTTCAGGACATTGAGCTTGCCGGCGACATCGTAGACCTCTTGCAATATGACGAGGACACGGCCGGTGGTCTCATGAGTACCGAGATGGTTGTGGTGAACGGCAACTGGAGTATGCCCGAGTGCCTCAAGGAGATGCGCCAGCAGGCCGAGGAACTCGACGACATATACTACATCTACGTTGTCGATGACGACGAACGCCTGTGCGGCCTTTTCCCGCTCAAGAAGATGATTACCAGCCCGTCGGTATCAAAGGTGAAGCACGTAATGGAGACCAACGTCATCAGCGTGGACGTGGACACCCCCATCGACGAGGTGACAATGCTCATCGAGAAGTATAACCTTGTGGCCATACCCGTTGTCGACAAGATAAACCGCCTTGTGGGACAGATTACCGTCGACGACATCATGGACGAGGTGCGCGAGCAGACCGAGCACGACCAGCAGCTCACCGCCGGTCTTACCCAGGATGTGGAAACCGGTGACAGTGTCTTCCTGCAGACCAAGGCACGCCTGCCATGGCTCATCATCGGCATGCTTGGAGGTATCGGCTCCTCGCTGCTGCTCAACTGCTTCACCACCACCCTTGGCAGCCACCCCGAGATGGCGCTTTTCATCCCCCTGCTTGCAGGTATGGGAGGTAACGTGGGCACGCAGTCATCGGCCATTGCCGTTCAGGGACTTGCCAACAACTCGCTCAACTCCAACCATATATTCAAGCATATACTCAAGGAGATGGTTGTGGCAATAATCAACGCCACCATACTGTCACTGATGGTATATGTATACAATTTCTTTGTATATGGCGCCGTGGATATCGTCACCCTCGCCGTGCCGCTCAGCCTATTTGTGGTTGTGCTCTTTGCATCGGGATTCGGAACACTCATCCCCATGGTGCTCGAGAGGATAGACATAAACCCGGCTGTTGCCACGGGACCATTCATACAGATTATCAACGACCTCAGCGGCATGACTTTCTACATGATAATATCCATGGCGCTGACACAAATAATGTCATGACCAAAATGAAAAGAAAAAACATTCTCAAAACGATAGCCGCCGTTGCGGCATTGTTGTTTTTTGCCCCAAGCAGTTCAACCGCCCAGATTCAGGAGTTCAAGGAGTGGCTTGCAGAACCCAAGGGCGAACTCACACAACAGAAATTCGCCAACAGCAAACTGAGCAAGGCCGACTGTGACGAGGCGGCATTCATCATCGACTCGATATGGCTGAAGAAGAGCGCCAAGGAGCTTGGCCGCCAGTGGGAAAGGCTCACCATAGCCAACGACTCCATCAAGCTCGCCTGCGCCTGCCGCGTATTCGGCATGACGCCGAAGGACGGCCGCAGCCTCTACATCTCCATGCATGGCGGCGGCAACTGCCCCAAGGAGGTAAATGACGAGCAGTGGATGAACCAGATATACCTCTACGAGCCGACCGAGGGCGTGTACGTTGCACCGCGCGCACCGTGGAACACATCGGATCTTTGGCACCGCAAGGGGCTCGACGAACTGCTGGAGGATGTCATCAGAGCCTGCGTTGTCTTTGAGGGCGTGAACCCCAACAAAGTATACCTGCTCGGCTACTCGGCCGGTGGCGACGGCGTTTGGCGCGTGGCACCACGTATGGCCGACAAATGGGCTGCCGCATCAATGATGGCAGGCCACCCCGGCGAGTCATCACAGGTGAACCTGATGAACACCCCATATATGATTTGGATGGGCGAGCACGACCACTACTATGACCGCAACATACTTGCAAAAGAGAAGGCACAGGTGATGGACTCGCTTGCAGCCGCACATCCAGGCAAATACATACACAGCAACAACATAATCAAGGATAAAGGGCACTGGATGGACCGTGTGGACACCGCAGCGATAGGCTGGATGGCACAATACCGCCGCGCGCCCTACCCCAAGCAGATAGTGTGGCGCCAGGAACTTGTCACGCGCGAGCACTTCTACTGGCTCACAGCCCCTGCCGACGAGGTGCAGCAGGGCAAGACCGTCATTGCAAACATCGAGGACAACGTCATAAACATCGAGCAGTGCGACTACTCAAAACTCACCATCTACCTCAACGACCGCCTTGTAAACCTCGACAAGAAGGTGACCGTGCGCTACAAGGGCAAGAAGATAGCACGCATAAAACCGCGCCGCACAATTGCGGCACTGCACCGTAGCCTCAACCTGCGCAATGACCGCAGCTACGCCTTCCCCTACATGGTAGATGTGAAAATGAAGTAAAAACAGACATTTCATACATGAACAGACAGCGCAACAGTAGCTGTCTGTTTTTTATATCGCCGATACATTTTCAACAAAAACGCATTTTTTGGCAGAATTATAAACAGTTTCCTAAAAATAACATTATATTTGCAGAAAGTGCAAAGAGACAAATGGGTTCTTCGTTGCAAAATGAAGGACCATTTTGTTTTTTGCGTTGTTTTTATAAACCAAAAACCATAAAAGAATGAGCGAAAGTATCAAATCGAATGTACAGCCACAGGAGCTGAACATTGCGAGTACTCCTGATGAGGCTGTCAATGCCGCTACGACTGAGTTTACAGAGCAGAACAGCATCAACGGGGAGACTCCACAAGTGCCAACAGAAGATGCAACAAGTGAAACAGAAGTAGCAAAACCCGCAAGCCGTCAGGAAATCATCGAGCGCCTGCAGGCCATTGCCGAGAGCGACGATGCGCTCAACAGCAAGGCTGAGACCGAGGCACTCAAGGTGCAGTTCTACCGCATGCGCACAGCCGAGATAGAGGCAGCACTAAAGGCACACGTTGCCGAGGGTGGCGAAGAGGCACTCTTCATTCCACAGCCCGACGAGCTTGAGGAGCCATTCAAGCAGAGCCTCAGCATCATAAAGGCAAAGCGCAACGCCTGGTTGGCAGCACAGGAAAAGGAGATGCAGGAGAACTACGAGAAGAAGCAGCAACTGCTTGAGCAGCTGCAGGCACTCGTGGAGAAAGCGGCACAGGGCACCCCCGAGGTCAACGAGTTCCGCGCACTGCAGGCAGCCTGGAAAGAGATAAAGAACGTACCACAGAGCCAGGTTGCAGCACTGTGGAAACAGTACCAGCTGCTTGGCGAGCAGTTCTATGACGTACTGAAGATAAACCATGAGTTCCGCGAATACGATTTCAAGAAGAACCTCGAGACAAAGACCATGCTATGCACACAGGCCGAGGCACTGGCCCAGGAGGAGGATGTGATAGCAGCCTTCCGCCAGTTGCAGCAGCTGCACAACGAGTTCCGCGAGACAGGCCCCGTAGCGCCAGACTTGCGCGAGGAGGTGTGGACACGCTTCAAGGAAGCATCAACAATTGTGAACCGCCGTCACCAGGAACACTTCGAGGCAAAGAAAGCGAAGGAACAGGAGAACCTTGACAAGAAGACCGCCATCTGCGAGCAGATTGAGCAGATGGACTTTGCCGCCCTCACCACATACCAGGCATGGAACAACGCCACACAGCAGATTCTTGACCTGCAGGCAGCATGGAAGGAGATTGGCTTTGCACCACAGAAGATGAACATAAAGATATTCGAGCGTTTCCGCGCAGCGTGCGACCACTTCTTTGTACAGAAGAGCGAGTTCTTCAAAGAGGCAAAGAGCACACTCGCCAAGAACCTCGAGCACAAGAAAGCCCTTTGCGAGCAGGCCGAGGCACTAAAGGAGAGCGAGGACTGGAAAGCAACAGCCGACAAGCTCACCAAGCTGCAGAAAGAGTGGAAGGAGACAGGTGCTGTGGCACAGAAATACTCCGAGGCATTGTGGAAGCGCTTTGTCACAGCCTGTGACTACTTCTTCGAGCGCCGCAACGCAGCCACATCGTCACAGCGCAGCGTTGAACAGGAGAACCTCAAGCTCAAGCGTGCAGTCATCGAGAAGATAAAGGCAATAGACACCACCCTGCCCGCCGGCGAGCAGACCAAGCAGCTGCAGGCACTTGCCCAGGAGTGGAACAGCATAGGCTTTGTACCCTTCAAGGAGAAAGACAAGCTCTACAAGGAGTACCGCGAGGCCACCAATGCAATCTATGACAAGCTCCACACCAGCGCCAACGAGCGCAAGCTTGCCAACTTCCGCAACAACATGGGCAAAGGCGGCAACAGCCTGCAGCGCGAGCGCGACCACCTCATACGCCAGTACGAGGCCATGAAGAACGAGATTGCAACCTACGAGAACAACATAGGCTTCCTTAGCGTATCGAACAAGAAAGGCGCCAGCCTTGTCGACGTAATGCGCCAGAAGGTAGAGAAACTGAAACAGGATGCCCAGGTAATCCTCGAAAAAATCCACCTCGTTGAAGACGAAATAGAAAAAGAGGCAAAGTAAGAGAAAGCCTTGATGTCCAAATCAATCAATCCCTTTACAAATCGTAGAGGGATTGATTTTATATATCAATACATTACTGCACAAAAAAGGCGAAGCTTGCGCTCCACCTTGAATGTTTTCACAACGGAATAATCCTTATTGTGATTTGCTTTTAAATTTGTATGACAAATGTATTGAACTATTCGCAATTATCCAAATTATTGTTTAGATTTGTGATATTCTTTTTAATTCTTTTAAATTTGTTCGTATATGAAACGAGTTTTAGGTTTGGACTTGGGCTCATCAAGTATCGGTTGGGCAATCATCGAGGAACACAGCAAAGAGGTTATATCGGGAGAGAACATCCCCGACAAAGATAAGATTGTGGCTATTGGCAGCCGCATCATTCCGTTGAGCACAGATGAAAGCACACAATTCTCAAAAGGCCAGGCATTGACAAAAAATGCAGACAGGACAAAAAGCAGAACACAGCGCAAGGGCTATGACCGCTACCAATTACGCAGGGCTCTGTTATTGGAGAAGCTGGCTCAATTGGGCATGTATAATGGCGAGACACAAAAATTCAACAAACTTGATTTGTGGGGACTACGTGCAAAAGCAGTTCACGGACAAATAACACTATTGGAACTTGGACGTGTACTTTGCCACATCAATCAGAAACGTGGCTACCGCACAGTAAAAGCCGATTACGGCGACAAGAAACAGGGTGCATACGTATCACAGGTTTTGGAAAGGCACAAAGAAATCAACGAGCAGGGACTAACCATCGGACAGTTCCTTTACAATGGATTAAAGTCAGACCCTGCTTTCCGTTGCAAGGAGCGCATATATCCACGTATTGCATATATGGAGGAATTCGATGCAATAATGTCGTGTCAAAAAGGTTACTACCCCAATGTCTTGACCGATGAGACAATTGCACACATCCGCGATTATATCATATTCCACCAAAGACCATTAAAATCGTGCAAACACCTTGTAGGAAGATGTTCTTTGGAAAGACATTTCAAGGAAATTAATGGCCAATTGAAGGACTGTAGCCCAAAGGTTGCTCCACGCACATCGCCGCTGTTCCAGGTTTGCAAAATTTGGGAGAGCATCAACAACCTATGCATCAAAAACAAAGTTGATGACGTACTGCATATAACCTTGGAGCAAAAACAGAGAATCTTCAATTTCATGAATACCTGTGAGAAATTGAAGGCAAACGACCTGAAAGCACTGCTTGGCATCAAATCCAAAGAGTGGCAGTTCGGCAAAGCTGTAGGCAACGGATTGCAAGGAAATACAACATATTGCGCCATTACAAAGGCTATTGGCAGCAACAAGGAATACAACCATTTGCTGAAATTTGACCTGAACTGCGATTGCAAGGAGGTTGTAGACATTGAAACAGGTGAAATTGCAGAGGTTAAGGTTACAAACGCCTTGTTTGAAAAGCAGCCACTCTATGAACTGTGGCACGCACTCTACTCTATTTCTGACATTGAAATATTGAGAGACACTCTCAAGAACAAATTCAATATTACAGACGAAACAGTCATCGACAATCTTTGCCAAATTGATTTTGTGAAGGCCGGCTACAGCAACAAGTCATCGCGCGCCATTCGCAAAGTTTTACCTTATCTGCAAGATGGTATGCAGTATTACGAAGCAAAGATAATGGCTGGCTACAATGATACGACACTCACAAAAGAGCAGAACAAAGCGCGCGAACTTGCCGAAAAACTATTGCCTATTAAAAAAGGAGAGTTGCGCCAGCCTGTTGTTGAGAAAATACTCAACCAGCTTGTCAACCTTGTCAACGCGTTAATGTATGAATATGGCCGGTTTGATGAAATTCGCGTGGAACTAGCACGTGAACTCAAGCAAAACAGGGAAGAGCGAGAATCAGCCACCAAAGCTATGGCAAGAAACCAAAAGCAGAACGAAGAGATTGCCGAACGCATACAGAATGAATATGGACTGCCCCACACACGCTCCCGTATACAAAAATACAAGATGTGGGAAGAGAGCGAACATATATGTATCTATTGCGGCAAAACAGTGAGTGCAAAAGAATTCCTATTGGGATTCGGCGTTGAGGTTGAACATATCATCCCGCGTTCAGTTATTTTTGATGACAGTTTCGCCAACAAGGTCTGCTCTTGCAGCGAATGCAACAAGGAGAAGAACAACCGCACCGCGTTTGATTATATGAAAACCAAAAACGAAGGAGATTTCACTGCATACATCGAACGCATAAATGATTTGGCAGAACGCGGAAAAATTTCAAACACTAAGCGCAAGAAACTGCTTATGCCTGCAAGCGAATTGCCAACCGACTTTATTGAAAGACAGCTACGCGAAAGCCAATACATTGCAAAAAAGGCAAAAGAGATTTTGCAAACCATCTGCCATAATGTATATTCAACAAGCGGCAGCATAACCGATTTCATCCGCCACCTTTGGGGATGGGATGAGGTCTTGCACACACTTAATTTCAGCCGCTACCAAGCAGCCGGACTTACCGAAATGGTTGAACGCGAAATCGATGGTAAAAAAGTTGAAATTGAGAGAATTACCGGCTGGTCAAAACGTATGGACCATCGTCACCATGCTATTGATGCATTGACAATAGCCTGCACAAAACAGGGATATATACAGCGCATCAACAATCTCAACTCGTTGAAAGACGTTTCTTTCAGTTCATTCAATGACGAAAGACAAAACTCCGAGACACGCCAGCGCCTGACCCGCATTGAGCGTTACATAAGAATGCAACCACACTTTACTACAGCCGAAGTACAACAGGCTGTGGAAAGCATTGCCGTATCGTTCAAAAGTGGCAAACGCGCAGCAAGCACGGGCAAACGCTATATCTACAAAGGCGGTAAGCGTATATGTGTTCAGCAAGGAATTATCATTCCACGCGGAGCACTGAGCGAAGGAAGTATTTATGGCCGCATACATAGTAACGAAACAAATAATCAAGAGATTGTAATCAAATATGATATTACCAAGATTACTTTAAAAGATGTTGATTATGTTATTGACAAACGAATTCGTGAGATTTTGCGCCAAAGATTGGAACTGTTCGGAGGAAAACCAGATAAAGCATTTGCCGAGCCTTTACGCGACCACCAACGCCATATCATCCGCAGTGTAAGATGTCGAACTGGCTTGAACGCAACAGTACCAGTACGTTACAATGAGCAGAACGAACCAATAGCATTCGTCAAACCCGGCAATAACCACCATGTTGCCATATATGTAGATGAAAAAGGCAAACTGCAAGAACACATTGTTACATTCTGGCACGCAGTCGAACGCAAAAAATATGGCATCCCAACCATCATCACCAACCCTGCAGAAGCTTGGGATAATGTCACCGACAAAATGCCTGAATCTTTCTTGAATCAATTGCCACCATCGGCAAACTGGACATTCAAGTTCTCAATGCAACAGAACGAAATGTTTATTCTTGGAATGGAGGAAGAGCTATACCACGATGCAATGCAAAAAGAGGATTATGCAACATTGAGCAAATATTTGTATAGAGTACAAAAATTAGCTCATAACAACTATTGTTTCAGGCACCATTTGGAAACAACTGTTGATGACAAATACAATGGGATAAAAAATGAGATGCTTTCAAAACAAATGAAAAAACTTATTATCATTCAAAGTTTAGGAGCATTTGAAGATAAGAACCCACAT
This sequence comes from Bacteroidaceae bacterium, assembly GCA_045636545.1. Lineage (GTDB taxonomy): Bacteria > Bacteroidota > Bacteroidia > Bacteroidales > Bacteroidaceae > HGM04593. The sequence continues at coordinate 49,950 of JAZTXR010000028.1, forward strand.
AAAGTCCACATTGGTATCACTGGCAAAATAACAGAAATATGATAAAGCGCACATTATATTTCGGCAATCCAGCTTATTTGAGCGTTAAATATGCCCAACTTGAAATCCGTTTGCCCGAGGTAGAAAAGAACAATACTCTGTCCGATAGTTTCAAAGCCTCAGCCATTAAGCAAGTTCCAATTGAGGATATCGGTGTTGTGGTTCTCGATAACAAACAGATAACCATAACACAAGGAGCATTAGGCGAATTGTTAGGAAATAATGTAGCAGTTGTTACATGCGACGAGCACCGCATGCCCACAGGGTTAATGTTGCCACTTGCCGGCAACACAACGCAAAGCGAACGTTTCCGTCACCAAATAGAAGCATCATTGCCACTAAAGAAACAATTGTGGCAACAGACCATTCAGGCAAAAATCGCAAATCAATCGGCTGTACTGCGACAACAACGCAGTCTTGAATGTGGCAATATGGAAGCATGGGTGAAACAAGTAAAGAGCGGCGACAGCGACAACCTTGAAGGGCGTGCTGCAGCATTTTATTGGCAGAACCTTTTTGGAAATATTGACGGTTTCCACCGCGATAGGGAAGGTGTAGCACCAAACAACCTGCTTAACTATGGCTATGCAATACTGCGTGCAGTTGTAGCGCGCTCACTTGTCGGGAGTGGATTACTACCGACATTAGGCATTCACCACCACAACCGATACAATGCCTATTGCCTTGCCGATGACATTATGGAACCCTATCGTCCCTTTGTAGACAAACTGGTTACAGAAATTGTAGATAGCGGAACCGACATTTCAAAATTGACAACAGAAATAAAAAGTAAACTATTGTCAATCCCCGTTTTAGATGTAACAATCAATGACCGGCGCAGCCCTTTAATGGTAGCAGTTGCAACAACCACAGCCTCATTGTATAAATGTTACAGTGGAGAGATACGCAAAATAGCATACCCGACAATGGAATGATTGAACGATTTAGTGAATACCAAATAATGTGGATTTTTGTCTTTTTTGATTTGCCCACCGAGACAAAACGTGAACGCAAAATATATGCCGATTTCAGAAAGCAACTTTTGCGTGACGGATTCACAATGTTTCAATTCTCCATCTACCTGCGCCATTGTCCAAGCCGCGAAAACGCCGACGTTCACATAAAACGAGTTAAAAAATGGCTACCCAAAGAAGGCTATGTAGGTATTCTAACAATAACAGACAAACAATTCAGCCAAATGGAATTGTTCCGCGGATGCCAACATATTAAAAAGGAGTTAGAGCCTCAACAATTAGAATTGTTCTGAGAATAGAAAAAAGGAATTGCGCCCAACAGTGCAATTCCTTTTTTAATACACCTTATTTTTTCTTTTCTAAAAAACTTTATAAATATTTCTTACACAACAACTTGCAAACATTGTGGTGTATTTGATATTTCAAAGATACAAATTCAAAAGCAAATCACAACTTGCATCGTGTCTTAAATAATCCTTCAATTGGTGTATTTGATATTTCAAAGATACAAATTCAAAAGCAAATCACAACGCAGAAAGAAAATGAATCCGATAATGAGTGGTGTATTTGATATTTCAAAGATACAAATTCAAAAGCAAATCACAACGGTGTGAGCCTTTTAACTTTTTTGCTCCTCGGTGTATTTAATATTTCAAAGATACAAATTTAAAAGCAAATCACAACGTACACTCCAACGATGCCCACAGCACTACGGTGTATTTGATATTTCAAAGATACAAATTTAAAAGCAAATCACAACATAGATACAAACCACCTCGTTTAAACTTGGGTGTATTTGATATTTCAAAGATACTAAAATGAAAGCAAATCACAACCAGATTGCGTATACTATGCAAGCAATGTAGTTGTTTCCGATATGTCAAATATAGCGCTTTTTCCATAAAAAGGTGCGTTTTCCTATAAAATTAATGCCCAAAAAGGTGCGTTTTCTTATAAAATCAGCCCTCGAAAAGGTGCGTTTTCCTAAAAAAGGGGCTATTTTTCATTGAGCAAGTGGGGATTCAATTTGATGAAACCGAATATTCGCCTTAATTTTGTGGGGTTAAACTATAGAGTGTAAAAGAATTCCGCTTATGAATACGATATGGATTGTGATGCCCATTCTCATTGTGTTGATGTTCCTGCTGGGCATCGACCTTGACAGGAAGGCTTTCTCGGGTGTGGCAAGAAATCCCAAGGCAGTGTTGCTGGGTCTGGTGGGGCAGATTATTCTGCTGCCGCTTATCGCTTTTGCCGTTGCGTGGGCATTGAAGCTGCCGCCGGTCTATTTTATGGGTCTGGTGCTTGTGGCGTGCTGCCCAGGAGGCAGTTCGTCCAACGTCTTTTCAATGCTTGCAAAGGGCGATGTAGCCCTGTCGGTAACCTTGACGGCAATGAGCAGCATTATAACCCTGTTCACATTGCCCGTGATAATGGCTTTTGTCACAGGTTTTGTATCGAGCACCAACGGTGTGGACATTCACCTGCCTATTGGCAAGCTGCTCGTGCAGAACATTGCACTGCTGTTTGTTCCGCTATTGGCGGGCAGCATTTTCCGCAAGGTGCGCCCCGTAGTCGCCACCAAGGTTGCAAAGGTGCTTGGCAAGCTGGCTTTCCCAGCGTTGATGACACTGGCAACGGTGTTCTTCCTGCAATACAGGCGCGAGATTGCCGATAATTTTGCCGTGCTTGGCCTGTCGGGAGCATTGCTCATTCTGCTTGCCATGCTGTGCAGCAGCGGGCTGTCACGCATCAGCGGTTCAACTGCGGCAGTCAGGCGCACAATTGTCATCGAGGTAGGCATGCAGAACGCGGCACAAGCCATTGCCATTGCATCGTCGCCGTTCATCTTCAACAGTGGCGAGATGGCATTGCCGGCCATCATATACGCCTTGCTTATGAATGTGATTCTACTGCTGTATGTCTATTGTATAAGGCGCAAGGAGAGGGCAACCGCATAAAAACGCACAACAGGATGAAGAAGTGGATTGAAGCCATGCGTTTGAGAACGCTGCCGGTGAGCCTTGCCGGTGTCATTTGCGGCACTGCCTGCGCATTGCTGCAAGGCTCGTTCAATGCAGTTGTGACACTGCTGTGTGTACTGTTTGCCGCTCTGGCGCAGATTGCATCGAACTTTGCCAACGAGTACTATGACTACAAGAACGGCATTGACAGGAAAGGGCGCGAGGGTTTCCGCCGCGGTGTCACCGAGGGCGAGATTTCGCCCCTTGCAATGAAACGTGCCACATACACGACACTGGCTATTGCAGCAGCCACCGGCTGTGCCATGCTGCTGTTTGGCCCCTGGTGGCTCATCTTTGTGGGCATAACGATTGCGCTGTTTGCATTGGGATACAGCGCCGGCCCCTACCCTTTGTCGCACCACGGGCTGGGCGATGTTGCCGTTGTAATATTCTTTGGTGCCGTACCCGTCACATTCACCTGCTACCTGCAAAGCGGTTCTTTTGACTACCACACATTGCTCACCTCATTTGCTGTGGGCCTGCTTGCCGCCAATGTGCTCATTGTAAACAACTACAGGGATATGGAGGACGACAAGGCCGTGAACAAAAGGACAACCGTGGTTATCTTCGGGCGCAAGGTGATGGCTTGGTGCTACATGCTTGCAGGCGTGGCGGCAATGGTTTTGATGACTCCCGTGTGGATTGAGTTGAGCCTGTGGAGCTTGCCCATTATTTTCGTTTACCTTGCCCTGCACATAAAGAATTGGCTATACCTGAAGAAAGCGCAAGGCGCTGCACTCAACCCACTGCTTGGCAAGACAGCGGTTACATTGCTTCTCTTTTCGCTGATGCTCATTATTACAGCGGCAATACACTGAAAGCGGAAAGCACGACGTTGTCGTGCTTTATACCTTTATACTTTTAACCTTTCAGATTTCACCTTTCAGATTTCACCTTTCACCTTCGACCTTTAACCGCACTTCGTGCGCTTGAACCTGCTATCGCTCGGCATAGTAAAAGTAAACTTTTCCTCTGCTATTAACCCTGTTGATTTTTCGTTCGCTCACTACAAAAGTTAAAACAAGTTTTACTTTCGTTCGCTTAACTGAAAAATTCGCTTAACCGCAGCTTTCCGCTTATTCAAGTTCCACCACCGTGATGCCGGCGCCGCCAAACTGCACATGCTCGTCATGGAAATGCTTCACAAAAGGCATGGTGCTAAGGTATTGGCGCACAAGAGTGCGCAGTATGCCGTTGCCCGTGCCATGGAGTATGCGCAGACGATGCACGTTGCACACCACCGCATCGTCAAGGAAATAGCCCACAGCCTGCACAGCCTCCTCGCCACGCATTCCGCGGATATCCATATCCTCCTTGAAATTCAAGCGTTTGTGGTGCAGCTGTTCCTGTGTCTCGCTCGAGAGAAACGACACCTTGCGAACCTCCTCCTTTGGAGCCTCGCTTGGCCTCAACCGCTCAAGTGAGACAGTTGACTTTATTGCCCCAAAACGCACTATTGCAGCGTTGTGTTTGAGTGTCATCACCTCGCCAATGGCCTGCTGTCCCTCGATGCGCACATACATTCCAACCTCAATTTTGGGATGCTTGCGTTCTGGTTGCTGCGGTTTGTTCTCGCCTGCGGCCGGAGCAGCGCCACCCTTCTGCTGCTTGCCGTTCTTCTTGCGCTCCTGGCGGGCAAGTATCTTTGCCATCTCGCGGTCGGTCTGCATCTGCTGTTTCTGCCTTGCCAGCTCCTCCAGCTGCTTGCCAAAATCGCTGAGTTCCTGGCGTGCCTGGCGCGTGCGTTCCTTCTCGGCCTTGGCCTCGACAATGGTGCGTATTGTGTTCTCAATCTTTGCGTTGGCCTCGCGCAACAGACGCTCTGCCTCTTCGCGTGCCTCTTTAAGAATCTGTTTGCGGCTCTTTTTGAGCTCATCGCCCTGCTCCTGTACCTTGCCCAATATCTCATCGAGTTCCTTCTCCTTCTGGTGCACGTTCTTTCGCTTGCTCTCCCAATAGCGTTTGTCGCGCACAATGTCCTGCAGATACTTGTCGCTCTGTATGTAGTCGCTGCCCACAATCTGCGATGCATCGGCAATCACCTCCTCGGGCAAGCCAATCTTGCGCGCAATCTCAACGGCGAACGATGAGCCGGGGTTGCCAATCTGCAACTGGAACAGCGGGCGCATCTCGCCACGGTCATAGAGCATGGCACCGTTGACAATACCGGGAGTGGAGTCGGCAAAATGCTTAAGGTTCTGGTAGTGTGTGGTTATTATGCCGAACGCACCGCGCTCATTGAAACGTTTGAGCAGCGCCTCGGCAATGGCAGCACCAATCAGCGGCTCTGTTCCCCCGCCGAACTCATCAATGAGGATGAGCGACTTGCCGTTGCAGTTGCGCAGTGTGTGTTTCATGTTGAGCAAGTGGCTCGAGTAGGTACTCAGGTCATCCTCAATGCTCTGCTGGTCGCCGATATCTATGAAAAGGCTCTCGAAGATACCCGCACGGCTACGTTCGTGTACGGGAATGAGCAGACCGCACTGCAGCATGTACTGCAAAAGGCCGGCCGTCTTAAGGCACACCGATTTTCCGCCGGCATTTGGACCCGATATAAGGAGTATGCGGCGTTCGCCATCCAGTTCAATGTCCAGCGCCGACATCTTGCGGCCGTGTTTGCGCAGCGACATCTCCAACAACGGGTGTATGGCCGTACCCCAATCCATCATGGGGCGGTTGCACAGCGATGGTTTCACGCCATCGAAACGCGCGGCAAGCTCGGCCTTCGCGCGGATGAAATCCATCTCGCCAAGGAACTCGTATGCCTGCAACAGCTGCGGCACCTGCGGGCGCAGTTCGAGCGAAAAGGCGGTTAGTATGGCAATTATTTCGCGCTTCTCTTCGGCCTCGAGCTCGCGTATGCGGTTATTGGCCTCAACTACCTCGGCTGGCTCAATGAACACGGTCTTTCCACTTGCCGACTCGTCATGCACAATACCGCCCATCTTGCGCTTCAGTGCCGGCGCAACGGGAATCACCAGACGACCGTCGCGCATTGTGGGCGATGCATCCTTCTCCACCAGGCCATCGGCCTGTGCCTTGCGCAGAATGCTGTTCAGCGTGCGCGAAATGCCGCTCGATGTGCGGGCAAGGTCACCGCGTATGCGTGCAAGGGCAGGCGAAGCGCTGTCCTTCACCGCACCGAATTTGTCTATTATGGAATCTATGTCGCGTATTATGCGCGGGAAAGCCTCCACATCACCGGCAAGGGCGCGCAATGACGGGTAGAGAGGCGAGTCGTCGCCCTCGGCCGCATTGCCGCTCTGTTTGCGCAGCAGTGAGAGTATGCGCCCGATGGTGTCGAGCGAACGGCGAAGGGCAAACAGTTCATCGGCACTCATGTACATTCCCTCGATGCGTATGCGCTGCAACGGCTCGCGCACATCAAAGTAGAAATCGGAGGGGAAGCCGTCCTCCACCCGCAGAATCTGCAAGAACTCCACCACTTCGTCCAGACGGCGCGTAATGGTATCAAAATGGGTCATGAACATCATATCGTCGACACGCTCCCTGCCCAACGGACAGAGACACTCCTCCTTGAGCATACGGCGTATGGCATCAAACTCTATTCTCGTTTCAAAATTCTGCGGATATATCATTGTAAATCAGTTTTCTCTTTTAACAGCACTTCGTGCAATTGAAATTTGACCGCACTCGTTGCGATTGAAAATAATTTTCACTCACTCGCTTGCGCAAATTTTCACCTTTCACCTTTATTGTCCGCGAAGATACATCAAAAAGTGCAAATACACTCCAATCACATACGTTTATTGCAGACAGAGGCTTTTTTCAAAACTTTTTACGGACATTCTAATAATAATCATTAATTTTGCAAATTAAGGGAGTGCCGTGCACTTCCACACACAAAAAATGACACATAAACATTCTAAAACTATAATTATGAAATTCAATCACAGAAGCATTAAAGCAATCCTGTTGTCGTCAGCAATGCTGGTAGCCGGTATGCCGGCTCTTGCATCAAACGATGGAGAACAGGTTGCAAGCGTTATCGAGGTTGCACAGATTAACCCGTCGACAGTAGAGTTGCGCCTGAATGATGGACAGAGAGTGACCATCGATTTCTATGGCGAGAACATCTTCCGCATGTTCCGCGATGCAAACGGTGGTATTGTGCGCGACCCACAGCCAATGGCTGGCTACCCCGATGCCAGGATTCTTGTCGACAACCCACGCAGGGAGGTATCGGCACTCACAGTGAACGAGGCAGACAAGTCATACACCATCAGCACAGGCAAGGTAGAGGTTCTCGTGTGCAAGAAAACTGGACAGATAAAGGTTACCGACCTAACAACCGGCAAGGTTGCTTTTGAGGAGGCCGAACCTGTGCTTTTCATGAAATCAAAGACCACAATCGCACTCAAGTGCAACGAAGGAGAGTTCTTCTACGGCGGTGGCGTGCAGAACGGCCGTTTCTCACACGCCGGCAAAGCCATTGACATTGAAAACCAGAGTAGCTGGACCGACGGTGGCGTGGCATCGCCTGCGCCTTTCTTCTGGTCGACCAACGGCTACGGCTTCATGTGGCACACATTCCGCAAGGGCAAGTACGATTTCGGTGCAACAGAAGCCGGAACAACAACCCTGATGCACGAGGAAAACTACCTTGATGTATTCTTTATGATAAACAGCGACGGCATTGCGCTGCTTAACGACTTCTACCAGCTGACAGGCAACCCCGTGCTGATGCCAAAATTCGGTTTCTACATGGGACACCTGAACGCCTATAACCGCGACTACTGGACACCAAGCACCGACGGCAACGGCATGCTTTACGAGGATGGCAAGCGCTACAAGGAGAGCCAGACCGACAACGGCGGAGCCAGGGAGTCACTCAACGGCGAAAATGGTCCTCACCAGTTCTCGGCACGCGCAGCCATCGACCGTTACCTTGACCAGGACATGCCTTTCGGTTGGTTCCTTCCAAATGACGGTTATGCCTGCGGCTACGGCCAGACCGAGACCCTCGACGGCAACATCCGGAACCTGAAGGAGTTTGGCGACTATGCACGTGCAAAAGGCGTTGAGATTGGTTTATGGACAGAGTCTAACCTCATGCCACGCGAAGGCGTGAAGGCACTCCTGCAGCGCGACCTTACCAAGGAGGTTCGCGATGCCGGTGTACGCGTGCTAAAGACCGACGTTGCATGGGTGGGCCCAGGCTACTCATTCGGTCTCAGAGGTGTTACAGATGCTGCAAACATCATGACCTATTACGGCAACAACGCACGTCCTTACATAATTTCATGCGACGGTTGGGCAGGCACACAGCGCTATGCTACAATATGGACCGGCGACCAGACCGGCGGCGAGTGGGAGTACATCCGTTTCCACATCCCGACATTCATTGGCGCAAGCCTTTCGGGCCAGCCTAACATCACATCGGACGTTGACGGCATCTTCGGTGGCAAGAACGTTCCTGTGTTCGTTCGCGAGTACCAATGGAAGACCTATACCCCAATGATGCTCAACATGGACGGCTGGGGTTCTAACGAGAAGTATCCTCACGCTCTTGGCGAGCCCGCCACATCAATCAACCGTACATACATGAAGATGAAGTCAGAGCTCATCCCCTACACATACAGCATCGCACGCGAGGCTGTCGACGGCAAGCCAATGATTCGTGCAATGTTCCTCGAGGACGAGGCAAACGCTTTTACAATGAGCGAGGCAACACGCTACCAGTACATGTACGGTCCTTACTTCCTTGTAGCTCCTATCTACCAGGAAACTGCGATGGATGCCCGAGGCAATGACATCCGTAACAACATCTACCTGCCAAAGGGCACATGGTACGACTGGTTCACCGGCGAGGCCTACGAGGGTGGCCGCATCATCAACAACTTCGACACCCCGCTGTGGAAACTCCCGGTCTTTGTAAAGGGCGGTGCCATCATCCCAATGACAGCTCCCAACAACAACGTCAAGGAGATTGACAGGGCATTGCGTATGTACGAGATTTACCCCGGCGGCACAACATCGTTCACCGAGTATGACGACGACGGTGTGACCGAGATGTACCGCGCAGGCCACTTCACGACAACACTCATTGAGCAGAACTGCGATGCAAAGGGCAATGTAACTGTTACAATCAACCCCACCAAGGGCAATTTCAACGGTTTCATCAAGGAGAAGACCACAATATTCAAGGTGAACGCAAGCACACAGCCAAAGAAGGTTGCTGCAAAGATTGGCCGCAAGAGCGTGAAGCTTGTACAGGCAACCACAATCGAGGAGTTCAATAATGGCGATAACGTGTGGTACTACGATGCAAAGCCAAACCTCAACCGCTTTGCCACAAAGGGCAGCGAGTTCGAGAAGGTCGACATGACAAAGAACCCTGTGATTATGGTAAAACTGGCAAAGAGCGACATCACAGCCGCAGCCACAGCACTCACCATCAAGGGCTACGAGATGAACATGCCAAGCAGCCTGCTTGCCAACGAGGGCGCACTCACTGCACCAAAGACAACCGTCACCGACGAGAACTGCCAGGCATACACTATTACCCCATCATGGGAGCAGGTTGAGAATGCCGATTACTACGAGATTCTTTTCGAGGGTCGCACATACAGCACCATCAAGGGCACAAGCCTGTTGTTCGAGAATCTAAAACCTGTCACAGACTACACATTCGCAGTACGCGCAGTGAACAAGAGCGGCGCGTCGGAGTGGAACGAGATAAAAGCCACCACAAAGAGCAACCCACTGGAGTGGGCACTTACAGGCGTTACAGCAACCACAAGCTGTCCAAACCAGGGCGGCCAGGGCACCGACAAGTTATTCGACTTTGACGAGGGCAGCAACTGGCACACAAAGTGGAGCGCATCGGCAGTTCCATTCGAGATGACAATAGACCTCAACGGCCTCTCAACACTCGACAAGCTGCGCTATCTGTGCCGCGAGGACGGTGGCAACGGAACCATCACCAAGGCTACATTCAGCTACAGCACCAACAAGGAGCAGTGGAGCGAGCCGGTAGCCGTCGAATGGGCACGCAATGGCGAGACAAAGGAATTCAAGTTCGAGGGCAACCCAAGCGCACGCTACATCAAGATGCACGTGACAGAGGGTGTGGGCAACTACGGTTCGGGCCGCGAGATGTACATCTTCAAGGTTCCCGGCAGCGAGACATACCTCTCGGGCGACATCAACAAGGACAAGAAGGTTGACGAGAATGACCTTACCTCATACCTCAACTACAACGGCCTGCGCAAAGGCGACAGCGACTTCGACTACGTAAGCATTGGCGATGTAAACGAGAACAACCTCATCGATGCATACGACATCTCTGTTGCAGCGACACGCATCGGTGACGGCGTATATGAGCGTCCCGAGAACACTGTTGCCGGCAGCATTGAAATTGCAGCCGACAAGAAGAGCTACAAAGCAGGCGAAGAGGTTGTAATCACCATCAGCGGCAAGGGGCTTGCCAACGTTAATGCGTTCGGCCTTGCATTGCCATACGACCCAACAGAGTACGACTATGCAGGCATTGAAGCTATCGGCACCGGCAGCATGGCAAACTACAGCAAGAACCGCATGCACACCAATGGTAAGACCATTGTTTACCCGACCTTCGTCAACGAGGGCAACCAGGACACAGTAAACGGCGATGTTGAGCTTGCCAAAGTAACCCTGAAGGCAAAGAAGAATGTCAAGTTCGACATAAAGGTTGTTGACGGTTTAATAGTTGACAAGCACCTGAACACCGTGAAGTTCTGATTCACGACAAACAAACCAACATCATATCTCCGCCCTCACCATGGGGCGGAGATATTTTTACCCCGTAAGGCAACATTTCCGCTGCAAGCAGCGGTAATATTCTAATATAAATCACTATCTTCGCAAGAAATTATATTTTCAATATAATCCCCACAAAAGAAATGACCTTCCATTACAACGACATAGACATAAACATTACCATTCACGGCAGCGGTGAGCCCATCTTTCTGCTGCACGGTTGGGGCTGCACCGGCGAGATATTCAAAGACATCGCCCGCGTGCTCTCCACCGCCTACACGACCTACAGTTTCGACTTCCCCGGCTTTGGTGCATCGCAGGAGCCTACTGCCGTTTGGGGTGTAGAAGAGTACACACGCATGGTAGAGCAGTTTGCCAAGACCCATGGCATTGAACACCCCGCCCTTGTAGGGCACTCGTTCGGCGGCAGGGTTAGCATTGTCTTTGCTTCGCGCAACGCAGTGAGCCGCGTGGTACTGGTGGATGCCGCCGGCATAAAGCCCAAGCGTCCGCTCAAATACTATTGGAAGGTCTACACCTTCAAGACACTGAAATGGTTGTGCAACACCTTCCTGCCAAAGGCCAAGGCACAGGCCATCATCGACAAGCGCCGCCGCGGAGCAGGCTCAAGCGACTACAACAACGCATCACCAATGATGCGCGCCATACTGTCAAAGGTTGTGAACGAGGACCTCAAGCACCTGATGCCCGCCATCAAAGCCCCCACCCTGCTCTTCTGGGGCAACCAGGACACCGCCACACCGCTGGACGATGCCAAGACAATGGAGAAACTGATTCCCGATGCAGGCCTTGTGGTGGCACACGGCACAGGACACTTCTCGTTCCTTGAGAACCCGGGACTTTTTACTGCAGTAATGAAGAATTTCTTTAAAATAGCATAACATGGATCATTTCGCAATCAAATATGCCATAGTGGCAATGCTGTTCTTTCTGGTGATGGGCAAGTATGACATCCACATGTTCCAGCTCAGTTCATACCGCTATAGCCGTTACTTCCGTTGGCTTGTACCGGGCAACATCATCACCATAAAGCGCCTTTTTGCAGTTGCCATGCTTGCCGGCGCATTCATCCCCGGCTACTTTGGCAGTGGCTTTGCGGCAGGTGTCACTGCCGCCGCGTGGTTCTACTGCTTCAGCGAAAAGTTCAAGACCCCGCTTGTGTACACAATGCGCGTAAAGCGCCTGTTTGCAACAGACATCATACTCTTTGCCGCCATAGCAACACTGGCAGTGCTCTTTGCCGGCAGGTGGGCAATGGCAATCATTGGCGTGGCACTGCTGCTGTCCAACCTTGTGATGCTGCTTGCAAATTTCGTGAACACCCCAATAGAGAAAGCCATCAACCGGCACTACTACAACGATGCAAAGCGCATCATCGAGAGCAACAAAGGCCTCATTGTAATCGGTGTCACCGGTAGCTTTGGCAAGACAAGCACCAAGAACTACCTTGCCGGCGTACTTGCCGAGAAGTATAACGTGCTTGTCACCCCCGGCAACTTCAACACCCTTCTGGGTGTCATACGCACCATACGCGAACAACTGCGCCCCTATCACCAGGTATTCATTGTGGAGATGGGAGCAAAGCAGAAGAACGACATTAAGGAGATATGCGACCTTGTGCACCCCACGATAGGCATTGTCACCGCCGTGGGCGAGATGCACCTTGAGACCTTCAAGACCATTGGGAACATACAGGACACAAAGTTCGAGCTCATAAACTCACTGCCTGCCGGCGGCCTTGGAGTCATCAACAACGACTCGCAATACATCAGCAGCTACAAAGGCATAACAAGCCCCTGCAAGCTCATACGCTATGCCGTTGAGGCCAATGGCGACTACAAGGCCACGGACGTGAGATACAGTGCAAGCGGAGTTTCGTTCACCCTCAATGGCGGCGAGCAGTTCGGCAGCCGTCTGCTGGGCGTGGGCAACCTGCTCAACATACTTGCAGCGACAGCCGTTGCCGACCACTTGGGCGTTCCCGCCGGCAAGCAGAAGAATGCCATCGCGCGCCTGCAGCCTGTCGAGCACCGTCTGTCAATGAAGGTATCCAACGGCATTACCGTGCTCGACGATGCCTACAACTCCAACCCACAGGGAGCAAAGATGGCACTCGGTGTACTCAAGGGCTTTGCCGTAGCCAATGGCAACAAGCGCATTGTCATCACCCCGGGATTTGTAGAGATGGGCACACGTCAGGCTCAGGCGAACAAGGAGCTGGGACAAACCATTGCCACAAGCTGCGACTATGCAATTGTGGTGAACGCCACCAACCGCGATGCCATAAAGAACGGCATTGAAGAGGGCGGAATGTCTGCCGGCAATTACTTCCTTGCCGACTCCCTGAACCACGCACACGCGCACCTTGCACAGATTCTGAAAGCAGGCGACGTGGTGCTTTATGAGAACGACCTGCCCGACAATTTCAAGTAAGGAGAAAAAACTCTCCCTCTTCGCAAGAGGAAGTACGGCAAAGCCGGGAGGGAGATGAAAACTAGCACAAATAACTATCTCCTCCGTCACTACGTGACACCTCCTCTTAACAAAGAGGAGGAATAAATAAAGAAATATAAAAAATGATGAGCCAAAATGCCATAAACAACAAACCCGAGTTAAAGTTTCTTCGCCGGGAATTACGCAAGAACATGACTCCTGCAGAAGTAGCACTATGGCAACAACTAAAAGCCGGGCGTTTAAATGGTACTCATTGGCGCCGACAATATTCTGTAAATAGATACATATTGGATTTCTATTGTCCTATATACAAACTATGCATTGAACTTGACGGACAAGAGCATTACACAATGCAAGGAGATACAAGAGATTTTGACAGGACTATATTCCTTAATTCCATAGGTATTGAGGTTATAAGATTTGAAAACAAAGAAATTTGGGAAAACATAGAACAGGTTTTAGAAACCATAAAACTTAAACTAAAAGAAATAAAAACCGGAGATTTAAAACACCTCCTCCGCCGCAAGCAGTAAACAAAAAACTCTCCCTCTTCGCAAGAGGATAAAGTTGCGAGTAAGTGAGTGCGATGCAAACTTGTTTGTGATTGCTAAACGAACGCAAGCAACTTCGCCAGAGGCAAATACGGCAAAGCCGGGAGGGAGATGAGAACAACAGCAAGCAACTATCTCCTCCGTCACTACGTGACACCTCCTCTTAACAAAGAGGAGGAATAAATAAAGCAAGAACTGAGGGAGATGAAAACACCTGCAAACAAAAACAAAAAAACAAACATAACAGCAATGAAAACAAACGTAGGCGTTGTTTTTGGCGGACGTTCCGTCGAAAACGAGATATCAGTAATCACAGCCAACCAGGCAATGGCAGCAATGGACAAAGAAAAATATGAGATAACCCCTATATACATAACCAAGGAAGGCAAGTGGTACACCGGCGAGGCACTGCTCAACGTGGCCAATTACCGCGACCCGAAGAAACTGCTCGCCATGTGCGAGGAGGTGTATATGAAGCCCATCTATGGCGACACTAACCTCTACCGCACCAAGAAGAGCCTGTTCCAGAAGGATGTTGTAACACGCCTCGATGTCATACTCCCCGCCCTTCACGGCACAAACTGCGAGGACGGTACCTTCCAGGGCGTGATGGAGTTCTCGGGCATCCCCTACACCGGCTGCAACACCCTTGCATCGGCCAACGGAATGGACAAGATTACAATGAAGATGATTCTCAAGGAGTGCGGCATCCCCGTCATCGACTACTGCTGGTTCAGCGACAAGGAGTGGAGCGACAAGCAAGAGGACACCATCGCCGGCATTGAGACCAAGCTTGGCTACCCGGTCATCGTAAAGCCCGCCAACAGTGGTTCAAGCGTGGGCATACGCGCGGCACACAACCGCGAGGAGTTGCTCGATGCCGTCGACTATGCAATCTCATTCACAAGCCGTGTCATCATAGAGAAATATGTGCAGAAGCTCAAAGAGGTTAACTGCGCAGTACTCGGCAACTACTACGAGTGCCAGCCATCGGTATGCGAAGTTCCCGTGCGCAGCGGCGAGATTCTCTCCTATCAGGACAAATACATGAATGGTGGCGGCAAGCAGTCACAGGGCATGCAGTCTACCGTGCGCGGGATACCCGCCAACCTGCCAAAGGGGAGCACTGACTTCATTCAGGAGGCAGCCTGCGACACATTCCGCGCCCTCTCATGCGACGGCGTGGCACGCATCGACTTCATCATTGACGAGTCTACAGGCGACATCTTCGTGAACGAAATCAACACCATCCCCGGCTCGCTGTCGTTCTATCTATGGGAATACAGCGGAATCAACTTCACAGCACTCATCGACCGCCTTATTGAGATTGCATTCCGCCGCAAGCAGGATGCAGGCTTCAAGGCCGTGAACTATGGAGAGAACATCTTTGCCGCAAAGAGCTGCGGCGGTGCAAAGACCGGCGGCAAGATGGGCGGCGGCAAGTTCGGTGCAAAGATGTAAGCCCCAATGAAACGCCTGTTCACACTCTTTGCAGTGCTGCTGTTTGCAACGCCTGCGCTGTATGCCGGGGAAGAGGACATTACCCTCAACACCCCAACCGGCGACATACATGGCAAGCTGATGCTGCCCCAGAGCGGCACCCCCTGCCCGGTAGTTCTCATCATTGCCGGCAGTGGCCCCACAGACATGGACGGCAACAGCATTGGCACGGGAATGACCAACAACTCACTCCTCTACCTCGCCCGCGAACTTGCAGCCAATGGCATTGCCTCTGTGCGCTACGACAAACGCGGCATTGGCAAAAGCACGGCTGCCGGCAGCAAGGAGGAGGATTTACGTTTCGACCACTACATTGACGATGCCGCCGCATGGGCCGACAGGCTTGGCTGCGATGCCCGCTTCAAAAAGGTGGTAATTGCCGGACACAGCGAAGGCTCACTCATTGGAATGGTGGCAGCCACCCGCAGCAAGTCAGTGAAGGCATACATTTCAATAGCCGGTTGCGGCAGCCCTGCATACGAGATTCTAGAGAAGCAGCTGCAGAGCCAGCCGCAACAGATACAACAGGAATCGGCTGCAATATGCAAGGAACTATGCGAGGGGCGCACCGTCGAGCAGGTACCATTCTACCTTGCAGCGCTCTATCGCCAAAGCGTGCAACCTTACCTCATATCATGGTTCGCCTACAACCCCGCAGTAGAGATTGCAAAGCTCAACATCCCGGTGCTCATTCTGCAGGGCGACAAGGACATCCAGGTGGGCACCGAGGAGGCCGAAAAACTCCACGCTGCACAACCATCGGCAGCAATGCATATTATAAAGGATATGAATCATGTACTCAAGCATTGCGACACCATGCAGCAGATGGCACAGCTGACAACATACAGGGATGCCGACCTGACGATAAAGCCCGAGCTTGTATAGACAATGGTAGAGTTCGTAAAGAAGTAATAAAAACCGCGGATACACGTAGGACACGGCATGCTGTGTCCCCAAAGACAAGCATATGCCCTAACATCTGCCTTTCAGGCCTTAATGCCCTTTTAGGCCTTTGTACACAACAAAATCATCAGGGGAACGCCGAGGGCGTTCCCCTGATGATTTTGTAAGATAATAACCTTTACTTCGACAATTCAAGCATCCTCACAATTGGTTTCTTTGCCTCGGTGCGCAGCTGCTCATCGAGTTCCACTGCCGGCCACTCATATTTGAGTGTGTTATAGAGTTTCTCGAGCGTGTTCAGGCGCATGTAAGCGCACTCGTTGCAGGCACAAGGGCCTGTCATTGGCGGCACAGGCAGGAAAGTCTTGCCGGGGCAACGCTTCACCATCTCATGCAGAATGCCACTCTCGGTAGCCACAATGAATTCAGCAGCCTCATCTTTCTGTGCAAACGACAGGATTGCCGCTGTTGAGCCAACGAAATCGGCCAGGGCAAGCACTGCGCTCTTGCACTCGGGGTGAGCAAGCACCTTTGCCGCGGGGTGAGCCGCTTTCAGTTCCACAATCTTCTCAATGGAGAACTGTTCGTGTACGTGGCAACCACCGTTCCACAGCAACATGCTACGTCCGGTAACGGCATTCAGGTAGCCACCCAGATTCTTGTCGGGCGCAAAGATAATCTTCTCGTCCTTTGGAAAACTGTCCACCACTGCACGTGCATTGGTCGATGTAACCACAATGTCTGTGAGCGCTTTCACGGCAGCCGATGTGTTCACGTATGCCACCACCTTGTGGTCGGGGTGTTGCGCCTTGAACTTTGCCAAATCCTCAGCCGGGCAACTCTCGGCAAGTGAACAGCCCGCATTCAGGTCGGGAATCAGCACCAGTTTATCGGGCGAGAGAATCTTGTTAGTCTCGGCCATAAAGTGTACACCACACATCACAAGGATGTCGGCAGTTGTCTTTTCGGCAATCTGCGCAAGCGCAAGGCTGTCACCAACGAAATCGGCAACATCCTGCACCGTGCCATCGGTATAATAGTGCGCAAGCACTACTGCATTCTTCTCCTTGCACAAACGGCGAATCTCACTCTTCAGGTCAACACCCTCGGGGATTGCCTCATCAATGTATCCCTTCTCAATCCACTCCTGTCTTATCATAATTTCCTTTGTTTACTTTGAATAGTGCGAAGATAGTAAAAAAACAGATATCACAATACTATTGGTTCAACTTTCATTTTTTCCTGCACTTCAATTCCATATACACAGCAAGGGGCGCAACCAAAGCCAAGAGTACAAGCGCATACCACTGGGGCAAGGGGCGTAAAATGTATTCCAGCACCAGGAACATGGCTATGAGGAAAAGCACCAATGCGAACAGCGGGCGTGCGCGCCTTGCATCGTACTCGCGTATTTTAACATAAGCAAGCCGCTGCTCCTTGAACGCAAGCCTGTATTTTGCCATCATCCAATCGGCCTTGCCCATAAGCACAAGAACAGCACACAAGACAAGCACAAAAGCCAAAGAGAAATTCAAAAATCCATCCATAATGTTCAATACCCGTTTTCGTCGTTACCATTTTTTAGTCTGCCGGCCTTTCTCAAGGCATCTGTGATTATATATTCCAATTGCCCGTTTACACTGCGGAACTCATCGGCAGCCCACCGTTCGAGCGCCGACATTGTCTCGCCGTTTATTCTCAATACAAAAGATTTCTTATCTTTTGCCATACAAACCACTTTACATTACTGGTACAAAGTACCTGTGTTAACCACCGGTGTTGCGGCACGGTCGCTGGTAAGTACCACCATCAGGTTGCTCACCATTGCAGCCTTCTTCTCCTCGTCAAGTTCAATGATTTCCTTCTCCGAGAGCTGCTCAAGAGCCATCTGCACCATACCCACGGCACCCTCGACAATCTTGTGTCGTGCTGCCACCATAGCTGTCGCCTGCTGTCGCTGCAGCATTGCACTGGCAATCTCGGGAGCGTATGCAAGGTAACTTATGCGTGCCTCCATAACCTCAATGCCGGCAATGGCAAGGCGTTCGGCCAGCGATTTCTCCAACAGTTCGTTGACCTCCTCGCCACCATTGCGCAGGGTAATGCTTGCATCCTCGTTCTCGAGGTTGTCGTATGGGTAGGCACCCGCAAGGTTACGGATGGCCGCCTCGCTCTGCACGTCGACAAAGCGCGCGTAGTCGTCGACCTCGAACGAAGCCTTGAAGGTATCCTTTACCCTCCACACAAGCACCACACCAATCATGATGGGGTTACCCATAAGGTCATTCACCTTTATTGGCTCGCCGTTGAGGTTACGCGCACGCAACGAAATACTCTTCTTTGTAGCAAAGGGGTTGTAGAAGAAGAAACCGTTGTTCACCACAGTACCCACATATTTTCCAAAGAATGTTATCACGGTGCTCTCGTTGGGGTTTACCACAAAGAGACCGCACAGAAACACCGCACACACCAGAGGCACCAGGAATACAAGCCCCCACCAGTCCGATTTCTCGTTTGAAAGCATTGCCACCGGCAACGCAATACCGCCAATAAAGCCAAACAATGCGACAAACAATGCCACCCAACCACTTGCAGGGTCAATGAATTTCTCGGCACCCTGAACCTTTGCATTAACGTCATTCATAATAATGGAATTTAATTTGATATTATTTTGATATCACAAAAATAAAATACATTATTTTATAAAACAAATTTCAGACCTTTTTTTTCACATTGGAGCCGCAGAATTGTGTATGGCTCATTTTTATTTATATTTTTGCAGTAATATAGGTATATTATAATCTTTACAACAAGAAAGACAGAAATGATTGATACAATTATCGAGTGGTTCAGGAACATCACATTTCTACAAATTATTGACTTTGTGGGTACATTCGCCTTTGCCATAAGCGGCATCCGTCTTGCATCGGCAAAGAGGTTCGACTGGTTCGGTGCCTACGTGGTCGGTGCAGCCACCGCCATTGGAGGCGGTACCCTGCGCGATGTGATGCTCGACGTTCCTGTGTTCTGGATGCACGACGGTTTCTACCTTGCCTGTACCGCGTTCGCCCTGCTGTGGGTGATAATATTCCGCAAGTACCTAATCAGAATGCACAGCACCTTCTTCATTTTCGATGCCATTGGCCTTGCGCTGTTCACCATTGTGGGCATACAGAAGACCATTGACTGCGGCTTGCCCATTTGGGTTGGAATAATAATGGGTACGATGACCGGCGCTGCCGGCGGAGTCATACGAGACGTACTCATCAACGAGGTGCCGCTCATTTTCCGCAAGGAGATATATGCAATGGCCTGCGTTGTGGGCGGCCTTGCATTCGCGCTGTGCTCAATGCTTGGAATGCCGGCAATGTTCACACACCTTGCATGCGGCGCAGCCGTGTTCCTGACACGTGTGCTGGCAGTGAAATACCATATATGCCTGCCCACGCTCAAACCCGAGGAGGAGGAAAAAGGAGAAAGGTGAAAAGTGAAAGCGGAAAGGTGAAAGGTTTTCCTTTAAGCCCTTAATGACCTTTTAGCCTTTTTAGCCCCCTCCAACACCCTTATTATAGAAAACAATCTAAACCATAAAAACAATGAAAAAAATCACTTTATTGCTTTTTGCAATCATTATCGGCTTGCCATTCATAGCAATGGCCGACAGCAGAGTAAACCTCACCCCTGTCCCCATGAAGATGACAGTGGGCAGCGGTACACTTGTCCTGCCACAGAACTTCACAATCGCAACAGGCCAGTTGCCCGACAGTCTCTCAAACGAAGCCGTGAAGTTCGCCAACCATTTTGCCGGCGTTACAGGCTACACCGTCAATGTAAAAAAGGAGGCTAGCGATGCACTCATCAACATGTCGCTCTACAACGGTAGCGAGAATTTAGGTTGCGAGGGCTATACACTGAACATCACCGCCGATGGTATTACCATCAGCGCAACCTGCTCAAACGGTTTCTACTATGCATTCCAGAGTATCAAGAAGATGCTCCCAGCCAACGTGATGGCCGGCGTGAAGGACGGTTCCGTGACAGAATATACACTCCCCGTGGTTAACATCGTCGATGCTCCCCGCTTTGAATACCGTGGTTTCATGCTTGACGTGAGCCGCCACTTCTTCGGGCTCGATGAAATAAAGCGAATAATCGACGTGATGTCGTACTACAAGATGAACCGTTTCCACTGGCACCTCACCGATGACCAGGGATGGCGCTTCGAGGTAAAGAAATACCCACGCCTCACAACCGTTGGTGCAACACGCAGCAACAACTGGATTACCGACCGCGTTTATGGCGGCTACTACACAGGCGAGCCCTACGGCCCATACTTCTACACCCAAGAACAGTGCCGCGAGATTGTGGCATACGCAGCCGAGCGCCACATCGAGGTGGTACCCGAGGTTGAGTTCCCCGGCCACTCATGCGCAGTGAACGCGGCATACCCCGAGCTCAGCTGCACCCCCAATGCAGGCCACAGCGTGCAGATTAGCGGAGGCATCTTCAGCGATGTACTCAACGTTGCAAGCCCATTGGTGCTGCAGTTTGCAAAGGACGTGCTCGATGAAATTATAGAGGTTTTCCCTTACAGCCAGATTCACATCGGTGGCGACGAGACACCAACAAACGCATGGTCTAACAATGCCGAGTGCCAGGCAATGATGCAGAAGCTGGGACTTACAAACGTGCGCCAGCTTCAGTCGCATTTCGTGCGCCAGCTATCGGACCACGTAACCTCGAAAGAGGGTGACAAGCGACGCACCGTCATCATGTGGAACGAAAGCCTCACAGCCGGCGGAACCGACGAGGAGCTCATCAAGGGCACCGGCGGCACAATGATGTGCTGGGAGATTGGCAATGCACAGCCCTGCGCCCTTAAGGCTGCACAGTATGGCATGAAGTCTATCATAACCACACAGGTACCATACTACATTAACCGCAAACAGAGTACCGATGCCAACGAACCACCGGTAGCAGGCTACGGAACAGACAACGTAAAGGCGGTGTACGACTATGCACCCATACCCGCAAGCGTACCGTCGAACCTGCACAAATACTATGTTGGTGTACAGGGTACATTCTGGACCGAGCACGTGCAGCACACCGACCTGCTCGAGTACCTTGCACTGCCACGCCTCACCGCCATTGCCGAGACAGGCTGGACACCTGCGGCAAAGAAGAATTTCAGCGACTTCCAGCAGCGCATAACAAAGGACACCCTGCTGCTCAACTACAACAACTATGACTATGGCCGCCACTACATCCTTGGCAACAACGGCAACAATGACAAGGTGATGCCCAAGGCTTCAACTGACGAGAAGAAGACATGGTACCGCATTGTTACCACTGCAACAGATGCACGCGCAGGCCGTTGCATACAGCTGTTGCGCGAGGGTTTGAACATTGCCGACAAGACCGGCACTGCACCAGCAAACCGTCTGTGGAACAGCGAGGTCATTGAGGACGAGAGCAACGCCGGCTACGACTGGCAGCTTTGGGCGTTCATGCAGGACCCCGCCAACCCACAGCGCTGGGCTCTGGTCAACAAGGCAAAGCCCGGCGGCTCGGTAAAGGGCACACCGACAGCCGAGAACAACACCGGCCGTTGGGACTATGATGACAATAACCGCCACTATGACTTTATCCTTGGCGACAAGGCCTATTCAAAGAACGGCAATAACTACAACTACAGCATACGCAGCCAAAAGGTATCAAACAGCAACATGTGCCTCAACTATGCAGGCCCCGGACAGAACCACTCCATCAACCTGTGGAGCGACCCCGCCGACGGCAATGGCGGTATCTGGGAGTTCCGTCCATTGGTAGACGAGGAGCCAAGCATCGACTTCGACTATCCCGTTGAGGGCACAGTCTACCGCATTGTCAACAACACCAAGCGTTTCAATGGCTGGACAATGTACGACAACGGCGACGACAACGTAACAGCCGCACAGCAGGAGTATGGCGCCGATGCATGGGTACTCACCGACTGCGCTACAACCGCTGCCGGACAGACCTTCAAGCTAAAGAACGCCGTGACAGGCCGTTACCTCAGCGGCACCACAGCCCCAATAGCATTGGGCGAGAGTGGTGTAACACTCACCAATGTCTACAACACAAGGAGCGGCGACTTCAGCATCATGGCAGGCGAGGAGGCCTTGCGTCCTATATCTGAACTTGTCACCACCAACCCCAACACACTCGGCAAGGGCGGCATCTACCCCCAGGGAACAGGCTGGGTGTTCGAGAAGGCCTGCATCATAAACTACACATGCAAGGACCAGGACGGCAACGTCATTGGCGATGCCGTTCAGTCGGTAGCCGCAGGCAGCAATGTAATGGCCATTGCGCCATCGTTCGCAAACTACGAGATTGTGGCGTACGACGATGTTCCCATATTCGAGAACATCAGCGAGAACAAGAGCCTGACAGTGACATACAAGCGCGTATCGAACAGCGTAACCTACCGTTGTGTAACCCCCGACGGCTACCTCATAAAAGAGATTACCGTTCCTTGCGCCATTGGCCAGGCACACACCGTTGCAGCACCGGCAGTGGAGTTCTTCAGTTTCCAGAGCCTTGATTGGGACGGCGAAGAGAGCTTCACACCGACAGCCGACACTATGATTGAGGCGGCATACACCACCGAGGGTGTCATGGGTGCGGCAGCCATTGGCGAGGTTGTCACCAAGCTGCAGGGCGGCGCATCATACCTTATTTATAATGCAAAGAACGAGACAGCACGCAGCGGTTTCCTGAGCGTGGCAAATGTTGGCGACGGCATAACAACAACCAACGGCATAAGCGATGCCAACCCGGGCTTCATCTGGAATCTTGAAGGCGAGAACAACACATTCACCGTTGCGAACAACTATGGCGTGTACATTCCACAGCTGTTACGCGGCTCACTGGTAACCGGCAGCAGCACCCCCGAGCGCTTCAAGTTCACCCTCAACAGCGACGGCACAACCTGGAGTGTAAGAGGCACAAGCAACAGCTACTACTGGAACGGCAATGCCAACAACACCTTCACAGGCTGGGACGACGGCCATCCGTTCATCATCTACACCTACAAGCCACACCCCTACTTCACCGTGACATACAGGTGTGTCGATAGTGAGGGCAATGAGCTTGCAAGCGGCACACGCTATGTAAAAGGTGGTGACATGTTCACCATGCTCACCCCAATCTTCGAGGGCTACACACTCGCGGAGAGCAATGCAGTGTATGACGAACTTGCCTACGTGAGCAAGAACATGGAAATAACCCTTACCTACACCAACGGCGAGACAGGAATAAGCGAGGTGAAAGCGGAAAGCGGAAAGCGGAAAGGTGCTTACGATTTACAAGGTAGAAAAGTTGAGAACCCAAGCAAAGGCTTATACATAATCGACGGCAAGAAAATATTTGTAAAATGAAAACAATAACATACACCACCCACGGAACCTGCGCCCGATACATTGAGGTATCGGGCGAGAACGGTGTTCTCACAGATGTAAAATTCTATGGCGGCTGCAACGGCAACCTGCAGGGCATCGCACGCCTGGTGAAGGGAATGAAGTACGAGGATATCATTGCACGCCTCAAGGGCATAAGCTGCAACGGCAAGCCAACATCGTGCCCCGACCAGCTGTGCCACGCAATAGAGGAACTGATGAAAGAAGAATAAAAAACAGGCCGTGTCTGCAAAAAACGCGAACGGATAACAGCGGAAAACGCCCCACCGTTGGGCAAACCGATATGTCCGCCCGACAACCGCCAACGGATTGGGCAGACACGCCGGTCTGCCCCTACAGACAATGTTATAAACTAAGATTATGGCAAAGAAACAACCAAAGACAAACGAATACAAGTTGCGCAACGAGGCCTTCATGCAGGCTCTGCGCGACGGCGAGGAGGAACTTTTTGAAATATCACAGGGGGTGCTTGTGAAAATCCTCAAGCAGGGCGAAGGCGACCGCAGCCCGCGCGGCGGCAATGTAGTCACGGTACACTACAAAGGCAGCCTCATCAACGGTAAAGTGTTCGACAGCAGCTACGAGCGTGGCTACCCCGAGGCTTTCCGTCTGGGCGACCTCATTGTAGGCTGGCAGATAGCACTCACACAGATGCGCGTTGGCGACCATTGGATTGTCTACATCCCCTACCAGGTGGGCTATGGCACACGCGACAACGGCTCCATCCCCGCATACTCGACATTGATTTTCGAGGTGGAACTGGTAGCGATAATGTAATAAACGAACGGAAAGGTTAAAACGGAAAGCGAAAATGTAGGGACACGGCACGCCGTGTCCACCCAAAAACCGCGAACAACCGCTAATGGATTGGGCAGACACACCGGTCTGCCCCTACAGGCAAATGATAAACGAAAGCGGGGAAAACGGAAATGTAGGGGCGGACCGATGTGTCCGCCCAAGAACCGAGGAAAAAACGCGAACAATAACATAAACCAATGAGCAACAATGTATAATCCCGAAATACACCACCGTCGTACAATACGATTGCAGGAATATGACTATTCATCGAATGGATTGTATTTTGTGACAATATGCACGCATGGGCACCGTTCTTTGTTTGGCGCTATAAAAAATGAGACAATGCATCTCAACGAAGCAGGGCAAATGGTACAGCAGTGGTTTTTACGTTGCGAAGAGCATTTCCCAGATATTAAATGTTGGGAAATGGTTGTTATGCCCAACCATTTCCATTGCATTTGGCAAATTGTAGGGGCAGACCGGTGTGTCTGCCCACAGAACGAGAGCAAGGGTATTCAGGGCGAACACATCGGTTCGCCCCTACATCGTGTTGTACAATGGTTCAAGACAATGACCACAAATGCGTATATCAATGGTGTGAAACAACACGGTTGGCCTTCATTCAACTCCCGCCTTTGGCAACGCAATTATTATGAGCACATCATCCGCAACCAACAGGGATATGAGGAGATTGTTGCATATATCGTGGAGAACCCGATAAATTGGAAGAATGACAAACTATATAAAGATGAACAGTAACCTTTCAGCTTCATGAACCTCACCCACTACAAGGAACTCACCCGTTTGGGATTGCCCATTGTAATTGGACAGTTGGGCATCATCTTCGTCTCCTTTGTCGACACCTTCATGGTAAGCCGCCACGGTACCAACGACCTGGCAGCCGCAAGTTTCGTGAACAATATGTTCAACCTGGCAATCATCTTTGCCACAGGCTTCTCATACGGACTGACACCAATCATAGGCAAGCTGTTCGGCAAAGGGAAGAAAGAGGAAGCCGGCGGTATGTTCAAGAACGCACTGTTTGCCAACGGCACAATGGCAATGCTGCTGACGGCGGCAATGTGGATTCTATACCTGAACATAGGCAACCTTGGACAGCCGGCCGAGCTGTTGGGTCTCATACGCCCCTATTACATCACGTTGCTGCTCTCAATCCCGTTCACCCTGCTTTTCAACGCATTCAAGCAGTTTGCCGACGGCATAACAGATACCAAGACACCTATGTGGATTCTGCTCACCGGCAACGTGCTGAACATTGCAGGCAACTACATGCTCATCTTCGGTAAATGCGGCCTGCCCGAACTGGGACTGCTTGGTGCGGGTGTATCGACCCTTGCATCGCGAATGGCAATGCTTGCCATCTCGCTTGTCATCTTCTTCAGGAGCAATCGCCTGCGCGCATACGCCTACGGATTCCTGAAAACCGGGATTGCCCGCGTGCGACAAAAGGAGCTCTATTTACTGGGACTGCCCGTCGCCGCACAAATGGGAATGGAAACGGCATCATTCAGCCTTGCCACCATCATGGTGGGCTGGATTGGCGCAACAGCCCTTGCCGCACACCAGATAATGTGCACCGTGGGACAGTTGGGCTTCATGCTCTACTACGGAATGGGGGCAGCCGTGGCCGTAAAGACAAGCAACTACAACGGTATGGGCGACACAATCAATATACGCCGCACGGCAAATGCCGGATTCCACCTCATAGCCGTGATGGCAATTATTACATCAGTCATTGTGTTCACGCTACGCAACCACATCGGCGGGGTGTTCACCGACGATGCCGGTGTGGCAATGCTTGTGGCACAGCTCACAATACCGTTCGTGCTCTACCAGATTGGCGACGGGATGCAGTGCAACTATGCCAATGCATTGCGCGGTATTACAGACGTGAAGCCCATGATGCTTTTTGCCTTCATAGCCTATTTTGCAGTGTCACTGCCCGCCGGCTACCTGTTCGGTTTTGTATTCAACCTTGGGCTGCCCGGCGTGTGGATTTCATTTCCCTTTGGTCTTACAAGCGCCGGCGTGATGTTCTATCTGCGTTTCCGCCACACATTGAAAAAAAGAGAACAATAAACCATATAATTATGAACGACTATACAAGAGTAAAATTCACAGTGACCCCCAACGAAGAAGTTGCCACCGACGTGCTTGCAGCACTGCTTGCCGAAGTGGGCTTCGAGAGTTTCCTGCCCGAGGAGGAGGGAATGTCGGCATACGCCCCACAGGCGCTCTACGATGCCGATGCCGTTGCAGCCGTCGTGGCGGCGTTCCCGCTCGAGGGATACGGAATCACATACAGCGACGAGTTCATTGAGGGCGAGGACTGGAATGCCGAGTGGGAGAAGAACTATTTCCAGCCCATTGTGCTTGGCGAGGAGTGTGTCATACACAGCACCTTCCACAAGGATGTGCCTGCAGCACGGTATGACATTCTGATTGACCCCAAGATGGCGTTCGGCACAGGCTACCACCAAACGACCTGCCACATGCTCCGCGCCATCCTTGCCCAGGACATGACCGGCAAGAGTGTCCTTGACATGGGTTGCGGCACAGCCCTGCTTGCCATCCTTGCACGCAAACACGGAGCCACAGATGTAGTTGCCATCGACATCGACGAGTTCGCCTTTGAGAATGCAAAGGAGAATATTGTGCTCAACGACACCCCCGACATCAAGGTGCGCCTTGGCGGAGCCGATGCCATAAAGCCCACCGACAGTTTTGACATTGTCATTGCCAACATAAACCGCAACATTCTGCTTGCCGACATCTGCAACTATGTAAAGGCAATGCACGCGGGTTCGTTGCTCTTCATCAGCGGTTTCTACACCGATGACATGGAGGTTCTTAAAGAGGAGGCTGCCCGCCACGGTCTGCGTTACCTTGACTACGCCGAGGACAACCGCTGGGCAATGATGAGGTTTGTAAAAGAGTAAATCACCAAACACTCTCCCTCTTTACAAGAGGGAGTACGGCAAAGCCGGGAGGAAGATAAAACAATGCAAGCATCTCCTCCGTCACTATGTGACACCTCCTATTAATGAAGAGGAGGAAGTATAAACAAATACCAAATAAAAAATTCTCCCTCTTGGTGTTTAAGAGGGAGTACCCGCAGGGGGAGGGAGATAAAAATACCGCCAAAATACAATCTCCTCCGTCACTGCGTGACACCTCCTCTTACAAAGAGGAGGAGGTATATGCTATTAAAATGTTTTATGTCAGACAAACCAATGAGCAATAGACCAGAACTTAAAAAACTGCGCCGAGAATTACGCAAAAACATGACATCGGCAGAAGTTGCATTATGGCAACAGTTAAAGGCAGGACAATTGAATGGCACTAATTGGCGCCGACAATACTCTATAGATCGGTATATTTTGGATTTCTATTGCCCCATATACAAACTATGTATTGAACTTGACGGACATGAACATTACACAATGCAGGGCGACACAAAGGATTTTGATAGAACGGAATTTCTTAATTCAAGAGGAATTGACGTTTTACGTTTTGAGAACAAAGAGATATGGAATAATCCAGAAAGAGTAATAGAAACAATTAAAATAAAACTTAAAGAAAAGAGATGCTAAAATACTGTCCCTCTTGGCAAGAGGGACGAGCGAAGCGGAGGGAGATTCCAAAGATTTCTATCTCCTCCGTCACTATGTGACACCTCCTCTTAGCAAAGAGGAGGATATGTGTGCTATTAATTTATAACTTCTATCTCCTCCACCGCAAAGCGGTAAACGAAAAATTTATCGAATCCCATGGGTACAACCCTTTTGTCTGTTCCATTGTTATTGAGAGAGAAACCAACTCCCAAATAACAATGGAACAGAGCTTTTTATACACCATCTGCGGATATGTGGCAAGCATAGGTCTAATACTAGGTTTTCTACCACAGGCAATAACAACCATACGCACACGCAACACAAGCGGCATTTCAGTGCCGGCGTTCCTTCTAATGGCAATAGGCGCATTCGCCTTTATGCTGCAAGGATTACTGCACCGCCCGGGCATCATCTGGTCAATGTTCATCACCAACGCCATCACCGGCACATGTAGTTGCATAATTTTTGCCATCAAAGTTTACAATGACTATTCTAAAAAGAGCACTAAAGGGGGATAAAAAGGAGCACTAAAGAACATTAAGGGAAACTAAAGAAGATTAATGTTTTCTTTAATAGCCCTTAGTAGCCTTTAGCCACCTTAGCTCTTTTAACATCTTTTAACATATCGGGGGGGTAACTTCTTCATTTATCACTATATTTGCGCAATAAATTGATTTTTTAAACACAAATTTTTGTTATATGAAGAAATTTCTACTTTCAATTGCCGCTGCATTCCTTGCTATGGGTGCAATGGCGCAGAGTGTTGTTACAGAAATCAACACTGAAAATCTTTACACACTTGAGTGCCGTTCGGGATACGCACACAGCACAACACGTTTTATCGGCATTAACGATAATGGAGTAATCAACGGTCAGTCAGCAACATCGGCTTATGTCACATTCGAGGAAGGCGACGAAGCCGGCCGCTATTACATTAAAGTCGGTGAAAAGTACATCAACTGCGATGGTACCAACCTCTCGGCAAGCACTGAAAAATCTACAGCCTGGATTCTTGGCACAGTAGGCAACACCGTTACATTCAACTATCCCGGTTCAACAATGTACCTCAACAACAATGGTACAACATGCGCGGATGGTTCCATAACGGGCCTGAAGGCCAACAACCACCCAAATGGCCCCAATGAAAGCAATGCCTGCTCTACATGGGAGATGAAAGAATACGAAAACACGACCCAATTCCTCACCCAGGTAACAGCAAATGACCTGATGAGCAGAACTACACCGACAAACATTGCAATAAAGAACATCTCCTACACAAACAACCGTTGGTTTGTGGCTAACACAGGCGCAGCTCCTTACAGTGCAGAGGAGTTTACAGAGAACGCAATCTTTGTTTGGGAGCCGGTGCAGGCAGATGTTGCAGGTTCATACTACCTGAAGAAGGGTGATACATACATGCAGACATCATCACCAAAGGATTTTGGCACAATTGAGAATGCGGCTGTATTCACAGCAACAGCTCCCGGTGTTGACGGTACATTCAACGGTGACGGCGACTCTAATCTCTACATCACAGGCAGCAACGATGCCAACCTTGTACGCTTTGTAAAAGGCAGCAACTGGATTAACGTCCAGAATGGTGCAAACGGCACTCCGACATACAATACAGGTACCGGCGGTTGGACTATCCACTATGTATATGAGGTTGCCGAAGTCGCTTCATTCAAAGCAAACATCAGCAGTGCTGGTTTTGCAACATTCTATGCTCCTGCAGAGGTTGCAATCCCCGAGAATGTAAATGCATACTACATTGCAGCCGATGGCATCAATGGCAACAACGTGACATTGACACAGATTGAGGATGTTATCCCTGCAAACACTGCCGTAATCCTTGAAGGTGCAAAGGGTAAATATACCTTCAACGTATCAGAAAACGGTGCAGAAGCTATAAGCGGCAACCTCCTTAAAGGTACTGTAATCAATACCAACATCATTGACGAGGCATACGTTCTTGGCGTTGTTGAAGGCAAAACCGGCCTCTACAAGACACAAATGAGAAACGTAGCCCTCAGTTCTGCTTCTGGCTCAGTAAACGTATTCCTCAACAACGCATACAAGGCATACCTGCCTGCAAGCGCAGTTCCAGCAACAGCACAGGGTGCAGCAAACTTCAGTTTCCGTTTCGAGGGTGGTACAACAGGCATCAGCGAGGTGAAAACTGAAAACGAGAAGGCAATCTTTGACCTCACAGGCCGTCAGGTCAACGCAGTTGAGCGTGGTATCTACATCATCAACGGCAAGAAAGTGTTGGTTAAGTAAAAAACAGTGTCCTTGGTGTCTTTAGAGACCTTAAAGACATTAAGGACTTTAAGATAAAGTATATATCATGAAAAAGAATTATGTATCACCTCTTGCAGTAGAGGTAAGCGTTGTAGCAGAGTCAATGCTCGCTGCATCTTTGAAAATGAGTGACACAACAGTTGATACCTCAACACCAGGTGCTCAGCTCGGTGGCGAGAGCCGCGGCGAATGGGGAAATTTGTGGTAATCACAAATTGCCCTATTGACATACAAGCATTTACTTAAAGTAAATTTCTCATTAGTTAAAGTTGCGGAGCAGGTTCTTCCCAAAGGCCTGCTCCGTTTTTTTTGAAAATGAAACAACAGGAAAAAGTAAAGGACACTAAAAAGCATTAAAGAACACTAAGGGGACTATATTACCTTAATCCTCTTTAGCACCCTTTTGGCCTTTTAAGCCCTTTTGGCCTTTTTTAATTGCATTATATAAAAATAAATACTATTTTTACACATAACTAACCAACCATCTTATGAAAAAAATCTACCTGACCATTCTTGCAATGCTGCTCGTTATAACGGGGCAGGCATTTGCAGCGCAAAGCATTGGCCTTAGATTCAACAGGACAGGCACTAACGCTTCATCAGTGACAATCAGCGTAGTCGATGAAAGCGGTACCGCAGTCAGTGGCGCTCAGGCAGCAATGACATCATCACACGATTTCAAGGGCACCGGAAATGCTGTCACAAGCAGCATCATCTGCCCTAATGTAAACGGCAACACAAGCCCCACCATCACCCTCTCGTTCACCATCAGCGGTGTGCCTGCAGGCTTCGCTTTCAACAAGGTAGGGCTGGACATCCATGCTCTCAACGGCGGCAGCAACTACCAGGAGCCCAATGACGGTGTTGTGCGCCAATGGAACGTCGACACAAAGGTCAACAATGCGGCATACGGCACACTCAGCGACATTGACATCGCTGCAGGTGTGGGCAGCAGCGGCAATGTACACAAGATGTGGGACATCACCGGCAGCACAGTGAATGCCGACGGCACAGTGACCATCGCACTTACAATAACCAAGGGCAGTACAAACGCAGGCTGTTTCTTTGGCCTTAGCGAGATAACATTGAGCACCGACGGCCAGGAGCCTACTCCGGAGCCGGAACCTGAACCTGAACCCGAACCGGAACCAGAGCCGGAACCAGAGCCGGAACCAGAGCCAACACCTGACGGTGAGTATAAGGTTTATTACATACAGTGGAAGAACACCGGCACGAACTACATTACCGAGGAGAGCGACCACCGCATGACAGTACAGTCAAAGGACAACACAAAGCCACAGTTCTGGATGTTCATCCCAACCGACAAGGAGAACTGCTACTACATCAAGAACACAGCCACAGGCCGCTACATGGGCAGCTGTAACCTCAACCCATCATCGGCTTCAAAGATAAGCACCAGCACCACCCCTGTCGAGTATTATGTAGGCAAGAGCACAGCAAAGAGCGGCCTGCACTGGCTGAGTTCAACCGACTGCGCAAACCACGGCAGCGAGAGTTCTGGTCCACGCGCTTTGAACAAAGATGGTGCATCGGACTATGTAATCACTTGGGTGACACGCCAGAACGGAACATACGATGACGGTTCGTACTGGAAACTCATCGAGACCCCCGACCTCTATGAGGTTCGCGCATTCGAGCCAAGCACAGCAATAGGCAGCATTGGCGCAAGCTACAACGTGGAGAGCGAGAGCGGCAAGAACCTGACGATAGCAGGCGGTGCCATTGCACTTGCAGCACCCGATGCCTTTGACGAGAGCCAGGAGTGGTATTTCGTAGGCACAAGCAACACTGCGGGCTACAAGATTGCATCGGCAGCTGAGCCTGCAATAGTAGTAGGCATTGAGGACGGCAACATTGTCACAGGCGAAGGCCTTGCAACAACATGGAAGGTGAATGCCGACAAGACAAAGAACGGATACTTCTACTTTACAAGCGGTGAAACCACACTCACCGTTGACGGCGAGAGCCTTTTCCGCTTCACACGCCTGCGCAGCGCATACCAGCGCAAGCTCAAAATCTACAATAACCCATGCGGTGTTGCCGGCAACAACTACATGACAAGAGCAACCCTGCACGGCGAGGGCGCATTGAACAACATTGTCTACGAGGCAGCTTCAAAACCAGGCAAATGGCACGTTGTATATGCAGCCGACAAGGGAACAGTGGCAAAGGGCGGCAAGTTCAACCTTGACGTCACACTTGCAAGCAGTGCAGCAGCCGACCTTGACATAACAGCACACTTCGACTGGAACAGCGACGGTGTCTTTGAGACTGCAGAGCCATTGGTAATCAGCGGCACAACAGCTACAGCAAGCATCACAGTACCCGAGTGGGCGGCCGAGACACAGACACGTATGCGAATACGCTTGAACAGCAACGGCCTTGAGCTTGCCGAGGACGAGGTGAACGGTTTCATCTATGACTGGCACATTGCCGTGGCGGCAGCACAGCAGGAGCGCACAGTGAGCGTGAGTGTGAACTCATGGGAGCGCGGTACGGTAGAGCTTTCAACTATTGCCGAGAGTTATGCATACGGCACCACACTCACAGCAAAGGCAACCGCATACGGCACAGCACAGTTCGTATGCTGGCGCGAGGAGGGCGTTGTGGTATCTACCGACCCCGAGTACACCTTCACCGTTGACCACAACGTGAACCTGAAAGCATACTTCACCCCTAACACCAACGAGGCAAGCTACCCCACATGCATTGCAGAGCTCGAGGATGCCGCAGACATCACAGTAGCACAGAACGGTGACAACCTTGTTGCCACTGCAGGCTGTGAGGTGAAGAGCATCACACTCTACACCGTTGATGCAGCAGCTGTTGCAAAGGCAAACGGCGCGACACTGAACGTTGCCGGCATCAAGGAAGGACTTTACATTGCCAACGTAATAACCGACAAGGGCTACAGGAACGTGAAGATATATTTGAACAAGTAATTTAAACAGCATCTAATATGGACAAGAACAAATTATTACTTTTTGGTTGCGGACTGCTGGCATCGGCGGCAGCACAGGCACAGGAGAGCCAAAAACCGAACATCATATACATCATGTGC
Source organism: Bacteroidaceae bacterium (assembly GCA_045636545.1). GTDB lineage: Bacteria > Bacteroidota > Bacteroidia > Bacteroidales > Bacteroidaceae > HGM04593. Next base: position 83,453 of record JAZTXR010000028.1, read on the forward strand.
GACGACCTGGGATATGCCGATGTTGGTTGCTACGGACAGCAATACATCAGCACCCCCAACCTTGACCGCATGGCAGCCGAGGGCATGCGCTTTACACAGGCCTACGCCGGTAGCCCGGTAAGTGCCCCGTCACGCGCCTGCTTCATGACAGGACAGCACACCGGCCACACCAAGGTGCGCGGAAACAAGGAGTACCGCATTGGTTCAATATACTACGGCAACAACCAGGACCCCACACAGACAGGCCAGGAACCATATGACCCCAACCACATAATTCTCCCGGAGATTATGAAGGACAACGGCTACACAACCGGAATGTTCGGTAAGTGGGCAGGTGGCTACGAAGGCTCTGAATCGACCCCCGACAAACGTGGCATTGACCGCTATTACGGTTTCATGTGCCAGTTCCAGGCCCACCTCTACTACCCCAACTTCCTGAACTCGTATGACCGCGAGGCCGGCGACACAGAAGTGCGACGTGAGATTCTGCAGAACAACGTCAACTACTCAATGCACGGCGAGGACTACAAGAACCGCCGCGACTACTCGGCCGACCTCATCCACCAGGAAGCCATGAAGTGGATTGACAAACAGACTGCCGACAAGCCTTTCTTCGGCATCTTCACATACACCCTGCCGCACGCCGAGCTTGCACAGCCCAATGACAGCATCCTGCAGGCCTACCAGGGCGCGTTCTGCCAGGAGAAGAGCTACGGTGGCGATGCCGGGTCACGCTACAACCCGACGAACATTGCGCACCAGCAGTTCGCAGCCATGGTGACACGCCTCGATGCATACGTGGGCGAGGTGCTTGCAAAGCTTGAAGAAAAGGGATTCGACAAAAACACGCTTGTCATCTTCACCAGCGACAACGGCCCTCACACCGAGGGTGGCGGCGACCCCGACTACTTCAACACCGAGCGCCTGTTGCGCGGCACAAAGCGCTCGACAACCGAGGGCGGCATCCGCGTACCGTTCATCGCATGGTGGCCGGGCGAGGTTGAGGCAGGCGTTGTCAATGACCACCAGTTGGCATTCTATGACATTATGCCTACATTCTGCGAAGTTGCCGGCATAGACAACTACGTGGAGCGTTACACCAACAAGAGCCTTGCAGTTGACTACTTCGACGGTCTTTCATTTGCCCCCACACTCCTTGGCGAGGGCAAGCAGGAGGCTCACGAATTCCTTTACTGGGAATTCCACGAGACAAACATGATGGCACTGCGCATGGGCAACTGGAAACTGGTCGTTCAGAACGGCCAGTGCAGTCTATATGACCTTGTGACCGATACCCACGAAGACAATAACCTTGCATCGCAGTACCCTGACATTGTCAATGAGATGAAGAGCATAATCAAGCGCGAGCACACAGCAAGCAACATCTCACAGTTCAACAACATCACATTGCCAAACTGATTGACACTCAATACACGAAGAGAGCCTCCCGACCGGGAGGCTCTCTTCGTGTATTGAACAACGTGAAAGGGCGAAAAAGGGCAGTAAAGGCAACAAAGGCATTAAAGGCATTAAGGGCTTAAAGGAAAGCTTTTCACTTTTCACTTTTCACCTTTAACCACACTGCGTGCGCTTGAACCCGCTTCCGCTCGCGTTAAAAGCTCAAGCAAGCTTGGCTTTTGCTCGCTTACTCGCGGCTTTCCGCTTTCACTTTTCCCCTCGCTTGCTCGTACTTCTCACGTACTTTTTTGGGTGGGTCACAGGCACGCTGTCCCTCGATATACAACGTAGCCGAACAGCGCGTTGCCATTTCCCTCACAGCATCAAGTTCCGCATCACTTGCAGTCTCTTTGCACACCATAGCCGCACACTCATAGAGCGCCGTGCGCAATTCTACAAAATGTCCGTGTTTGAAGCCGGCAAGTTTCTCTTCCACAGCGGCATAGAAGCGTGCGCGCGAATCAACAAACTCCTGCGGCTGTTCACCTTCGTATGCAACGGCCGCCGCATCGGCCGCACTGCCCTCAATGCACAGGGCAATCACGGCAAGGCTCTCCAAGGAGGTGGCAGCCTCAACCAAAGGCATCAGCGGGTCATACGACGGGCGCTTCACTACAGGCTCTTCGCCACCACAGGCGCACAGCAGTGAAAACGCAACAGTCAACAGAAAAAAGTTCTTCATAAGACAAATTTTTGACAAGGCGCGAAATTAATAAAAAAAGAGCGTACCGGCAAGCCTATGCACCAATTGCAATGGCAAACATATCGCAAACACAACAAATAAGTTCCTCACAACCACTTAAAATCAAATATAAAATATTATATTTGCAGACTTTAACTATTGGGCGAATACTTATCAAAAAAATACATCCATGAAAAACTTTTTACGAGTAGCAGCACTCGCCATTTGCGCCATTCTAATGACCGCAAATGCAAGCGCACAAGACAACTACAACGCCACAACAATGGGCGAAAAGGTTTATCTTGAAACCGCAAACTGGGGACAGAACTCTCCATTCAACAAGCAGATTTTCACTTCTTATGGCGGAAGTACCAACGCCAAGGCTGGTTGCGTCCCCACCGCATACGCCATCGTAATGCGTTATCACGAATTCCCCACCGAAGGAACTTCAAAAACCATGTACAACTGTCAGGCATCCACTTATGTAGAAATCACTGACAGAGTTTACGACTTCAGTAAAATGCCACTCACCAATGGTTCAGGCTGGACAGAGGAGCAGCAGACAGAAGTTGCAAAGTTCTTCTCACATGTACTGCACGCTTGTTTTCCCTCTTCAATTGGCACAAGCGCAACAACTGTAAACGAAGGACAGACTAGCAAGGTATTGAACGACTATTTCAACTATCAACTCATCAATGCCTCATACCAGGCAAACTTCACCATGGAGCAGTGGGCCGAGAAACTGCGTGAGAGCATTAGCAACGGTTGCCCAGTACCTTACGCTGCGAACAACAGCGGAACAGGAGACTCACGCCATATGTTCGTTGTCGACGGCTACACCACCGGCGGCTACTTCCACTTCAACTTCGGCTGGAGCGGCAGTGGCAACGGCTGGTTCAAGCTCGACAATATTACACCTTCTCAAGGTGACAACTACTCCTGGAACGGCAATTCACAGCACTACGCGCTCTTCAACCTTGCACCAAACAAGACACCACGCACTGTTACAGCAACTGCAAATCCATCAAGCATGGGTACTGTTTCTATCAACGGTGGCACAGCCGGCAGCAGTGTAAGCGCAGAGGTTATAGAAGGAACAAAGGCTACCCTTACAGCACACCCTGCCGATGGTTATGCTCTTGCAAACTGGACAAAGAACGGCGTTATTATTGGCACAAAGAACCCAATTCAGGCAACTGTCGGTGAAAGTGGCAATGACTATGTTGCCAACTTTGACGAAGCATCAAATGTGCAGATAGAGAAAACCTGCACATTCAAGATTTCGGATGTAACTACAAGCGGAATCAGCGGTAGCTACTGTAGCACCTGGACAACAGGCGACGGTATAGTATTGAGCTGTACCAAGGATTCGGAACCGGCTTATGCCCTTTCAACATCGGTCAATACATTCTTCGCAAAAGCGGCCGTAGGCAACTCCGAGACACTTGTTTCGGGCATAACATACACATTGACCGCACCTGAAGGTTACGTAATAAAGAGTTATAGCTTCAAGGGCAAGAGCCCCAGCAGCAGTTACACAATTGATGTTACAGTTGGAGGAAATACAACAAATGTTACCAATGCCAGTGCGGGTGTTGTGATTTCTGTATCAGATATCAATACTCAAAGTACTTCGTTCATATTGGGCTCAACTTATGCCGGACGTGCCGGCTTGGCAATTTTGGAAAATGGTATTACAGTAACCATCCAATCAGAAGGTGGCTCTACCCCAACCCCCACGACCTACACCATCACCGCAACAGCAAACCCAGGAACAGGCGGAACTGCAACAGTAAATGGTAATTCATCGGCTACTGTAACCGAAGGTGAAAGCGTAACACTCGCTGCAACAGCTGCCAACGGCTACATATTCACCGGTTGGTACAAAGATGCCGAAAAAGTGAGCGGTAATGCAAATTACGCATTCACCCCAACTGAGAGTGCTTCATACGAAGCCCGCTTCGTGGCAAAGGCAGTATCCAACTGCAACATTCCAACCGACAACACACTGCGTTACTACCGCTTTGCAATTGCAATTGCCCAGAATTCCTATACAACGGATTTTGGCAGCAACTACGAGAATGTCAAGCAGTTCTGGCAGGAGTGCGAAGATTTTATGAACGAGGTGTATGTGCCATTGGGCATGTGCTTCGATGTTGTTATAGACCAGCGTCTCCTTCTCGGCAAAGACTTGCCTGTCAATAACGGTTTGCCCGATATAAGTGGTGTTACAGATTTAATAAACAACGCTATCGGTTCCGGTTCGTATGACATTGGTCTATGTATATCTTATCGTGATGACAGTGAAGAAAACACAGGCCTGTCTGCCGTTAATGGAGCATACACATCTACAACAAAGGCCAACGGTTATGCCCAAGCCGACAAGTGGGTAGTTGCACACGAGGCCGGTCACCTCTTCGGTGCCGACCACACTACAGAAGGCGAGAGCAGCCTTATGGACAACATCGGCGAATTCTTCTCATACCCATCGATTAAGAAAATACGTGACGCATCTGTAAATAGTGGCCCGGGCAATGCATACAAGAGTGAGGTTGTAGCAAACAACGCTCCAACATTCACAGCCCAGATGAAGAATACATACAGAATACCGAAAGGTGCTTGCCTCTCTATTCCAGTATATGCCAACGATGCCGACGGACACTCGTTGCGTTACGCTGCAATAGGCTGTAGCAGCTCAACTGTAGGAAATATTACAGGGGGCGGTACAATGCCTCACTTTGCCTCTCTCAAACCGCAGACAAGCAATATCATAGATTACAGCCCTAAGTTCGTGGCCGATGGTGATTCTTACTATTTGCCCGTCGATGGTACCAACATTCCATCAATGAGCGCAGGTTCATACAGCATTGCCATTCTTGTAAATGACATGCCGGAAGGGAACAGTTACGACTACCTGAACAGCAACCCATTCTACAGCAACTACGATGTTTGGGATGCAACTGTTGAGATTGTGGATGGTACTCCATTTACAGCATCGATTTCACCGGCACAGAACAGTTACACAGCAGGCTCTGATGTTACTGTAACTTGGGGTGTGAACAACAGCGTCTTCACCGAGGATAGCCGCGTGCGCATAACAATGTCAACCGACTATGGCAAGACATTCACCCACGTACTTGCCGATGACGTCCGTGCACTCAACGGCAGCAAGGCGGTAACACTGCCCAATGTGAATGTAGGCAATGTAGATGTCGATTTCTCCAACAAATATGTGAATGCAGTACGCTCAATGCGTGCCGGCATAATCCGTGTAGAGGTTATTGACGGTGCTGCATATACTTTGACAACACTCTCCCCCGAAAATGGCGGCGGATTCAACATTACCGGCGGTGGTGCAGAACCCGACCCAACACCTGTAACCTATTCAGTTGCAGTGACAGCAGGCAATGGCGGTACAGCAACTGCAAGCGCAGCAACCATCGAACAAGGCAAGGATGTGACACTGACGGCCACACCCGACACCGGTTATGAGTTCACCGGATGGTACAACGGGACAACAATGGTAAGCGATGCCAACCCATATACATTTGCCGTGACAGGCAACATCAACTATGTTGCGAACTTCGAGGCTGTCGAGCAGGGCGGCGACGAGACAACCGACCCGCTTGCAGGCAAATGGTTCCGCCTGAAGGAGAACAACAACGGCCGTTACATGAATGTCAAGAACCACACAGCCCATGCCCAGAAGGTTACGGCCGGCGGTGTGAATGTGGCTGCAAGGGTTGAGGACAGCAATGCCCAGATATTCTTCTTCGAGAAGAGCGGCGACGGCTATATGCTAAAGGATGGCGACGACTATTATATCAACTGTCTTGAATGGAGCGTTGATGCAAGTTCAACAACCGGTGGTTCTACTCTTCTTTTTGAGGAAACCGGCACAGAGGGCATCTACTACATCAAATGGTACAACACCTACAAAGGTGGCGAGAGATATTTCAAGGTAGGCCCTGACAGCAACGGTTCCGGCGACCACACTTATTGCGATGCCGACAACAAGACTGTCACCTGGACTCTTGAGGAGACTGTCAGGAAGGAAGTCACTCCATTGCCATTCAAAGTGGAAATCGAGGGTTGGTGGGAGAATAACCCCAACACACACCTGGGAACAATCACCGTTGGCGGAACAGCCATGAAGCTCACCCCCGCCCACCGCACTGCAAGCGGCATCAGAGCAGCAGAGGGCGCAGCACTTGCTTTCACACGCAAGTACCGTGGATATGAGTTCAATGGCTTCCACATTGGCACGACATCGCTTGGCGAGAACCCGACACTCACAGCCGAGAACATCGCAGCAATCAACGCTACCACTCCGCTTGTTGCCAAGTTCACCGCAACAGACGACGTGACACTCTTCTATGACGACGACCAGTACTCATACCGCATCCCAGCCATTGCAAGGACGGGCAACAACACACTTGTAGCAGTGAGCGACTACCGCCACAACCTTGACGACATAGGCCGCGACAACCACGGTACAGGAACAAAGCGCATAGACCTTGTCATGCGTACAAGTAACGACAACGGTGCAACCTGGAGTGCGACAAGAACAATTGCCGCCGGCGACAACAGCAAGACAGGCAGCTATCTGCGCGCATTCGGCGATGCAGCCATCGCTGCATACGGCAACAACATCCTTGTCATGGCAGCAGCAGGTGACGTGCTTTACACAGCCGGAACAACAAGCAACCCTAACCGCATGGCCCGCATATACAGCACCGACAACGGAGAGAACTGGACCATCGAGGAGATGACGACAAAGATGTACTCACAGAGCACAAGCCTTATCCCAAGCGCCGGTTCGGCATTCTTCGGCAGCGGCAAGCTGGCCGTTGACGAGAACTTCAACAACACAGGCAAGGCGCGCATATATGGCGCACTGCTTGTGAGAATAGGTTCAAACAACTACAACAATTTTGCCGTATTCAGCGACGACCTTGGCGCTACATGGAAAATCCTTGGTGGCGACAACACCAATCCAATAGCAAGCGGCGACGAGCCTAAGATTGAGATACTGCCCAACGGACAGATTCTGCTCAGCGCACGCCGCGGCGGTGGACGTGTGTTCCGCGTATTCACATACGGTGACGACAAGGCGAACGGCGCAGGCTCTTGGGGCAATGCAGCAGTCAACGGTTGTGGCAACGGCGGCAGCAACGCCACAAACGGCGAAATCATCTGCCTCAATGCAAAGAAAATCGACGGAACGGCAGTCAAGCTCCTGCTGCAGTCACAGCCACAGGGCGGCAGCAACCAATATGACCGCAACAATGTGACAATATGGTACAAGGAGGTAAGTGCTGCCGAGACATACACATCGGCTACCATTGCAAGCGACTGGACACAGGGCAAGCAGGTGAGCACAGTGAAGAGCGCCTACAGTGCAATGTGCCTGCAGGAGAACGGCAAGATTGCATTCTTCTTTGAAGAGGCACCATGTTATGGCGACGACCACACCAAGGGCTACTCTATGGTATATGTCCCCTTGACAGTCGAGGAGATTACAGGCTACAGCTACTATTCTGTAGACACAGAGCTTCCCGAGACAGCGACCATCAAGGCCGTCCTGACAGATGCCAATGGCAACGAGTACCACGAAACGGTTGAGACAAGCTTCTCGACAGAAGCTGTTGCGGCAGCACTCACAGCCAAGTATCCTTATATCACACTCGGCACAAACGGCACACTTGCCTCAAACAACAATGGCACATACACATACACCAACACCGTGGAGTTGCCTTTTGCCGTAAGCAACAACAGCACCACCGTTTGGCACAACATCTATTGGCCGGCAAACACAAACGAGAACGGCTACCCTATCTATTTGTCGGCTTCAGAAGCTACTGACACTTATGTACCAAAGGTTACAGAGTCCAAAGTCTATGGCAACAGCTCATACAACACATTGAACACAAACGACAACATCAGCTGGGCAATATACAATGTCGGCAACGGTTTCGCCTTTACCTTCAAGAACAAAGTCACCGGCAAATACATTCAGGCAACAGGCGTAGCAAACGGCAATGCACAGAATGTGGTATATGCTGACGAAACCGATGCTACCGCATTCACACTCTTGAAGGAGACCAATTCTTACAGGGGTGAATATTCTCTTGTTGCAGGAATCAACAGCACTACCGGTTACCTTTGCTCAACATCGGCAACAGGCTATAATTATGCGACACTCTACTCGGGCAAGAGCCACCAGGGCGCTTGGGTCAAGTTCGAGAAAGTTGATTACGAAGGCATCATTGCACAGATAAACGGCGCTCTCGCCACCGTAGGTGCAAATATCGGCCAGTACACATTGGCCGGAGAGAAGGTTGCCGATTACAACAATATCAAGAGCTCCATGACAAACAGCGGCGAAGTAAAGCTCAACACACTGAAGGAGTACCTGACCGACATCGAGACACTGTTTACAGGTGCAACACTCAACTCGCCCACAACTGGAAGATATTACCGCATTGCATATGACTACGGCACAACAGCCGGAAAACTTTATATGCAAGGCGTTGCTACCGAGCAATACAAGAACAACCAGAACTCATACGCTGCCAAATTCGACAAAGGTACAGGCGCAGAGTCAATCTGGTATTACGACGGCGGCCTATTGTCCTACACCGCAGGCAAGTACATAAAGGAAAACGGCAATGACCGCGGTTTGCAGGCAGTAGGAACAAAACAGAACGCGACATTCAGCACAAGCAGCAGGGATGCCGGCAAGTTCTGCATCAATCTTGGCAGCTACCTGCACGCCAACGTCACTGGTTCAAACTATTACAGCGACCACTGTTCGGGCAACAATTGCTCGCAGCACGACTTCATTATTGAAGACGTACCATCACTGCCAGTTGAGATTACCGGAGCCGGCTATGCAACACTGTACGCACCTGTTGCCCTTGAAATTCCGGCCGGAGTAACAGCATATACCGTTGCTATCGACGGAGAGTGGGCAATCCTGTCTGAGATCGAGGGTGGAATAATCCCTGCCGGTACAGGCGTGGTAATATATTCAGAGACTGCAGATACCTACAACTTTACAATCACCACAACTGAGAAGAGCGCAACAAGCGCACTCAGCGGAACTGTCTCCGCCGCATACATAGAAGAAGATGCATACGTCCTTACACTGGATTCAGAACTTGGCGTATGCTTCGGCACGGCATTGAAGAACCAGCAGAACAACACTGCTTGGTTGAACAACAGCCACAAGGCATACTTGCCAAAGCAGATGGGGTCGAATGCCGCATCCTACAGTTTCCGCTTTGACAATGGCACAACCGTCATTGAGGAGGTGAAAGCGGAAAGCGGAATGGTAAAAGCCATTTACGATTTGCAAGGAAGAATAGTAGAAAATCCAAGTAAAGGTATTTACATTATCAACGGAAAAAAGGTTTTTGTAAAGTAAAGCCGTAGGACAAGAAACACAAGGTCCGCTATAAGAACCGGTGTCGCAAATTTTCACTTGCGACACCGGTTCTTGTATATCAAAACAGCACAAATAATTGTATATATCAACAAAAATTAATACCTTGCAACTGATTTTGGATTATCTTGCCCAATTGGACAAAAGACCAGGAACAAAGAATAATAATTAACCTTTATTTTATATGAAAACACTTTTCAAAGCAGCAGTTGTCGCTATGGCACTATGCCTTCCATCGGCGACTATGGCAAAGATTACCCATCTGTTGCCGAAGCCACAACATATAGAGGCAACAAAAGGTGCAGCGTTCGCACTTGGGCGCACAGTGACAATCACCGACCCCACAGGCTGCACTGCATTGCAGAAGTTCTTCACCGACAATGGCTGCACCATTGCCGCAGGTGGCGCACAGGTGACAGTGACACTCGTGGGCAGCATTGAGGGAGCATACGACTACACCCTTGCAGGCTATGACAACGAGGCATACACCCTTGACATCACTGCCGATGCAATAAACATCAAAGCAGTGACAAAGACAGGTGTAATACGCGCGGCGCAGACCCTGACACAGCTTGCCGAGGGCTACGATGGCACTCCCGCACTGGAGACACTGACAATGACCGACTGGCCGGCATTCAAATTGCGCGGCTACATGCACGACGTGGGCCGCTCGTTTATAGAATTTGAGACACTGAAGAAGCACATTGACCTGCTTGCACGCTTCAAGGTAAACACCTTCCACTGGCACATGACCGAGAACCAGGCGTGGCGCTTTGAGGTAAAGGCCTACCCACAGCTCACAAGCAGCGCGTCAATGACTCGCTTTGCCGGCAAATACTACACTCAGGAGCAGTGCCGCGAGTTGCAGGACTATGCAAAGGAGCGCGGTGTCATTGTAATCCCCGAGATTGACATGCCGGGCCACAGCCAGGCCTTCAAGACAGCAATGGGACACTCGATGCAGACCGACCAGGGTGTTGCCGAACTGCAAGTTATCCTTGAGGAGGTTGCAGCGGTGTTCCCCGATGCACCATACATACACATAGGTGCCGACGAAGAGACCATCGAATACCCCAACTTCCTGAAGATAATGACCGACAAGGTTCATAGCCTGGGCAAAAAGGTTGTCGTGTGGAACCCGATACGCGGTGTCGCCATCAGTACAAGCACCGGTGCCGACATGACACAGATGTGGAGCTCAAGCGGCAAGGTAATCAACGGCATGCCCAACATAGATTGCCGCTACAACTACACCAACCACTTCGACGTCTTTGCCGACCTCGTTGGTATCTACAAGAGCAACATCTACTACGAGCAGAGAGGTAACGCAAACGTCGCGGGTACAATCTCTGCCCCCTGGAACGACCGCAAGACCCCGACCGAGGAGGATATCATTGTACAGAACAATTTCTATGCCAACGTCATTGCAAGCGCCGAGCGCGCATGGATTGGCGGCGGCAAGCAGTACATTGAGAAGGGCGGTACTACCCTGCCCAACAGCGGCAGCGAGTATGAGGAGTTCGCCGACTGGGAACGCCGTTTCCTTTTCCACAAGGCAAACTCATTGAAGGATGAGCCAATTGCCTACGTGAAGCAGACAAATGTGCGCTGGAGAATCACCGACCCATTCCCCAATGGTGGTGACATGAACGCATCTTTCGCTCCCGAGACCGAGGGATTGAAAGAGAGCTACACCGTGAACGGCACAACATACGGCACCGGCATTGCAACAGGTGCAGGCATCTACCTGCGCCATACATGGGGCAACAACACCGTGCCCACATACTATGGCAGCACAAACCACAGCAACAGCACGGCATACGCGTGGACATACGTCTACAGCGACAAGGCACAGACCGTGGGCGCACAGATTGAGTTCCAGAACTATGGCCGCAGCGAGAAGGACACTGCGCCCGATGCCGGCAAATGGGACCGCAAGGGCTCAAGGATATGGCTCAACGACAACGAGATTCTGCCACCCACATGGGACAACAGCGGCATTGGCATCAACAACGAGGTTGACCTGAAGAACGAGAACTTCACAGCCCGCAAGCCACTGCAGGTTACACTCAACGAGGGTTGGAACAAGGTGTTCATCAAACTGCCATACGTTGGTGCAAGCGGTGTGCGCCTGAACAAGTGGATGTTCACATTCGTGCTCACCGACCTCGAGGGAAAGAACGCCGTTGAAGGCCTCATCTACTCACCTAACAAGAGAATGGATGTTGCAGCCGAGCAGTTGGAAGCTACAATTACCGAGATTAAGAAAGAGGTTACTGCAAGCACAGGCGAACAGCCGGGACAGTACAGCCCCGCACTTGCAAATGACCTGAGCATGGTGATTGCCGGTATTGAAGCGACACTTGACGGCACAATGAGCGAAGAGGAGCGTGCAGCTCAGCTGGCTGACTTGAACGCAGCTTTTGCAGCATTCAAGTCAGCGTTGGCAACGGCAACTGTGAACAGGCCAAAGACAAGCGACAGCGAGGTCAGCTACTACTATACAATGTCTACTCCACAGCGCGAGAACCGCTATGCGGCCTCGAACGGTGCAAATGCCGGGATGACAGGAAATGCCACAGTCACCGATGCTGCAAAGTGGAAGTTCGTGGTACGCAATGACGGCAAATACAACATTGTGAACAAGAACGACGGCACATACATCTCACCCGCAAGCAGCAACAACACCGCATTGTGCACACAGGCAACAGAGCCATCAGCCGGCTGGGAACTGAAAGAGGCTGCCACACAGGGATTGTTCATCATTGTCAGCGGCAGCGTGCAGTTCAACCAGACAAACAGCGGTCTTGGATACAAAGTCTACAATTGGGGAAGCGGTACAAACACAACCGACACCGGCTGCCAGTATCTTATCACAGAGGTGGAGAGAATAGAAGGTGAAGGCGGCAACGGCGAAGTTACACCGCCCACAGATGAGAAAGAAAAAAAAACAGTTGAAATCATTGCATCAAAAGGAGAATACACCGCCAGTAACGCAAACGGCACCTGGCACTCACGTTGGGAGAGCAGCGAGGTTGCGGGGTTTTCATTCGCGACCAGCGCAAACAACATGAAAACCGTGAATGACTGCATCGCAGGCTATTCAGGCACATCAAGGTCATCAACATACACCATCACCGCCCCTGCGGGATGGATGGTGACAAACATTCAGTTCGACTATGTGAACACAGATGCCGGCACCCATACGCTGAACCTTGCAATCGATGGAAAGAATTATACCTGTTCATCGACAAAGCAGTCGCTCAACATCACCGTTGCCGACCCGCAGCGCACATTCCAATTCGTGCAAAGCGGTGAGAACAAGGGTATCACATTCAGCAACTTCATTGTGACGATTGAAAAGGACACAAGAGCGCCCGAGACTTCACAGGAGATATTTACCACTGCCACATCGGGCGACATTCCTTACCGCATACCAGCCATTGCAATGGCAAAGAACGGCGACCTCATTGCCGTTGCCGACTACCGCCACAGTCGTGCGGATATTGGTATGGCAAGCTATGGCCGCATCGACCTGCACGCACGCATAAGCAAGGACAACGGCGCAAACTGGGACGCGAAGTTCCCTATTGTCGAGGGTAAGGGTTCAAGTTCACCCGACTTCATGCACGTGGGTTTCGGCGACCCATGTATCGTTGCCGACCGCGAAAGCAACCGCGTGCTTGTCATGAGTTGCGCCGGTAACGTATCGTTCCCAAGCGGCACACGCAACAACCACCAGAACATCGCACGTTTCTACAGCGAGGACAACGGCGCAACATGGAGCGAGCCTGTTGACATTGCCGATGCAATATACGCAATGTGGGACCGGAGCAGCAACCACGGTCCTGTGCGTGCCATGTTCATCGGTTCGGGGAAAATCCACCAAAGCCGCTATGTAAAGGTCAATAATTACTACCGTCTCTACTGTGCCGTGCTGTTGAAGAACGTGAACAGCGTGAACACCAACTTCGTTCTCTACAGTGACGACTTCGGAGGCACCTGGAATGTTCTTGGCGGAGTGGAGAATGCACCGGTGCCAAGCGGCGGTGACGAGCCGAAGGTCGAGGAGTTGCCAAACGGCAATATCGTCATCAGTTCACGCATCAACGGCGGACGTTATTTCAACATATTCACATTCACCGACAAGGAGGCTGCAAGCGGTTCATGGGGCTACATGGCAACATCAAACAGCGCCAATAACGGTGTGCTTGCACAGGGCAACAGCTGTAACGGAGAGATTATGATGGTACCTGTCATCCGCAACGAGGACAAGGCAGAGATGTGGCTTGCATTGCAGTCACTGCCCTTTGGCAACGGACGTGCAAATGTGGGTATCTACTACAAGGAGCTGGCATCTGAAACCGACTACAACACCCCTGCGGACTTTGCCAGGGATTGGGATGGCCGTCACCAGGCATCGTTCATGCCATCGGCCTACTCTACCATGTGTTTCCAGAAGGATTCTACAATTGCATTCCTCTACGAGGAGGACACATACGGCATCAATGCATACGGCGGTTACAACATCATGTACAAGAACTACAGCATTGAGCAGATTACCAATGGCAAATACACCGTACTCAAAGGCCGCGAACCCGAGGCACAGCCGCAGCAACCGGAACAGCCTGCAGAACCCGAGACCCACTACCGCATAAAGTCTGTATCGCAGAACAAGTACCTGCACATTGAGGCTGTCAATATGAACTACACTACAGGCCCCAAAGGTTCTGTAGGTCTTGCCGCTTATGCCGAGGACAACCGCCAGATTTTCACCCTTGAGGATGCAGGCAACGACAAGTTCTACATTGTATCGGCCGACGGTTACTACATTGTGTGCCGCCAGTGGAACATCGATGCAAGCAACCAGGGTTCAAAATCTCCACTCGGCTTTGAGTACAAGAATGAGACTGAGTTCTACATTATGAACGGTTCGCAGTATTTCAAGGTTGGCCCGGTGGATGGCGATGCCAACAGCTACTACCCCTATTGCGATGCACCGTTCAGCGCAGCCGAGCTGTGGGTACTGGAAGAGGTTGGCAATGCCACAGGCATTGATGAGGTAATCGAGAATGGGAAAAGTGAAAACGGCAAGGTGAAAGGTATCTTTGATTTGAGCGGCCGCAGTCTGAACGGCATCACAACACCTGGCATTTACATCATCGACGGCAAGAAAGTGATGGTAAGGTGAAAGCGGAAAGCTGCGGTTAAGCGAGCGCAGAGGAAAAGTTTACTTTTACTATGCCGAGCGATAGCAGGTTCAAGCGCACGCAGTGCGGTTAAAGCGGAAAGGTGAAAACTTGTGCAAACGAGTATAAGTGCCTAAAAGGTTAATTTAAAAGGATTATTAAAAAGTGCAAAAGCCGCGGCTTTTGCACTTTTTTTGTGTATTTTAGCGAAAAATTACAAATCGTTATGAGAAGAGCGTTTACCACATATATTTTTGCTATTGTATGCAGTGTTGCTGCGATAGCGCAGAACCAGATTGACAGCATTGCCTACAGGGCCATGCAGGTGGGGCGTGTGATGCAACAGGAGCGCGTGTTCCTTCACTTTGACAACACGGCATACTACCTTGGCGAGACTATGTGGTTCAAGGCATACACCACGTTCGGCACAAACGACAGGCCAAGCACATTGAGCAAGGTGCTCTATGTGGAGCTTGTAGCCCCCGAGGGTTATGTTGTGGAGACAAAGAAGTACAAGCTCGATGACGACGGCACTTGCCACGGAGAATTTGAGCTGAACCCGTTGCTGCTGTCGGGCTACTACGAGGTGCGTGCCTACACCCGATACATGCTCAACTGGGGCAAGGATGCCGTGTTCACAAGAGTGTTCCCCGTGTTCGACAAGGTGAATGCCGATAACTGGGATTTCAAGAATATGCTTGACCGCCGCAGAGGCTACAACGAGCGCGGCGAGTGGAAAAGCGCAGAACTGCCCGATGCCACACTGGAGTTTTTCCCCGAGAGCGGACACCTTGTAGGTGGCATTGAGAGCAAGGTAGCCTTTGAGCTGCGCGGCAAGGACGGGCTCTTTGGCGAGGAGAGGATTACAATATTCGAGAACGAAGTGAAACTGCTTGAGTGTACACCGCAGCACGAAGGCAAGGGCGTGTTCACTATAACCCCAAAGACCAATGCAAGATACCGCGCCGAAGTAACGATGACCGACGATGAGGGTAAAAGCAAAAGACACAAGTTCCCACTGCCCGAGGTCAGCAAGGAGGGCGTGGTGCTAAGTGTCGCCGAGGTGGGAGACAGCATTGTCATAACAGCAAAGAACAACCTCGCCGATGAGGGGGAGCTTGGCGTGGTAATCCTTTACCGTGGTGCCTTGGGTTTCTTCAAGAAGTTCAATGCCGCGAACAGGAGCATGAGCTACACCATAGCCAAACAGCAGCTGCCCGAGGGTGTGAACCGCGTGGTGCTATACAACAACGGGCATACACCGCTTGCCGAGAGACAGTTCTTCATAACCCACGACACAATGGCGGCAAGTGACCGCGAGACCGTGAAACTGAACATCACAGCCAATGGCTACCACGCACATAACCTGACAGCAAAGCCCGGCGAGAAGATAACCCTTAAAGTGACACGCGACGACGGCAAGCCCATTCCGCAGAACACAAGCCTTTCTCTCGCGGCAAGCGATGCCATAGGCAGGCAGACGACATCGTACAGCCACAACATATACAGCTATCTGCTTTTGGGCTCCGAGCTGAAAGGCTACATACCCAATGCCGCACAATATTTCGACAGCACAAACAGCAACCGCAAGGAACAGCTCGACCTGCTCATGCTCACCCACGGCTGGACATCGTACAACTGGCACATGCTCACACGCGAAAAAATTACAGATATGCAGCCAATAGAACGCGGAATATCGCTGAAAGGCAAGTTCTACCAAAAACAGACGAGCACCGAGATTGGCAGCTACGGCAGCACCAAGCTCACCCCACAGACCAACAACCTCACGCGTGTGGACATAGAGGGCGACAGCGGAAAGATAGAGACAACAACATTCCGCACCGACAGCACCGGCGGCTTCATGCTTGAGTTCGATGACTTCTACGGCACACGCATTGCCGCACTGCGCCCGCAGACCACCTTCAAGCACAGCGAGACCATCTCGTACCAGTTTGCACTCGACCGCTACTACTCGCCGGGCTTCCGTCTCTACGACTATTGGGAGCGCCACCTTGGCGAGGCCATGGCAAAGAGCACGGCCGACAGCCTTGTGCGCATGAACCCGTTCGAGTATATGCTGTCATCGGTCGATGTGGTGGAGAAGCGCAAGAAGGAGGTCAACGAACGCCCTCCACACAGCGAGATGCGCTTCAACTACCTCGACGAGTGGGAATATGCCCAGGATGTCACATTCCTTGACCAGTTCAACACATACGAGGACGAGATATACCAGAACATTAAGGACGAAGCTCTTTTCTATGAGGCCAATGGCGACGAAGACGCGATTTCGGGCGAAACAGGCGTTGTGCACGACATCGGGCAGATTATCTCCATTGCCGACTCATCGCGTACAATGACAAAATACATCGGCAATACACGCGTTGGCAAGACAGCCATCACCATTCCCAAAAAACAGGAATATGACCACACACTCACCGCGGCCGATGTTGTTACAAGTGCCATGAAACGCCACAACTACAACTGGGCCTACTGGGTGCAGCTGATGGTAGTGCTTGGCGAGTACAGCCCCCACACCGTGCCACAGCCCGACAAGGAGTACCTGCGTGGCCTGCCCGATGCCGACAAGATGACCAATTTCAAGGAGATTGTGATACGCAGCGATGCCAGGACACGCGAGCAGTTCGAGAACCGCGACACATACTGGGCACCGCTTGCCAACATGCTCGACAGCAAGATATCAATGCAGAAGTTCTATCTCGGTTTCCTCTCCCAGATGTACCTGTACGCCGGTAACGGCATCGACGGCTGTCCCGACAGCCACCGTTTCCACAGCGCCATCAATCATGCCGGTGGCGGTGGCATAAACTACCCCATGAACCCAAACTATGTAGCCTGTCTAATACCATACAAGGAGGGCGAGAGGGAGAGGACCATTGTCCCTGAATTTGCAGCCACCGGCAGCTCGCTGCGCTATACATCGGTACAGGGATACAGCGAGAGCAAGCAATTCTACTCGCCCGACTACAGCAACATGCAACCCCGGAAGGATGACTACCGCCGCACGCTCGTCTGGGTACCCGAGATTGAGATAAACGGTAACGGCGAGGCCGTAATAGAGCTGTACAACACCAACAACTGCTGCAATATAGTGGTTGACGTTGCCGGCCGAGACGGCACATCGCTCTACAGCAACGATGCCGTGACAACCACAAGAACAAACAGTGCCAACAAACAGCAGGCGCAGACAGCTCCCGCAAAGGAGAAAGTTGTACAGCAGGAGAGAACCCTGAGCGCCGAAGAAGAGGCAGCCTGCGCCTGGGAGCACGAAAAGGGCGTGATATACTTCAACAAGGGCAATTACAGGGATGCCATCACCATCTTTGCCGAACTTGTGCAGTACAAATATGCACCGTCATTGTACTATGTATCGCTCTGCTACCGCGACGGCAAGGGAGTGGGCAAGAACCCCACATCGGCAATGAAATTCCTGTTGGAGGCCGCAAAGCGCGGCTACGGCCCTGCACAGTTCGACCTTGCACAGGAGTTCTACAAGGGCGATGTCATTGAGCGTAACGACTCACTTGCGCACCAATGGTATGAGAAGGCCGCGGCCAACAAGGAGCCACGTGCACTGCTCGAGATGGCGCACCGCTACCGCGACGGCAACGTTGTGGCACAGGACAATGCAAAGAGCAGAGAGCTGCTCAAACAGGCTGCCGAGCTGCAGGAACCCACAGCCCTGTATGAATATGCCGTATTGCTGATTGCAGACGGCGAGGATGGCGACCGCTATATGGAGGCGGCAGCCGAGCATGGCAATGAAAAGGCAATGATACACATGTTTGAGAAACTCGATGGCGAAAAGAGCTACAAGGAGGCCTACCGATATGCAAAGATGCTGTCCGAAGCCGGCAACCACGAGGGGACAAAGCGCATGGCCGACTACTATTACGAGGGCAAAGGCATTTCGCGCGACAGAGCTCTTGCAAAAGACCTCTACTACGATGCCGCGGGCAAAGGCAACAAGGCTGCAAAAGAGAAATTGAGAAAACTGTAAAACTATATTAATTCACATTATAGTCTTTGAAAGCAGATACTTTTTTTGTTTCTTTGCAAAGGCTAAGAAGCTGTTTAAAATTATATCGCCAAGTTTTTTACAGAGCAAGAATAGAATGTTTGTTTATTTTTTAAGGGCGTATAGCGGGCTATATAACCGCAAAAAAGAAAGAAACAGGCATTCTTGAACATAAAAAACGGCGAAACTATCAGCTTCTATAAGAAAATATATTTTTTAGAAATTTAAACAGCTTCTAAAAAAAAGACAATGGAGAATAGCGACAACATAAAGGAGTGCCCGTTGCAGTTGAGATGCGAACCGATTGAATGTGTCAGGATTGGTTTCGTGGGACTTGGCGTGCGCGCAAAACGCGCCGTTCACCGCATGATGCACATAGAGGGGTGCGAAGTTGTCGCTCTGTGCGACCTTGTCAAAGAGAACATTGACGATGCAACGGCTATAATAACCGGGAGCGGATACCGTGCTCCGGCAATCTTCACAGGCAAGGATGGTTGGAAACAGCTCTGTGAGCAACCCAATGTTGACCTTGTATATATCTGCACCGACTGGGCAAGCCATGCCGACATTGCCGTCCATGCCATGCTCAACGGCAAGCACGCAGCCACCGAAGTGCCCGCAGCCACAACCGTTGCCGACTGCTGGAGGCTCGTTGACACGGCCGAGCAGACCGGGCGACACTGCATAATGCTCGAGAACTGCTGCTACGATGAGTTTGAGCTCTGCACCATAAAGATGGCAAAGGAGGGAGTGCTTGGAGATATTATCCATGCCGAAGGCTCGTACCTGCACGACCTGCGCGAACGAATATCGTCAAACGACAACGGCGAGCGCAGATGGAGCAACTGGCAAGTAGAATTCATGGACAAGCACAACGGTAACCCCTACCCCACACACGGCCTTGGCCCCATTGCCCTTGCAATGGACATCAACCGTGGCGACAGGATGAAGAGCATAGTATCAGTATCCTCAAAGCGTGTTGGTGACAAGGACGGCCTCAGCGGCACAATGAACAGTTCACTGATTACAACCGAAAAGGGCAAGACAATACTCGTGCAGCATTGTATCTCATTGCCACGCCCCTACAGCCGCGCCTTCCTTGTGAGCGGCACCGAGGGCTTTGCACAGAAATACCCCACCCCCATGTATGCCTTTGCTCCAGACAGCGAGAATATCTTGACAGGCACAGCATGCGATGAGATTGTAGAGAAATACAGACATCCGTTTGTTGCCGAATACAAGGAACGCGGCACCGAACTTTGTGGCCGTCGTTGGATTGACTATGCCATGGACTGCCGCCTCATACACTGCCTGCGTAACGGTCTGCCGCTCGATATGAACGTCTACGATGCAGCACTCTGGAGTTGCCTTGTGGAGTTGACCGACACCTCGGCAAACCGTGGTGGCGCCCCCGTTGAAATCCCCGATTTCACACGCGGTAAGTGGAGAGAATGAAAAACACCTGTGGTCTCCATTCACAGGTGACATATTTTGTAAATCATTAAATAGAGAGATAAATATCAGCAAATCAGCATTAAAAAGAGCAATGATATAGATGTTGACCCAAAATGTTATCCTGCGCAGTAAATGGAACTCTACAACGGCAAACGAGATGTCTCCACTACGGTCGACATGACATCTACGTGTTTTTTATTATGTGGGTCAACTGCTATATTATTACCTTAAAAAGTTACAAAATCAGTTCTTTTTGTAACTTTTTTTCATCATCCCCACATTTTTTGTTAATTCCGTTTTGCTATATTGTTAAAAAATAGTAATTTCGCGCTCCGTTTTGAGAAAACATTTTTTAACAATATATAAATAATTATGAAATTTAAATTTTTGATGTTTGCGTTGGTTGTTGCTTTCGCCGCAACAATTAATGCTCAGGAGGCAACAGAGAAGGAAATCAAGTGCGAAAGATGTGAGAACGCTGCTGCAGGTCCAAAAGCTGCTGTAAAGGGTGCCGGTGCAAAGGAGGCTGTGAAGCTTGCAGGTCCTAAGGCTGCAGGTCCTAAGGCTGCCGTGAAAGGTGCCGGTCCTAAAGCTGCAAAGAGAGAGGCTGGTCCTAAAGAGGCTATCAAGCTTGCAGGTCCAAAGGCTGCTGGTCCAAAGGCTGCTGTAAAAGAGGCCGGTCCTAAAGCTGCAGGTCCAAAGGGTGCTCCGGGCAAGGCTGCCGTTAAGGGTGCAGGTCCTAAGGGTACAAGAGACCTTGCAGGTCCTAAGGGTGCCGGTGCAAAGGGCGCTCCGGGCAAGGCTGCCGTAAAGGGCGCAGGTCCTAAGGCTGCAGGTAGCAAGGCCGATGCCAAGGCAGAGGCTAAGGCTGCAAAAGCTGCCGAGAAAGCAGCAAAGAGCCAGGCCAAGAAGATTGCGAAGCAGAACAAGGCTGCCGAGAAAATGCGCACAGAGGCTGCAAAGTAACAACTATTTACAACACAATAAAAAACGATAGCGACCATGCAGTTGCTATCGTTTTTTTATTGGCAATACCGCAAACCCGGTATTGGGTTTCTTTTCACTTACCCCATACATTGCCCCACTCTCCGCGACCCACGCCGGCACACTCGGGGTCTTTGTCTGTTGCTTCACCGGTACCGGTACCGGCATTTGTAGTAGAACCCTCGATAAAATTCATCAATGATGCGTTTGTGAGCAATTCGACCGCCTGAGTTACAGGTGTCTGATAAATCTTTTTCATAGTATCTTTTTTTTATTGGTTATTGTCTCTTTCCTGTTCATTCCCCGCTTGATGTTGGGTACAACGTCAAGCGGGGAATGTGTAGTTTTTTACTTCACATATACCTTCTTGCCATCGATGATGTATATACCGCTCGCGGGGTTCTCGACCGCGCGGCCGCTGAGGTCGTAAATAGTTTTCGCCTTGCAGTTTTCACCTTGCAGTTCGTCAATGTCTGTTGTCTCACCCTCGTCGAAGCGGATGTTGATTGCTTTTGATGCCGTCGCTGGCAACCATGCAAGCGGAATCTGCAAATAAGCCTTGCCCGCACTCAAAGTAGAGCCATCGGCAAAACGGTAGAACAACGGGGTTGCATCACCACTCTTTATCGTGTACTTGAAGTTTGCATACAAGCCATCACTGCTTGTGCTGTTTACCTCAGTCTTTTCCAATGTAGCGACAAGCATATTCAACGAGTGCTCATCGGTGCTTTCAATGACAGGAACAATATACTCACCCGGCTCACCCTTCAGGAACACTCCAATGCCAGCCTCGGCAGTCTGCACTCTCGTCAAGGTTATAATCTGACTATTTGTCTTATATCCCGTTGCAGCGTATGCCTTCAAGCCCTCTACATCGCTGAAGTCAAGAGCGTATGGCGAACTGTAGACTGTGCTACCGTACTGGCCAATTGTGATTGTCACCTCGGTCACAACCTCGGTCGGTTCAAGTTCCACGATATTTATAAAATCTTTCCAACCGCCAGTTGATGCGTACTTACTTTTTGCCCCTGCTGGGACATAAAGAGTACAAGTTTCTTTGTCTACACGGTTAAAGGCACTTGTATCCACAGTAAAAAGCGCATCAGCAGGAATTAGAGATGTTATGCTTGTAAGGCTGGAGCAATAACCGAACGCATAACTTCCAATGCTTGTCACACTGCTACCGATTACAACATTTGTAAGGCCGGTGCAATCATAGAACGCATCATTTCCAATGCTTGTTACGCTGTTACCAATTTCAACGCTTGTAAGGCCTGTGCAATCACTGAACGCATCATTTCCAATGCTTGTTACGCTGTTACCAATTTCAACGCTTGTAAGGCCTGTGCAATCACTGAACGTATCATTTCCAATGCTTGTTACGCTGTTACCAATTTCAACGCTTGTAAGCCCGGTGCAACCACGGAACGCAGAGCTTCCAATGCTTGTAACGCTGTTAGGGATTTCAACGCTTGTAAGGCCGGTGCAATTTTGGAACGCAGAATTTCCAATGCTTGTAACACTATTAGGAATTACAATGTTTGCAAGGCTGCTGCAACCAGAGAACGTAGAGCTTCCAATGCTTGTTACGCTGTTACCAATTACAACGCTTGTAAGGCCGGTGCAATAAGAGAACGCAGAATGTCCAATACTTGTTACGCTATTGGGAATTTCAATGCTTGTAAGGCCGGAGCAGCCATAGAACGCAGAAATTCCAATGCTTGTTACGCTGTTACCAATTACAACGCTTGTAAGGCCGGTGCAATTTTGGAACGCATAATTTCCAATACTTGTTACGCTATTGGTAATTTCAATGCTTGTAAGGCCGCTGCAATTATAGAACGCAGAATTTCCAATGCTTGTTACGCTGTTAGGGATTACAGTGTTCTTACAACCTGTGACAAGAGTATTAGTTGATGTCTTTATTATAGCGTTACAATTGTTACGACTATCATAAACAGTATTTCCGTCTGCCACAACTATACTTGTAAGGCCGGCGCATCTATAAAACGCACTCTCTCCAATGCTTGTTACGCTGTTGGGGATTTCAATCTTCGTCAGGCCGGTGCAATATGCGAACGCAGAACTTTCAATGATTGTTACGCTGTTAGGGATTTCAATGCTGGTAAGGCCGGTGCAATCACTGAACGCAGAATTTCTAATTCTTGTTACACTGTTGGGGATTACAGTGTTCTTACAACCTGAGACAAGAGTATTAGTTGATGTCTCTATTATAGCGTTAGAATTGTTACGACTATCATAAACAGTATTTCCGCCTGTCACAACTATACTTGTAAGGCCAGTACAACCTTCGAACGCATCACTTTCTATGCTTGTTACGCTGTTACCTATTACAACGCTTGTAAGGCCAGTACAATTTTGGAACGCATAACGTCCAATGCTTGTTACACCTATTTCAACACCTGTAAGGCTGGAGCAAATCTCGAATGCATAAGCTTCAATACTTGTTACACTATTAGGGATTACAATGCTGGCAAGACTGGTGCAATGAGAGAACGTCCTCTCTCTAATACTTGTAATACTGTTAGGGAGTTCAACACTGGTAAGGCCGGAGCAACCATAGAATGCATAAGCTTCAATACTTGCAACGCTGTTGGGAATATTAATGCTTGTAAGACCGGTGCAACCATAAAACGTACGCTTTCCAATGCTTGCAACACCATTGGGGATTGTAACACTTGTAAGACCAGAGCAATTCTCGAATGTTTGAGCTTCAATACTTGTTACACTATTAGGGATTACAATGCTGGTAAGACTGGTGCAATCAGAGAACGTCCTCTCTCTAATACTTGTAATACTGTTAGGGAGTTCAACACTGGTAAGGCCGGAGCAACCATAGAATGCATAACGTCCAATACTTACAACATTATAAGTATTGCTATTATAAGTTACACTATTGGGAATTGGCACACTTCCTGTATATTCAGAATAGGAGCTGTAGCTAAAACCTTTATAGGTTACCTCAACAGTCTTGTCCTCTTGGGACAGGATGTTGTAATAAATACCATCCACTTCAAAGTCGTGGGCTGCAGCCACTGTTGCACACAACAGCAACAACGCGGTGAACAGATGTTTTAGATAATTGCTTTTCATAAGTTTTTTATTTTTAAGTTTCATTTCAAACCGATACATAAAGCATTGAGCCGCAATGATGATTGCGGCTCAAGTTCCACAGCAATAGCCTCACGGACTTTTATTGCTATACCATATAATATAGAAAGAATTGTGTGTGTGTGTGTGTGTGTGTGTGTGTGTTTATACAAAAATCCCAGACCGCCAAATTATCGGCAATCTTTCTCACTTTTGTTTCATTATTTGACAAACAAACGCACATAAAGAATTTTAAACAGTTTCTTACATCGCGAATTTATATTTTTATTTTATTTTAACAAAAACAAGAATGTTTATATTTTTCCACAAAATAAAAAATACTTACGTGTTCTGCAACAAGGGAATTACCCGCGCAAAGCATCACCCTTTCCGCGCCTTGAAATGTACCGCAACTGCAATGACAAGCGTGAGCACACCGCCAAGGATATACGCCAGAGCGCGGTTCTCCATTCCGAACATCATAGGAGAGACAAAGATATATGACGAGCAGACGTATGTCATTATCAATGCCGGCAATGCGGCAATGACAATGGGCTTTTTAATGCGGAACAGATAGACTGTTATGCACCACAGGGTGAGCACCGCTAACGTCTGGTTGCACCAGGCAAAATAGCTCCATATAGTCTGGAACGGCAATGCGAAGATGATGAACAGCGCCAAAGCGAACAACGGCAAAGAGACAAGCACACGCTTGAGCAGGCTCTTCTGCGATATGCCTAACATATCCGACACTATAAGCCTTGCACAACGGAAAGCGGTGTCGCCCGATGTGACAGCGCAGCCCACCACACCTACGAGCACGCAGGCCGCAACAACGGGGCCAAGGGTTGTAGAGGTAATGACATCGACCAGCTTTGCAGCACTGCCTCCATACTCGGCAATGGCAGCGTTGAGCCCCTCTACTCCACCCCAGAACGCCATGCCTATGGCAGCCCAGACGAGCGCGATGATGCTCTCGGCAATCATAGCACCGTAGAAGATGCCGCGTGCCTGGCTCTCGTTGGTCATGCAGCGCGCCATCATTGGCGACTGCGTGGCGTGGAAGCCCGACAGGGCACCGCAGGCAATGGTTGTGAAGAGCATGGGTACTATGGGGAATTTCGCAGGGTCGGCAATGCCGTTACGCAGCGATGTAAGCTCGGGGATAGGATAGACGTCACTCTTTGTGAGCAACACAAAAAGGATGCTCAATGCCATCACAAGCAACGCAACACCGAACACGGGGTAGAAGCGCCCGATAATCTTGTCGATGGGCAAAAGGGTTGCAAGAATATAATAGACCAATATCACAGCGAGCACGGCAAAGAGCTCCCACGTTGTAGAACCGAATGCTGTGACCTCGAGCGAGGGCAATGAGATATTGGATGCGATGAGCTCTGCCGGTTGCGACATGAACACCGCACCTACAAGCACCATCAGCAACACCGAGAATATTCTCATGAACGCCCTTGTTCCGCCACCAAGATATTCACCGATAATCTCGGGAAGGCTCAGCCCGTTACGTTTCAAGGATATAACGCCGGCAATGAAATCGTGCATAGCGCCCATGAATATACCGCCCAGGGTTATCCACAGGAATGCCACCGGACCGTATGCCGCGCCAAGCAGCGCACCGAAGATGGGGCCGAGGCCGGCAATGTTGAGCAACTGGATGAGAAAGACCTTCCAGCGTGGCAGGGGAAGGTAGTCGACACCGTCGTACAATGTCTGTGACGGTACGGGATTGGCGGGGTTTATGCCGCACGTCTTTTCAAGGTACTTGCCGTATGTGAAATACGACGTCACAAGTGCCGCAAGGCAAATAAGGAATGTTATCATAGTAATATTATTTATTCAATTTTATCTTGTCTCCGTTTATTGAAATTTTCTCCTCGTCGCACAAGCCGCGCAACAAGGTCTTCATTTCCTCGCGAGTCAGGCCCAAGGCATCAAGTTCATCAAGCGGGTGCAGGGCACCGTCGGCCAGCAGCTGCATTATACCCTGCTGCGGCACAGAGCGCCCGATTGTTGCAGCACGCGCACGTTCATCGGCACATACATCGCAGCTGCCGCAGGCTGCACTCTCCTTCTCGCCGAAATACTCCAGCAGCACCTTGCTGCGGCACTTTTCACAGCCTGTAGCGTATGCAATGATGGCATTGAGCCTGTCGCCGAAGATTGCCCTGCGTTCGTCGTACACTGCACGCTCAAAGCGTAGCTCGCTGCCAAGAACGCGATGGCGGGTAAAGGTTATTATGGGACACTTCTTTGACGGTGCATACTGCACAAGGCGCTTGCTGTGGAGCGACACAAGAATCTCGTACATGCGGTGGCGCGATAGCTTGGTAATGCGCGACAGATAGCGCTCATCAATGAACGCAAAGTCATTGAACAGTCCGCTGTAGTTACGCAGTATGGCATTTATCAACGTCTCATAATCGGCAGGCAAGCCCTTGAAGCGGTAGAGCGAGTCCTTGTCTACAATGAAACGTACGCGCGAGGCATACTCCATCTCCTCGACATACTCAATGTAGCCCATGCGGGTGAGCAGGCGCAGGGCGCTGTCGGTCTGCAGTGTGGGGCGATGATACTTTTTGCAGAAATCGCCCAGCGAGAACTCAAAGGTACAGTCGAGACCATCGCCCAACGCCATGTTGTAGTAGTAGCATATCTCGTCATAGACCTCGCGGATAAAATCCTGCGGGGGATAGTTGTCGGAGAGACGGCGCGCAACAACCTGCCTGTCCATGCGGCTGAAGAGTGTGACGGCGTATGCCCTCTCGCCATCGCGGCCGGCACGGCCGGCCTCCTGAAAGTATGCCTCAATGGAACTTGGCAGGTCTATGTGTACCACAAGGCGCACATCGGGTTTGTCAATTCCCATTCCGAATGCGTTGGTAGAGACCATTACGCGCGCCTTGCCGCTTTTCCAAGCCTCTTCCTTCGCATCCTTGCTCTCGGGCGCGAGGCCTGCGTGGTAATACTCGGCAGTGATGCCGTTGGAGGTAAGGAACTCGCACACCTCTTTTGTTTTCTTGCGGTTTAGCGTATAGACGATTGCCGACCCGGGTACGCGCCCCAGTATGTGCAGCAGTTCGGCAGGCTTGTTCTCGGTATTGCGCACCACATAGGCAAGGTTCTTGCGGCCGAAGCTCATGCGGAAGCAGTTCTTCTCGCGGAAATTGAGTTGTTGCTGTATGTCGTCGACCACCTCGGGGGTGGCAGTGGCGGTGAGGGCAAGCAGCGGTGCTGCGGGGAAGATGTCGCGCAGCTCAGCTATGCGCCTGTATGCCAGGCGGAAATCGTGCCCCCACTGTGATATGCAGTGAGCCTCATCGACAGTTATGAGTGTGACGTTTACACGCCTTATCTTTTTGAGGAACAGTTCCGAGCCTATGCGCTCGGGTGATATGTAAAGGAACTTGTAATCGCCGAAGATGCAGTTCTCGAGCGCAGTGACAACCTCGCTTGTCTTCATTCCCGTATGTATTGACAAAGCCTTTATGCCACGGCTGCGCAGGTTGGCCACCTGGTCTTTCATTAATGCTATGAGCGGAGTGACCACAATACACAGACCTTCGCCGGCAAGCGTGGGCACTTGGAAGGTTATACTTTTGCCACCACCGGTGGGCATAAGGCCGAGGGTGTCTCTCCCTCGGCCTATGCTCTCGATTATATCGCGCTGAATGCCACGAAAATCATCATACCCCCAATATGTCTTCAGTATTTCGCGATACCTCATGAGGGTACTCTCTTATCGTGTCACCTTGGTGTTGATGCTCTCAATCTGCAGCTGCACCTCGCCGTGCTTGTAGGTATTGTCCTCAAGGGTATAGCAGATGTCGAACGACTGCTTGGACTTGATGTACTTTGCCTGGCGGCTCTGCCCGAAAGCTATGCCGTTGAGTATGGTATTGGACCTGTTGTCCACCAGCTCGAGTTTGATATGCTCCTGCTTGCGGCCTACGACCTTGCTTGTACCATAGTCGCACACGTTACGGGTACAGAACACAGGCTTGGGGTTCTCGGGGCCGTGGGGGGCAAACCGTTTAAGGTCATTGAAGAAACGGCGTGTCACCTGCTGGAACTCCAGTTCGGCATCAATCTCAATTACCGGCTCTGTCTGTTCGGGCAGTATATTGTCGGTCACGAACTCCTCGAAGCGCTTTGCAAAAGCTTCGATATTCTCGACCTTGAGCGAGAAACCGGCAGCGTACGTATGACCACCGAAGTTGTCGAGCAGGTCGCGGCAGCTCTCCATAGCCCTGTAGACGTCGAAGCCCGTTACCGAACGTGCCGAGCCGGTTGCCATATCGCCGGTACAGGTAATCACCACTGCCGGACGGTGGTACACCTCGGTGAGGCGCGATGCAACAATTCCAATCACACCACGGTGCCAGTCGGGGTTGAAGATGACTATGGCACGGCGCTCGTCAAAGCTCTCGAGCCCCTCGACAATGGTATTTGCCTCCTCGGTCATGCTCTTGTCGAGCTCCTTGCGCGCCTCGTTCATCTCGTTTATCTGATGGCTCATCGCAAGGGCGGCTTTCAGGTTGTTCTCGATTAGCAGGTCGACAGCCACCTTGCCCTGCTGCACACGACCCGAGGCGTTGATGCGGGGGCCAATCTTGAAGATGATATCGTTGATATTTATCTCCTTCTCATTAAGGCCACACACGTTTATTATGGCCTTGAGACCGATGCTGGGGCTGTGGTTCAGCTGCTTTATGCCGTGGAAGGCAAGGATGCGGTTCTCGCCCATTATGGGTACAAGGTCCGATGCTATGCTCACGGCTACCAGGTCGAGCAAAGGGTATAGCTGGTCGGCCGGGATGCCGTTGTCCATTGCAAATGCCTGCATGAACTTGAAGCCGACACCGCAACCCGAGAGATGCGGATAGGGGTAGGTCGAACCGGCAAGCTTGGGGTTAAGTATCGCAACGGCACAGGGCAACTGCTCATCGGGGACGTGGTGGTCACACACGATAAAGTCAATGCCCAACGACTTGGCGTATGCAATCTCCTCTACGGCCTTTATGCCACAGTCGAGCACGATAATCAGGCTCACCCCGGTGGAGTGGGCATAATCGACACCGCGCTTTGAGATTCCATAGCCATCCTCATTGCGGTCGGGGATGTAGTAGTCTATGTTAGACGAGAACTGTTGCAGAAACTTATAGACCAGAGCCACAGCCGTGGTGCCGTCGACATCGTAGTCGCCATAGACAAGTATGCGCTCTTTCTTTCCAAGAGCCTTGTTCAAACGGCGCACGGCAACATCCATATCGTTCATCAGGAACGGGTTGTGGAGATGGCTGAGCTTCGGGCGGAAAAAGTTCCTTGCTTCGGCAACAGAAGTGATACCCCGCTTAACAAGCAACGAGCAAAGCACCGGACTCATCTCGAGTTCGGCCGACAGTTTTGCTGCCAGAGCGCCCTGCCCGGGTGTTAGAGGTTGATATTTCCAATTCTGTCCCATTATATATTATTTTTATCTTTTCAGGTAAGCAGGAGAGAAAGTATATTATAAACAGCCGCACAACGCCACACGTTCAACAGCACCCGCTTACAGGTGCGGCAAATACACGTCCAAGGCAATGTGGAACCACACACAGGTGCAGAAATGCCCTACTACGCGTAAGATAATTCTCTCAATTTGTAAAGATAAGGAAAAAGTGTCATAAAAAAACAGAGAAACCGCAAAATTTTGCGGTTTCTCTGTTTTTACACAACAATCTGCCACTAAAAGAAGATTGTGTAATATTCTATCAGTTGTACATGAATCGCTTGATACTCTGCTTGGGCGTCTTTTCAAAAGGCTCCACACGCATCTCGCACAGGCTTATCTGGCTATATGCCGGCAACTTCGCATTCAGGGCAAAGACCTGACGCTCAACCTCGACACGCCTCTCCTCGTCTTCGGCCGCCTCCTTGTCGAGCACCACCAATGCAACAATGGCAAATTTGCGGCTCACGACCAATGACTCCACCACATTAGGCAAACTGTTTATCAGTTCCTCAATCTCCTCGGGGTAGATATTCTGCCCGCTACCTGTAAGAATCATATTCTTGCAACGTCCTTTTATATAAATGTGTCCCTTGCGGTCGCGTATGGCCATATCGCCGGTCTTGAGCCAGCCGTCGCTCGTGAAGGCTGCAGCTGTGGCCTCGGGGTTGTTGTAATAGCCCTCGGTAACCACATCGCCGCGCACCTGAATCTCGCCCGGAATTCTTGCCGGGTGCGGAGAGTCTATGCGAACCTCGATAGTGGGAGCAGCAATGTCACCATCGTTGCCAATCATGGGGTGTGACCAGCCCTTATAGCTGATGAGCGGACCGCACTCGGTCATGCCGTAGCCCACCGCGTATGGAATCTTCAGTAAACGCATTACGTCGTCGACATCCTTGCCTATGGCTGCACCGCCCACGAAAAGTCCTGCGTATTCAATATTCTCACCGAAGACCGACATAACCTTTGAGCGCACTTTCCTTATTATAAGCGAGCGCAAGCCGGGGATTGCAAGCAACAGACGCATTGCAGGTTTCCTGAGCACAGGAATAACCTTTGAACGGAAAATCTTTTCAATGAGCAACGGCACGGTAATGAACATGAAAGGCTTCACATCGGCCAATGCTGCAAGCAGACGAGCAGGAGTGGGCTTAGCAGTGAGGATATTCAGGTGACAACCACCTGCAACTGTAAAGATAAAGTCGAAAGAGAGACCCATGATGTGTGCGAGGGGGAGCATTGAGAGTACCTTGCCATCCTTCTTTTGGCAGATAACCCTGCGGGCAACCTCAATATTACCCGAGATGGATTTTGCACGTAGCATGACACCCTTGGGGGCACTGCTTGTTCCCGATGTATAGCTGATGAGTGCAAGTCCCTCAACGTCGTTCTTGCAGTAGTTCACATCTTTTGCAGCCACTCCGCTTGGGAACCGTTTTGCGAAGGCGCTCTTTGCATCGGCACACATCTTGACAAGTTCTTTTGATGAGCCGGCCACAGCATCCAACGATACAACATCTACAAGACCCCGGAAATCCTTGAAAGTCCCGAACTGCGGCAACGCACCGTCGCGTGAGAGACCGTCATATGTCTGCTTGTCGAGCAAAAGTAGCCTGCTGCCCGACAGACGAGTGAGGTCGGCAACATTGCTTGGAAGGAAATCGGGCAAAAGAGGCACAGCCACTGCGTCATATGACACTATGGCAAGGAAAGAGATACACCACTCTGCGGAGTTCTTCGCGCAAAGCGCAACCTTGTCGCCCTTCTTTATTCCACACTCTTTGAACAACAGATGCATTCTCTCCATAGATGCTGCCAGCTGGCCATAAGTATAGGTGTTTGCTCCATAATTGGACACCGCAGGCTTATCCCAGTTTTTCTTTATCGCTTCGTCAACGTAATTTAAAAAGTGAACCATATATAAGTATTTAAAATTCCTGTTCTTTGAAAGGATTTTTTCCAATTCTCTATTTAATAACCCTTTACCGTTGCAAAAGTATTGAAAAGAGAGAAGAGCACCCCACAAATTTCACATTTTAACCTCATTTGTGCAATTATTTAATTAAACCAAGCTTTCATACACGGTAATTTTAACACAAATTCACACTTTTCCAATCCAAAGATTAAACATGAACAAAAAGGCGACTCGAATGAGCCGCCTTATGTTTTTCAAAGAAAAGAATATTTTACTTGATACCCAACTTCTTACGAATATCCTTTGGAATAGCGTTCTTGTGAACAACGATATTCATTGTCTTGTAGCGTGCAAATGCCTTTGAAGCATACCAGATACCCTTGTATGTACCGGCCTCGCCCCAAGAGTTCTTGACCATGTAGCACTCTACACCATTCTGGTCCTTTGCAATACCGTAAATCTGCATACCGTGGTCATCTGTTGTCTCCCAGTTGTCGTATGCAATCTGGCGCTCCTCCTGAGTACACCACTTTTCTGTTGGGTTAGGAGTGTTCTTCTTCTCCTCTTCGCTGAGGTTAAGCCATCTTGCCATGTCGGAACCCTGAAGGTCGGCACCGTTTGCATCGGCAGGCATATAAGCCTTACCATCGCGTGTAAAGCCCTTCTCGCTCACGTCGCTACCCCATGCAATGGTGTAACCCTCCATGATAGCGTTGTCAAACACCTGCATCAACTCGTCGATGGGGAGGTTGTATGACTGTGCCCAACGCCAGTTGTCCTGAATCTCAAGAACGAAAGGCTTGTAGAATGGGTGGTGTGTATAAGATGTCAAAGAGATGTAGTCAGCAGCATTCAAGCCGAGTGACTGGTAGAATGATGCAGGAGTGTACTCCTTGCCATTGTAAGTGAACTTCTCGGGACGCTCGCCAAGATAGATGTTGTGGATGGCCTCGATAGCCTTCTTCCAGAGTGGCTGACCCTCAGGGCTAACCTGCAGACTGCGGTGCTTGCCCTCAGCGATAGCAGCAACAACAGCATCGCTGACTGCAGAAAGCTCGTTGTGAACGCTGAGCTCCTTGCCATACATTACACCCGGGCGCATCTCGGCCTCGGGAACAAGACCGAATGTCTCCATACCGTAGATTACATCGTAGAATGAACCTCCCTGCGAGAAAGAAATATCGCCGTGAGTGCGTACTGCCTTGTCGGCACGGTCGAGATAGGTGTTGTGGACAATGTACATTTCAGAGAAGTCAAACTCACCCTTGCCCATACGCAGAAGCTCTGACTCGATGAATGCCAATGATGAATAGCACCAGCATGTACCTGCCTGGTTCTGGTTCTTGATACTTGTGATAGGGTTCGCCTTCACAACTGTAAATTCAGGAGCCTCCTCCTGTGCCACTGCGCCAAAGCTCATGAAAGCAAGCGCAGCCAATAAAAGATTCTTCTTCATAGTATTAAAAGGTTTATTGTTGTTTCTTACTCTGCTACAACCTCGGTGTTGCCCTTGATTGCATCGGCTATCTTTGCCTCGAGCTCCTCGGCAAGCTCGGGATTGTCGGCAATGAGTGCCTTTGTGCGGTCACGACCCTGCGCAAGCTTGGTGTCGTTGTAGCTGAAGAACGAGCCGCTCTTCTTGATGATGCCGTACTGCACACCCAGGTCTACGATTTCGCCTGTACGCGAAATACCCTCGCCGAACATGATGTCGAACTCGGCCTTGCGGAACGGAGGAGCAACCTTGTTCTTCACAATCTTCACACGCACCGAGTTACCGATAGCATCCTCACCATCCTTCAACTGGCTCACACGACGGATATCGAGGCGAACCGACGAGTAGAATTTGAGTGCGTTACCACCGGTGGTAGTCTCGGGGTTACCGAACATTACACCAATCTTCTCGCGCAACTGGTTGATAAAGATACAGGTTGTCTTTGTCTTGCTGATGGCCGATGTGAGCTTACGCAACGCCTGCGACATCAGACGAGCCTGCAAGCCCACCTTGTTGTCACCCATCTCGCCCTCAATCTCGGCCTTTGGAGTAAGCGCCGCAACCGAGTCGATTACAATGATGTCGATAGCCGACGAGCGGATGAGCTGCTCGGCAATCTCAAGTGCCTGCTCACCACAGTCGGGCTGCGAAATCAAAAGGTTGTCGATATCCACACCCAGCTTTTGTGCATAGAAGCGGTCGAAAGCGTGCTCGGCATCAATGATGGCAGCAATGCCACCCATCTTCTGCGCCTCGGCAATGGCGTGGATTGCCAACGTTGTCTTACCCGATGACTCGGGGCCATAGATTTCTATTATACGGCCACGCGGATAACCGCCGACACCAAGTGCTGCGTTCAGGCCAACCGACCCGGTGGGAATGACATCGACATCCTCAAAACTGTCATCGCCAAGCTTCATGATAGAACCCTTGCCGAAACTTTTTTCAATTTTATCCATAGCAGCTTGCAGCGCTTTCAGCTTGTCGGCCGGGCTACCGTTTGCTGCGAATTCCAATTCGTTGTCTTTTTTTGCCATATGTATAATTCTTTATATTTGTTCTGATAAACTTATGGCAAAGATAAAGAAAAATCCCGTTTGTTGAAGATAATGAAGAGGAATTTTTTTGTTTAATCAATGTTTTGCGTATATTTGTAGGATAATTTGAATTTTTAATATTAACCTTATAAATAAAAAACTACATGAAGAAAATGACTCGTATCGTCCTGTTTGCTTTGGCGGTGTTGTTGGCAGCTCCGGCTTGGGCTTACGATAAGGACAAGTTGTATCAGATTGTGTCTGTGAAGTTCCCCGATAAGGCATGGACTTATGCAGACGGAGTGTCTCAAGTTTCGCTGAGTGCGATTGACGTGAAGGACAAGAACCAGCTTTGGCAAGTGGGCGACCTCTCTGGTTCAAAGCGTTTCTCTAATCCTTATAATAATCAAGCCGTTCGTGCCAACGACGATGCTACTGCTAAGGTAGTGGAAGTGAATGGTTCGGATGAATTCCAGTTGTGGTCTACTCTTTGGGCAGGCGACTATATCCGTCTTCAGCCGACTAACAAGGCGAAGTGGGTAGCAGCGGTGAACGATAAGGGTGATATCATCATGGTCGAAAAGGAATCGGAAGCAGCCAAGGGCTTGGAATCACTCTTCCGTATCATCCCTACA
The DNA here is from genome assembly GCA_045636545.1 of Bacteroidaceae bacterium. Lineage (GTDB taxonomy): Bacteria > Bacteroidota > Bacteroidia > Bacteroidales > Bacteroidaceae > HGM04593. The sequence continues at coordinate 118,406 of JAZTXR010000028.1, forward strand.
GGTATCAGTGTACCGGGTGCCGATGCTAATGCAGGTCGTGAAAAGGTATATTGGGAAGATGAAACCATGTTTGGTGAAAACAAGGAAAAGGCACGTGCTACTTACACTCCGTACTGCTGTGAAAAGAGCATGTTGGCT
>JAZTXR010000029.1:0-32248 GCA_045636545.1 Bacteroidaceae bacterium
CCTACCTTGTCATAGAGGTAGTCGAAATGTCCCTCTTTTATGAATGAACGGTATATATGTGGCTGGTATATCTCTCCAATGAAGAGTATGCCGGGGAACTGCTCCTTAATCTTGGGTACTGCCCAGCCCCAGAACTCAACAGGTGTCATCTCCACCATGTCACAACGGAAACCGTCAATGCCCTGCGATGCCCAGTACTGCAATATCTTGAGCATCTTTACCCATGTGTTAGGTACGGGCGAGAACTGGCGGTTGCCTGTGCGGTAATCGATGCCGTAGTTGAGCTTCACGGTGTCGTACCAGTCATTGCGGCCGGGTGAACCGAAACAGTCGTTTCCTGTTGCACGCAACGGGCTCTCGGTGTATTCCTCGTCGGCGCAGTCCTTTGCATCGATGTTGCATCCGTATGAGTGGTCGCCCAGGTAGTAGAAGTTGTTGTGTCCTACAAAGAAGGCGTTCTTGTCATCGTGCTCGCCAAAACTGTATGTGCCCTTTGGGGTGTTGTCGCTGGAGTAGTGGCGTGCCACGTGGTTGGGTATGAAGTCCATGATGACCTTCATGCCGGCCTTGTGTGTGCGGTCTATGAGTGCCTTGAACTCCTCGCGGCGTTTCTCAACGTCGACAGCAAGGTCGGGGTCATTGTCATAGTAGTCCTTGATGGCGTATGGCGAGCCTGCCTCGCCCTTCACAATAGCGGGGTGGTCGGCCGGTATGCCGTACTTGCTGTAGTTGGTGCGGGTGGTGTGCTCTATTACACCTGTGTACCATACGTGGGTTGCGCCCAGGTTGCGTATAGCGTTTAGGGCTGTGGGTGTAATATCGTTGAACTTGCCGCAACCGTTCTGCTCTATGGTTCCGCCGGTAACACACTCTGCATTGCTGTTGCCAAAGAGACGTGGCAACATCTGGTATATGATTATTTTTGACATTGTATATATGTTCTGTTAAATGTTTGTAGCTGCTTTGATTTTTTTTATCAGTCCCTGTTGTACATTGCCGGGGCCATATTCGGTGAACTCCTCGGCACCGTCGGCAATCATCTGTTGTATGGTCTTTGTCCAGCGTACCGGTGCGGTGAGCTGTGCAATCAGGTTCTCCTTTATCTTCTGTGGAGATGTGTAGGGCTTGCCGTCCACATTCTGGTATACAGGGCATCGTGGAGCGGAGAATCCGGTAGCATTGATGGCTGCCTCGAGCTCCTCTTTGGCGGGCTGCATGAAAGGGGAGTGGAATGCCCCGCTCACGTTTAACGGCAGTGCACGTTTTGCGCCGGCTTCCTTGAGCTTGATGCAGGCTTTCTCAACACCTCCGATACTACCCGAAATTACCACTTGACCGGGGCAGTTGTAGTTCGCTGCCAGAACAATGTCGCCTTCTGTACTTACTGTGGTGCATATGTGCTCGACAACCTCATCCTCAAGTCCCAGAATGGCTGCCATTGTCGATTGCTGCATCTCGCAGGCCTTCTGCATTGCAAGTGCGCGGGTGTACACCAACTTCAGTCCGTCCTCAAAAGTGAGTGCTCCGGCAGCTGTAAGTGCCGAGAATTCGCCGAGTGAGTGCCCTGCCACCATGTCGGGGCAGAACTCATTACCTTGTGCCATGGCCGAAATAACCGAGTGAAGGAACACTGCCGGTTGGGTGACTCTTGTCTGTTTAAGGTCCTCGTCGCTGCCTGTGAACATTATGTCTGTTATGCGGAATCCTAATATCTCATTCGCTTTTTCAAAATACTCCTTTGCAATGGGGTTGGTGTCATATAACTCCTTACCCATTCCACTGAACTGGGCTCCTTGCCCAGTGAATACGTAGGCTTTCATAATTTTTTTTATAGGTGGTTTTCCTGTACTGCAAACGTCATTTGACGGTGGCGTTGCTGTATGCTATTGCAAAGATAGTGTTTTTTTCGGTAGCAGCCATCAATATGTCCCGATAATGTGAAATAACCGTATTGTCATGCAGCTGCGTTTTACATAAACAGGTCTCTGTCACCGCAGTGACAGAGACCTGTTTATGTAAATTTGCCTTATATTACTTGCTTGTTACATCCAGGAGTTCAACATCGAAGCAGAGTGCCTGATTGGGGCCGATGTTCTGGCCGGCGCCCTGCTCGCCGTATGCAAGTTCCGAAGGAATCCAGAGTGTAATTCTGCCGCCCTTGCCGATGAGCTTCATACCCTCGGTCCAACCCTTGATTACACGGTTGAGAGGGAACTCTATCGGGTTGCTCTGTTCTGCCTGGTCGGGCTGGTAAGCCTTGATCATCTCCTGGCGTTCAGCAGGCATGTCCTCCCAACGGTTGCTGTCGAATACCTTGCCGTCTTTTGTGCGGCCTGTGTAGAGTACCTTTACAACATCCTCGTCGTTGATTGCCTTGACGTTCTCGTCACCGGCCTGCTCAATCTTGTAGAGGATACCGCTCTCGGTCTTCTGCACGCCTTTCTTCTTCTCAATCTCGGCAAGCCATGCTTCAGACTCTTTTCTGTTCTTCTCGGGGAGTACTACGGTGAAGTAGTTACGTGTGTACTCCATTGCGAACTCATCGGTGAGTCTTGCCTTGCCGTTGTGGATGTCGTTGATGGCTGTGAGGAGTGAACGGTTTTCCAACTCGAAAGGTGTCTGTGTAGCGCTGTATGCGATGTCGGCACCCAGGATGGCCGAGATGATGTTCTTCTCCTTCTCGTCATTGTAAATTGTCGCGTTGCCTGTGGTGTCGGCCTGAGCCTCCATTACACGGTTCCTGAACTCATTGCTCATGTACTTGTCACCAACCTCGCGGAAATTCTCCTTTGTGAACGATTCGTCCTCAATCTTGATTGTTGCCTCGGGGTCAAGAGCCTGAACCAATGTCTCAACCATCACGTCGTAGTTGATTTTGAAGAATGGAATCATATTCTTCTCGATGCTGTTTGCAACATCCATACCCACAATGTATGACAAGGTGTCAATCTTCTCGTTCTCTGATAAAAGCTGGGCCTTGAAACCCTTCACTTCTTTGCAGCTGCATGATATCACAGCCGCAGCAAGGCATACCAATGCCGAAATAAATACTCTTTTCATATTGTCATCTGTTTTGTTTATGATATTCTATCAATCCCTCCATGGGGCTGTCTACTATATTTCCTATCGATAGTCCAAGGCTTTCGGCCGTCTCCTTTATCTCCTCGCTGAAGTGGATGCCGATGTTGCCTATTATGTGTATTGGCAACCATGAGCGCCTGTAGGTCATTGTGTTGCGTTGGAAGAACTGCTTGAAGCACTGCTTGAGCATGGTGCTTATCTCGGGTGTCTTCTTGTGCTCGCTCAGGAATGGTGTGAAACTCGCAAGCCATCTGTTGGGCAGTGAACTGTGATATGTCTGTTCCAGTATAGTTGCTACGTTCAGGTCATATTGCTCAAAGAACAGGTCGCATATCTTCTTTGGCAACTGCTTCTTGAGGCAGTCGCTCAGCAGTTGTCTGCCAAGGTGTGCGCCGCTGCCTTCATCGCCCAGGATGTATCCCAAAGAGGGGGTGTTCTCAATGATTTTCTCACCGTCGAACAGGCAGGAGTTGGAGCCTGTACCCAATATGCAGGCAATTCCCTCTTCGTGTTTGCACAATGCACGTGCAGCAGCCAGCAGGTCGCTGTTTATCTCAATCTCCTTGGTGTCGAAGATGTTTTCAAGCGCTACCCTCATACGGTTGTTGGCTGTTTCGTATGCGCAGCCGGCTCCGTAGAAGTATATCTTCCCGGGATTGTTTGAGATGAACTCCTTTGGTAGCTCCGCCGACAGGATGGCGAAAATCTCTTCGCTCTCCTGGTGGGTGGGGTTCAGCCCCTGTGTCCTTGTCCTTGCAATGATGTTGTCACCATCGCACAGCACCCAATCTGTCTTTGTTGAACCGCAATCTGCTATAAGTATCATATCTTCCGCCTCTTTTGCAAAATATTCCACAAAGATATATCATTTTTGCTTTTTGCCAAACTCTGGGTCTATTTTTATGAGTGCCGACACGGCAAATGTCATTACAGTGCAGGCTGTTACCCAGATGAAAAAGTTCTCGTAACCCATTGATGCCTGAAGATTTCCGGCAAATATTCCCGGTAGCATCATTCCCAGCGACATGAATGCTGTGGATATTGCAAAATGCGCGGTGGGGTATTTGCCCTGCGCAAAGTATATCATATATAAGGTATAGGCTGTGAAGCCGAATCCATAGCCAAGCTGTTCAAAGAAGATGCAGCTTCCTATCAGCGTGGTGTTGTCGGGGAGTGCCGCGCTCATATATATGTACACGGCATCGGGCAGTGATATTGCAACCACCATTGGCCAAAGCCAATATTTCAGTCCTTTGCGCGATATGCATATTCCTCCGGCGATTCCGCCGACGATAAGTCCAATTACGCCTATTACACCATATATGAAACCAATCTCTCCCTTGTCGAGTGCAAGCCCGCCCTGGGCGGCGCTGTCCATGAGGAACAGCTTGCCCATCTTTGCGAGTTGTGCCTCGGGGAAACGGAAGAGCAATAGAAAAAGGAGTGCCTGCCATATACCAGGCTTCTCAAAGTATGTCCTTATTATGTCGCCATAGTTGCTGAAGGCATCCTTTATGCCTGTTGTTGTGCGCGGGGTGTCGCTGGCGGGGATTGGCATTGCCCTCTTGTGGTAAAGGTAGAGGGCAAGCATAATGGTTCCTGTAACGGCGAATGTGGCGCTCCAGGCTGTGTGTCCGTTGCCGCTCCTTTTTGCAACCTCGTTTGCGAACATGACGAGGATGCCAGAGCCGAACACCGTCGCAATGCGGTAGAATGTGTTGCGTATGCCCGAGAAGAACGATTGTTTCTCCTGCGGCAATCCAAGAATGTAGAAACCGTCGAGCGCAATGTCGTGGGTCGATGACACGAACGCACCGGCAAACAGTGCCGCCAGGGTGAGCGCGAGAAAGTGCTTTGACGGTATTGCAAGTGCAATGGCTGCAAAGCAGATGGCCAGTGCCAGTTGTGAGGCAAGTGTCCACTTCCGTCTGGTACTTATCATCTCCACAATGGGGCTCCATAGCGGCTTTATGGTCCAAGGGATGAGCAACAGGCTGGTGTAGAGGGTGATTTGCCCGTTGCTTATGCCCATGTCCTTGTACATTATGTCCGATATTGATGTTATGGCGTGGTAGGGGAGTCCCGATGCGAAGTAGAGCGTGGGAATCCATAGCCAGGCGTTGTTTTTCTTTGGCATAGTCGTGTTTCTTGTATTTCTCTGCGAAGGTAGCTCTTTTCCTTGCGTGTTGCAACATTTATGCAGAAAAGAGGCGTATCAGCGCCTCTTTTCTGCATAAATGCAATACCTTGTTATTGAATCAATTTTTTCTTGCCGTTTATTATGTAGATGCCCTTGCTTGGAGTGTGTATTTTCCTTCCCGACAGGTCATAGATTTCAACCTCTCCATTTTCTTCGTCATTTACTTCATCTATACCTGTCAAATCCATCTCCACAATGTTCGCAAAATTGTTCCATCCGTCAGTTGCTGCATAGGCCTCTTTTGTACCTGTCTGGACATAGAGTGTGCAAATGCTGTAGTCCTTTACAAGGTCTGTCACTTTAAAAAGTGTTTCGGCCGGAATAAGTGATGTCACGCTTGTAAGGCCGGTGTTCTTGGTGTTGTAGAATGCACGTCTTGAAATTTCCTGTACATTGCTGCCAAGCACAACCTCTTGTATTGATGAGAGGGTGTTGAACCAGCTTCCCACCTTTGCACAATCCAACTCAACTTTTTTAAGGTTATTGCATAGCCTGAATGCTGTACTCTCAAAATCTTCTATACCATTGCCAATGGTAACTCTTTCAAGACTGCTGCATTTATAGAAAGCGCTGCTTCCGATAGTTGTTACGCTGTTGGGGATATCTATACTTGTGAGGCTTGAACAGCTATGGAAGGCACTGCTCATAATCTCTGTAACGTTGTCTGGGATATCTATGGATGTCAGTCCTGTACAATAAGCGAAAGTATATTCCTCTATCCTTTCAATGCTCTTTGGTATGTTTATATCCGTAAGGCCCGAACAACTGCTGAATGCATGGTTTCCTATGTATTCTACACTTTCAGGGATTGATATTGATTTAATCCCTGTGCAGTTGTTGAATGCATTATTCCCTATGTACTCGACACACTCCGGAATAGATATTGATTCAATTCCTTTGCAGCTGTTGAAAGTAAACTCTTCTATTCTTTTTACACAGCTTGGGATGTTTATATTCTTGAGGCTTGAACAATTTTGGAATGCGCCGCTTCCAATCTTTGTTATGCTGTGGGGAATATCAATGTCGGTGATGGTTGTATTTCCTTGGAAAGTCTCTTCCAAAATTTCTGTCACACTGAATGTTTCGCCTTCAAATTCAATTATTGCCGGAATTTTTATACAACTGTCTTTCCCGTGATAACCATACACTCCAACGCTTAGGCTATTTGATGCCGGTCTGTATTCAAAGTCGCCAATCCTGCTGCTTGCAATGATTGTGCTGAATGTCTGCCAATTGTAATCCTGCCGGTATGCTTCAATGACTCCCGTGCTGATGGGTACTATCAGGGTGTTTTTATCATATCTGGAAACAATGGGGCCGCTTGATACTGTTGGTGGTGTTGCTGCGTGTACGGTGAATGTACAATTGTTGCTTTCAAATGCATGTTCTCCGATGTGTTTTAAGCTTTTGGGCAGTGAAACGTAGTTTAACTCATATAATCTTGCTTCATCGGCAATGCCTACAGTCCCCTCCTTTACAATAAGGCTGTCCTGTTCGAATTCATATCCCTTGTATCCCATTAGCCAATTACTGAGGTACATGAGACCATTGTCGCAATTGTTGTACCAGGCTGTGTTTTCAAAAGCGCTCAATTTTATGCTTTTAATGGTGGGGGCCAATTTGATGTCAGCGAGTGAGGTGCAACCATAGAACGCACCATCTCCAATGCTTGTAACGCTATTGCCGATTTTAACGCTTGTAATTCCGGTGCAACCATAGAACGCACCATCTCCAATGCTTGTGATGCTGCTTGGGATTGTGAGTTTTTCAAGCCCTGAACAACCTCTGAATGCTTCGTCGTTTATTCGAGTAATGCTGTTTGGCAATTCTATCCCTGTAAGGGTTGTGTTGGCTGCGAAAAGCCTGTCTGCAATGCCTTTTGTCCCCTCTTTTATTTTGATGTTTCCTAAGTTATCGCTTTTGTATGCCACTAGCCAGTTGTCTATGTACAATAACTTCTCATTGCAATTGTTGTATATAGCAGTGTTGTCGAATGCATCTTTGCCAATGTAGGTTACACTTTCGGGGATATTTATTCTGCTCAATTTTGTGCAATCCTCAAATGCGCCGCCATATATGTGAGTGATGCTGCTTGGCAATGTGACCTTTGTGATATTCATTCCACTGATTTTGCCGCCAAAAATCCTTTTTGTTCCTTGGGGGATTATGAGCTCGCCACTCTTCTCTTTCACAGGCTCGCCGGCTACCAGCACATTGCAGTCATACCGTTGGTCAAGTGAGGAACCGTACCATGCAGCTTCGTTCAAATAGTCAATTGTCTGTGGCTGTATGCAGGTTGTTATTTCAAGGTCGGGGATAACGAGCGTGTCTATTGGAAGTATATCGTAGTGCATAAAATGGTTGAAAAAATAATCTTTCTCAAATGTGAATTGTGGGCCGAACATATCGGGAATCCTTGTCACACCCTCTTTTGCAGTGAGTTTTCTTAAATGTGTGCAACCCTGGAAAATTTCAAATTCGATAATGCACATGCCTTCAAACAGATTCTGACTGTCATACGCCCATTGGTAGTCACGTCCTATTGTTATTTCCTCGAGCGAAGTGCATCCTATGAAGGTCGAACCTCCTAACCTTACATCAAAATCGGGTAGTGTGACCTTTTTCAGGTTTGTCATTCCTGCAAAAGAGTAGGATGTGATTGTGAGGCGGCTGTTTTCCGCATCTCGTTCTTCAAAAGAGATACTCTCGGCCGAACATCCCAGAAAATGTCCTGTTATGCTGTCTACATCTGCGGGGATTACAAGGTTGACTATTTTCTCACCGTTGAGTACAAGATCTTTTGGTGCAGAATATGTATGTGTGTATCCTCCATAAATATCGTTGGAGGTGGATGAGACAAAGTTGAACAGCGGGCTTCCTATGTAGGAGCTCATGTCTACAAAATCATGACCAACGAAGTTGTCGCCCAACATTTCGATGTTGCAGTATGCTGCGAGGTCGCTGATGTTTACAGTGGTGATGTTATAGCAACCGGGGAATGCTCCATGCATGACTTTGAGACTTTTGGGGATTGTTACGCTTGTCAGTGCCGTGCAATTCATAAATGCTCCTGAATTTATTATGATTACACCTTCGGGGATTTCAATGCTTGTAAGTCCGGTGCAATTATAGAACGCATTCTCTCCAATGCTTGTAACGCTATTAGGGATTTCAATGCTTGTAAGGTCAGGGCAACCATAGAATGCACTGCCTCCAATGCTTGTAACGCTGTAGGTTACACCATCAAAAGTAACACTCTCGGGAATTACAATACTGCCGTAATATTCATTTCGACTATAAGATGGTCTTGTAACTTCTACAGTTTTATCCTCTTTGGACAAAAAAGTGTAATAGATACCATCGACTTCAAAGTCGTAGGCGCTTGCTGCTGTTGCGCACAGCAATAACAATGTAGCTAAAAGATGTTTTAAAAAATAGTTTTTCATATTGTTGAGTTTATGTTTCGTTTTCTTTACAAATTAAACGATATTTTACTTAACAGTTTTTGTGGTTGTGTTAAATATTGTTAATATCGCGATGTGGTGTTGTAAATAAAGAGGTACATTACTGTTTTTTTGATTTATGAAACAAAAAAAGCTTGCTGACAGCAAGCTTTTTCCTGTGATTATTTTGTATGTGAAAGGTTACACAATACCTTGTGCCATCATTGCGCGGGCTACCTTCAGGAAGCCTGCAACGTTTGCACCCTTTACGTAGTCGATGTAACCGTCCTCTTGGGTACCATATTTCACGCAGGCGCTGTGAATGTTGTGCATAATCTCGTGAAGCATCTCGTCAACCTTTGCGCTGCTCCAGTTGATTTTGCCCGAGTTCTGGCTCATTTCAAGGCCCGATACTGATACACCGCCGGCGTTTGATGCCTTGCCCGGTGCATAAAGAATCTTGGCGGCCTGGAATGTGTGGATTGCCTCGGGGGTAGATGGCATGTTCGCCCCCTCGGATACTGCAATCACGCCGTTTGCAACAAGCGCCTTTGCATCGTCGCCGTCAATCTCGTTCTGTGTGGCCGACGGGAGTGCAATGTCACCCTTCTCGCACCATGGGCGTGCGTTCTCAACGTATTTGCAACCATATTTGTCGGCATACTCCTTGATACGTCCGCGGCGCACGTTCTTCAGCTCCATGATGAAGTCGAGCTTCTCGCGGTCAATGCCCTCGGGGTCATAGATGTAGCCGTTTGAGTCGCTCATTGTCACCGGTTTGCCTCCCAACTGGATAATCTTCTCAACAGTGTACTGTGCAACATTTCCAGAACCTGAAACAAGGCATACCTTGTCCTTGATGTCCTGGCCTCGTGTCTTCAGCATCTCCTGCAGGAAGTAGATGTTGCCATATCCTGTAGCCTCGGGGCGTATGAGCGAGCCACCGAAGTCGAGCCCCTTGCCTGTGAACACGCCGTTGAACTCGCGTGTCAGTTTCTTGTACATGCCGAACATATAGCCAACCTCGCGTGCGCCAACGCCAATGTCGCCTGCCGGAACGTCCATCTCGGGGCCTATGTGGCGCCAAAGTTCAGTGATGAATGCCTGGCAGAAACGCATTACCTCATTGTCGCTCTTGCCTTTGGGGTCGAAATCGGAACCGCCCTTTGCGCCGCCCATTGGCAGGGTGGTGAGTGAGTTCTTGAATGTCTGCTCGAATGCAAGGTATTTCAGTATGCCCACATTCACCGAGGGATGGAAACGGATGCCGCCCTTGTAGGGGCCGATGGCATTGTTGTGCTGCACACGGTAGCCTGTGTTTACCTGTACTTTGCCGTTGTCGTCCATCCATGTTACGCGGAATGTGAAGATTCTGTCGGGGATACAGAGGCGCTCGATGAGATTGTTCGCCTCAAATTCGGGGTGTTTGTTGTACTCCTCCTCAATTGAGTGGAGCACTTCTTCTACAGCCTGGAAATATTCCGGCTCGTTGGGGAATCTCTTCTTGAGGCTCTCTAATGTGGTTGCTACATTCATATACTGTGTTTTTTTGTTGTTTTTTTCTTTGCTTGCAAATATAGTACAATGTTTCTTGAAAATAAAGAAATGTAAGCGTTTTTTTTAAATAAATGGCAAATTGTGCTGTTTTGTTTGTTTTGCGTGGCTCTATTTTAGGTAAATTGTATTATTTGTGGAAAAATGTTTTTTATTTTCCTTTTTGCTGTTTGGCTTGTTCATTTTTGTTAATGGTGTAAAAAAAAGAAACCATTAATCACATATTTGAGATTTTTGGGTTATTTTTGCATCAATTTATGCTTTTGTGCATTTGATGGGACTTACGCTTTTATACAGGCAAAAATAAGACGAACATACCATTATATAAAAAGTGAATTTATGAAGAAAATCTTTACTACTTTGTTTGCTTTGGCTGTACTGACTGTTCAGGCGCAGTATTTGCCGAACGGCAGCTTCGACAACTGGAAGAGCGCGTGTGGCGCTACTGATGCTGTCAGTGGAAATAATCAGCGTCCGGGTGTTGAACCAATGGATTGGAATGGCTCTTCTGTAAATCAGATGGGTCAAAAGAAAACATTGGTGTTCAATGAAGGAGGGGCTGTCAAGTTACAGAACCAATGGGTCGGTATGTTTGGTATCGGCTCTGTCGCACCCGGTTATATAACTTTGGGTACTCCTTGGGTATATGCCTCTATGACACTTTCTGATTGTGATGGCGGTACATACGGCGGCATACAGTTTACCAACAAACCCGATGCTATCAAGGGGCGTTTCAAACGTGATGACAGCACCGGCGAAGATTCATACATTGTCGTTTATATGTGGAACGGTACATATGTTTCCAATATTGGAAAAAAATCGGCTCCCAACCAGGCAAGAAATGATGTTGACAGGGCTATTTTAGGCAAGACCACCCCGACTTCAAGCGGCACATTGGTTGCCCAGTGCCAGCGGACATTCCAATCAACCGGTGGTGAGTGGCAGGAGATTGTTGTGCCCATTGAGTATGCCAACAATCAGAATCCCGAAATGATGAATGTTGTCATCAGTGGCGGTGATTATTTCAATCGTGGTAATTTGAAGGAGAATACAACCCTTCTTGTGGATGATGTGCAGTTCGTGTACTATTCGGACCTTTCTTACCTCAATTATGACGGTTCCGATTACCTGAGAAGCGGTCAGACTGACTATGTCATATACAAGGAGTATGATGAGAGCAAGCTCTCGTATGCAGCCAAAGGAAAGGGTGCTACAGTTGAGCAGAGCTTCAATAGCAGCAGCAATGTGTTGACAATCACCGTCAAGGGTAACGATTTTGCTGCAAACAGCAACAGCAAGACTGTCTACACCGTGAAGTTCGATGCCGAAGGTGGTGTTGTTGAGCCGGAGCCGGAGCCTACACCTGATGGAACAATCGACTATACTCCATCATTCACAGGTGCAAAGACAAGGGTTACCCGTTGGGTCAAGAACATTGCATTGGCAAGCGAGGCTTATGCCGGCGAGGTGGCAAATGCATTTGCTGTAAACAATGACGATTTGCTTTGCTACAATGATTACACCGCTTCTGTTGAGATGGTGGCTGCTGCCGGTGAGACTGTAACGCTCTCAATCAATGACGATGATGCGACATCTTGGATGAATGCGTTCGTGTATATCGATGCCGACAAGAATGGTTTCAAAGCCTCAATTGCCGAGGGTAGCGACTGGCAGCCTACCGGTGACCTTGTATCATACTCATTCTACAACAACGATGCGGCAAGCGATGAGAATGGTTGGAACAGCATTGGTAGTGACATTACAGGCGATGCACGCAGCACAGTGCTGTTGCCTGCGTTTACTGTACCTGCCGAGGCCGGCATCTACCGCATGCGTGTGAAACTCGATTGGTGTAATATCGACCCCAACGGTGACCAGGATGGCAAGTTCGGCGACTTTATGGACAACGGTGGCCAGATTGTCGACTTCATGTTGAATGTGGTCGGTGATTCTACCGTTGAGCCCGAGCCGGAACCGGAACCTGAGCCCGAGCCCGAGCCGACACCTGATGAGGATGTGGATTACACACCAACATATACTGGAACAAGAAACTATGCCGAGCGTGACATTACAGCTGTCAAGTTCGTTGGTGCAAAGAGCGAGGATATATATGAACTCAATGGCGATGAGCGTGCGAGCGAGTACCTCGATTTGACCGAGGTCAAGAGCATTACTGCTACTCCGGGTGAGACCTTGACCGTTGAGATTGAGACTGAGGGTTCTTGGGTCAACCACTATGTATACATTGACTTTGATGCCGACGGATTCACAGCAAGCATTGAGGATGGCAGCAACTGGCAGCCAGCCGAGGACCTTGTAGCTTACTCATTCTACAACAATGGCGGCAACAGTGATGCCGACGGCTGGAATAGCGAGGGTGAAATTATTGCCGGCGACAACCGCAGCAAACCTGTATTGCCTTCGTTCGTTGTTCCCTCTGAGCCGGGCACATATCGTCTGCGTATCAAGCAGGATTGGTGCAGCATTGACCCTGCGGGTGACAGCGACAGCAATTTCGGTGGTACATTCTCTAATTATGGCGGACAGATAATCGACCTTTTGCTCGTTGTTACCGATTATACAGGCATCGAGGATATGGAAGAGGATTTGAATCCTGTATTCGAGGGTATATATGACCTCCAGGGACGTAAGATTGACGAGATTGTAAAGACCGGTATCTACATTGTAAATGGCAAGAAAGTTTTTATTAAGAAATAATACTGTTCTCTGATAGAAGGGCGGATGTGTCAAAAAATGATGCATCCGCCTTTTGTTTTTAAATTAAGTTGTGCTAAATTCGCGGTCAAAGTTTCTTGTGATGGAAAAATTGAAGGATTTATATATAAAGGAATTCGGCTGTGAGCCGCAGTCTGTCGTGAGATTGACGGGTGATGGTTCTAACCGTGTCTATTATAGATTGACGGGCGCTGTTCCTGTGATTGGAGTTGTTGGCACATCAGTGGAGGAGAATAGGACTTTCGTTGCGCTTTCCAGAGCCTTTGGGCTGGCAGGCGTTGCTGTACCGGCTGTTGTTGCTGTCTCGAGCAATGAACTCTGCTATCTGCAGGAGGATTTGGGTGACATAACTCTTTATGCTTCACTGTCGGCAGCAAGGGAGAGGGGTGGCTTTGATGATAAAGACAATGAAATGCTGTGTCGTGTGGTTTCGCAGTTGCCCAGGATACAATTCGAAACACCAAAATATTTCGATTTCTCGCTCTGTTACCCGGCGTCCGACTTTAATGAACGCACTGTGATGTGGGATTTGAACTACTTCAAATACTGTTTCCTGAAAGGTGTCGGCATTGAGTTTGACGAAAGCAGGCTCGAGGATGAGTTCGTGCGGATGACGGGTACGCTGTTGAGCGACAATGACAATGTCTTTCTGTACCGCGATTTCCAGTCACGCAACGTCATGCTCAAGGACGGTGAACCATATTTCATTGATTTTCAGGGCGGGCGCAGGGGGCCGATATATTACGATATCGCGTCGTTCATTGGTCAGGCGCGTGCGAAATATACGGCTGCGGCTGTCGATTCCATGGTTGAAGCCTACCTTGATGCCCTTGCCGAATTCAAGAGTGTTGAAAGAGGGCATTTCATGAGGATGCTGCAGCTCTTCAGGGTCTTCAGGCTCTTGCAGAACCTTGGCGCGTATGGTTACCGTGGCCTGTTTGAACGCAAGAAGGCTTTTGTGGAGAGTATTCCGGCGGCATTGGCACAGCTCTTGCAACAGCTTGAACTTTTGGATGGCGAGTTCCCTTATATACGTTCGCTCATTGCGCAGATTGCCTGTCTGCCTATGTTTGTACGCGAGGAGGCAAAGGGATTGACGGTCGATGTCATCAGCTTCTCCTATAAGCGCGGTATTCCCGATGACACGTCGGGCAACGGCGGCGGTTTTGTCTTTGACTGCCGTGCGATACATAACCCCGGTCGCTACGAACCATATAAAAAACTCACAGGAATGGATGCTCCCGTGATTGAATTCCTTGAAAAGGAGAGCAGTATTGCTGGGTTCCTTGAACACGCATACGCGCTTGTCGATGAGATGGTCGATACATATAAAAGGCGTGGCTTCACTCATATACAGGTGTGCTGCGGATGTACCGGTGGGCAGCACCGCTCGGTCTACAGTGCCGAGCACATTGCACGCCACGTTGCCGACAAGTTCGGTGTCCGCGTGGTGGTCACGCACAAGATGCAGGGTGTTCACTATGTGATAGAAGCGAAGATTTAAGGTGAAAGCTGAAAGGTGAAATGTGAAAGCCGAGGTTTGTAACCGAGGGTTCGACAATGCCGGCAGCATTTCGTCAAGCGGAGTGTCGCGATAGTGGCACCGCTTGGGTTGCGATTAGACGGCATTGTCAAAGCAAAAAGCAACGAGCGTAGCCGAGGTTCAATCACGCGAAGCGTGGTTAAAGTTCGCTTGTAGGGACACGGCATGCCGTGTCCGCATAAGATGAAAATTGCATTATAGTTCCTTCCCTCACTTGAGGTGGAGGTGGCACGCAGTGCCGGGGGAACAGACGGCCTCATTTCGACCGAAGTGGAGAAATCTTTATTAACGTGAGTTTGAATAAGGCACAATCTATAAAATACTCCTCGGGGGAGTATCCTCACAGAGGGGGTACGTTAAGGTAAATATTTTTTAATACATTTAAATTGCGTTCTTCCGGCAAATCCGGAAGAACGCAATTTAGAAGTTGTTTAAATTTCTTTCGAAAAATAATATTACATTATACGCGAGTTATGCTTGCCTTTTTATGCTCTTTTTTGTCTGTTTTTCCTTTTTTGCGCAGTTACATAGCCCGCTATGCGCCTTTGAAAAAAGAAAAAACATCCTAAAAAAGACCTATAAAAATTTCAAGGACATAAATATAAACAACTTCTAATAATTTGTTTATCCCGCTCGTTTTTGCTATATTCGCCAAATTAAATTATCTTTGCAAGATTAAACGGAAAATATAGAAAAAACAGATATATAAAATGAAGAAGTTTCCTGTATATAATCAGTTGAATCTGCCTCAGATAAATAAAGAGGTACTGAACGAATGGGAGAAAGAAGACTTGTTCTCAAAAAGTATGACCGAGCGCGAGGGTGCTCCGTCGTTTGTGTTCTTTGAGGGTCCTCCATCGGCAAACGGTATGCCCGGTATCCACCATGTCATGGCACGAAGCATAAAGGATACTTTCTGCCGTTTCAAGACAATGAAGGGTTTCCAGGTGAAGCGCAAGGCCGGTTGGGATACACACGGATTGCCAGTGGAGCTTGGTGTGGAGAAGAAACTGAATATTACAAAAGAGGATATAGGCAAGAAGATTTCGGTCGATGACTATAACCGCAACTGCCGCGAGGAGGTGATGAAGTACACACGCGAGTGGACCGACCTCACCCGCAAGATGGGTTATTGGGTTGACCTTGAGAATCCATACATCACATACGAGAACAGCTACATCGAGAGCCTGTGGTGGCTGCTGAAGCAGCTCTACAACAAGGGCTTGCTTTACAAGGGCTACACAATCCAGCCCTATTCGCCTGCTGCGGGTACAGGCCTTAGCTCGCATGAGCTGAACCAGCCCGGTTGCTACCGCGATGTGAAGGACACGACTGCCGTGGCCCAGTTCCGTATGCTTGACCCCAAACCCGAGATGACAGGGTGGGGTACACCGTACTTCCTTGCATGGACAACAACTCCATGGACATTGCCATCGAACACCGCGCTCTGCGTTGGCCCCAAGATTGACTATGTTGCAGTGCAGACATACAATGCATACACAGGTCAGCCTGTGACTCTGGTGCTTGCAAAGCCTTTGTTGGCCGCTCACTTCAACTCCGCAGGTGCCGGGATGGCTCTCGAGGACTACAAGGCTGGCGACAAGGTGGTGCCTTACAAGGTGATTGCCGAGTACAAGGGCTGCGACCTCGTTGGTATGCACTATGAGCAGCTCTTCCCATGGGTTAAGCCTGTGAAGAAGGAGGGCGAGAGCATTGTGGATGCTTCGGCCGAGGCGTTCCGTGTTATTCCAGGTGACTATGTGACTACCGAGGACGGTACCGGTATCGTGCACATTGCACCTACATTCGGTGCCGATGATGCTTTCGTGGCAAAGGCTGCGGGCATTCCATCACTCTTCATGATAAACAAGAAGGGCGAGACACGTCCGATGGTTGACTTCACCGGCAAGTTCTGGGCTGTAGATGAACTTGATGACGATTTCGTTGCAAATTTTGTAAACGTTGAGGAATATGCAAAATTCGCCGGTGCGTATGTGAAGAACGCGTACGACCCGCAATATACCGTTGACGGCCGCTACGACGAGAAGGCTGCCGCAAAGGCCGAGACACTTGATGTGGCACTCTGTATGGTTCTGAAGCAGGGTGGTCTGGCATTCAAGATTGAGAAGCACGTACACAACTACCCACACTGCTGGCGTACCGACAAGCCCGTGCTCTACTATCCGCTCGACAGCTGGTTCGTGCGTGCATCGCAGATGAAGGAGCGTATGACCGAGCTCAACAAGACCATCACATGGAAGCCCGAGTCTACAGGCACAGGCCGTTTCGGCAAGTGGCTCGAGAACCTCAACGACTGGAACCTCAGCCGCAGCCGCTACTGGGGTACTCCGCTGCCGATATGGACAAGCGAGGATGGCGAGGCTATCTGCATCGGTTCGGTAGAGGAACTGTACAATGAGATTGAGAAGGCTGTTGCTGCCGGTGTCATGGCAAGCAACCCATACAAGGATAAGGGCTTTGTTCCCGGCGACTACAGCAAGGAGAACTATGACAAGATAGATTTGCACCGTCCGTATGTCGATGACATAAAGCTTGTATCTTCAACTGGCAAGGTGATGACACGCGAGCTTGACCTCATTGACGTCTGGTTCGACTCGGGTGCAATGCCATACGCGCAGATTCACTATCCGTTCGAGAACAAGGAACTGCTCGACAGCCGCGCGGTCTATCCCGCCGACTTCATTGCCGAGGGTGTTGACCAGACACGTGGCTGGTTCTACACACTGCATGCCATTGCGACAATGGTGTTCGACACCGTTGCGTTCAAGACAGTGATTTCAAACGGTCTTGTGCTTGACAAGAACGGCGACAAGATGTCAAAACGTCTTGGCAATGCTGTAGACCCATTTGAGACAATAGACAACTATGGTAGCGATGCCTTGCGTTGGTACATGATAACCAACTCGGCTCCTTGGGACAACCTCCGTTTCAACGAGGAGGGTGTGAAGGAGGTTACACGTTCGTTCTTCGGCAAACTGTACCAGACATACAGCTTCTTCACAATGTATGCGAACGTTGACGGCTTTACATACGCCGAGCCCGATGTTCCGCTTGCAGAGCGCCCCGAGCTTGACCGTTGGATTCTGTCGGCCCTCAATACTCTTGTGAAGAATGTGAACGGCTGCCTCAACGACTATGAGCCTACAAAGGCCGGCCGATTGATTCAGGAATTTGTGATTGACAACGTAAGTAACTGGTTCGTGCGCCTCAGCCGCAAGCGTTTCTGGGGTTCCGAGATGAGCCAGGATAAGTTGTCGGCGTACCAGACACTCTATACCTGTCTTGAGACTGTGGCACGCCTTATGGCGCCGATAGCTCCTTTCTACGCCGAGCGCCTCTATCAGGATTTGACTTCGGTTACCGGCCGTGGCGATGCCGCATCGGTTCACCTTGCCAAGTTCCCCGAGTGCGACGGGCAGTGTGTTGACACAGAGCTTGAGTACCGTATGGTGCTTGCACAGCAGATATCTTCAATGGTTCTTGCATTGCGCAAGAAGGAGGCTCTCATTGTGCGCCAGCCGTTGCAGAAGATTGCAATCCCTGCAGCCGACGAGGTGATGAAGTCACGCATCGAGGCCGTGAAGCAGCTAATCCTCAACGAGGTCAACGTGAAGGAACTTGTGTTTGTTGAGGGCGACGGCATTCTGGTGAAGAAGATAAAATGTAACTTCCGTACTCTCGGAAAGAAGTTCGGCAAGCTCATGAAGAGTGTGAACGAGGCTGTCATCAACATGTCTCAGGAGCAGATTGCGGAGCTTGAGAGAAACGGTAACATAACATTGCAGGTTGAGGGTGTGGATGCTCCCATTGAACTTGCCGACGTTGAAATATTCAGCGAGGATGTGCCGGGTTGGACTGTTGCCAACGAGGGTGCGCTCACTGTTGCGCTCGACGTTGAGGTTACGGACGATTTGCGCCGCGAGGGTGTTGCACGTGAGATTGTGAAGAAGATACAGGCTATGCGCAAGGAGAGTGGCTTTGATATCGTAGACCGCATCGCTGTTGAGATTGCAAGCAGCGAGGCAACAGATGCCGCTGTGGAGCAGTTCAATGCATACATCTGCAATCAGGTGCTTGCCGACGGACTGAAAGTATGTGACAATGTCGAGGGTGACAACGTTGTGGAACTTGACGATGTTGCCGTGAAGCTCTCGGTGAGAAAACTTTAATAAAAAAGAAAACTATAATAACCATAATAATTGATTGAGAGAAATGAGTGAAAAAGTTCGTTATTCAGATGCTGAGCTTGAGGAATTCCGTGCAGTGATTCTGCAGAAGCTCGAGCTTGCAAAGAGAGATTATGACCAGATAATGAGAGCCTTGCGCCGCGAGGATTCAAATGATGTTGCCGATACATCGCCTACATACAAGGGGCTTGAGGATGGCAGCGATGCAGCTTACCTCGAGGAGCAGATGCAGATTGCGAGCCGTCAGGCAAAGTTCATTCAGGGTCTGCAGGCTGCGCTCATCCGTATCGAGAACAAGACATACGGTATCTGCCGCGAGACTGGCAAGCTTATTGCAAAGGAGAGGCTGATGGCTGTGCCACACGCTACTCTCAGCATCGAGGCAAAGAAAAACAGATAAGAACTATTTATGGCAACAGAGACTGCAAGACGTGGTCGTGTGATATGGTGCTCGGTCTTGCTCGCAATCTTTATCGACCAGGCGATAAAGATTGCGGTAAAGACGGGTATGGCATTGGGCGACGGCTTTTCCGTTTTTGGTGATTGGTTCCAGATACGTTTCATTGAGAACAATGGAATGGCATTCGGTATGGAACTGTTCGACAAAATCTATCTTACCGGCTTTCGCCTGATAGCCGTTGCTTTTCTTGTATACCTTATAGCCAAACTCATAAGGAACCGCGAGTATCCGTTGGGCTTTGTCTTTGCTGTCGCAATGATTCTGGCCGGGGCTGCAGGCAACATCATTGACTGCCTGTTCTATGGCGAAATCTTCTCGTCCAGCTATGGCGAGGTTGCCCGCTTTGTGCCTTGGGGCGAGGGTTATGCCTCTTTCTTTGAGGGCAGGGTGGTGGATATGTTCTATTTTCCGCTCTTTACCTGGCCGCAATGGATGCCTGTTATAGGTGGTGATATATTCTTCTCGCCGGTGTTCAATTTTGCCGATGCCTGCATCAGCTGCAGTGTCGTTGCAATGTTGATATGGTACAGGAAGTTTCTTTTCAGCAAAGAGTGATAGGGGATGCGTAGAAGAGGTGCTGTGAAATTTGTGCTTTTCGTTGTGATGCTGCTGTTTGCATCGTGCAAGGTGGATATTCCCGAGAATGTCCTGCCGCCCGAAAAGATGGAGGCTGTGCTCTATGATTATCATTTGACGGGCTCTATGACCACAACATTTGCATCTGTTACCTACAAGGAGAAACTGATGTACTCATACGTGTATGAGAAGCATAATATCTCTAAAGAGGAGTTTGACTCTTCGCTTGTGTGGTACAACCGTTACCCAAAGTATATGAAGGAGATATACGGGAATCTCGAGGCGCGTTTGCAAGGGGAGGTCGATGCGTTGAAACTCATTAATGGTCAGAATTACAAAAATGTGGATATGGATCTGGTTAACTTTACCGATTCTGTCGCTGAATTGTGGACCGGTCATCCCGTAAGGATGCTATCGCCAACCCCTCTCATGAGCAAGGTGCAGTTTTCTTTTGAAGTTCCTAAAGACTCTTCGTTTGTTGTGGGTGACAGTCTGGCGTTCTCTTTCAATACGGCTTTTGTGCCCGGGCATGAATCGGGTGTCAA
Organism: Bacteroidaceae bacterium; assembly: GCA_045636545.1. Classification (GTDB taxonomy): domain Bacteria; phylum Bacteroidota; class Bacteroidia; order Bacteroidales; family Bacteroidaceae; genus HGM04593. Next base: position 20,347 of record JAZTXR010000029.1, read on the forward strand.
ACAACAGCTCTATGCTGCGTTGACACTTGAATATGCCGACGATTCATACTCCATGGCTGGTGCAAGTGTGCTGGAATCCGGAGCTTGTGCAGTCACGTCCCCAAGGAACAAAAGTTCCAAGCTCAAGTCAATGTCGGGCTATGTCTACTATTTCGACAATGACTCTCTCTCGGCATCCTATGCGCTCATAAGCGATATATCCCTGAAAAGGTTTCATCCTGTCGATTCAACAGCAAACAAGTGATTCCTATGGCCGATGGTGTGATTCTGTATCTGGCGCGTAGACTGCATGCCCCACTTGGTGCTGTGCTGGAGAGGTATGTGGTTCTTGTCTCTGACGGGCGCGTGCTCGGGTGGTATCCTTTTGATGATGAGGTGCAATCCATGCTGCTGGTGGATGAGATGTTCCTCTCAAGGGGTGGTGATGGTACACTGCTGGTTGAGAGTGTCCGCTTTTAAAAAAAGTTTCTTAACTGCGGCGGCGGAACTCGCTGCATATTATGGCGGTTGCGACCGACACGTTCAGTGACTCCGATGTTTCGCGCCCTATGGGGTAGTTGGGGATGAACAGTTTTTCTGTAATGTGCTTTCTGCACTCTTCGCTTATTCCGTTGCCTTCGTTGCCCATGATGACCAGCCCGCGGTTCTCGAGCTTCTTGCCATAGATGTCGTCGCCGTCGAGGAATGTGCCGTACAGTGGTGCACGTTCCTTGATTGTTTCTATGAACGACGGCAAATCGACGTAATGTACCTTTACACGGCCTATCGCACCCATAGTTGCCTGGACTGTCTTGGGACTGTAGGCATCCACGGTGCCTTGCGAGCAGAAGATGTTTTCAATGCCGAACCAATCGGCAATGCGTATTATTGTGCCCAGATTGCCGGGGTCCTGCACGCTGTCGAGTGCAAGGCACAGTTCGCGTTCGGGGGCTGTGATGTCGGCATCGTGGCGGGGTTGGCGGAATATGCCCATAATGCCCTGTGGTGCCTGTTGAAGGCTTGCACGGCGCATCTCGTCACTGCTCACTTCAATGACCTCCATCCCCTGTGGCAGACTGTGCCCTTCCAACCATTCTGTCGTGGCTATAAGCTTGTCGGCCTCGAGGCCTGCCGCCAGCAGGTCAAGCACGGTTTTTCCGCCTTCGGCAATGAATAACCCGCTCTCTCTTCTCTGTTTTTTGTTTTCCAAGGATGATATACGTTTCAGAAGTGCTTTGCTTAACATCTTTTTTATTTTTGCGTGTATTAAAGTAGTGCAAATCTACCTTAAATCTTTCAAGTTTTTTCTATCTTTGTAAAATTATTTTTGGTATAATCCCGTTATTGGGGATTTTTTGGTACGATAATCTGTTATTTGAGAGAAATGGCATTGTTGAGGAGACTGTTTTTTGCGCTTTTGGGCGTGATGCTGCTGTTCTCGTGCTCGGTGAAAAAGTTTATTCCCGAGGGCGGGTATCTGCTCAATGATGTGGATATCGTATCCAATACAAACGTTGACAATGCTTCGAAAGCCCAGAAGTATATCAGGCAGAAGCCTAATGCCAAGTGGTTCAGCATTGCAAAGGTGCCAATGTATACCTATTCGCTTTCGGGGCTCGACTCTACAAAATGGGGCAACCGCGTGTTGCGCCGTCTTGGCGAGAAGCCAGTGGTATATGACCATCGGCTTGCCGAGGCTACACGCTCAAATATACAGCAGATGTTGTTGAATGAAGGTTATCTGCATGCGGGGGTGGACCTTGAGACACTTGTAAACGAGGAGAAGCGCCGTGCAAAGGTTACATACTATCTGCATGAGAAAGAGAGATATTACATTTCTGAATTCTCTATGGTCTGTGCTGACAGCATTGTAGAGGCTATGATAATGGGTGACTCGCTGTCGTCAACAATAAAGCCTGGTATGCCGTTCAGTGTAGACGGTATGGAGATGGAGCGCCGCCGTGTTGCCGACTTGCTGAGGAATAACGGTTATTACCGTTTCCAGAAAGAGCATATCACCTACACGGCCGACACGGCGCATCACTCCAACAAGGTGAGGCTGACGATGAATGTTGCCGGTTTTACACCTGCTGCGAATGTGGAGCCAATGAATCACAAGGCATACCGCATCGGTAACATATATTACGTGGCCAATGCCGGGCTGCATCTTGACGATGTGTTGTTGGCGCAGTGTGATACTGTTGTATATGACGATTTCAAGATTCTCTACAACGGGTCGCAGGTGGTGAGGACAAAGACATTGCTTGAGAATACATACATTACGGCGGGCGAACTTTTCTCACAGGAGAATGTTGACAAGACATACAACTCCTTTTCGCAGCTGTCGGCCTTGAAATATACGACGGTGAGAATGCAGGAGCGCCCCGACACCGCTTTGCTCGACTGTTACATAATGTACGAGAAGAGCAAGAGGTGTACTGTAGGGTTTGACCTTGACGGGACAAATACGGCTGGAAATTTCGGCGCGCTGGCATCGGTGACACTCTCGGACAAGAATCTTTTCAAAGGTTCGGAACAGCTTGCCTTGAGGCTCTTTGCTGCATACGAGGCGGTGTCGGACCTCGCTGGCTACAATGGCAACAAGTTCTTTGAGTATGGTGCCGAGTTGAGCCTTCGTTTCAAGGGTGGTGTCCTCTCGGCCTTTGTGCCGGCCGACAAACGTAAACTGGTGTCGTCGTCGCAGTTCTCGCTGAAGTTCAACTCGCAGGAGCGCCCGGAGTTCAACCGCGAGCTCATTTCGGGGACATGGAGCTATATGTGGAGCCGCAGCAAGGAGGCACAGCACAGGTTGGATGTTCTTGACCTCAACTACATCTATGTGCCATGGATTGCCGAGACGTTCAAGAAGGAGTATCTCGACAGCATATCGAACCGGAACTCGATATTGAAATACAACTATGAGAACCTGTTGATAACCAAGTTGGGTTATGCATACTCATACAACTCGTCCATGAACGATGCCAACCGTTTCAAGCGTGTTGTCTATTCGTTGAGGACAAACGTTGAGTGTTCGGGTAACGTCTTTTATGGTATAAACTCCCTGTTCTCGAGCGCAAAGAACAAGGATGGGCAGTACACTTTCATGAATATTGCCTATGCGCAGTATGTGAAGGGCGACTTCGACTTTACAACGCGCATAAAGATGGATGACAGGAACTCGATGGTCATGCACTTTGCCTTGGGTGTGGCCTATCCATACGGTAATTCGCGCATCCTGCCGTTCGAGAAACGCTATTTCTCGGGTGGTGCCAACGGCATGCGTGGATGGACGGTGCGCACATTGGGCCCCGGTAGCTACAGGAACAGCAACAGTAACATCGATTTCATAAACCAGTCGGGCGACCTGAAACTTGATATGAGTGTGGAGTACCGTTCGCATCTCTTCATGATGGTGCACTCGGCTGTGTTCATCGATGCCGGAAATATATGGACTATCCGCAACTATGAGGAACAACCCGGCGGACAGTTCAGGATAACGACCTTTTATAAGGACATTGCAATGTCATACGGCATTGGCCTCAGGCTTGAGTTCGATATGTTCGTCTTCCGCCTCGATGCCGCCATGAAGGCCATAAACCCGGCCTACACGGGCAAACTGAAATTCCCTGTCATCACACCGGATTTCAAACGCGACTTTGCCCTGCACTTTGCGATAGGTTACCCCTTCTGATTATTTCGGACAGGGATTGTTTTGAGAGAAAAAATAATATATATAATGGAGATTCGATTTATGAGTATTGGCAGCGGAAGCTGCGGAAACTGTTACTACCTTGGGGTGGGTGACTATGGTATTCTCATAGATGCCGGAATACCGTCAAAGACCATCAGGATGGCTTTGAAAAAAGAGGGGATAGCTTTCGAGAGCATCTGTGCGATGTTCGTCACCCATGACCATGCCGACCATATAAAGTCGCTCGGGGTGATATCGGCAAAAGCAAACATCCCTGTCTATGCTACCAAGGAGGTGCATAAGGGCATCACACAGAACTATTGCGTGTCAAAACCCATTGACCCGGCTTATGTAAGGTTCGTGCAGAAGGAGGAACCGCTTGTGCTGAGGGATTTTACCATCACGCCTTTCGAGGTTCCGCACGATGGCAGTGACAATGTGGGCTATTTCATTGAGGTAGGCGACAAGAAGTTCTGCATTGCAACCGATTTGGGCGAGATTACCCCAAATGCCTCATATTACATTGACCAGGCAAACTATCTTGTCATAGAGTCGAACTATGAGGAACAGATGCTTGCGATGGGGCGTTATCCCGAGTTCCTGAAACAGCGTGTGGCTGGTTCGCGCGGGCATTTGAGCAACCAGGCAACGGCAAGGTATCTTGCCTCGCATTTCAATGAGTACCTGAAGTACATCTGGCTGTGTCATCTGAGCGAGGAGAATAACCATCCCGAACTGGCATACAAGGCTGTTACTATGGAGTTTGGCGATTATGGCATCATTGCCGGCAAGGATGTGGAACTGGTGGTACTGAAGCGTGCCACGCCATCGCCGCTTTACCGTTTGTGAAAAGAGAAGAACTATAACAATAAAATATTACATTATGAATTTTGTACAGGAATTAAAATGGAGAGGTATGATCCAGGATATGACACCTGGAACAGAGGAACAGTTGCAGAAGGAGCTTACAAGCGCCTATTTGGGTATTGACCCTACTGCCGATTCGTTGCACATCGGTCACCTTGTGGGCGTGATGATGTTGCGCCACTTCCAGCTTTGCGGTCACAAGCCCATTGCTCTGATTGGTGGTGCGACTGGTATGATTGGAGACCCTTCGGGCAAGTCAAAGGAACGTGTGCTCATTGACGAGGAGAAGCTGCGCCACAACCAGGAGGCGCTGAAGAAACAGCTTGCACGTTTCCTCGATTTTGACAGCGATGCCCCCAATGCCGCCGTGCTCGTGAACAACTATGACTGGATGAAGGAGTTCTCGTTCCTCGACTTCATACGTAACATCGGCAAGATGATTACCGTGAACTATATGATGTCAAAGGATTCGGTGAAGCGCCGTCTCTCGGGCGAGGCCGGCACTGACGGTATGTCATTCACAGAGTTCACCTACCAGTTGCTCCAGGGTTACGACTATGTTCACCTCAATGAGACCCACGGCTGTAAACTGCAGCTTGGCGGTGCCGACCAGTGGGGTAACATCACCACCGGTACCGAGATGATTCGCAAGATGTCGGGCAACGAGGTGTTCGCCCTCACCTGTCCGCTCATCACAAAGGCCGATGGCAAGAAGTTCGGCAAGACCGAGCAGGGAAATATCTGGCTCGACAAGCGATATACCTCGCCTTACCGTTTCTATCAGTTCTGGCTTAACGTGAGCGACGAGGATGCCGAGAAGTATATCAAGATTTTCACCTCTATCTGCCGCGAGGAGATTGAGGCGCTTGTTGCCGAGCACGCACAGGCTCCACATCTGCGCCTGTTGCAGAAGCGCCTTGCCATGGAGGTTACCGTGCTTGTACACGGCGAGGAGGAGTACAACAAGGCTGTAGAGGCATCGGGCATACTCTTCGGCAATGCTTCGACCGAGGCTCTCCGTTCACTCGATGAGGATACATTGCTTGCTGTGTTCGACGGCGTGCCACAGTTCGAGGTGTCACGCGAGGCGCTTGCCGAGGGTGTGAAGGCTGTAGACCTCACAACCGACCTTGCTGCCGTCTTTGCTTCAAAGGGCGAGATGCGCAAGCTGGTGCAGGGTGGTGGTGTTTCCATCAACAAGGAGAAGCTTGCTGCTTTTGACCAGGTAATAAATACCGAAAATCTGCTCAATGACAAGTATATCCTTGTTCAGAAAGGCAAGAAGAACTATTATCTGATTATTGCAAAGTAATCGCTTAGTAAACAGATGTTTGAACAACGGCATCCTCGCTTTTTGAAAGTGATGGATGCTGTTGCTTTATGTTTTTTTGTGCTCTTTTGACGGAAAAACTCTGTTTGATGTGAAAAAAATGCGCCAATTGTTTTGTTGTTATAAAAAAAGTTTGTACCTTTGCAACGCTTTCGAAAAACAGAAAGCTATATGGTGGCTGTAGTTCAGCTGGTTAGAGCGTCAGATTGTGGTTCTGAATGTCGTCGGTTCGAATCCGATCAGCCACCCCAAGGAATCAGGAACCAATTGGTTCCTGATTCCTTTTTTGCCATATACCACAATTGTCCAAACTGCTTTTGAACATTAAAATTATCGAAGATATGAAACGTCTGTTACCTTATCTGCTACTGTTGATATTCTCAATAGCACCTTTTTACGGCTCTTTTGCCCAGAAGAACAAGAAGAAGACAAAAGACGAGATTGTTATGCCCAAATTCCCGGGTGGCGAGTCCGAATTGCATAAATTCATTATCTCGGAGCTTCAATATCCGTTTGAGGCACGTATGAACAGGGAGAGTGGCGAGGTGCTTGTGGCATTCTCTGTCGGTATGGACGGTTATATAACCGGTGTCCGTGTGGTGCGTTCCGTCTCAAAAGCGCTTGATGCCGAAGCTGTGCGTGTGGTAAGCAAGATGCCGCCCTGGATTCCCGGCAAGAAGAACGGCCGCCCCGTAAGGGCCGAGATGACCATCCCCATCAACTTCAAGGTTCAGTATCGTAACAAGTATGTTGGTGAGGAAGAGGGCTCGGGCGATATAATGATTAAGGATGCGGGTTTTGACCTTGGCTTGTAAAAGGTTTAAAACAAATTCCTTGTGAAACTACATCTTTTCAATCCCGAGAATGACCTTGCTCTTGCCGACGGAAGTTTCAACTATTGTCCGCCGCCTGCTGCTGCTCAGATAGCCCATGACCTTGCATCGCTGCCGTTGTGGTTTGCCGCTGAGCAGGATTGTGTGGTGTTGCCGGGTGATGTACACAGGGAATTTTACAGCGAAATGTCAAGCCTGTTTACAATGCCGGCCATCTATGCGCCTGCAATGCAGCACGTCATAACCTCGCTCTCACCATGGGGTTGGAGTGCGCAGATGCGCCATCGTTTTATCAAGTCCATGGGATTTGCCAAGGAGTTGTTGCCTGATGATGATGCAATCGCCTCGATAAGGGAATTGTCGAACCGTAGAAGCTCAATAAAAATTCTCTCCGCATTAAAGGAACTTGGTGTGGATGTTCCACCATTGCCCTTGTATTGCTCGTCGCACGATGATGTCGCATCATTTGTGAACAGCCGTCCGCGCTGCGTGGTAAAGGCTCCGTGGTCGGGTAGCGGGAAGGGGATTGCTTGGGGAATTGGGCGTGTTGAAACCCCAATGGAACATTTTTATAAAGGTGTCATCAGGCGACAGGGCGGTGTGGTGTGCGAGGAGTTCCTCTGTGGCAAGGTGGAGTTTGCGATGGAGTTCTTCACCGATGGCAACACGGTCTCCTTTGCCGGATATTCGTTGTTCAAATCATTCAAAGGCTCATATTCGGGCAATGTACTTGCAAGTGATAGTGACATAGAGCAGTTCCTGATGCAGTACGTTGCGCCCGCCGAATTGCTGAAAGTAAAGGCGTTGCTGCCCGGCGTGTTGCGCGCATTGCTATGTGGCAGTGGCTATGCAGGTTACTTTGGCGTTGACATGATGGTTTATGAAAGTGGCGGCACCTTGCGCCTGAACCCTTGTATGGAGCTTAACCTGCGTATGAACATGGGAATGGTGTCGCGTATATTCTTTGACAGACATGTCGCTGACGGATGCAAGGGTGAGTACCGTGTCAATTTCTTTAAAAAACCGGCCGAAGCACTCGCTGCACACATTGCCGATGGCGCAGCTTTCCCACTCGAAATTACCGATGGCAAAATTGCCGGCGGTTATCTCAACCTTTCTCCTGTCACCGCCGACAGCCGTTACTCAGTGTCGGTAGTGATTTATAAGGATAAGAAGTTAGCGGAGATGTATTCTTACTGATTTTTTCTTATTTTCCATCACAACAATTCATTTATTTTCCAATTATTGCTATCTTAGCCAAAAGAAATTACTGATGGACTAAAGTCCATGGTTTTAAGTTTTGTGTCATCCTGAACGGATGTGAAGGATCTCTTTCCAAAATTATTCGAGATTCTTCGACTGCGCTCAGAATGACATTGCAAGAGAAAATATTTATAGAAAGTAGCTGCAATAAATTGCAGGGTTTTAACCCAAAATTAGATAATAAAAAGGAATTTTGATTATGAATAGCGATATTGTTTGTAAAAGAGTGGAACTGTTCCGCTCTTATATGAGTGAGAATGGGCTGGATGCATTTATTGTTGTGAGCAGTGACCCGCACTGCAGCGAGTATGTTGCAGACCGATGGAAATGCCGTGAGTGGCTGTCGGGCTTCGATGGTTCTGCCGGCACTGTTGTGGTTACAGCCGAGAAAGCTCTCTTGTGGACCGATTCGCGTTATTGGCTTGCTGCCGACAAGGCTCTTGCCGGTACGGGGATAGAGTTGATGAAGGACGGTCTTGCCGAAACACCATCCATAACAGATTGGCTCTCTGGAAATCTCAAAAAGGGTGATGTCGTAGGCGTAGATACAACCGTTGGTTCTGTTGTCGGAATCAATGCTTTGCGTGGACCTTTTGCCAATTGCGGTATCAGACTTGAATATGCTAACGACCCATTCGATGAGTTGTGGCACGACCGTCCGGCTGTACCATTGTCTATGGCACAGATAATGCCCGAGGATATTGCAGGTGAAAGCGCATCATCAAAGATTGCCCGTCTGCGCGAAACCTTCAAAAAAGAGAGTGTTGACGGTATGGTGGTGACTATGCTCGATGAAATCGCATGGCTTACAAATCTGCGTGGCAGCGATGTTGAATACAATCCGGTTCTTGTTTCGTATATGGTTGTTACAGATGAAAGTGCCGTGCTGTATATCGATGATTGCAAGTTGACAAACGATGTAAAGGCATATCTGTTGTCGCAAGGAATTGCTACAGCACCATACAGCGATATTTGGCAATCATTGAAGGATTATGACAAAGAAACATTGCTGCTTCACCCCGACAAATGCAATATGGCTGTGGCATTGGCAATAGGCGAAAAATCGGTTTATCGCCCCTATTCACCTATTGCGCTTATGAAGGCTGTGAAGAACAGCACAGAGATTGCCGGCTTTAAAAAGGCCATGCTCAGTGAAGGTATTGCAATGGTAAAACTGTTGCGTTGGCTGAAACCGGCCGTAGAAAAGGGTGGTGTGACAGAACTTGATGTCGATGCCAAACTTACGGAGTTACGTAGTGCAGATAGCGCTTTCCGTGGATTGAGTTTTGCCACCATTGCAGCATACGGACAAAATGCTGCAATAGTACACTATGAGCCTACACCGGCCGATAATGCAGTGCTGCAGCCGCGCGGTTTCCTGCTGCTCGATTGCGGAGGCCAGTATGTTGGCGGAACAACCGATGTGACACGTACCATTCCGCTTGGCTGTCTCACCGGTGAGGAGCGCGAGGACTACACCCGCGTTCTGCGTGGGCATATTTCGCTTGCAATGGCAAAGTTCCCCAAAGGAACCTGCGGCACACAGCTCGACGTGCTTGCACGTCAGTGGTTGTGGCAGGCCGGTGAAAATTACCTGCACGGAACAGGTCATGGAGTGGGGCATTTCCTTAATGTCCACGAAGGTCCGCATCAGATACGCATGAACAACATGCCCACTCCTTTGCAGCCGGGAATGACTGTTACCAACGAACCGGGATTGTACAAGGCCGGCCGTCACGGAATACGCATTGAGAATACGATGGTTGTAAAGCCCTATTGCGAAGGTGAGTTCGGTGAGTTCTATGAGCTTGAGCCGCTTACCTTGTGCCCCATAGATACAACACCTGTTGTTCCTGAGATTCTTGGTGCCGATGCCATTGCCTATCTCAATGCCTACAATGCAATGGTGTGTGAGACGTTGTCACCCTATCTGAATGACGAGGAACGCGATTATCTGAAAGAGATTACAAAGCCTTTGTAATTATGAAAAGGCTCCTGCTGTTGTCTGTTATACTCTTGCTTTTCTCCTGCGCCGGGCAGGAGAAAAGCAAGGAGCTTGCGCCACAGCCACAGGAGTTTGCCCCGCAACTCATTGCCCACGCGGGCGGTGTCATAGACAGTTGCACATATACCAATTCGCGCGAGGCAATGCTGCACTCTCTTGCAAAAGGGTACAGTTTCATTGAATTCGACCTTCTTTTCACCAGCGACAGCGTGCTGGTGGCAGCCCATTCATGGGAAAAGTTCAACAGCATGACAGGCTTTGGGCATTTGGGCGACAGCGTGCCACGGTACAGCGATTTTGTTTCGCGTAAAATCTGTGGCCGCTACACGCCTTTGAGTGCAACAGAGATAAACAGCTTTTTTGAGCAGCACGACAGCCTGTATCTTGTAACGGATAAAATCTCGGAACCCGATGTGCTGCAGGAATATTTCCCGGCTTTGAAGGATAGGATGGTGGTGGAGGCTTTTTCGTTCCAGCACTATTGCCGTTTGAAGAACCGGGGCTACTACCGTGTCCTTTACTCCTGCATGGCACATGATTTGAATGCAACACTTTTCAGTTCCTCGCTGAGTGAAATAGAGTGGTTTGCACTGCATACAAGCGCCTTCGACAGGCTCTCCTTTAAACTGGTAAAGGAGTTCTGTGATTTCGATATAGCTCTCTTTACCGTCGATGACATTGATTCCGTGCCCGTGGAAGAACGCAAGGCGGTGAAGATGCTCTACACCAACTTCATTGAACCGCGATGATGCGTTCCATTCTTCCATAACACGTGTGTTGTTTTTCATTTTCGCGGTTATATTTGGTTTTGTGTCTTCGAATTTAATATTTTTGTTCCAAAATCATAACGATATGAAGTTTGTTAACGATGTAACGCACGCACGTCTGTTAAAGATGGACAGGATTACGCGACCCAATGAACCTTTGCGTTTCAAGAATTTTGTGCTCGTATTCTGCAACAGTGGTGAATTGGTGTTTGAACTCAATTACGCCCCACACACCTTGAACGAAAACGGCTTTCTCATAATAACCCCGTTCGATATACTTACGTTCGAACGGGCGAGTGAGGATTATAGCAGCACTGTGCTTGTATTGCCCACCGAGACATTTTCGCCAATACTGAAGGATGTGAATATACTTGATTTCAAGTATATGAAACTGTCGCCTGTGATATTTTTGCAGAATGAGTACCTTGCCTTGTACAAGCAGATACTTGCCACTCTGTGGCAGATGAAGGAACTGGTTGACGAGGAGGATTTCGACAAGATTGCAACGTTGCAGATATCGTCGCTCTCTGTCGTGCAGCGCGACTATTATAGAAAGTATGTTGACGGGAGAGACAATCAATATGATTATATCCCGCGCAAGAAAGAACTTTTCCGCAATTTCATAAACCGCCTTGTGGAGTCACGCCTGGTTTCGCGCGAGGTGTTGTTCTACGCCAACGAACTTGGAGTGAGCAGCGGTTACCTAAACGAGGTGTGCAACGAGGTATCGGGTCACTCGGCAAAGGCAATCATAGATTCGGCCGTCATAGCAATGCTAAAATATGAACTGTCGTACACAACAAAGAGCGTTCAGGAGCTTGCCGATGATTTTAACTTCCCCAGCCAATCATATTTCACGCGTTACTACAAGCGTATGACAGGCCTAACCCCAAGCGAGTTCCGCAAGGAGAGGGCGATGAAATAAAATGATTTTGGGGAACCCTCATCATTTTGTCATTTTTCGGGTAAGCCCTCAACAACACGTCCGATGCGAAGTGAGGAATCTCTACAGAAGCTCGCGAATAATGTCATTCTATATTTGCAGAACGAAACGAAGATAGCGAGAAATCGCTATCTTCGCAAGCGGACAGAAGCAGTAAAGGATAAAGATTATAAACTGTCATTGGTGCTTTAGACACCGCTCGGGATGTTAATCCCCTTTACTTT
>JAZTXR010000030.1:0-23036 GCA_045636545.1 Bacteroidaceae bacterium
CATTACTATACCTAACAGCGTTACAAGCATTGGAAAGAGTGCGTTCAGTGGTTGCTTCGGACTTACAGGTGAACTTGTAATCCCTAATAGCGTTACAAGCATTGGAAATTATGCGTTCCATGGTTGCTCCAAGCTTACAAGTATTGTAATTCCTAACAGTATCACAAGCATTGGAGAGAGTGCGTTCAGTAGTTGCTCCGGACTTACAGGTGAACTTGTAATCCCTAATAGCGTTACAAGCATTGGAAATTCTGCGTTCATGTATTGCCAAGGACTTACAAGCGTTGTAATCCCTAACAGTGTAACAAGCATTGGAGAAGGTGCGTTCTGGGATTGCACCGGCCTTACAAGCATTGAAATCCCAAACAGCGTAAAATTCATTGGAAGTTCTGCGTTCCGCAATTGCTCCGGCCTTACCAGCGTTGAAATCCCTAATAGCGTTACAAGCATTGGAGAATATGCGTTCAGTTATTGCAGAGGCCTTACATGCATTGTAATTGGCAACAATGTTACAAGTATTGGAAATTATGCGTTCAATGAGTGCTCCGGGCTAACAAGCATTGAATTTAATGCAGAGAATTGTACAAGTATGGGTAGTTACGATAATCCTATGTTTGGAGATTGTAAAGCATTGTCAACATTAACAATTGGGGAAAATGTAAAAAAAATTCCGGATTATGCTTTCTGTCATTGCAACGGCCTTACAAGCGTTGTAATCCCCAACAGCGTAACAAGCATTGGAGAGAGTGCGTTCTATGGTTACACTGGCCTTGCAAGCGTTGTAATCGGAAACAGCGTTACAAGCATAGGAGACTCTGCATTCGAAGGTTGCGCCGGCCTTACAAGCATTGAAATCCCTAACAGCGTTACACACTTTGGAGATTTTGCATTCCAAAGTTGCACCGGCCTTACAAGTGCCATAATCGGTAATAGTGTAACAAGTATTGGTCAACAAGCGTTCGGACATTGCTACAGCCTTACAAGCGTTACAATCGGTAATAACGTTGCAAGCATTGGAAATTTTGCGTTCTCTCATTGCTACAGCCTTACAAACGTTACAATCGGTAATAACGTTGCAAGCATTGGAAATGGTGCGTTCTATGACTGCAGCGGCCTTACAAGTATTGTATTCCCAAACAGCGTTACAAGCATTGGAGAAAGTGCGTTCTATGAATGCAGAGGTCTTACAGGTGAAGTTGTAATCCCCAATAGTGTTACAAGCATAGGAAACGGTGCGTTCCATAGTTGCACCAAACTTAAAAGTCTCGTAATCGGTAACAATGTTACAAGCATTGGAAGTTATGCGTTCTGGAATTGTAGCTGGCTTGAAAGCGTAACTATTAAGAATGAAACACCGCCAACCTTGGGCATGAATGCTTTTAATTTTTTTACACTTTATGTGCCATGTGGTGCAAAGGATGCTTATGCTGCGGCAGACGGCTGGAAAAATTTTTATATACTAGCTTCAGTAATGTCTCTCAGCGAGTTGAACAACAACAATGTATACCATGTTCGACAACCCCACCACTCAAAGGGCGCAACATCGTGGGCTGTGAATAACGGTGGTGACGCGTTGAAATCGAACAAGGATTTGAACATTTCTACAGATGTGGACGACACCCGTCAGCAGTTCGCAATTTTGAGCATCGACGGCGGTGCAACACACTACCTTTATCACGTTGCAGAAGCGAAATTCATTAATAAAGATGGTTCTTTGAGCGCGACACCGGTTGATGCAGTGAACTTTATGAACGGCGCATATGACAGTACATTCTTTGCATACTTTGACAGCTCGCACTATGTAAACGTGGGCGGTATCAGCCAGATGGTTATTGACAGTTGGAGTACCCCCGACGGCGGTAACTCCTGTTCAATAATCCTTGCAGGTGAATTTGATTCAACCGAGGCTCTTGAGGCAATCAATGAGAATGTGACAAGCATAGAAAAGGTGAAAACGGAAAACGGAGAGGTGAAAACTGTTTACGACCTTCAGGGGCGTGTGGTTGAGAACCCCGTAAGCGGCATATATATTATAGACGGTAAAAAGGTGCTGGTTAAGTGAGAGCAATGATTGAAAAGCTTGCTTAATCAAGCATTGCCGAGCGCCAGGCAGTTGCGCCGGAAGTCTCTAACTTTAAACAGCAATAATCTGTGACAGGGTTGTCACAGATTATTGCTGTTTTTTTGTCCAGGTGTGATAAATTGTTCAAAAAGATTTTGACTTTGGATAATTTTTTTTCATTTTTGCAAGTTGTAAAAAGGGTTATTGTTTCATCGTACAGAAAAGTTATTTAGATATGGACTGCAAGAAAATTGATCAGCAGGTCGAAGGTTTGCTTGTGCGCCTTGCGCGCCGTTTCTCGGCCGAGGACATACAACGCATCAGTGATGCCTATTATCTTGCCCGCGAGGCTCACAAGGAGCAGCGCCGCAAATCGGGTGAACCTTATATAATGCACCCCGCTGCAGTCGCACAGATTGTTGCCGAGGAGTTGCGCTTGGGCGCAAACCCCATAATCGCAGCCTTTCTGCACGATGTTGTCGAGGATACCCCTTATACAATAGAGGATATACGTGAACGATTCGGCGACGATGTGGCTTTTCTGGTCAATGTGGTGACAAAGAAGAAAAAGAAGAGCACGAATGTGAAGTCGTCGAGCCAGATTGACAACTACAAGCAGATGCTCGACTCCTTGCACTATGATATCCGTGCTCTGCTCATAAAGCTCTCCGACCGTCTGCACAACATGCGCACCTTGAACAGTATGCGCCCCGACAAGCAGATGAAGATTGCGGGAGAGACCGACTATTTCTATGCTCCGCTTGCACACCGCTTGGGGCTATACTACATAAAGCGCGAGATGGAGAACCTCTCGTTCCGCTACCGTTGTCCGCGTGACTATGCATATATCGAAGAACAGCTGTCCAAGGATTTGAAGGAGCGCGAGCCGGGGCTCAAGTCATTCATGTTCGAGATTGAGCGCCTGCTCGAGAACAATGACATTCTGATGGCGCGTACCGAGATTTATTCACGTGGTCCTTACAGCGCATGGCGCAAGATGCACAGCACGGGCTGCGATTTCAAGCACGTCGAGGGAAAGTACTACATACGTATCATCTACCCTAATACGCACGACTACTCCGAGAAGGACATGAGCCTCAAAATCTACTCCATACTCACCGACCGTTTCAAGGAGAAGCCCGGCAGCGTGGCCAACTACATCGATTCGCCGAAGGAGAACGGTTACCAGAGCTACCACGTGAAGCTGCTCACCCCGCAGGGAACATGGGAGGAGGTACACATATCTTCGGAGCGCATGATACGCAAATCGCAGTATGGCTGTATTGCAGAGAGCACGGAGACCAACATCACAAACTGGCTTGAGAAGTTCAAGATGGTGCTACAGGAGATGGCCACACGTGGTAAGGAGGTAGAGTATATGGACGGCGTGACATCCTCATTCTACAACGATGACATTGTCGCCTACACCCCCGACGGTAAGGGAATTATCCTGCCCAAGGGAGCTACCGCACTCGACTTTGCCTTTGAGATACACAGCGACCTTGGACTCCATGCCCACTATGCACGCATAAACGGGTTGCTGTGCTCTGTAAAGACCGAGCTTGAGCGCGGCGATGTGGTGCTCATCGGTTCGAACGCGAACGTGGCACCAAAGCGCGACTGGCTGGAGCACGTGTCGACTTTCAAGGCTAAATCACATATAAACAGTTTCCTCAACAAACAGCGCAAATTGCAGTATGACCGTTGCGAGCATTGCCGTCCGTTGCCGGGTGACGAGGTAATCGGTTTCAAGAATACCGATGACACCATCTCCATCCACCGTCGCGACTGCAAGGTGGCCATACGCTTGGCATCGCAGCATGGCGATGACATTGTTGCGGTGAACTTTGAAGAGGACCGTGAGTTCCTCTATCCGGTGAAGATTGACATTGTTGTCATAGACCGCAACCATCTTCTCATTGACCTCATCGACTGCATAACCAACAAGCTGCAGTTGTCGCTCACACGTATCTCGACCGAGAGCCGCGATGCAATAGGCTATTGTACAATGGAATTTCCGGTACACTCGTCGGCCGAACTGCAGGAGGTCATTACGACGATATCGCAGATTGAGGGTGTTGAGGAGGTAAAACAAAGTGTTGAGACTGATAATCAATAATAGATATTTTATTTTATGATACAACTATTTTAACAGCACAACTATGAAGAAAACTTTACTTATGACTATGGTTGCTGCAGCACTCTCTTTCACTGCCTGCAACGACGACAGTTTGCAATTGGTAAATCCCGAAGTTCCGCAGACACCCGGTTCCGAGGTGTCGCGTGCCACATTCCCCGAGGATGACGGCTCGCCTGTAGTCCCCGGTAGCAGACCTCACGAAAAGGTGGCAAGACTGTTGATGAAAGTCAATGCCGAGGAGGCTACGGACACGCTTGGACGTGCAAACATCACCCCCCAGCAGTATGCCGAGATAAAGGCCTTTGCCGATGAACTTGTGAAAGGAACAACAACACAGTATGATGCATTCATAAAGTGCTATGAGTGGGTGAGCCAGAATGTGGAATACGAAATGAGTGACAATGACCCATACGCAGTTTTCATAAACCGCAAGGGTGTATGCCAGGGCTATGCAAATCTTCTGTTCATAATGCTCCACAGCCAGGGTATACCCGCCTGCGTGACCAATGGATTCCACAGCACAATTGGCGGACACGCATGGAACTATGCCTGCCCCGATGGCAAGTGGTATGTTGCCGACCCAACCAACCCATGGGATGGAGGTCCTTGGGGTTACAGGGCTCTTGGCTCATACGCCCACCTTATCTCAATGTCGCTCGATATCGTGATGTTCAGGGAGCAGGGTTGTTGGTTCGATTTCAACGGCGGAAACTTGAATATCTGCAGAGTGGTGGACGGCGAACCTTCGTTCACAGTTCCTTTCAGTGCCGCAGATTATCAAGTGGAATCGTTCAACCCTACAGTGCCTCTGCCCTCATCAATCAAGGAAATCTATATTGGCAAGAATATAAAGTCGCTGGGTGAGAGTCCTGTGGGTCTTTCGGTCAATGCCCCGCATTTGGAGTATGTACACATTGACCCGGAAAACCCAACGTTCGCAAGCTATATGGGTGCGGTCTACCGCAAGAATGGCAGCGAGCTCGACCTGCTGTACATCCCTGCTGCAATGAAGTGTCTGGAGCTTATGCCAATGGAGACAATTTACAAGAATACTGTATATTACCATGATGGTATTGAGGTGCTAATTGTTGCTCCGGGAACAAAGAAGATAGAGAACTGGGGTATTGAGCGTTGCCCGAACCTGAAGATTGCATACGTGCCCGAGGGTGTAGAGATTGCAAAGAATGCATTTGCTGATGTGCACCCCGATTTCCAGATTATCCGTGGCGACTTTACCAATATTCCACAGGTGAAGGAGTGATGTTTGACAGAATGATTGGTAATAATATAGCTGTTGACCCACATTCTGAAAAACCGCGTTGGTGTCATGTCGACCGTAGTGGAGACATCTCGTTTGTCGTTGTTAGAGATCCCTCGTCGTTTTACTTTTAGTGAAGTTGCTCACGCTCGGCATAATTCAAGTAAACTTGATTCTGCTCTCACTTACTCGCAACATTGTCTCTGTCGGACGTGCTGTTGAGGGCTAGCCCGAAAAATGACATTGCTGGGTCAACATCTATATTATTGCTTAATGATTTGAAATAGAATATTATGAAGAAATTGTTCTTGTTTGCCTGTGCGGCATTCTCAATGCTGCTGTTTGTCGCTTGTTCATCGAACCCCGGTATTGAAGCAGGCAAAGAGTTTATGAAGAACCCCTCGGTTGAGACGTTCAGGAACTATACGGCAGAGGTTGCCAACCTTGACGACGAGGAGAAACTGGAACTTGAGGAGTGGACCGGGGAGAACAAGGCCGAACTTAAGGAGGCTGTCACACAGATGTTGCAGAGTATGTGATAATTGTTGTATATGAAAAAAGTGGATGACTGTTATCATCCACTTTTTTCATATAAACGTTGTTATCCGTTCCAAATCTCCCACGAGGCAAGTGCCTGCAGGTACCACATTTCGTATCCGCTCTTTGTTACTGCGCCTTGCGCCGCGCCTTTTTGCAGGAAGAGGGTATTCTCGGGGTTGTAGACAATGTCGTAAAGAAGGTGATTGCTGCCAATGAGGTGGTAGGGAATGTCGGGGTATTGGTCAATGCCATGTCCCACCATACCGAGCGGAGTGCAGTTCACAATTACGGTGTGGCTCTGCATAATCTCGGGGGTGATATCCCCGTACGCAATGGCTGTTCCACTTGCCTTGCGCGATACCTGTTGCACCTCAATACCCAATTGGCGGAGCGCATAGACAATGGCCTTTGATGCTCCTCCCGTGCCAAGCACAAGTGCCTTCTTGTGTCCGGCTCCAAGCAACGGCTCGATGGAGCGTGAGAAGCCAATGACATCGCTGTTATATCCCCACAGCTGTGCCTTGCCTTCGCTGTCGCGTGTCACTTTGACCACATTCACGGCGTTGATGGCCTTTGCCTCGTCGCTTATGCCTGCAAGGTGCTGCATTACGTTGAGTTTGTGCGGGATGGTGACATTGAAACCACACAGAGCGGGGTACTGCTCAATTATGCGGGGCAGTTCGTCGGTGCTTTCAATCTCAAAAGCTATGTAACGTGCATCAATACCTTCATCTTCAAACTTCTTGTTGAAGAATGCCGGGCTTGCCGACTGGGCAAGCGGGTAGCCTATTATTCCGTACAATTTCATTTTCTCGCAAGATAGAATGTACATATTCCGCCTGTGAAGCGATGGAATTCCACTTTGCCGAACCCGGCTCTTTCCAATGCGCTTTGCAGCACCTCGCCCTGTGGAAAGGCTGCAATGGAGTCGGGCAGATACTTGTATGCCTTTGCATCCTTTGAGAAGAGCTTGCCCAAAAACGGCATTACATAGCGCGCATATATGGGAAACAGCTGTTTCATGGGGAACTTTACCGGGGTCGATAGCTCCAGGATTGCAAGGTGTCCGCCCTTGCGCAGCACGCGGTGCATCTCGCCCAGTGCCTTGTCAAGCTCCTGGAAATTCCTTATGCCGAACGACGATGTAACGGCATCGAAGCTCCCGGTGGGGTAGGTGAGTGCCGTGCAGTCCTCTCTCTCGAAGAGAATGTTTGTGACACCGCGTTTCCTGCACTTTTCGCGTGCAACCTGCATCATACCTTCCGAAATGTCGCAGCCAATGATGCTCTCGGGTTTCAGTATCTTCTCTATGAGCAGTGCCAGGTCGCCTGTTCCTGTGGCAATGTCGAGCACTCTGCGCGGGGCAAAGGGCTTTAACGCGGATATGGCGCGTTTGCGCCATATCCTGTCTATGTTCATTGATGCTATGTAGTTGAACTTGTCATATTCGGGTGCAATGTTGTCGAACATCTCTTCAATCTGTTCGGCTTTCTCGCCCTCGTTACGGTAAGGTTTCAACTCCTCGTGTCTGTAGCTCATTTTTATCCCAGATAGTTCTTTACGTTCTGCTCAATGCGTGTGTGGATATCTTCGCTCTCCTCCTTCACGAACTTCTCGCCTGTGATGTTCTCGTAAAGCTCGATGTAGCGGTTGCTGATGCTCTCGACAATCTCGTCGGTCATCTCGGGCACCTGCTGTCCTTCCTTGCCCTGGAAGCCGTTGTCCATGAGCCACTCGCGCACGAACTCCTTTGAGAGCTGCTTCTGTGGCTCGCCTTTCTCGAACTTCTCCTCGTAGCCCTCGCTGTAGAAATAGCGGCTGCTGTCGGGGGTGTGAATCTCGTCCATAAGGTAGATGGTGCCATTGTGCTTGCCGAACTCGTACTTTGTGTCAACGAGGATAAGGCCACGCTCGGCTGCAATCTCTGTACCGCGCTGGAAGAGTGCGAGTGTGTACTTCTCAAGCAACTCATACTCCTCGGGTGTTGCAAGACCCTGTGCAAGAATTTCCTCTTTTGAGATGTCTGCATCGTGCTCGCCAATCTCGGCCTTTGTCGTCGGGGTGATGATGGGCTGTGGGAACTTCTGGTTCTCCTTCATGCCCTCGGGGAGCTGCACGCCGCAAATCTCGCGTACACCGCTCTTGTAGGCACGCCAAGCCGAACCGCAGAGATAGCCGCGTACAATCATCTCAACAGGGAAACCCTCGCACATCACACCCACGGTAACCATGGGGTCGGGAGTAGCGAGCTTCCAGTTGGGAACGATGTCGGCTGTGGCATCGAGGAACTTCGCTGCAATCTGGTTCAGCATCTGGCCTTTGAAGGGGATGCCTTTGGGGAGTACCACGTCGAATGCCGAGATGCGGTCGGTCGCTACCATCACCAATTTGTCATTGCCTACTGTGTACACGTCACGTACCTTGCCGTGGTATACATTCTTCTGGTTATTGAACTTGAATTCAGTGTTTGTTAATGCTTTTGCCATTGTATTTTTGTTTTAAGTTATATTCAATCTTTCTTGTTCTTCTTTTCTGCGGCTTTCTCTGCAGCCTGTTTCTCATGCTTCTCGTATGCCTCGACAATGCGTGTAACCAGTTTGTGGCGCACGATATCCTTTTTGGTGAGCGTTACAAAACCGATGCCTGGCACGCCGTTGAGCACCCGCAACGCGTGCATCAGTCCCGATGTGTTGTTTTGTGGAAGGTCTATCTGTGTCAGGTCGCCGGTGATAATCATCTTCGTGTTGTTGCCCATGCGGGTGAGGAACATCTTTATCTGTTGCGGAGTGGTATTCTGCGCCTCGTCAAGGATTACGACGGCATCGTTGAGCGTGCGGCCGCGCATGAAGGCAAGCGGTGCAATCTGTATGACGTTGCTGTCCATGTGTTCCTTTAGCTTGGCAAGCGGAATCATATCCTCGAGCGCATCGTACAGCGGCTGCAGATATGGGTCAATCTTGTCGCGCATGTCACCGGGAAGGAATCCCAGTTTTTCGCCTGCTTCAACTGCTGGGCGGCTGAGGATTATTTTTCTTATCTCGCGGTTCTTGAGTGCTTTAACCGCAAGCGCTATAGCCATATATGTCTTTCCTGTTCCGGCCGGGCCAACGGCAAAGAGCATGTCGTTCTTCCTGTACTCCTCCACAAGGCGGCACTGGTTCTCGGTGCGCGGGTATATGGGGCGGCCGTTTATGTTGTAGACAATGACATTGCTGTCGCTGCCCTTGTCGCCGCGCTTGCCGTTTACGGCATCAATGATAGCCTCCTCATTGAGGCTGTTGTATTTGTTGCAGTACTCCTTGAGCAGGTCTATCGCTCTCCCGAAGCGTTCCAGTTCCTCATCATCGCCCAATGCCTTTATTATGTTGTCGCGTGCTACGATGCGTAGCTTGGGGTGGAGCTTCTTGAGCATCTGCAGGTGTATGTTCCCGGCTCCGTAGAAACCGACGGGGTCAATGCCGTCGAGTATGTAATGGCGTTCTATCATCTATTGCTTTCCAAATCTTTAAATCAGCGCGAAGATAACCATTTATCTTCGCTTGGCAAAATTTATCTCTTCTTTACTTCGGCCTCGAAGCGGCGTGCAGCTTCGCCTCCCTGGCTACAGGCGCAGGGGCCTGTTATGCAACCGCCGGGGCATGACATGACCTCCACCAGTTTGCCGGGGCATTTGCCTGTCTTTGCATAGCCTTTGAGCATTGCAATGTTCTTTTTGTTCAGGTCGGCTATGACAACACCCTCAAGGCTCTCATCGCCAATGTGGTTCTTCACAGCAGTGAACACTCCGGTTGTCTTTGCGAAGTTGTGGGCATCGTGGCATGCGCTCTCGGCTGGGGTGTAGGGCATTGTGCTCTCTATGTCAATTCCCAAGCCTTGCAGTATGGCATCAATCTCGCGGAACGTGAGCACAAAGTCTACATTCTTGTCTTCGGCACCTTCGGCCTTCTTTGATGCGCAGGGGGCAATGAACACGGTAAGGCACTCCTCGCCATACTTCTCCTTGGCATATATTGCTGTGTAGTGCATGGGCGAGCCTGTCGATGAAACGTATTTCACAATCTCGGGGATGTGTTTCCTTGTCAGGTTCACGTATGCAGGGCAGCAGCTTGTAGTCATGAACGGCTGGCCCTCCTCCAGCTTCTCTTTCAGTTCCTCGGCCTCGCGGCGTGTTGTCTCCTCGGCACCGTACGCAACCTCCACCACATCGTGGAAGCCCATTGCCTTGAGCGAACCGTATACCTGTTCTATTGGCTTGCCGAACTGTGCGAGCACCGATGGGGCTACCATTGCTATCACCTTTTTGCCGGCACGCATCTCCTTCAGTACATCAAAAGCCTCGCATTTGTCGAAGATTGCACCGAACGGGCAGGCGTTGAGGCACTTGCCGCAGTATATGCACTTCTCCTGGTCTATGTGCTCCACACCATACTCGTCCTTTGAGATAGCTTTCACCGGGCACGCCTCCTCGCAGGGTACGGGCATGTAGATGATGGCGTGGTAGGGACACACCTGATGGCACTTGCCGCAGCTTATGCATTTGTCATGGTCAATGTGTGCCTTTCCGTCCTTGTCATAGAATATCGCATCCTTGGGACAGTTTGTGTAGCAGGGGCGTGCAACGCATCCACGGCACAGGTTTGAAACTTCGTAGTTGGTCTTTACGCACGATGAGCAGGCTTCGTCCATCACGTGCAGTATGCCCTTGTCATTCACGCAACTCCTGGTTGTGAGCATCTGTCGTGCGTAGCTGCTGAGTGGGGTCATCTCGTCGGTCTCGTCCTCCATGGTGAACCCCATCATTGCCATTGTCTTGTACTTTATAACAGCCCGCTCCTTGTGTATGCAGCAACGGCCTTTGGGTTTCTGGTTACGTGGGTACATCTCGTATGGCATACGGTCAATCTTCTGCAGAAGCTCATTGTTCTTCCACATTTCCACCAGTTTCGATAATAGACGATAACGAATGAACATATTTTAAAAGGTTAGTTTGTCGGTTATTCAAATTTTGCAGTAAAAATAATTAAAAAACTACTATTTCAACTATTTTTGCAACAATGTTTTTTGTTTACACTCAAAAATGGGAGAAAACGACTTCGAAATGCTTCTGAAAATGCTTGCATCGCCTGCCAAGGTTGCAGCCGACGTGTGGCACAGACTGCTTGCCGAACCCAGTGCCGGACAACGGGCACAGCTGTCTCTTTGGGCGCGGAATGTGGCGCAGAGCCGTTTCGGCACGGGTGTCTATGTGCGTGCTCTCATTGAGATAAGCTCCTGGTGCCGTAACAACTGCAACTACTGCGGTTTGCGCTGTGGTAACAGGCTTGCGCAGCGTTACCGGCTTTCAAAGGAGGAAGTACTCGGCTGTTGCCGCCAGGCTGCTGCGCTCGGTTTCAATACATTTGTGTTGCAGGGTGGCGAAGACCCACTGCAGAGTGACGGGTGGCTTGCCGGTGTGGTGACCGCAATACGTGAAGAGTTCCCTTCAAAGGCTATAACCCTGTCGGTGGGCGAGCGCACATTGGACGGGTATGCCTTGTTGCGCGCTGCCGGAGCCGACCGCTACCTGCTGCGCCACGAGACGGCCGATTCCGGACATTACTCATATTTGCATCCTGCCGGTATGAGCCTTGAAAACCGTCTGCATTGCCTTGAGAATCTAAAGATGCTCGGCTATCAGGTGGGTAGTGGAATGATGGTGGGGTCGCCGGGGCAGACAGTGGAGCATCTTGTAAAGGATTTGATGCTGCTTGACAGGCTGCAGCCGCAAATGATAGGCATAGGCCCTTTCATTCCTGCGGCAGGAACCCCTTTTGAGGGTGAACAACCGGGTAGTGTGGACGATACGCTGTACCTGATATCGCTTTTACGGCTGCGTTTCCCCGGTGCGCTCATTCCCGCAACGACGGCTTTGGCAACGTTGTGTGCCGATGGCACTGTGCGTGCCATACTTGCCGGGGCAAATGTTGTTATGCCCAATTTTACTCCATTGCATTGCCGAGCCAAGTACTCGATATATGACAATAAAAAGAGCGACGGGAGTGAATCGGCACGAGGACTCGATTTGCTTGTCAAGAAGTTGGACGGAATTGGCTATCATGTTGACTTCTCCCGTGGAGACTATGGAGGATGTTAAGAGCGGAAAGGTGAAATCGGAAAGGTGAAAAGTGAAAGCTTGTGCAAGCGGGTGAGTGAAAATTTATTTTCAATTGCAACGAGCGTAGCCAAGGTTCAAGCGCACGAAGTGCGGTTAAAGCTGAAAACTTTGTCAGCGAACAAAACGCAAAGTTTGCTTTAGCTTTTATAGCGAGTGCAACCGTGGTTTAACCCCTCCGGTCTACGACCACCTCCCCTAAAACAGGGGAGGAATACGGGAAGCAAAAGGCATTTATATTGTCCCCCTGTGTTAGGGGGACGAGAGGCAAAGCCTCGGAGGGGGTGAATATAAATAAGAAAAATGGAAAATAAGGAAAATAATTACCAATGCTGTAACAGACACGAACTGCTTGAAGTTCGCAGGCAGTTAAGAAAGTCCGGTGAGGCCGCAGAAGCTGTATTGTGGAAGTGTATAAAGTCACGTCAGATACTCGGATATAAATTTCGCCGTCAATTCAGTATAGGACCTTATATACTTGACTTCTATTGTCCTGAAGCTAAGTTATGTGTGGAGTTGGACGGTGCAGACCGTTACACAATAGATGGCGCAAAATATGATCAACTCCGTTCCGGTTATTTATTCAATGAGCATGGCATTAAAGTATTGAGATTTGAAAATAGAGATTTATATTATAATCTTGAGGGTGTGTTAAATGAGATTGCGCATTATTTGAGAATAATTAAGCAAAACAAAGAATAGGATTTAACCCCTCCGGTCTTCGACCACCTCCCCTAAAACAGGGGAGGAATACGGGAAGCAAAAGGTTTTTATATTGTCCCCCTGTTTTAGGGGGACGAGAGGCAAAGCCTCGGAGGGGGTGAATATAAATAAATGAAATATGTATAATCCAAAATCGACAATAGCGACCGAATTCATTTGTGACAGCAAGATACGCTCCACAATGCAGTATGCACGCGAGAACTGTGGCAACATGGAAGTTGTGCAGGGCATACTTGACAAGGCACGTAACTTAAAGGGAATTACACATCGCGAGGCGGCTGTGCTGCTTGAGTGCAATGACCCTACTGTGGTGCAGCAGATATATGCGCTTGCCAATGAGATAAAGCACCGTTTCTATGGCAACCGCATAGTGATGTTCGCGCCGCTTTACCTCTCGAACTACTGTGTCAACGGCTGTGTCTATTGCCCCTACCACGCAAAGAACAAGAGCATACGCCGCAAGAAACTCACGCAAGAGGAAATCCGTGCCGAGGTGATTGCTCTGCAGGATATGGGGCACAAACGTCTTGCTCTTGAGGCCGGTGAACACCCGCTCATGAATCCCATAGAGTATATTCTTGAGAGCATAGACACAATCTACAGCATAAAGCACAGGAACGGCGCGATACGCCGTGTCAACGTGAACATTGCGGCCACGACGGTAGAGAACTATCGTCGTCTGCGCGATGCCGGCATTGGTACATATATACTCTTTCAGGAGACATATAACAAGGCGAACTATGAGGCACTGCACCCCACCGGCCCAAAGAAGGATTATGCCTGGCACACCGAGGCTATGGACCGCGCAATGCAGGGCGGCATAGACGATGTGGGCATTGGAGTGCTCTTTGGGCTCGAGACCTATCGCTATGATTTTGTCGGTCTGCTCATGCACGCCGAGCATCTCGAGGCAACATACGGCGTCGGGCCGCATACCATCAGTGTGCCGCGCCTTTGTAAGGCCGACGATGTGGACACTGCTGATTTTGAGAATGCCGTACCCGATGATATCTTCTACAGAATTGTAGCAATCATTCGCATTGCTGTGCCTTATACGGGAATGATTATCTCTACGCGCGAGAGCGCCAAGAGCCGCGAGCGCCTGCTCGAACTGGGTATCTCGCAGATAAGCGGCGGTTCACGCACCAGTGTGGGTGGTTATGTCACAGAGGAGACACCCGATGAGAACTCCGCGCAGTTCGACATAGCCGACCATCGTACGCTTGATGAAGTTGTGGAGTGGCTGCTCGACCTCGACCACATTCCCAGTTTTTGCACCGCCTGCTACCGCGAGGGGCGCACCGGCGACCGCTTCATGACACTTTTGAAGAACGGACAGATATCGAACTGCTGCCTCCCCAATGCCCTTTTGACATTGAAGGAGTATATAAGGGACTATGCCTCGCCTGTCACAAAAGAAAAAGGCGAGGCAATGATAAGGCGCCTGCTTGCCGACGTGCCCAATGAACGTGCCCGCGCCAAAGCTACCGAGTATCTTGACCGCATTGACAACGGCGAAAGGGATTTCAGGTTTTGAAAATGTAAACTTACATTCCGTAAAAATCAATGTAGTCCAATTGAAAAGTTGCGATTAAATCATCGTTCGTATCGAAAAAGATATATTCCAATTTTATCTCTGCCAATTCAAAAACTTTGGAGAGTGATATGTTATACTCTGCCAAAATTTCTTTAGCGGAAGAATATATTTCGCTTTTTGTGCTTTCTTTGGAATTGGTTATGAAATCGTTCCATTTGCTTTCGCTTATTTTCGATTTCTCGAATTCAACTTGGTATGAGTAAGTGATTAGTTGGTCGGTGATTTTAACATCTTTGAGAATCAAATAGTTTCCAATTCTTGTAGGCGCTTCTTTACTGAACTTTTCGCATCTTTCTATAAAACCATTCTTGTATGCGATTGCCAATTCCATATCTTCTTCATTGGCGTAGCTGTTTAGTTTGACAATGTCTATTGCCTTTGGCTTTTCACTGTGTACAATATGTCTATCGGTTTTGTCTTTTATGATGTGGATAGATAAAAAAACTATGACAGCACACAATAAAATCAACGTTGAGTAATATAAGACATTTTTCATAATTACTGGATTTTTATTGTTAAACATTTGGTGTTGTTCCATAAAATCCGCGCGTGAGTATATAAAAAAGAAAAGCGCAGACCCTCGTCATACGCCTCCTGGTTCACCACAAACCATTACACACTATGAGATAGCCTGCGCCGATGCGCATACTATCAACGTGTGTAATATATTGCTCGTTCATTACTCGAGGTGGTGATTCAGAGGCGATTGAGCAAATTATGTAAAATGTTTGTATTCGGTTGTCCCGAATACGTTGCGAAGATAGACTAAAGTTTGTAAATAACGAAATTAACGGCAATGTTTTTTCGTGGTCTATTCATTTCTTACAGACATGTGTCCCGTCGGGTTGTTTTTGAAATCTCAAGTTTTTTTATTTACTTTGTGAAAACTCGTTTATTGCCATGACCTCTGTAGCTCGTTCAAATCGTTATCATATAGCCATTTTCGGCCGCAGGAATGCGGGAAAGTCCTCGCTTGTTAACTGCATTGCGGGGCAGGCTGTCTCCATTGTTTCCGATGTCGCGGGAACAACCACCGACACTGTGTGGAAGAATATAGAGCTGCCGGGTGTGGGTGCGGCTGTGATTGCCGACACCGCCGGATTTGACGATGTGGGTGAGCTTGGCACTATGCGCGTTGATGCAGCGCGCAAGGTGCTTGTGCGCGCCGATGTTGCCATTCTGCTGCTTGGCGAATATGATGGCAATGCTTCGCTCGAAAAGGAGTGGCTTGCAAAAATTATAGAACAGCAGTTGCCTGTGATTGTAGTTGCGGGCAAGTGTGACAAGGAGAATAGCGCAGAGCGCATTACTGCGTGGCAAATGGCGTTGGGGTGCGATGTCGTTCCTTTTTCGGCTGCCACTGGTGAGGGGCGTGAGGCGTTGCTTGAACGCATTGCACGGCTGTACAGCCTTGACGATAACCTTGATGATATTACCCATTCGCTTGTTAAGCCCGGAGATATTGTGGTGCTTGTTATGCCGCAGGATGCATCGGCGCCGAAAGGGCGCATAATACAGCCACAGGTGCAGACGTTGCGTAATCTGCTTGACAAGCATTGCATTGCGCTTTGCTGTGCGCCCGAGGAACTGCCGCACCTTTTGCAGTCGCTTGTCGCTCCGCCACGGCTGATAATAACCGATTCGCAGGTGTTTGCCACCGTTGAAAAGCTTACACCGCCCGGGGCAAAGTTGACTTCCTTCTCGGTACTTATGGCGCGGTATAAAGGAGATGTCGATGCTTTCATCAATGGTGCGAAAGCACTGCTTGCCTTGCCACCGACAGCGCGTGTGCTGATAGCAGAGGCGTGCTCGCACATTCCGCAGAACGAGGACATAGGCCGCGTGAAACTGCCGCGCCTGTTACGTAGTAAATTGGGCGATGGCTTGCAGATTGATGTTGTGGGTGGCAACGATTTCCCCGATGACCTTACCGGGTACGATATTGTGATTCATTGTGGGGCATGTATGTTTAACCGCCGCACAGTGCTTTCGCGTGTGCGCCAGGCAAAGGCACAAGGTGTTCCAATAACAAATTATGGCATTGCTATTGCAGCGCTCAGTGGAATACTGGACAGGGTGGTGGTGTAAGTTACAACTAAAAAGAGATTGCCGACGGCAATCTCTTTTTAGTTGTAACTGCTTTTCTTAGAACAGGAATCCTGTGTTGATGTAGAAGGCACCGTTGCCGTCCTGTTTCTGTATCACGGGGTCTTTGCTGAACTTGCTTACCGGCAAACCATATTCGAATGCTACGATGAAGTTCTGGTTCATGATGAAGCGCAAACCACCACCGACAGTGATGTGCGGGCGGTCATTTGCAATGCCCTGTGCCATATATTCCTCATAAGCCTGGCGATGCTGCTCCTCGCCGCGGAATGACATATCATAGTTGCGTGTTACCATTGCTCCGTCGCTGAATATGTTCAAGCCGAACGCAATGTTCTGCTTCCAAAGTGCGAAACGTACGAAACGCCAACGCAGTTCAATGTTGTATGATGCCATGTCAAGGCCCTGTACGCGGTTACGCATCATTCCTCGTGTGGTGCGGTAACCACCCATACCCTCGCGGTCGTATGTCGAGCCCATTGTGGTGATGAACGGAAGCATGTAGTATGGTGTGCTGTTGCCTATGGCACCTTCGTAGTTGAGACGGTAGGCGAATGTGAGCACGTCGTTCTTTATAATGGGTACATAGTGACGGAATGTTGCCGAGTAGCGGTAGTAGGGGTGTGTCGTGCCCAGGAACTTTGGAGCGAGTGTTGCATGAACCTCGGCCCAGATGCCCTTTGAAGGAGCATTTTCCTTGTCGCGTGTATCATAGAGCAGACCTACGCGGATGGCACTGCTTATGCCGCCCCATGCCTCATCGTCCGATATGATGCCCCAATCGCGGTATTGGTCAAATAATGTACGTTCTGTCTCGGGGAACTTCTTGTTCTCGTCCTTTCCTTTGTTTATCTTGTCAAGGTTCAGGGCGTGATTGTTGTTCTGGTAACCGGTCTTCATGTAATTGAAGTGGTAACCGGCCTCCCAAAAGAACTTGTTGTTGCAGATGTTGCCGGTGAAGTCGGTCTTGAAATTGAAATTCAGTCGGTTGAAACGGTATTTTGGAGAGTAGATATAGTTCTCGGTGTTGTTCTTGTCCTTGCCCAGGGCAATCTTCTCGTGGTCATAGTGCGACACGTAACCGTTGAAACCATAGAAGTCCATGGCCTTGTCATTGGTGAGGTTGGCTGTGGCTGCCCAACGTACGCCGGGGATGAGGAATTTGTTGTCGTAGTTGATTACAAAGAGCTGTGAACCCTTGGTGAAGAACGATGCCTCAAGATAGAGCTTCTGCCTTGTGTTTGGGTATTCGCTACCATCTCCAAAGTCAAAGACGTTGAGCAATGCACCCAACTGAAGACCCTTGTCGGCATCGAATGCCACAACGGGCAAGGGACCGAGGTTGAATCCTTTCTTTACAATCTCTTTCTTGTCCGAAGGTGTTGCTGTCTCTTTCTCTACTTGTGCGAAAAGGCCTGATGTCGCAAGCATAGCGCACAGGAGTAGTGTAAAATGTCTTTTCATATAATAATTGTTTTGTTCGTGTTATGAATGTGGGGGGCTCTGCCGCAAAGCGGCAAAGGGGCTTATCCCAGTATCTCTCTCATTTCGTCATACAGCTGCTTGAGTGGCTTGCTGCAGCATAGCTTGAAGTCCGATACTGCCATGCGCACAGCCCTGTGGGCATCCTGTGTCACGGCAACGGCCGGTAACAGCGCCACAACAACTGCAACTGCCCAAAGCTTCGGCAGGCACAAGGCGGCAATGACAGTGTATATGACAAAGAGCAATGGCCACAGTACCAACCTTATTACAAGGCGCACCGAGTTGAGGAATGCCTTGTCCTTGAATTTCTTTCCAAGCAGGCTGCACACAATTGTCAATGGCAGTGTGCAGATGGTTGTGAACAGTGTGTAGGGGAGGGTGGCAAGCAGCAGCAGTGCTCTTGCCGTTTGTGAAAGGCAACCACGTGGCTTGGCTACGGATTTCAGGCTGATGCCCTTTGCCAAACGCATCCTGCGTGCCTTGTTGCCCAGCGCAATGAGTCTGTCTGCAACCTCGGGTTTCTCGCTCTTCAGCTGTTCTATGCGCTCGGCGCTCTCCCTGTTTATGCCCACAATGGGGTTGGAATATCCGTTTTTCTTGCTCTTGTACTCTGTGGCATATACAGCCGCGCAAATCTCGTTCTTGGCATTGTATTGCTCGTCATTTGGGATGAAGTGGATGTTCTCCTTCATACGCACGGCAAGAAGCTCTCTCATAAGGTTTATCTGCTCGGGGGCAGTTCTTTCCTTCTTCTCTGCAATGAACTCACCTACGTTGATGGGGTTGCCGAACTGTATGCGCGCCGTTGAACGGAAACGGTAGAAGTTGCCGTATCTGATACCTACCGGTACAATGTAGAGCGGCTTTTCGCCAAGCAGTTCCTTTGCCTGCAGGGCTATGCGGAATATTCCTTTCTGCAGCGGGAGCATTGAGTATTTTGATTGGTGTGTTCCCTCGGGGAAGATACACAGAGGTACCTTGTCCTTCAATACATCGGCTGCAATTTCAATAGTCCTGTTGTTCTTCTTTACCTCTTCCATGCCGTCGCGCATGCGCATGATAGGCATCATCTTGAAGAAAGCGAGCAGTTTTGCAAGCTTTGGGTTCCTGAAAATGTCGGCGCGTGCAATGAACACTTTTGGCTTATTGTTCATTGCAAGTATAACAAGTGCATCCATCAGTGTACCGGTGTGGTTGGGCGCGAAGATGACAGCCGCATCGTTCGGGATGTTCTCCTTACCTATATACTCAATTTCGCGATACGATGACTTTATGGCGAAGTTGACAAACCTAAGCAGGAAATTATAAAGTCTGTCATTCTCCTGCAATTTCTTTCTTCTGCTCATCACTTATGCATTTGAACGACGGAAAAAACGTGAAATTATCAATCCCGATATGATGTGCCATATACCCCACAGGGCTGCAACGATTATCATACCGCCATTGCTGCTCCACTGGCCCGGTACGAAGATGTTGGTGTTGAACAGCAGTGCCAGTGCAAGGCCCGAGTTCTGGATACCAATCTCAATTGCAAGCGTGCGGCAATCTTTGACGGGCGCTTTGGCAAATTTGCCGCCATAGTAACCTGCTGCCAATGCGGTAAAGTTGTGTATCACCACAATAACAAGTGCGCAAAGGATGGCTGCATAGACATCCCACTTCTGCTCAAATCCCGAGAGAACCTGTGTCATTGAAACAATGACCATTGCAATGAAGAACAGGATTGAGAGTATCTGTGTGGGCTTGATTATTTTCTTTGAAACCTTTGGGAAGTAGTGCGAGAACACCAGACCCAGCACGATGGGGAATCCAAGAATGAGCACAATCTGCGAGAGCATCTCGTCGAACGGGATGTCGAGTGTGGGGATTTTGTTCCTTATCTCGGCAAACTGGCAGTAGTGTGTTCCCCAGAACCAGAAGTTCAGCGGTGTGATGATTGAGGCAAAGAGTGTGGTGATGGCTGTCATTGAGACAGAAAGTTCCACGTTGCCCTTAGAGAGTGACGAGAGAAAATTAGAAATGTTTCCTCCCGGGCACGATGCCACAAGTATCATACCCAGTGCCACCATTGGGGTGATGAATGGGTTGAGCGCAATTGCCAACAGACAGGTAAGTGCAGGCAAAGCAAACCATTGCAGCAATAGGCCGATAGTTACCGACTTGGGCTTCTTAAGGATGCTTTTGAAGGTTGATACTCTGATGCTTAGTGCAACACCAAACATTACAAATGCGAGTATGAAGTTCACCAGAACCATATCTCCCGAACCTAAATTGATGTTCAGCGTGTCAAGTACTTGTAAATGTTCTTTCATATTATAGATGTTTTAATGTTTGTGTCCTTTGTTTGTGTTTATGCTTTTGAAGCGTAGATTCTCTTATAGCAGTTTCTTGACCAGACCGAACATCCTGTAGGGCATGTAGCGGAAAGGCAAGTCGAGCCATGTGGGGGTTGTCACCACCGAGCGTTGGTGCGAGAAGGCATCGAAGCTGAGTTTGCCGTGGTAGTGTCCCATGCCCGAGTTGCCCACGCCTCCGAACGGTATGTTCTCGTTGGCAATGTGCATTATGGTGTCATTTATGCATGAACCGCCGGCAGAGGTGGTGCGTATGACCTCCTTGCCTCTGTCTACGTTGCCAAAATAGTAGAGTGCAAGCGGCTTTTCCCTCCCGTTGATGAATGTGATTGCCTCATCGAGATTGCTGAACGGCATCATTGGCAGCACGGGGCCGAATATCTCCTCCTGCATCACCGGTGCTGTTGGCTGCACATCGGCAAGCAGTGTGGGCTCGATATAACGCTCGGCAGCATTCATTGTTCCGCCATATACTATGCGGCCATCCTTGAGGTAGCCCGATACGCGCTCGAATGCCTTGTCGTTGACCAGACGTACAAAATGACGGCTCGCCCTTGTGTCGCTGCCGTGCAGGCGCCTGATGGCCTTGCCGAACTCGGTGATGAACTCCTGTCGGCGGCTCTCGTGTATCAGAAGATAGTCGGGGGCAATGCATGTCTGTCCGGCATTGAGTGTCTTTCCCCAGGCAATGCGGCGTGCCGCAATCTTTATGTCGGCATCGGCATCGACAATGCAGGGGCTCTTGCCGCCAAGCTCCAGTACCACAGGAGTGAGGTTCTTTGCTGCTGCCGCCATGACTTTCTTACCCAAAGCCGGGCTGCCGGTAAAGAATATTATGTCGAATCGTTCGTCAAGCAGTGCTGCGTTCACTTCGCGGTTGCCCCGGACTACTGCAATATAATTCCGGTCAAAGGTTTCGGTAATCATCTCCTCGATGACACGTGAGACGTTGGGTACGTAGGGAGATGGTTTCAGAATAGCTGTGCAGCCCGATGAAATGGCGCCCACCAATGGATTGAGCAACAGCTGCACGGGATAGTTCCATGGCGATATTATGAGCGATGCTCCCAACGGCTCGCTCACTATGCGGCTGCGCGATGGCATCATCTTCAATGGGGTGCAAGCACGGCGTGCGCGCATCCAGTCCTTGAGATGGCGTATATGGTTCTTCACTTCGCCGGCAACAATGCTCAGTTCGGTGAGTATGGCCTCTTCGCGCGATTTGTGGAGGTCGCTCCACAGAGCATCACACAACGGCTTTTCCCATTTGAGGAGTGCCGCCTGCAGTTTCTTGAGCTGTGCCTTGCGGAACTTGTACTCCAATGTCCCGTTGGTGGCAAAGAATTCGCGCTGTGCTGCAACAATGCTCTTTATCTCGTCTATAGGAGTGTTCTGAATACTCATATCTTATCTCTTTTGACGACCGGTAAAGTGGTCCATCGCGTGGAATATTCCAACAACTTCGCCAAAGATATAATCAAAAATTGAAGTAGGCAACAATGCTTGGCAAAAACGTATGAAATGATAGCCGAAAGGTATGCCTTTGAAGTTTTTGTTGCGCTCAATGGCGTTCATTATTTTGCGTGAAGTAGGTTCGGGGTTCAGTATCGGGAAAATGCGTGACTTCACGCCGTCGAACATTCCGGTGTTGATGAAGTAGGGGGCTATTGTGGTGAAACGCACCTTGCTCTTCATCTGCTTCAGCTCAATGCGCACGCTGTCGCTCCAGCCTATGACAGCCCATTTGCTTGCTGCATAGACCGACATACGTGGGTTGGATATCATTCCTGCCGCCGATGCTATGTTGCAGATGTGCCCGTGGTTGCGCTCTATCATTCCAGGGAGGAACTGCTGTGCAATTACCATAGGTGCGGTCGCGTTTATCTCCATAGTGCGCTCGATGTCGCGTATGCTCTGCTTGTCGAAAGTGTTGTTGTTGGCTACAATGCCGGCGTTGTTTATTACAATGTCAATGTTGCCGCACTCTTTTATGGTCTTTGCTGTAATCTCCTGCACCTGCTTGCTGTCCGATATGTCAACCTTGTAGCCCTTTACGTTGCCCAAATTCCTGTACTCCTCGATGGTGCTTGCTATGCTTGCCTCGTTGATGTCCCAGATGATGAGTGACTTTGCACCTCTTTCCAAAGCGATGCGCCCCATTATGCGTCCAATGCCCGAAGCTCCGCCGGTAATGAGCACGTTGTTTCCTTTAATTCTGGTCATAATTTTATGTTTTAAATGTAAATTTTGTACTCTTATTCTTTTTGGCGTGCAAAAGTAGTAAAAAAATACTAAAAAAGATTGTCCTTTTTCTGCACAAAATATACCTTTTTGTGTAAATTTTGCTAATGGAGGCGGGTTTTGAAAAAGATTGATAAATTTTGTACAGAGTGGTTTTCTGTATGAAAACAATGCCAATCTGCTAATGTTCACAGTTGTTGCTATGTTTAAAATAGACTGCACTCGCTTTGAAAAATAAAGCAATAATATAGCTGTTGACCCAAATACTGAAAAACCGCGTTGGTGTCATGTCGACCGTAGTGGAGACATCTCGTTTGTCGTTGTTAGAGATCCCTCGTCGCTTTACTTTTAGTGAAGTTGCTCACGCTCGGCATAATTC
>JAZTXR010000031.1:0-3632 GCA_045636545.1 Bacteroidaceae bacterium
TGCAGGTAGTTGTCCACCTCGGTCTTGATGAAGTCGCCCACAAATTTGTTGAGGCTTCGACCACCAGGTTCCATGGCGGTAGAGCCGAGCTTTACCTTGGTTTGACTCTCAAACACGGGCTCCTCCACATTGATGGCGATAGCACCTACGATGCCATTACGGATATCGGTGAATTCGTGGTTTTTGTTGTAAAACTCCTTGATGGTGCGGGCTATGTGCTCCTTGAAGGCACTCTGGTGCGTACCGCCCTGCGATGTATGCTGTCCGTTCACAAAGGAGTAGTACTCCTCGCCATACTGGTGATGCGCGTGAGTGAAGGCAATCTCAATGTCTGCCCCCTTGAGGTGTATTATTGGATAGAGAGCATCGGCCGTCATGCGGTCACTGAGCAGGTCGACAAGGCCATTGCGCGAAAGGATGCGCTTGCCGTTGAACATAATGGCAAGGCCGGTGTTCAGGTAGGTATAGTTGCGCAACAATGTCTCAATGTAGGCCGGGCGATACTCGAAGTTGCGATACAATGTATTGTCGGGGGTAAACGAGATGTAGGTACCGTTCTCGTCGTTTGTCTTCTCGGTGGTGTCACTCACCAGAATACCCTTCTCGAACTTTGCAATGCGCACAACGCCCTCGCGGTAGCTGCGTACCTCAAAGTTCACGCTTGTCGCGTTCACGGCCTTGAGACCCACACCGTTGAGACCCACCGACTTCTGGAACACCTTATCGTCATACTTTGCTCCGGTGTTCAGTTTGCTCACAGCCTGTATCATCATTCCCTGCGGGATACCGCGACCATAGTCACGCACCACCACCGAGTGGTTCTCAATGATATCAATCTCTATGCGCTTGCCAAAGCCCATCTTGAACTCGTCGATACAGTTGTCCACCACCTCCTTGAGCAGCACATATATACCGTCATCGCTCTGCGAACCGTCGCCAAGCTTTCCAATGTACATACCGGGGCGCAGACGAATGTGCTCCACATCGCTCAAGTGGCGTATGGAGTCATCGCCATAGTCGGCAGCACTAGGCCTGTTCTCGTTAAATTCCAAATCTTTATCCTCGGACATATTATTACTTTTTTCTATTTTACGCTTCAAAAGGCCAAAAAGGCTGAAAGGGCCAAAAGGCATATTGTCATCCAGAGCAAAGCGAAGGCTCTAAAAGTGCGCATTTTACACCAGTTCTTTCTTGAACGCGCGGCGACGTTTGTGCTGCTCCTTCTCAAAGTCGGCCCACAGGTTCTGCATATCCTTGTTGTGCTCCAGCTCGGGGTTACTCTCAATGTCAACAATCCCCATCTCAATGTAGTGCCCGATAAGTTCGTTGAACACCAATGCAAAAGCACCTTTGCTCTGGTACTCGGGCTTCACTGCTGCAAGCAGAAAGTCGAGTCTCTTGGGTTGCTTGATGAAGAGAGCCTTCAATATATGCCACCACCCGAAGGGGAACAGGCGACCCTTTGCCTTGCGCAACGCCTCGGCAAGCGAGAATATGCTTATTCCAAGCGCCACAAGATTATCATCCTTGTCAACCACCAGACACAGCAACCGCTTGTCGGCCAACGGCAGATACATCTTCACAAACTGTTCAATCTGCTTTGGAGTGAGCGGTGAGTAACCATAGAGATTAGCATAGCTCTCATTGCACAAATCAAATATTGCCTTGCCATAGCGCCTTGCAATCTCGGGGCACGACTTTGCCTTCACAATGCGCAAGCCGAACTTCTTCTCCACAATTGCAGCAACACGCTCGGCCTTGGGCCACTTTTCACCGGGCACCTTAAAAAGAAACTCCACCCAATCCACGTCCTTCACATAGCCCAAGCGTTCAAGGTGCTTGGGATAATAAGGATGGTTATATATCGTGGCCATTGTACCCAGACGGTCGAAGCCCTCGACAAGCATACCCTCGGGGTCTAAATCGGTGAAACCAAGCGGTCCTTGAATCTCGGTCATTCCACGCTCACGCGCCCACGCCTCGGCTGTTGAAAAGAGAGCATCGACCACCTCATTGTCATCAATGAAATCCACCCAACCGAAACGCGCAGCCTTCAAGCCCCATTTCTCATTGGCATGAGGATTTATTATGGCTGCAATGCGACCCACTATCTTGCCATTGCGGTAAGCAAGGAAATAGTCGGCTTCGCAGAAATCGAATGCCGCGTTGCGGTCTTTGCGCAACGTGCCCATAGCATCCTCCAGCAACTCGGGCACTGCGTACGGAGAATCCTTGTACAGTTCATAATTAAAACGCACAAAGCGCTTCAACTGCCTGTTAGTGGTCACTTTTACTATCTCTACAGCCATATTACGCAAAACATTTTGAATAATTTGTAAAAATACTATTTTATTCCGAATTTCGCAAATCTGGGAGGAAAGGCATTGGGACAAGATGATCGTTTAGGGCTTTTTAAGAAATTTAAGCCACTTCTAATTTGCAACTAAAAACAAACTGACTACTTTTGTAAAGTCAATAAACTTTGGAATATTATGAACAATATCAACAACTCGGAAAAATTCAGAAGAATACACTTCGCCGTAATGGCCATAGAAGGAAGTGCAAAAAAACTAAATATCTCCGGGGACAAGATGTACAATAGACTCAAAAGGCAAGGGCTCATAAAAAACAGGCTCTTTAAACACTATGATTTATTGCACACCCAAAGCCTTGACTGGGTTGTTGATGATACCATAGAAACCCTTACTAATTGGGAAAAGGAGGAGATATTATGATTACGCTTTAGCACGGGACCTATTTGGCTATACAAAATCCTTTGGCAAAAATAGGACGTAAGAATTTGGATTTTGGCCCAGGCTTCTATTTAACCCGAATAGAAGAACAAGCCAAGAATTGGGCAACCATAATTGCCGGCAGAAAAGGACGAACCACAAAACCAGTACTCAATATCTACAATTTTGACAGAGAAAAGGCCGAAAAGGATGGTGTGAAGTTCAAACTGTTCGAGACATACGACATCGAATGGTTGAACTATGTGGTAGATTGCCGAAACGGAAAAGATATATCCTCTGATTATGACATTGTGGAAGGAGGTGTTGCCAATGACAACGTCATTGACACAGTCGAAGATTACGAGAAAGGGATTATCACTGCCGAGCAAGCATTGGGACAGTTACAATACAAAAAAGTAAATCACCAAATCTGCTTTCTAAACCAATCCGTTATTGACAACTATTTGTTATATGTAGACAGTATCACATTTTAAATCTATGAGAGAATCCGTACTGTGGCGCAAAAAGAGCCATATTATAATGTTACTTTCCGACAGGCTCTGTATTGATGAAGAACGAGCTTTGGAGTTGTTTTACTCTACAGACACATACAAACAGTTGACCGACACCAATAGCGGTATGCAATTGATGAGCGATGCTTATATACTGGAAAACATTCTTCGAGAATTGGAATAGCCAATAAAACAGGCGGGGAGACCCCTCTCCGCCTGTTTTATTGGCTATTCCAAAGGTTACCCCAGTTGGCTTGCTTTTTTATCAGCGACCCGCGGGGCGCAATAAACTCTCCCTCTATTATAGAGGGAGTACCCGAAGGGGGAGGGAGTATCTGCGCAGCCCGCGACTATTCGCTAAACAGCTCGCCGATGGGTAAATTTGTGG
>JAZTXR010000032.1:0-18887 GCA_045636545.1 Bacteroidaceae bacterium
GAGTATGTTGCACTGCCGTATTTGCTTATTGTTATTGCTATCGCGCTCATCTCAAGCACGGCATTTACCTCTACGTCGTGGCGTGGCATATACTCGGGCAGACCTTCCCACTCAACGAAGGTGTAACCGGGTACTTCGGGGGCGTCTATTGGGGTCACGGCTGCGCCGTAGTCTATTCTTTCAGTTGCATAGACGGTGTCGTTTACCTTATATACAAGGTTGAAGGCGAGTTCTACAATGTTGGGGATTTGGCTCCACTCGGTTGCGGCGTATGCGGCGCCACAGTCGCGTGGGACGTAGAGGGTGGCGTTCTCTGCGATACCAAAGAACCTGTCACTACTGTAGTTGTAAGCAGTTGGAGGTGTTGTTGCCAAACAGGTTACCTCGGAAAGGCTGTGACAGTCATAGAATGAAACTCCGTCTACCATTTCAATGCCGGCCGGGAGAGTAATGCTTTCGAGTGCAGCACAACCACTGAATGCTCCCCAATAGATAATTTTCAGGCTCTCGGGGAGTGTAATGCTTGTCATTGATGTACATGTGTTGAATGCATATTGTCCTATGCTTGTAACACCCTCGGGGATTATCACATTTGTAAACGACGTACAGCCTCTGAAGGCATCATGCTTGATTTCAGTAATGCCCTCGGGGATAACCAGTTCTGTAACGAGTTCACCGTTAAGGTAGAGATTGTGTGCAAGAGAGACCGGATTTGAGGTATAGGTTGCTGTTACAAATTCTATACTACACCAATGGGCAAGATCTGTAATATGGACAGCCTTCAAAGATGTACAGCCTTCAAAAGCAGTACCAAAAGCCGTTACACTTGTTGGCACGGTAATTGATGTGATAGCAGTGTTATTGGTAAACACATCGTTACCTACTGCGTAATCCTGGCCGTTAAAGTTCTCGGGCAGCACAATGTCTGTTGCATTGCCAAGGTATGCAACCAAGGTGTTTACATCATCTATAGTGGTAAATACATAATCACCAACCATTGAGCCACCCCGTGCATTGATAACCTTGTCGGCATTAAGTGCTATATAGCCATAATCCTCTGAACCGGCTGTAAATGTCAGATTAGAGAAGTTGATGACAGTTTTAAGAACCGAACAATTTTCAAAAGCATTCTCGCGAATGCTTGTGACTGTTCCGGGGATTGAAATGCTTGTAAGGTTGTTGCAGCCTGCGAATGCATATTGACCAATGTATGTGAGCGTTGCAGGAAGCTCAACCTCTGTAAGATTCTGGCAGTTATCTACTATCCAGTCCGGCAGTTCTGTAACAGCTGCAGGGAATGAGATGCTTGCAATGCCGGTGCGGCTGAATGCTCCAAAGTACAATGTTGTCAAAGTCTCGGGCAACTGAATGTCTGCAAGGTTATAACAGTGGCAGAATGCCTCGCAGCCAACGGTTGTAACGCCCTCGGGAACAACAAGGGTTGTAATTGACTGACAGCCGGTGAAAGCAAAGCACTTCACCTCTGTGATGCCGGCCGGAACCACAAGGTCGGTCACAAGTTCTCCATTTAGATAGAGATTTGCTCTTTGGTACAATGGGTTAGAATCAGCTGTACCAAAATCTATTCTGCACCAAGCGGCAAGGTCGCTGATAAATACAGACTCCAAGGAGTTCTGATTATTACCGAACGCGCCATTGTCAATCCTTGTTACACTGCTTGGAATTGTTGCGTTTCTAAGCCCCCGGCAAGAGCCAAAGAGGTTATCACCGATGGTTGTGACGGTGTTACCGAAAGTAACATCTGTCAATGTGAGAATGCGGTTGAAAGGAGACCATCCGTTTGCCTTGCCGGTAGGATATTCAAGGTTACGGCCAATGTAGAGTGTCTCCAATGGAATGTTATAGAACAAGCCTTCGCCGTACACAGATTCATCCTCGCTGGTAATGTTGCAGCCCAAAACAAGTGTGTCCTCACCGTCCTCAATGCGCAAAGTGGTCAAGCCGGCACAGCCTATGAATGCGCCACCATTGATACGTGTCACTGCTGCAGGGATGGTGAGTGCCACAATGTCCTCGTTGCCGGCAAAGGCGTTTGAGCCGATTGCGTAGCTCTGGCCGTTGAAGTTCTCGGGCAACACAATGTCTGTTGCATTACCAACATAACCAACCAAAGTGTTTACGCCATCTACTGTAGCAAATACATAGTCACCAACAACAACGCCACCCGGAGCATTGATAACCTTGTCGGCATAAAAAGCAACCTTACCATAGTCACTGCTGCCGGCCTCGAGGCTCAAAGAAGAGAGGTTCACAACAGTTTTCAGATTTCGACAAAAATTGAATGGCGCACCATCACCCTCGCCACTTATGGTTGTAACACTGTTCGGGATAACAATTCTTGCAAGGCTGGTACAGTGCTCAAAAGCCTCACTTTGAATTGTTGCAAGGGTATTAGGAAGTGTTACGTCAACAAGGTCATAACAACCCCAAAAGGCTAAACCTTGAATAGATGTTACACCAACTGGAATATCGATACTTGTGAGAGAAGAGCATTGACGGAACAATGCATAATTGATATAAGTCACAGCATCGGGAATGTTGATATTTGTGAGCGAAGAGCAGGACTCGAATGTTGCCTCACCAAGGTCTGTAATTGTCTCGGGGAGTACCACATTGACAAGTGAGCTACAGTCCTGGAATGTTCTATGCTGAAGCTGTGACACACCCGATGGAATTTCAATACTCTCGAGCGCAGTACAGCTGTTGAAAGCTTTTGCGCCTATGGTAGTGATGCTCTCGGGGAGGTCAATAGTTACAAGTGAGGTACAGCCCTGGAATGCATTTGCGCCTATGGCGGTGATACCGTCTGCAAGGGTCACGCTCTCGAGACTGGCATTGCCCAAGAACATTTTTTCAGCAACCGTCCCGAATGTAGCCGGTATTGAGACACTTGTGATATTTCCGATGCCCAAAGCTCCATCCTCGACACCGACAACGGTATACTCCTCGCCATTGTGTGTCACGGTAGCGGGGATATCCAAAGTGCCGCTGTAGCCATTGAGTGAAGACTGGCAGCTTGTAACTTTAACGGTGCGGGCCTCCACATCAAAGAATCTGTAGAAAATGCCGTCCTGCTCAATGTCGCAGCTGTATGACTTGTAACGGGCATAGAGGGTAAGGTCGTTATCAGGCATTACAGTAGGCGCCGACTCAATCTCAAACATTCCGAACTCCGAGATGAAGAAGAAGGGATGGCCGCCCTGCAACTGATTCTGCTGGGTAGCCGTCACGCGGAAACGGATGTAACGGTATGCGTTGCCGTTGCCAAGAAGACCAGACTCGTACTCGGCAGAGTTTTCCGATGGAAGGTTTGTGAGTGTGGCAATTGTCTCATACTCGCCAAAGGCCTCGTTAGAGCCTTCGACAACCATTGTCTTTGGGGCGTTTATGCTGCTGTTGCTGCTACGGTTGGTATAGGCGAATGTAAAGATTGAAACTTGCTTTCCCTCGCCCATGTCGACACGGAGATAGTGGTCGAGGCCGTCCTCGCTGTCGGCGCCGCTGTAGTCCGAGTGGAAGAAGGTGCTTGGGTCATTGTCGAAAAGTACGTGCCAACCGACGAACTGGTCGCCAAACGCATCAGTTTTACAAGGGGCATTTGAGTAGAGCATGTCATTGGATGCGATGTCTATCTCATTGAGATTGGTAGAAGTAGACCAGCCAAGGAAAGTATGGTTGGCCTTTGACGGCGCAGCTGGATGCGAGATTGCCTCGCCCGCAGCAAGAGAGTTGGTTTGATACACCTGCCCATCCACACGGTATGTAAGGGTGTGGGTCTGCGCACCGGCAGCCATTGTTGTACATAGCAACAACAGGGCAGCAAACAGATGTCTGAAATAAATGTTTCTCATATTACGTTAATTAAATGGTTAGTTGTTTCTGTTTTTAAAAACTGTTTAAATTTCTTTCAAAAAGAATGATATTGCACGTGAAGAGTGCTTGTCTTCTTACGCGAGTACAAAGGTAGACCGTTAAAAAATGAAAAACCGTCCCATTGCATCCCATTCGGGCAGAGGCACAGTTTTTTCACAAAGTCTTGTTTCAATGATAGGACTTTATTATATACCTTTGCAGCTATGGAAGAAAAGACAGGAAAAACACAGTACGAGGATTTGAAGGCTGCGGCCGAAAAGGTTGCCATGCGCAGGATTGTGGTAAAACGCGACTTCGAGTTCCTATCAATGCACATATACAACAGAACCGGCGTGTACATCAGCCTGAACACACTGCGACGTCTGTGGGAGAGCGAAAAGTACAACATTACGCCCCGGTTGTACACGCTCGACACCATTGCAAACTACGTGGGCTACAACAGCTACGCGGCATTCAAGGAGAGCATGACGGGAGGAGAGGAATGCAGGGGCAGCGGTTTCCTGGTAAACGACTATCTGGTTTCGAGCACATTGCAGAAAGGCCGGCACATACAGATTACTTGGGAGCCGGGCAGACAGATAATTGCCGA
This sequence comes from Bacteroidaceae bacterium, assembly GCA_045636545.1. GTDB lineage: Bacteria > Bacteroidota > Bacteroidia > Bacteroidales > Bacteroidaceae > HGM04593. The sequence goes on from JAZTXR010000032.1 coordinate 4,484, forward strand.
GTACATCGGTTGTGAGATGTTCAAGGTCATAGAGAGCATAAACAGCAAACTGAGCAAGGGTGACACATTCCAGACCGATATAATTACACAAGGGGAGCCTCTATACCTTAACCGCCTGATACACGAAGGCGGCGAGCCTACAAGGTACTTTTGCGGAAAGATAAACGGAATCAAATACAAAATTATCACAAATGACAATAGCGCCACATAACAAGGAGATTTCGGGTTTCCTGAACGAAAGCAGCATCTTTCAGGATATAGAGAGACTGGCATACGTTGGAGGGACAAGCGAATGCTACAAGGTGCGCATCGGCGGAGAATACTTTTTCATGAAAAGATTGCTGCCGGAATATGCCAATGACCCCAAATTCCGTCTGATAATAGAGAAGGAGTACAAGGTTGGCTCACAAATAGAGAGCAGCCACATTACCAAGTATATATCCATCAACAACAGTGACGAGTGTCCATACATTCTCACAGAATATATCAACGGCACAACCATAGAGGACATACTCAGCAGCACACCCCACTATTTCCACAACCGCAGGAACCTGTACAAGTTCATGAGCCAGCTGCTGGAGGGAGTGCAGGCAATGCACTCGAAAAGAGTTGTACACCTGGACCTCACCCCACAGAACATCATGCTCACAAAAATAGGCAATGATGTGAAGATTGTGGACCTTGGATTCTGCGTGAACGACAGCTACCTGCATACCGCGGGAACAACAACCACCTTTGCCGCTCCCGAACTTAAAGAGCACCGTTTCAATGACATTGACGAGCAGACGGATATATATGCCATTGGTACATTGTTGCAATATATTGAAAGAAGGAGTGGGAAGAGATTGCCACGCACACTGCAGAAGATAAAGAGGAAGTGTCTGCAACAGGAAAAGGAGAAACGCTATGCGGATGCAAGCGAGATAATAAGCGTAATAAAGCATCGCAACGGCAGAAGGTTGTTGAAGTTGGCTGCGGTGCTGGCCATTACAGCCGTTGCGTTTGCGCTATGCGTAGCAAACGGCCTGGACACCGCACTAAACGACCACATAGCTTGGAAACGCGGCACTGTGCCCCACAGGTTCGAGAGCGACGGCATCTTTTACCACATAACCGATGAGGATGCACGCACCGTCGAGGTCACGTTCAAAGGCAATCACCCCGACGAGTTCAAGTATGAATACAAAGGCGGCGAGGTCAACGTTCCACAAACGGTCACATACAGAGGGCGCACATTCAGTGTAACAGCCTTTGCGGGGCAGGCATTCAAGAACGAATACATATCAAAGATAAATATCCCGGACGGAATTACGCACATTGCCGACTCGGCTTTCATATACTGCAACCAGAACGGTGTGATAACAATCCCAAGGAGCGTGGAGCACATAGGCGTGTCGGTATTCTTTCCCATGCTGTACATAGACGGCATTGTGGTGGATGCCGGGAATAAATTCTATGACAGCCGTGGCGGGTGCAACGCCATCATTGAAACGGCGACAAACACGTTGCTTGCAGGCTGCAACAGCACGGTAATCCCCGATGGCGTAACGAGCATAGCACAGGATGCCTTTGTGGGTGCAAAAGACCTGAGACACGTTACCCTGCCGGCAACGCTCCGCGAGATTGGCGAGGCAGCATTCGTGCATAGCGGAATTAGAGAAATTGAGATTCCCGAGGGTGTCACAAGGCTAAACAGGTACACGTTCCAATATTGCGAAAACCTGCAAAGCATCACTCTGCCACAGAGCCTTGCAGTCATTGGGCATGCGGCGCTGTCGCACTGTGCTTTCAAAGAGCTTGAAATACCCGGTAACGTAACCACTATAGAAGATTATGCTTTTGACTGGAACGGGTATCTTGAAAAGGCTGTAATTGGTAGCGGAGTAAGAAGCATCGGCTACGGTGCTTTTGAAAATTGCGGCAAGTTGAAGTGTGTGGTGTCGCACATACCGGCCGACAGCCTGCCCAGTCTTGACAACAGTACATTCAACAACATACACAAGGATTGTATCCTCTATGTTCCGCGTGGTGCAGGAAAGACCTACGAGAGCACCTTTGGCTGGAACAGATTCGCCAAGATTGTGGAGATGGAATAAACCGCGTAGAAGAAGCTGTCCCTCTTCAAGCGAAAGAGGGACGAGCAACGAAGTTGCGGAGGGAGTTCGACATACCACACAACATCAATTCCCACTCGGCATACACAATGTAGGGGCAGACCGGCGTGTCTGCCCAATCCATAGGCGGTTGGTTGTACACGGTTTTCAAACTCCCTCCCGGCTGCGCCGTACTCCCTCTTTAAAAAGCGGGAGAGTTTTTTCCGCGGTTATCGGGCGAACACATCGGTTCGCCCCTTCAATAATACCCCTCACCGCTTCGCGGTACTCCCCAGCTCCACCTACAATTAAATGGAACGAGGGTGACAGCTGGCTGTCACCCTCGTTCCATTTAATTGTATCTTCAACGGTTCTTGTACATATCGTCATAATACTTCTCGTACTCACCGCTGGTGATGTTGTCCATCCACTCCTGGTTGTCGAGATACCAGCGCACGGTCTTCTCAATACCCTCCTCGAACTGCAGGCTGGGCTCCCAACCGAGTTCCCGCTGCAACTTGGTAGAGTCGATGGCATAGCGCATATCGTGGCCGGCACGGTCTGTAACGTATGTGATGAGGTCGAGCGAAGCGCCCTCGGGGTTGCCAAGCAAGCGGTCAACAGTCTTAATGATGACCTTGATGATGTCAATGTTCTTCCACTCGTTGAAACCGCCGATGTTGTAGGTGTCGGCGGTGTTGCCGTTGTGGAAAATCACGTCAATGGCACGGGCATGGTCAACAACGTAGAGCCAGTCGCGTACGTTCTCGCCCTTGCCATACACCGGCAGAGGCTTGCGCTGACGGATGTTGTTGATGAAGAGCGGAATCAGCTTCTCGGGGAACTGATAGGGACCATAGTTGTTGGAACAGTTGGTGACGATTGTGGGCATGCCGTATGTATCGTGGAATGCGCGCACAAAGTGGTCGCTGCTTGCCTTTGAAGCCGAATAGGGGCTGTGGGGGTTGTACTTGGTTGTCTCGTAGAAGAAATCATCGCCGTAGGCCAAGTGATGCTCGCCCGATGAAGCCGTTGTGGTGAACGGTGGCTCAATGCCCTCGGGGTGGTTCATCTCAAGAGCTCCGTACACCTCATCGGTTGAGATGTGGTAGAAGCGCTTGCCCTCATACTTCCCGGGCAATGACTCCCAATAGAGCTTTGCGGCCTGAAGGAGAGAGAGTGTACCCATGACGTTTGTACGCGCAAAGGTGAATGGGTCCTTGATTGAACGGTCAACGTGGCTCTCGGCTGCAAGATGGATGATGCCGTCGACCTTGTGGTCGACCATCAGTTTGTACATTGCATCAAAGTCACAGATATCGGCTTTAACAAAGGTGTAGTTCTCCTTATCCTCAATATCCTTGAGATTGGCGAGGTTGCCTGCGTATGTAAGCTTGTCGACATTGATTATATGGTAGTCGGGATATTTGTTCACGAAAAGACGAACTACATGTGAACCGATGAAGCCGGCACCGCCGGTTACTATTATACTGCGTTTCATTGTTTTCACCATTATTTATTTGTTGCTTTTATTCTCTTTATGCAATACTCCATAGACTCTCGCCAGTGGGGAATTTCAATGTCGAAGGTGTTTTTGACCTTTGTCTTGTCGAGCACAGAGTATGGAGGACGTGTCACGGGCGAGGGGAACTCACTGCTGTGGCAAGGATTGATGCGGCAATTGGTGTTGCCTGCTGCTGCGGCTATCTCCACAGCAAAGTCGTACCACGAGCAGACACCCTCGTTGGAGAAGTGATACACGCCCTCATTGCCACTGTAGACACCGGCCTCAATGATAGAGAATATCGCAAGCGCAAGGTCACCTGCGTACGTTGGAGTACCAACCTGGTCAAAGACAACATTGAGCTGCTGTTTCTCGGCCGTGAGGCGCATCATTGTCTTGAGGAAGTTGTTGCCGAACTCGCTGTAGAGCCACGCAGTGCGGAAGATGAGCGCCTTGCAACCGCTCTGGGCAATGGCCTGCTCGCCGTGCAGCTTTGTGCGGCCATACACGCCAAGCGGGTCAAGTGGCATATCCTCGGTACGCGGTGTGTTTCCCTCACTGCCGAATACATAGTCGGTAGATACATGGAAGAGCGTTCCGCCAACCTCTTTCATTGCTGCAGCAAGATTTGCTACGGCTGTCGCGTTGATGAGTTCGGCCGTAGCCTCGTCGCTCTCGGCCTTGTCTACATTGGTATATGCAGCGCAGTTGATGATGATGTCAACCGATGCTGTCCTTACGGCATCCATCACAGCAGCGGCATCGGTAATGTCAAGCTCGGCAACATCGGTAAAGATGTAGTTGTTGGGCGACACGGCACCCAAGCGGCGCATCTCATTACCCAACTGTCCGTTAGCGCCTGTTACAAGTATATTCATAATCAATACAGCTTTTCGTTATAATCAAATAGGTAATCGGCATCGGCAATATTCTTGCTGAGCTTGTCTTTTTCGGAGAGAAGCACCTTTTCGAATGGTATTCTCCAGTCAATGCCCAACTGCGGGTCGTTCCATGCTACCGAGCCCTCGCTCTCCTTATTATAGAAGTTGTCGCACTTGTACTGGAACACAGCCTCGTCGCTAAGCACGGCAAAGCCATGGGCAAAGCCACGTGGAACGAAGAACTGACGATGGTTCTCCCCGGTAAGCTCGACGGCCACATATTTGCCGAATGTGGGCGAGCCCTTGCGTATGTCAACCGCCACGTCGAGCACAGCACCCTTTATGCAGCGCACGAGTTTGCTCTGGCAATAGGGCGGTTTCTGGAAATGAAGCCCACGCAAAACTCCGTATGACGATTTCGACTGGTTGTCCTGCACGAATGTGGTGCGGCACACTTTCTCCTCAAACTCACGCTGCGAGAAGGATTCATAGAAATATCCCCTCTCGTCCTTGAAGATGCGTGGTTCAATGATTACCACGCCATCTATCTCTGTTTTAATCACTTCCATAAAAATCAGTCAATGTTTGCTCCAAAACTCCCTACTTCGTCAATGACTTTAAGCAGATACTGTCCGTATTGGTTCTTTATCATAGGCTGTGCCACCTCGCGCAGGCGCTCTGCCGTTATCCAGCCCTTGCGATATGCGATACCCTCGAGACAGGCTATTTTCAACCCCTGACGTTTCTCAATGACCTCTACAAAGATAGAAGCCTCGGCAAGCGAGTCGTGCGTGCCGGTATCGAGCCATGCAAAGCCACGTGGCAGGGTCTGCACCTTCAGTTCGCCGTCAGAAAGGAACTGCTGGTTCACTGTGGTTATCTCAAGCTCGCCACGCGCCGATGGCTTTATGTTCTTGGCCACATTCACCACCTTGTTGGGATAGAAGTATAGCCCCACCACTGCATAGTTGGACTTTGGTACAGCAGGCTTCTCCTCGATGGAAAGACAGTTGCCCTCCTTGTCAAATTCGGCCACGCCGTAACGCTCGGGGTCATTCACCCAATAGCCGAAGACTGTAGCCTTGTTGTTCTCCTCGGCGTTACGCACAGCCTCCTTGAGCATCCTTGTAAAGTCGGCACCATGGAAAATGTTGTCACCGAGCACAAGGCAGGCAGAATCGTTGCCAATGAACTCCTCACCAATGATGAATGCCTGTGCCAGGCCATCGGGTGATGGCTGCTCGGCATACTCGAAACGCACACCATAGTCACTGCCATCACCAAGCAGGCGCTTGAAACCTGGCAAATCCTGTGGTGTTGAAATGATGAGTATCTCCCTTATGCCTGCAAGCATAAGCACCGAAATGGGGTAATATATCATCGGTTTGTCATAGATGGGCAGCATCTGCTTGCTTACTCCTTTTGTTATGGGATAAAGACGTGTACCCGAACCACCTGCAAGAACAATTCCTTTCATAATCTCTGTTTTTACATGATTTATAAAGCCAAAGAATGGCCATTTGTTTAGTTCCATATTCCTTGCCGTTGCCATGGGGCAACGGCAAGGAATATCATATCAAAAGTTCTCCCTTACTCCTTGATAAGCTCGAACTCGGCACCCGAAGCAAAGTCCTGGCCGTTCTGTGAACTTGTAGCAGTGAAGCGTACAAAGCGTGCCTTTACAGGAGCCTTGAAAAGTACGGTCTGCTTGTCGGCGCTGTATGGGAACTCGCCCTCTACAACAGGCTCGCTCCAGTTCTTTCCGTCGGCACTGATCTGAATCTTGTAGCCCTTCACGTTACCGTTGTTGCCGCCATCCTGGCGAGGCATGTACTTGAAGCCCTTGATTGTAACCTCCTCGTTTGCATCGAAGTCAATCCAGTGAGGATAGTTTGCAACGGTTACAGAGTACATTGTGTGCCACATTGTAGATGGGTCGCCGTCGAGCATCTTCTCGGCACCGCTACCCGGCTCAAGACTTGAGCAGAAAGCAACAGTTACAGGAATTGATGTCACAGCCTCGTAGGCGTATGTTGCTGCAAGCTTTGGAGTCGCTTTCTCCCATACTGTTATTGTGCCACCCTTGCTCATGTCAACGGGAGCTGTGTAAAGTGTCTTCTTGCCGTTCTTGCCAACCTTGTAGTAGATTTCAGCACCATCCTTTGCACAAGACATTGTAACAACACCGCGCATATCACGCTTGAGCACTACAGGAATGACACCTGATGCAGCAACGTTTGCAAGCTGCTCATAGTTGTCACCGGCCTTCACCGGACGCATGATGAAACCGACAGTGTTGTCGCCAGACTTCACAAGGTCATGCTCGAGCGGACCACCCTGGCCACAGCTGTTACCGCCAAGGCCGTTAACCTTGGCATCGAGGTGCAACCATGTACCCGATGAAGCGGGCAACTGATAAGGATGCGCAGCCTCGGTAAGTTCAACATCGTTCCAAGGAAGTGCTGTTGTTGAAAGAGCACCTGTAGAAACGAAGATTACACCATTGCCGGCATTGTTTGTCAAGGCCGCCCAACGTACCTCCTCGCGGTTTGCCATATCCTGTGGCTTGGGGAAGTGTACGAACTGGTCGGCAACAGTGCTCTTGTACTGCTGGATGAAAGCACCTGTGCGACGGTCGTTGTAGTTGTTCCATGGACCACGGCCGTAGTATGTGTACTGGTCAAGGCTCTTTGGCAACTGCAACAGGTAGCCTACGCGTGCAAGTGGTACAGCAGCGTCACTGCCTGTAACAGAACTGTTGAGCTCGATAGAACCATCGGGATAGATTGTCCAGATTCTGTTGGATACAAAGTGGAACTCGTTCTCGCCGAACTCACGTGCATCGCTCTGAAGTGTGAAGCTATTGTCCTCGTTCTTCACGCGACGGCCCGGGTGCTTGGCCTGTGAACGTACAATGTACTGCAGCACGATTGTACCATCGGCATTCTTCTGTGAAACGAATGATGTAACCTTGTCCTCAAGGTCATAAAGACCAAGTGCGAACCAACGGTTCCAAGCCCAGATGTCATTGTCGACAGGAGCACGATAGCCGCTGAGTGTCATTGAAGAGCCCTTCTCGAAGACTGTCTCATCGCCATAGACAACACTTTCGAACACACCGGTCTTGTTGTTGAATACAATTGTGAAACCGTTACCGGCAACAGTTGTGGTTGCAGCAGCCTTGTCCTCGGTCATCTTGACCTTGTCGCTGCTCTTTGCAACATCGGCAAGCAACGCGGCCTTTGCTGCACCCTGAAGCAGAATCTGCTCCTCCATCTGTGCATAACCCTTCTTTGCCCAAGGCATATCCTTCTTCAAAAGAAGCTGTACCTTAACGAAATACTCCTTGTCGGCAGCAAACTGCGCATTGTTGAACTTGAGCTTGAATGTCTTTGCTGTGCGTGGAGCAATCTTCATGTCGGGCATGAAGTAAGAGTCAATCTGCTTACCGTTCTCCCAGAGAGAAACCTTCACGTCAAGGTCACACAGGCAGTTGAAATAACGTTTGTTGAAGATTTCAATCTCACCATTCCCAAGCATCTTTATGCCCGCGTTCTGGTAAACCTTCTTCACCTCATAGTACTGTGGCTTCGGTGAATGGTCGGGGAACATGATACCGTTCATACAGAATGTGTGGTCGTTAGGACGGTCGCCGAAATCGCCGCCATAACCCATATACTTGTCACCGGTCTTTGGGTCGACATTCCAGAAAGCCTGGTCGGTCCAGTCCCAGATAGCACCACCGATGAAGAAGTTGGTGCTCTCCATTGCCTCCCAATAGTCAACCAGGTTACCTGCGGCATTACCCATTGAGTGAGCATACTCGGATATGTGGAATGGATAAACGATGTTCATCTTACCCTTTACGGCCTCGCGTGTCCAACCGATTGAAGGATACTGGTTAGAACCCATATCCACTATATTGTTGTTTCGCTCGTACTGGACAGGACGTGAAGCATCGAATGCCTTCAAAGCCTGGTAAGCCTTGACGAAGTTGTCACCGGGGCCGGCCTCGTTACCAAGCGACCAAATGCAGACTGCGGGACTGTTGATTGTAGCGTGAGCCATCTCCATGACGCGTGCAACGTGAGCATTTGTAAACTCGGGAACGTGAGAAAGAGACTCCTTGCCATAGTAGTACTGGTGGCTCTCGATGTTGGCCTCGTCCTCCAAATAGATACCGTACTTGTCGCAGAGATAGTACCAGTATGGGGCATCGGGATAGTGAGCATTACGCACGTGGTTGATGTTGCCCTGGAGCATGAGCATAACCTCCTTTGTCATCTGCTCACGTGTAACGGCATGACCTCTCTCAAGGTTGCTCTCGTGGCGGTTTACACCCTTCATCTTGATGGGCTTGCCATTCAGGTAGTAGTAGCGGCCTGCCAAACCGAATTCATCGTCCTCGGCTTTTGTATCGCGTATTTCCACCTCGCGGAAACCGAAGTATGCCGATGCCATCTCAACCACATTGCCCTTCTTGTCGAGCAAAGAGACAACCAATGTATAGCGGTTAGGTTCCTCGGCGCTCCACTTCGCAGGGTCGGCAACAGGAATGTCAAGTTTCAATGTCTTTGTATCGCCGGCAAGCAACTGCTCAAGTGCAACAGCGGCTGTTGCACCCTCAACAATCTCGTTCTCGTCGCTGTAGAGAGCGTTCTTGTAGAGCTGTGCCTTTACCTGATATTTCTTGGCCTTCTTTGCTGTGAGGTTACGTACGTCAACCTCGATGTTCGCAACAGCATCCTTGTACTGCGCATCCAAATCGGTGCGTACGCGCACGTCACGCAACTGCACCGGGTTGGTAGATGTCAATGACACGGTGCGGAAGATACCCGGGAGGCGGAACATATCCTGTGACTCGAGGAACGAAGCATCGCTATTGCGGTAAACCTCGACAGCCACAACGTTCTCACCCTCGACAAGATACTTTGTAATATTGAAAGCTGCCAAATTGCGTGAGTTCTTTGAGAAGCCCACATACTTGCCGTTAATCCAAAGATAGAAGAAAGAATCAACACCATCGAAGTTGATATAGACCTCGCGGCCCGCCCAATCAGCAGGCACGGTGAATGTGCGGCGGTATGAGCCGACCTCGTTACGGAACTTGTATGTTGTATGGTGCTGGGCAGGCTCACGCATCACACCACCCTTCCAGTCACCGACAGCAACCTGGTGCTTGAAGATAACGGGCTGGTTGACATAGATTGGAGTGCCATACTTCTGCGAACCATCGGGCTGCAAGCCATAGACATTCCAGTTCATTGGAACCTGAACATCATCCCAAGCCGAAACATCGAAGCCGGTCTTGAAGAAATCGACAGGGCGCTCCCATGGATTGGCAACCCAGTTGAACTTCCAGGTACCATCGAGCGACATATAGTACTCACTGTTCTCGGGGAGCACCTTGCGTGCATTCTCCTCACTTGCGAAATTAAAGAACCAAGCCTTTGGCTGCTCCTTGTTGAGAGCAAGTTCCTCGGGCGATTCCCACTCGACCAGGCCTGCTGCCTGTCCCTTCTCGTAGCCATAACCACGAGGAGCCTCTACGTCACCGTAGGCAAACCCCTTGAGGTTTTGAGCTGTAGCCATAGACAGCGAAAAAGCCGCCAACAGCACCGTTACAAATCGTTTTTTCATACAAAAAATATTAAAAATTAATAATCACATTCTTGACACGAACACGCATACGCGCGAAAAACTTTTGTAAAGTTAACACATATTTAGGAAAATAAAAAGAAATATGGCACCCAAGTTTTCAATAAAAAATGGAAGCGCCGCAATGACTAACCGAAAAGCAGAGGAAGCAACCGGCCAACCGTAGTAAATATTATTTACAATAGAAGCAAAGGCTCCAAACACAGTTACACCTCACGCCCCAATGACTGTGACATGCAAGAAAAAGCATGAAAAAAAATGGAACTTACCTTAGCAAGTCCCATTTTCAACATTCGATGCTGTAAAAAATCACTTGGCAGCCTCGAGAGAAGCCTTACGGAAAGCCTTCATAGCCTTCTCAAGCTCCAAAGATGACTTACGCGCACGTGTACCGGCAGCCTTGTTACCCTTTTCAGCCTGAGCTGTTGCATCTGCTACGAACGCAGCATAAGTCTCCTCAATTTTTGCGATAAGTTCTTTCATAATACTTTCAGTTATTTAAGTTAACGATGCACAAAGATAACAAAATTTGGAATAACAAGGCATAAATCGCGTTTTTTTTGCCACATTTCACAAAAAAAGTTCTTTTTACAACAAAAAACGCTTTCAGAACACGTACAAATCCCCATAACCACCCATTGAAGCGACACCAGAACATCAAGGAACTGTTTAGAAGCTGTTTAAAATTCTAAAAAAAATATTTTCTTATAGAAGCTGACAGTTTCGCCATTTTTTATGTTCAAGAATGCCTGTTTCTTTCTTTTTTTGCGGTTACATAGCCCGCTGTGACTACGTCCAACTGCCTTGCGCCCGGCAAAGTAAATGAATTTCCTTTACACTCGCTTAACCGGCACTTTGCGCCCTTAAAAAATAAAAAGACATTCTATTCTTGCTCTATAAAAAATTTGGCGATATAATTTCAAACAGCTTCTCAAACAGGCTTCACCAAAAAGCAGAAAAACTGGCATAGCACGTCCCGCCCACACCGGCAACAGACAAAAAAGAGAAAGGAGAAAAACAGAACAAAAAAACAAAGTAATTTTTATTTACACAAGAGAGAAGAAGAAGAAAACACCGCGCAAATCATCAAGCAGAAAAAAAAGGAAAAACACAACGGCATTCGAATTAATTTTGTACTTTTGTAAAAAGTAGCGCGCGTACACGCATAACAACAAACAGTTCCGTCACAACAGATATGAATACCGCAAAAAGAAACAACAAGGAGAGAAACCTGCCAAACACCATAAGCATCAGCGAGATACTCCACGCCATGCTGTCAAAATGGTATCTATTCATCATAACTACTGCCATCACGGTAGGGTACTCGCTATATGATACCTCAAGAACCGAGCCTTTGTATGCCCGCCATACCGAGATTCTCATCAAATCCACACAAAAAGGCACAAGCCTCGATGAGCAGATGGAGACATTCGCAAATATGGGATTCAGCACATCGACAAGCACATACAACGAGATATACACTTTCAAAGCCCCGGAGACGACTGTAGAAACAGCAAGGAGACTGAAGCTGCATATCGAATACAGCAAGGAGGGCAAATTCCATCCAACAACACTTTACGGCACAACCGTACCCGTACATGCCGACTTCTGTGACATTGACATACAGGACATTGCCGGATTTGACATTGAAATAAGGCCGGACAGCACATTCACAATGTACAATTTCAGCGGCAGCACCATCACAACCCAACAGACCATAGAAGGCAGATTGGAGAACGACTCCCTGACTTTTGTCGCATCACCGGTCGGCACTATCGCCCTGACCCCCAACAAGGCATACAAGATTATCAAGCCCATCAAATACTCAGTCAAGCACATCGGGCTCAACAACTCCATTGGAAAGCACTTGAGCAAACTTTCATACAGCACCAAAGAAAACAGCAGCGCAATATCAATATCCACAAGCGACCAGTCAATAGAAAGAGCCGATGACATATTAAGGACTATCGTTGAGGTATACAATGAAAACTGGATAAAAGACAAGAACAAGGCCGCAAGGGAAACCAAGTCATTCATTGACACAAGATTGGAATATGTCAGCAGCGAACTTGACAAGATAGAGAGCAATATCTCATCATTCAAGAGCGACAACCTGCTGCCGGACATTGAAACGCAATCGGAAATGCAACTGACCCAGGAGCGCGATTTGCAGAAACAGCACACAGCGACAAAAAAAGAGCTTGAAAAAAGCGAATACTTCCTCAAGACATTGAAAGAGGAACCAAAGGCCCACACACTGCTGCCACTCAATTCCGGAGTCAGCAACTCCAACATCAACTCCCTGATAACCAAGTTCAACACATTGATGATTGAACGCAACAACCTTGCCGACAAGAGTAGCGATGACAACCCCGCAGTGAAAGACATGGACCTGACACTCTCTTCACTGCGCAACGCCCTCATATCATCGACACAGACACACATCAAAGGATTGACCACAAAGCAAGTGACTCTCGAGAAGAAGTGGAAGGCGCTCCAAAGCGAAATGGCCAAGAACCCGATGCACACGACATTCCTCACAAGCGCAGAGAGGGAACAGAGCGTAAAGGAGAAGATATACCTCTTTCTTCTGCAAAAAAGAGAAGAGAACCAACTCTCACAGGAGTTCACCCCGAGCAGCACACGAGTGCTGACTCCCCCATCGGGCAACTACACACCCATCGCCCCACAGAAAACACGTTCACTCCTCTTTGCAGCTATAATAGGCATGCTCATTCCGGCCGCACTCATCAGCCTCTTCGAGGTATCGAACACCAAGGTCAGAGGACGCAAGGACCTTGATGTCCTGAGCACACCTATAATAGGAGAAATACCACAAAACAAAGACAAGTCAGCAGGGAAAAACCAATGTGTTGTAAAAGAGGGTTCGCGCAATGCCATCAACGAAGCATTCCGCATTCTGCGAACCAACATTGAGTTCATTACACGTGGCAAGCAGAGCAACATAATAACATTCACCTCCTTCAACCCGGGCAGCGGAAAGACATTCTGCATAATAAACACAGCTGTCAGTTTTGCCATAAGGGGCGAAAAGACACTTGTCATTGACGGCGACATGCGACACGCCTCACTCTCAAACTACATCGAAGACCGCGAAGTCGGCCTCAGCAACTACCTTGCAAAAGAGACCGATTCCATAAAGGAAATAATCAAACAGGACAAGACACACCCGAACCTGCACATAATACCAACCGGAACAATCCCGCCTAACCCAACCGAGCTATTGGAGTCGGAACGCTTCTCGCAGTTACTGCAAACACTTGCAGGCGAATACAGGTACATATTCATAGATTGCCCGCCGTTAGACATTGTCGCCGACACGCACATCATTGGGAAATTCGCAACAGAGAGCATTTTCCTGATACGCTGTGGCCTACTGGAACGTTCAATGCTCGGCGAGGTAGAGAAGCTATATACTGAAAAGAAACTGTGTAACCTGTCGGTCATCCTCAACGGCATAGATATAAAAGCCGGAAAGTATGGATATAAATATGGATACAACAACGGCAGCAACTACTCATACGGTCCTAAGAAGACCAAGACCCGATAAAAGACACTCCCAAAACAATCAAGCGACCTGAACGGGTCGCTTGATTGTTTTGGGAGCAGGGTTTGCGCAGACTCCGGAGCCGTGAGTCCCGGGCACACAACCACAGGAATTGCAGCGAAGAAAAAAAGGCGAATGCCTTCACATTCGCCTTATGGGTGGGTAAGCTACCTATATCGCGCCGCTACAACCTACTACCTTTGCTGCGGTCAAGCCCTGGAGGATTTGCAGGGAGCTGGCCGTATAGGACTTACCCATATACCTGTAAAATCTATGTCAAATACTAAAACGCCACGCGTTTACAACTGCAAAGGTATAGTTTTTTTTTCATTAACCAAACATAATGGCCAAATAATTTCAACACACACCATTTTGTCCGTCATTTCAAGCAATAATATAGATGCTGACCCAGCAATGTCATTCCCGACAGAGACAATGTTGCGAGTAAGTGAGTGCAGAATCAAGTTTACTTGAATTATGCCGAGCGTGAGCAACTTCACTAAAAGTAAAGCGACGAGGGATCTCCAACAACGGTATACGAGATATCTCACGTTCAGTCAGTTCGCTACCGCTCATCGAAAGCTACGATTAGGCGAGAGCAAAGAAAGTTTACTTGCTTTGCCGAGCGGTAGTAGCTTCGTAAAACAAAACATCTTATGATTTTTTCATTAAGGTATGGTCGATATGACACCAACGCGGT
>JAZTXR010000033.1:0-3900 GCA_045636545.1 Bacteroidaceae bacterium
TGGAACGGGACGAAGCTGCACAGTTCTTCAGCGAACTCGCAGACTGGGCATACGCCCAACACGAAGCAATGTCAATCGATGACTATTGTGAGATGCAGGATTACGAAAATGATAACCAATAAAATTTAAGACAATGAAAGAGAATTTGAAAGCAGTAGGCGGATACATCGCCAATTTTACCAAGGTTTGCCTTTTGGCACCTGTAGTATTAGTAAAGGTTGTGACAGACACAGCCCTGCAGTTGTTCCTTGCCTTTTTCCATGCTCTTTATAACGAGAAGGAGAAGGTAGCTTCAGTAATGAATGAGGTGATTGATAAAATGGACTAATGATAATATTATCACTATGAACGAGAACAAAACCACTACCGTTGAAATGACGGCTGAAGAGCAAGCGCAATTCGCTGCCTTCAAAAGAGAACAAGAAAAAAAGGCTGCTGAAGCCAAGGCACAGGCAGAGCGTGAGCAGTACCGCGACCTCGTTGATGAGGAGATAGAGCGTTGTATTCCTATCCTGTTGGCGATAAGCGGAGACATCAAGAACAGCAAGGCTCAGGTAATGGATAACTTCAAGACCATACTTGAGATGAAGAGCGAGTTGTTCAAGACGAAGGTCAAGGATGATCAGCGCAGCCACACCTTCACCAACAGCGAAGGCAACAAACGCATCACCATTGGTGTGTATGTGACCGACGGGTACCGTGATACAGTTGAAGATGGTATTGCCATTGTGAAGGAGTACATCTCCAGCCTTGCCAATGATGAGAAGACCGAAGCATTGGTGAACATGGTGTTCCGCCTGTTGGCTCGTGATGCCAAAGGAACACTCAAGGCAAGCCGAATAGTCCAGCTCCGCAAGGTGGCGCAGGACACAGGGGATGAACGCTTCCTTGAAGGTGTACGCATCATCGAGGAGAGTTATCAGCCCGAGGTGAGCAAGCAGTTCATCCGCGCAGAGGTCAAGAACGAGAACGGGATGTGGAAACCCATTCCACTTGGTATGACAGAATCCTAAAAGTTGAAGATATGATCCAGGAAGTAGAAAAACAACCGAAAGTAGCCTTGTGCCGCAAGTGTCGCGGCACAGGCAAACTCCGCAACCCAGAGACCCAAGAGGTTCAGGTGTGCGACCAGTGCGAAGGTAGCGGAAGGGTTACAGTGAGTGCAAAGATGACCATTGACATTCGCCCGTACCGTACCAATCAGTAACAATCTTTAATCATCACTAACCAATGGCCAAGAGGCGTGGAGTAAGTTATCAAAAGAGAGTGACAGATATAAATAGGATATATGACGAGCACGCAAAAAGAGGACTCCCTAACAGGGAAATCTGGCGTCGGTACATATATCCTGTTTATGGTATATCCGAACGAACCTTCTACAACATACTTCACGCCTCGTGTGAGCCGAAGAATGAGGTGCCAGATGATGTGCAAATGTTTTTAGATTTTGACTATGGCGAACAATGATATGAAGCAGGTTATCCGCAATATTCTCAAAGATATTCGGGTGGAGTTGTCAGATGAGTTTGACCGCAATTTTGAGCGGCAGGGCTTCTTCTCGGAAGCGTGGCAGAGGCGCAAGAGCCCGACTCGTCCTGGCGGCTCCATTTTGATTGATACGGGCGGTCTTCGCAAGAGCATACGCAGTAAGTCAACGGATAGCAGTATCACCTTTTATTCAGACGCTCCGCACGCAGAAATCCATAATGAGGGTGGAGAGATAACGGTGACAGCCAAAATGAAGCGGTTCTTCTGGGCGAAGTATTATGCAGCCACGGGGTCATTCGGGCGCAAGAAGAATGGTGAACGCAGGAAGGACAAACGCACCATTCAGTTGAGCGCAGAAGCCGAGTTCTGGATGCACCTCGCTTTGATGAAGGTCGGCAAGACAATCAAGATACCACGCCGTCAGTTCTTGGGACACTCCCCAGAGGTTGAGCAGTCGGTTCGTGAGATTATCGAGGAGAATTTGACAGAGTATTTCAATCACGATTTCAAGATATGAGAAAGGAATTATACAAAGCCCTGTGCGAGAAGTTGAAGAGCATAGGCGATGGCGAGATAAAGCACATAGACTTGTGGAACCGCAATGTGGAGTTCATCGAGCAGGAAGAGGCTTGGGAACGCCCTGCAGTGTTCATTGAGATTTGCCCGATAACCTGGGAACAGACAACGGGAGGAAGGCTCCAGCGCGGTACGGGACTCGTGAAGCTCCATATCATTACCGACTGGAGCGGTTCTGCTGCAGATGGCAGTTCAGACCAGGATACATTACTGGAGATGTTTGATTGGTCGGAGAAGATACAGAAAGCCATCGACGGGCTTACTGGAGAAATGTTCCACTCCCTCCATTTGGCGGAAACCTACACGAACCACGACCACGAGGAGATTGTTGAGAGCATTGAGGTTTATAAATTGCGCGGTGTGCGGCAGATTTAGCCCATATTCAAACGAAAAGAGCGTCCTTGGCTACTTGCTTGGGGCGCTCTTTTTATTGCGTTAGAATGGCGTTAAAACGCCTTTAGGCGGCAATGTGATGTTGCTCCTCCTTTTGGGTGTAGAACATCATATCCGTATAGTGGGCATTGTAGTTCATTGTGGCGTTGAATTCCACCTTACGGCAGTTCTTGAATGGGTTGCCCACTGTCGGGTTCTTGCCGAGCCAGTCGCAAAGCTCCACGATGGAAGACTTGTTCGATGTGAAGTATATGAACTGATGCCCTGCCAGGATGGTAAGCACATCGAGGTAATCAGCCAACTTCCAATACATACTGTATGTTCCGACCTCGGTACTCAAGTATGGCGGGTCAACCAGGAATACCACATTGGGCGTGTCCTTGTACTGTTGGAACACCTCCTTGTAGTCTGCCGAAACTATGGTGATACCTTCGAGGTAGTCTGTTGATGGCGGATAGTCCGCTTTGCGTATGTTGTTATAAAGAGCCTCCTTCTTCATTTCGGGTATGCTCAACTTGTACTTCATCGAGAACATCAGAGCTGAGGATATGGTGATGAAGTCTATATAACCATACTCTCGCTCTTCCTGTTCCAGACGGGCAAATATGAGGTCTCGCTTTTCCCCTTTGATGCAGCTGTGCTTTGGCATATCGCCCACGATGGCGCGTAGGTCAGCGAGTAGGAAATTGGTTCGGGGTATGTTCTCCAGGCGAAGGCGGTAGTTGTCGAAGTCATTATATACGACGGTGGCATTTGGCTTTTGGCACTTGGTGATGTGCGACAATAATCCGGAACCACCGAACAGATCCACGAAGACAGTGTCCTCGGGGTATTGCTCGAGTACCCTGATGAACTCGCGTGCGAACATACGTTTTTGCCCCACGAATGGCAGAGGGGCTGATAGATAGTTTTTTCTCATTAAGTGTTTAGTTCAAATTTTACATTCTCGTTGCCTCCCAGCAACAACTCGGTCTTGTCAATGTTGCTTTGGTAAATGTGAACATTACCAAGAAACAGTGTTATTGATTTCAAAGGCAGGTCTATCTGTCGTGCCATCAGGTAGAGGTGATAAATATCTGCAGGGAGCCCAAGGTTCGCATCGGAACTGCGCTGGTATGCTGATATGACAAGCTCGCCCTCGTCAATCTGGAACTGAACGAGGCTCAAGCAAGGAGCCTGGTTGCTTTCGGCATTGGTTGCACCAAGGAACAGTACATAGTTCTTGCTGTTCCTCTTTTCCCGGTTGATTTTCTCCAACAGCGGCGGCAACTTCTCAAAGTATGTCGGGTAAGAGTTAACCAGGATGGAGCCGCAGTAGTCCCACCAGTTGATGCCGGCATCGCGGTACTTCTCTACGTTGCGCTCGCCTTGCATAAACAATTGAAGCTCGGAGCGGAGTTTCTTGCGTGCTATGCCGTGCCCCTCGAAGATGTCGAGCAGGTC
>JAZTXR010000034.1:0-3917 GCA_045636545.1 Bacteroidaceae bacterium
CCGGATAGCACGTGAGAGTATCAAGATAAAGGCTAATTTGTTAAGGATGCTTATCGACAACAATGCATCTCCTATGACCCCGCTTATGATTGAGCGATGGTTGCCGCTTCTTACTCCTGCCTATGCCGACCAGATGGTAAACACCATACACGTTGACTTGCAGAAACACCCTTACTATCTCTCGCTCCGCAACAAGGTGCTTGCCAACGATATGAAGGTGGGTAACGAGGTTCCCGATATTACATTGCCTTTGAGCAGTGGCGAGGTGAAGAAGCTCAGCGACTATCGCGGCAAATACGTGGTGCTCAACTTCTGGGCAAACGGCTGTACAAAGTCGGACGAGATGATTGCCGAGATGAAGAACCTATACAATGTCGTGAAGGAAAATCAGGACCAGTTCATAATCATCAGCGTGGCTCTTGAGAGCGATGCTGCCGCTTGGCAGGGCGCTTTGCGGAGCAATGGCATGGGCGGCGAAGGCTGGCTCAATGCATGTGACCTTGTTGGTGCCGATTCGCCTGCAGCAAAGCTCTTTGGCGTGGAGAAAGCTCCCAAAATAGTACTCGTTGAGCAGGAGGGACGTGCCGTGTCGCTCGACATGGATATTGACGAGGTTGTAATGCGTGTAGAGCAGATTCTCTCGGGCGACCTCTACTATTTTGACCAGGCCGAATATAAGTAAATGGAAGTGGGCTAAAAAGCCCGGAGAACAATTTTTTTAACGAATGTAAGGGCGGACCGGGTGTCCGCCCTTCTTGTAATGTGTGAGGTTGCGCGATTAAAATCGCGGATACCGAAATATCTCATTACATCCTGCCCGAGGGGAACTGTCGACTTGCCGACTGAGGGGAGTGGCATTATCCTCGACTATTGCTTTCGCGAAACCACTTTGTTCGCTGTAAAGCACTAAAGCAAGCTTTATGTTTTACTTGCTTAATCGTGGTTTTCGCTAAAAGTTCTGCGATACCAAAAAGTTACCTTATGTGTAGCTTATAATTAAAATTGGGCAAGGATTTATCCCTGCCCAATCAATTTTTTGTCGGCTTGATTATACAAGCTTATCAATCATTGCTCTCTCACTTAACCAATACCTTTTTGCCGTTGACAATATAGATACCTGCGTTTGTGATATTCTCTATGCGGCGGCCTGTGAGGTCATAGATTGTTTTCTCAACGTCACCTGTAGTGATATCCTTGATACCTGCAGGTATATCTGTCGCTTCAAGAACCCATGTTGCTGCCATGTTCAATGGGGCATCGCAGAATGGATAATCCACACCGCCAATGTTCTGAACCTTGAAGTAACCGTTAGTATTTGTTATGTAGAACTCTGTCTCGCTGGTGAACTCAAAGCCAAGAGCGCTCTTCTCCTCTACAGAACCATCAACGTTCCATGTGCGGCATGTGATGTAGTGGCCCTTCAGTGACTTCAGGTAGTACTGTCCGTTACCGGCATCCTCAATGGTGAAAATCTGGTCGCCGCTCTCCTCTTTAGCTTCAACCTTTACACCACCGTTTACGCCGCCCGGGTGTGCCTCGTAGTCACCTACGTGGAGGTACTTGCCGCTAACGACATCTTTCACACGGTAAGCCTTTGTCAGGTCAATCTCAGGTGTAGGTACATCGGGTGTGCCGCTGCCGCTGATTGTCCATGTGTAAGTCTGGTCAACACATGCATTCTTTACATGCCATGTCTTGTTTGAGTAGCCCCACTCGTCAATATAATCCTCGGCAGCGTAGTCGACAACAATGTCCTTGAGACTTAATGTGTATGTTCCTTCATCAAGAACAGGAGTCGACTCGTATGCATCATATCCGTTCCACTTTGCATTTACAAGGTACTCTACTTTGTTGGTTGCGCTCCAACTGCTTGGCGCGTATGTCAATGTGTAGTTCTGCTTTTCGCCCTTAAGAGTGATTTCGCGTGAAATCTGCTGCCAGTCCTCGTCGTATGAGAGTGTTACAAGCTGGTTGAACTCAACGACAATCTTGTCAATCTGGTTAACGTTGCCCGCAGCCGGTGTAACGCTTACAACCTCCAATGGAACTATCTCGAATGAGTAGAGAGTAACATCCATAGTGAATGTCTCGTTGGGCACACCGTCCATGGTGAACAGACCGTCGGGAATCCAATATGTATAAACACCCTCTTCAGTGAACTTCTGGCCAAACGCCACAATAACCTTGTTATCCTTCAATTCTGCAGTACCTTCAATCTCGGCACCACCCGGGAGGTATAAATAAACAGGCTCTGCGCCCTCAACAAGCTTAACCTCATTTACATTCTTGAATGTGAACTCAAGGTACTCGGGCAACTCCTTCACCTTGTCACCGTTATTGAGGTTTGTTGAGAATGAAGGTGTTGGGTCAATAACCTGGAACCATACAGATTTGGAGTTGTTCAGTGCACCATCCTCGCTCACACACACACCCTGGTATATTTCAAGGTTATATGTTCCGGGAGTTGTCATAGGTGTTTCAAGCTCCAATGTAACGGTCTTGCGGTCCTCGCTGTATGTAACCTCGCTCTTGAAGGCAGAAGCCGGCATCCAATAGTTGTCAAGGAGTGACAATTTGCCTGTATTGACACTTGCAATTGCTTTTGGGAATGTAACCTCAATCTTGTCGAGTTTTGTTACCTCGCCTACAGGCGATACGCTCTCAATATCCATTGCCGATGCAATGTTGAAAGTGAATGTCTTCTCGGCAAACTCCTCCCCGTCAACGCTCTTTATGCAACCTGCAGGTACTGTGTAACTCCACTGGCCCGGGGTCTCAATGTACTGGTCCTGCAGCTGCTCCTTGCCCTCTTTCTCGTCGTAAACACTCTTCTGCTCGAACAGGAATACAACTTCTGACTTCTGCAGCCACTCGTTGTTGTCAAGTCGTGTAATCTTTACAACCTCGCCTGTAGTATTGTTCTTTACGTCAATACCACCCTCGGGCAGTGTTGCAACAACATCCTTGTTGAACTTCAGGCGTATGTTGTACACGGTGAAAACATTCTCGCCATCGTAAGGGCTTGAATACTCTAAACCGAAAGCAACGTTGCCTTCGTCCTTACCGTCACCCTTGTCCTGTGCAACAGATGTTCCAAGCATAAAGAACATCGATGCGAATAAAAGTAAAAATTTTTTCATAAAAATTGGATTTTGGTTAATAAAATAGTCTTCTTTCAAATTAAAATATTCATTTTGTGGAATAATTCTTTGCGAATATAGTAGAAAAAAATATCAGTTGTTGAATTTTTATAATAAAATGTTATAATAAAATGTTGTTGTTTTAATGGACTTTGTGAAAAATTGGCATTGAATATTGGCTTGTGTTCCCAAAAAGTTGAAAATTGTGTAAACAAGTGTCTTGGCTTTTTCTTGTATTGCACTATACTTTTTGAGCCCCGTATAGTGTCAACTTTTTTTCAGTTAAAGTCAGGATACCGCCTAATGATTCCCGGTTTACACACTGGTTTACACAAACAGCGTAAAAACCGTATAAAAACCATCAAAAACAGCCTATTTCAAGATTAACTAATGAAATTTGCATAAAAAGAAAAATCTCTCATAAATCGTTGATTTACAAGAGATTTTATTTGTACGCCAAAATATCGAAATATTGAACCTTTGGGAGGACTTCAAAAAGGTTGTGAAATTCATAGATGACAACTTCGAGTGGCTCAACCCTCTAATGGAGCATATAACCCATAAAAAACTATCGCTGGAATAGTTTGTGAAGTCTATATATAATACTCTTAACGCAAGTTGCTAATATTTTTTCAGAAACAAAAAAAATGCTATTTTTGCATTGATTGAATAAATATTGGTACTTGGTATTATAGTATTAAATCCTTTTGTATGAGTTGGAAAGATAATGCAATAGACATTCTTAAAGAAAGTTTGTATCCAATTCCTTCTGAATTG
>JAZTXR010000035.1:0-45149 GCA_045636545.1 Bacteroidaceae bacterium
ATCCCGAGCGGTGTCTAAAGCACCAATGACAGTTTATAATCTTTATCCTTTACTGCTTCTGTCCGCTTGCGAAGATAGCGATTTCTCGCTATCTTCGTTTCGTTCTGCAAATATAGAATGACAGGTTCGCGATTTGATTTAGCTTATATCGAACTCACGTGTTATTTAGCAAATTACTTTACAAAGACTTTCTTGCCATTGACAATGTATATACCCTCGGTAGGATTCTCAACCTTGCGACCCAAGAGATCAAAGATTTCTTCTTTTCCATTTTCGATTTCCACATTTTCAACGCTTGTTATGCCACCAAAATCAAAGCGGAAGCCGTTGCTCAGCTGACCGCCTGTAGAGGTATCAAACTCGTCATCGTACATACCCAGCGACTCACACTCCAACTGCAGATAAGCCTTGTTGGCATTGTTGACAAACCTGCCACCATCCAATGCAACTTTATACATACCAACAACGCCATCAACTATTGACAACACATAGTAGTTCACCCTATCAATAGCTGTAATATATTCGGTAACAGCCGTTCCTTGAAGCATATTATTCTCTATTGCTGCCGGAGCCTCATCTGTATAACTGAATGTATATGTACCGGCTTTTGCTTTTACTACAACAGCTGTTTTTGCAGGTATCACCCCCGACACTCGCTCCATCTTCAACAAATCGTCCTTCACCGCAACCGCAACATAAGCCTCAACCCCTGTGGGTATTTCCACTTGATAGTCGAGATAAAGCGTAGCATAGCCGGCCTGACCGACAACAAGGTCAAACGGACCAGGCGCAGGAAGTTCTACAATATTAGTAAAATCCTTCCAATAAGATGTTGATGCGTATTCAGCCTTTGCACCATACGGCACATAAAGCGTACAACCGCTTTTATCCAAGCTGTTAAACTCACCACGAGGAGTAAAAAGATGCTCTGCCGGGATAAGTGATGTTATGCTTTTCAAAGCCGTACAATCACGAAAAAGATATACTTCAATACTTCTTACGCTCTCCGGAATCACTATACTCTCAAGCGAAGTACACGCGCCAAACACATTCTGACCCAAAGTTGTTACGCTGTTTGGAATTTCAATGTCTACAAGACTGGTACACCCTGCAAATACACTATTCCCAATTGATGTTACACCAAAAGACATTACAACACTCTCAAGGCTGCTACAGCCGCAAAATGCAGAAGCTTTAATTTCGGCAACACCTGACGGAATTGTTATACTCTTAAGCGAACTACAATTCCAAAATGCCTCATTTGCAATAGTTGTAACACTTGAAGGAATTTCAATACCTACAAGGTCTATACAGTCATAAAAAGCATAACTGCCAATGCGCGTTACACCATTGGGAATAACAGTATTTTTACAACCTGAAATAATTTCATTATAATTGGTATTTATTATTGCATTGCAATTATTGCGACTATCGTACACTGTATTACCTTTCTCAACAACAATACTTTCAAGCAAAGGACAAGTGCTGAAAGGATTACTTCCTATCGCAGAAACGCCGGATGGTATCACAATCTCTTTTATTCCTGTATATTTGAAGGCATAAGTTCCTATAGATGTTACCGTAGATGGGATTTCAACACTTGTAACATCCGGACACTTGTAGAAAGAATAACCATCAATACCCTTCACGTTATATGTATGGTTATTGTAAGTAACAGAAGATGGTATCACAATATCACCAGAATACTCTTCGTGGTATTCAAATTTGTCACTACCCTTGTAAGTAACATAAACATACGTTGGATAAAGTTCATTTGTTGGAATTCTATAAAAGATTCCATCTACCTCAAAATCGTGAGCACTGGCCACCGTTGAACATAACAGCAAAAATGCTGCCAAAAGTTTTTTTAATTTTTTCATAAATAAATATTGATAATATAATGTATTGCTTTATTCTTTAATTAGAATTAGATATTAATCCCAAAAATGTGGTAGAGTCTTTACGGGAAACAGGATATTTCTAGCTCGCCCATTCACCTATTTTCAAATAATTTTGCAAAATTATCGCCATATCGCCATCCGCCATTGGTCCATTCTAGTCCTTTATTGCAAACGCTGCCATTCCTGGGCATCACAGCACCGATGTCCGTAGACCTTGACAATGAAGAGAAGCCCAAGATGTGGCAGATTGAGAACAGTTGGGGCACACAGTCGGGTTTCAACGGCACACTCATAATGACCGGTGCGTGGTTCAATGAGTATATGTTCCGCCTTGTAGTAGACAAGAAGTACGTACCCGCAAAGGTGCTCGACGTGCTCGAGCAGAAGCCTACAATGCTCCCCGGCTTGGGACCCGATGTTCACACCTGAGGAGCAATTGACAAACAACAATGACCGACAATCCCCAAGGTCATGCGACCTTGGGGATTGTCGGTCATATCCATTGTATGAATCTATTTCGCCTGCTTGACAGTTATGTTTTGGTAAATATAACAAGGTTGTGATACCTCAATTGTCAATTTACGCGATTTGCCCGTTGTGTTCGGTCCGGCAATGATTTTCAGTTCATTGGCATATACAGCGGCATCAAGATACATTGACTTCTTATATTCTACTCTCAGCCAATCAAAAACATAGCACTCTGTGCTGTCCGCCTCATTATACTCCCTATATTCTCTTGTTTTCGGGTCCTTGCTACTGACTATTATCGCCTGGTGAAAGTCATCGCCACCAAAAACCTTTTCACCACCCTCATTAGAAAAAGTCACATTCCCGGGATAGCCAAAATCCTTTTCCACAAAAGAACCACCAATAGGAATAAGGTCACAAGAGGCAAATAACAGCGACATTGTGCATAAAAAGGTTTTAGTCAATGTTTCTTTCATAGTTCCAATATTACTTGTTTGGAATCATCAGATTGCGCATAAGCGACATTGCTTAACAATAGTAAAGAGAAGCATAAAAATGCTTTTTTGAAATAATTCTTCATAACGTATTTGTTCTTTTGTTTTTTTTTGCAAATGTATAAGCGTATAAATAACATGCAAAGGAAATCTTGTCTAAGCCCGTCTAAGTTCAAGAAAAAATCGCCCTCCATTTTTACAATATTGATTTACAGCACATTACAAAATAAGAAACATCCACCCAAACCACTACATTTTTAATAAGATAGACAAGATTAGACAAAAGATTGCAGCACAACTCATTTTTTTACATTACTTTAGCTGTGAACAAAGAACATAGCATACCATTATGAGAAAATTAATACGCATTTTGTTGTTTTCATCGCTATTTTTTGTGTCATGCAACAAGCAAGAAAACGAGGTTTTATTAAAGCATTTGGATGACATTAAAGTAATGGGTGACACATTACCACAGGTTGCAATGCAAAGACTCGACTCTATAAAGCCACTGTTTGACAACGAAACGGAATATCTTTACAACAAATTGGCATTATTAGAAATTAGGCTACAGGACAAGGCGTATATCACGCATACAACAGATAAACAAATAAAGGATATTTGCAGTTTCTTTAAAGAGAATGGAACAGATATTGAAAAACAGGAAGCATATTATTACATGGGAAGCGTTTATCGCGACCTTAATGATTACCCAAAGGCTGTGACTTTTTTTCTTAAATCTGCCGAAATTGCAGAGAAGGCACAAGACGTAGACGTTAAATTATGGAGAAATACATATTCACAACTATCATTTTTGTATAAAAAACAATTTGATTACTCAGAAGCATTAAATACTGTTTTAAAAGGATTATCGGTTTCATTGAAAAATGGAATCAGTGATTTAAGGGAATATGCAAACGTTGCAAACTGCTATTTCATAATGAAGGATACGATAAGTACAATAAAACACTATAACTCATTAATAGAAAATATCAACAATACAACTATAAACAAAAGCAACTCCGATATTATAGCAACAGCAATGGGCGATTATGTTTTATTGGGATATAAAAATGAAGCCACGCATTGTTTTGAATTACTTAGCAGACTTAACAATGAAGAACTGCCATTTAATTATCTTGTAAATCTCGCGATCTATTATGAGCACGTTGTATCTGCTGATAGTGCAGCAATTACAAGACTGGAATTATACGGTGCGACATCGCGCATTGAATCCAAATACGATGCTGCGAGGTGGCTTACAAGGTATTATACCCAAAAAGGTGATTATGAAAAGGCAGCAGAGTATGCAATAAAGTTCATTGATGCAAATGAGGCTGTAATAGACAAAATTAACCTTGAGCATACAACAAATGCAAAGAACTTTTTCCAATACAGGCGCGACAAGGAAGAGGAGGCTCTAATAATGCACAAGGCAGCGAAGGTAAGGTATAACTCAATGTTGACAGTTTCACTCTCTATTATTCTGTTGCTTACAGGTGTATTGTTCCATTTTTGGCGAAAGAAGAAATTGGTCGCTGTCATTTTAAGCAAGGAGGAGAATATTAAGCAGGCGAAGGCTTTGGCTGCCGAAAAGGATATTGAGCTTGCAAAGGAGAAGCGGGAGATTGAGCAAAAAGAGAAAGAGCTGGAAGTTTTGAATGCCACCAATTCAAGACTTGCCAAGCAGTTGCAGGGTGCCGAGGAGGATTTCAAATTGCTTGTTGCGCAGAACCGCGAACTTACAAAACTGATGCTGATGAATGACATTGCCAAAAATGACGGCGATATAATTGAGAAAGTCAAAAAGACATCAAAAGGGAAATACCACCTTAACGATGATGAATGGAAAGAGCTGCTTGGGGCAATAGACAGGCTGTACCCGGAGTTCACGTACGAGGTACAGGCAAAGTTCAAAAAAATAAGTGAACCAATGTTGCGTGTGTGTTATCTTTTGAAAATAGGACTCACCGGGCCGCAGATTGCGAACTTGACCGACTACCCACGACAGACAGTGTGGGTAAGGATTAAAAGGATTCAACAGACAATGCCCATGAATGAGATGCCGGGACTGCATAGAAAATAGACTCACAATTTATCGGGAATATCTATCACTATAATCGTTATTAACAATAGATAGTCAAGCCCTCGCAACAAAAAAAAAGGTATTTTTGCAGCCGGAAAAAAATCAACAAAACATGACACACAACTACAGTTTCAAGAGCATGGTGAAGAAATATGTGAACAGCAGTGTTGTTCTCATTGTGTGCGCCATACTTGCTCTTGTCTTTGCAAACACACCTATGAAAGGCGAGTTCTTCAAATTCTGGAACCAGGAGGTATGCCTGTCGATAGGTGAATTCAACCTGTTCAGCCACAACGGCCATCCAATGACACTCATACAGGTCATCAACGACTTCCTCATGGCAATCTTCTTCCTGTCCGTAGGTCTTGAGATAAAGCGTGAAATTCTTGTGGGTGAGCTTTCATCGGCCAAAAAGGCAATGCTGCCCATCATTGGCGCCTGCGGCGGTATGCTGGTTCCCGTTCTCCTGTTCTGGCTCAGCTGCCCCAATGACCCCGACATGCTGCGCGGTGTTGCCATCCCAATGGCAACGGACATCGCATTCTCGCTGGGTGTGCTCTCAATTTTTGACAAGCGTGTGCCAATAGGCCTGAAGATATTCCTTGCAGCACTTGCCGTTGCCGATGACCTTGGCGGTATCATCGTGATAGCCCTGTTCTACTCTTCGACAATTGACTTCAACTACCTGATGCTTGCAGGTGTGTGCGTTGCATTGCTAATCATTGCCAACCACAGGAAGATAATGCACAAGAACTTCTATCTTGTAACAGGCCTTGTGCTATGGTATTTCATGCTCAACTCGGGCATACACTCAACCATCGCCGGCGTTATTGTCGCATTCTGCACACCCGGTTCACTGCGCAAGGGAGCTGCACGCTACATCCAGCGCATCAAGGAGAACATCAGTGGCTTCAACGAGGTACACACCATCGGCAAGCACCACACCGCAATACTGACACACGAGGAGATTCACAAGCTAAAGAGTATTGAATCGGCTGCCGACAAGCTAATCAGCCCGCTACAGGAGTTCGAGGACAGCCTGCACAACATCATAGGCTACTTCATCATCCCGCTCTTTGCCTTTGCCAATGTAGGCATCGACCTCTCGGCAATGTCGCTTGGCAGTCTTGTCGGCGGAATAGGCCTCTCTGTAATCATTGGCCTTGTGGCTGGCAAGTTCATCGGTGTATTCTCATTCTCATGGATTGCCATAAAATTAGGTTTTGTGCAGCTGCCACAGGGAGCAGACTGGAAGTCCTTTGCATCGGTGTGCATGCTCTGCGGCATTGGCCTCACAGTCTCAATCTTCATTGCAGACCTCTCATACGCGGCACTCGGCAGCGGCACGTCACTGCTTGCCGAAGCAAAGTTGGGCATCCTTTGCGGCTCGCTCATTTCGGCAATCGCCGGCAGTCTGCTGCTCAACAGATTCCTGCCTAAAAAGGCGTAAACAAAGAACATGTACTATAAGAGGAGTTGCGCTGCAACTCCTCTTATAGTATCAATACCTTTCATTCGCCAACCTCCATACACACAGGAAAGCTGCGCGGGTGATATCCGTCATCTTTTCATAATCAATTTTATCGGCCGTATCGGACGGGAGGTGATAGTCGGGGTGTCCCTCAGTATGGTACCACACAATGGGGATTCCGTTCTTTGCAAACCAGGTATTGTCACTACCGCCGGTGGGATTGTCCCAGGCACGGTAATCGGGAATAAAGGAGAAACCGCGTACTGCCATATCCTCTTTTAGCCATTCACCGAAAGAGGGGTGCGAAGCCGTGTAGAAATAGGTCAGATGTTTGGGATTGCCGACCGGTCCACGGCCTATCATATCAAAGTTCATATAGGCAGAAACCTGCGATAAAAAGGCGCAATTCCCGACAAAATGGCGCGAGCCAAGCAAGCCTTTCTCCTCACCGTCCCAAAAGGCAAAGATGATGCCACGCTCGGGTGTCTTGCGCATCTTTTTCACGGCACGCGCTATCTGCAGCACAGCCGACACGCCCGAGGCATTGTCATCGGCACCGTTATAGCAGCTGTCACCATCTACTGCCACACCAATTCCAACATGGTCATAATGGGCACCCACCACAATATACTCACTGCTCTTGCCCGGGATTACGGCAAGAATGTTGTTCATTGCACAGCCGTTGACAGCAAACGGCTGCAGATATCCGTCACATCCCATAGGCCTTACACCCCAATCATCGAGCAGAGAGACAATATACGCCGCAGCCATGCGGCCGCCCTCTTCGCCTGCATCGCGCCCCTGCAAGGAATCGGATGCAAGAGTCTCTACAAAAATACGCGCATCGCTTGATAGAATTGTGCGATATCCACGCTCTATATGTTTTTGAGAAAAGAGCATTGACGGGAACAGCAGCAGGGCTGCAAGTGTGACTTTAAATCCTGACATGGTAAGAAATGTTTTGTTTTCCGCAAAAGTAGCTCTTTTGCCTATGCTGTGCAATACCGTCAAGCAATAACTTTGAAGCGAACACATGCCTCACGCCCCACCGGCAACGTTGCGGATTAACAAGCTATACATCAGCACAATAAAGCGGGAAAGGAAGACTGTACAAGTTCTTAACAGGCTGTTGAAAACTTTATTTTAATTTTGTTTTGCAAAATTGTGGGGAATTGTGGGGAATTGTGTAATTTTGGAACGGATATTATATTAAGGCTAAAAGTATGCGTTTCATTGGCAACATAGAGGCAAAGAGCGACAGCAAGGGAAGGGTTTTCCTCCCGGCCTGTTTCCGCCGCATCCTGCAAGAGGCCGGTTGCGAAAAGGTGATGCTGCGCAAGGACGTGTACCAGGATTGCCTTGTGCTGTACCCCGAAAAGAGCTGGAACGGACAGCTCGACTTGCTGCGCAGCCGCCTCGACCGCTGGAACGCTGCACACCAGATGATTTTCCGCCAGTTCGTCTCTGATGTCGACGAGCTGTGCATCGACAGCAACGGGCGCATACTGCTGCCCAAAAGATATATGGCAATGGCCGGCATCACCCAGGAGGTAAGGTTCATAGGCATGGACGACACCATCGAAATATGGGCAAAGGAAAAGCTGGAGAAGCCGTTCATGAACCCCGCCGACTTTGGCCGTGAACTTGAAAAGATAATGACAGAGAAAGGAGCAAGCAATGAATAACCCCGACGTTTACCACACCCCGGTACTGCTGAAAGAGAGTGTTGACGGAATGGAGATTGCCGCAAACGACACGTGTATAGACGTCACCTTTGGTGGCGGCGGACACTCACGCGAGATACTCTCGCGACTGGGTGCAAAAGGCCACCTCTACAGTTTTGACCAGGATGCCGATGCCGAGCAGAATGCCCCCGATGACAAGCGCTTTACTTTCGTGCGGGGTAATTTCAGGTTCATATACAATTTCATGCGTTACCACAACGCCACAAAGGTGGATGCCATACTTGCCGACCTTGGAGTCTCGGGGCACCATTTTGATGACGAGACACGCGGTTTCTCGTTCCGTTTCGATGCCGACCTTGACATGCGCATGAACAAGCGCGGCGGCGAGACTGCTGCCGACCTGCTGAACCGCGCCACCGAGGAGGAGCTTACACGTATTTTCAAGTTCTATGGCGAGCTGAACTGCGCACGCAAACTTGCGGCAAAGATTGTGAAGACAAGAGCCGAGAAGCCGATAAGGCGAGTGAACGAGCTCATTGAGATAGCAAAGCCGTTCTGCCCGCCACAGCGCGAGAAGAAAGAGATGGCAAAGATTTTCCAGGCTCTGCGCATAGAGATAAACAAGGAGATTGAGGCACTGCAGGAGATGCTCACAGGAGCAAAGGATTTGCTGAAACCCGGCGGCCGCCTGGTGGTGATAACCTACCACTCTATTGAGGACCGCATAGTGAAGAACTTCATGAAGAGCGGCAACTTTGAGGGAAAGGTGGAGAAGGACTTCTACGGCAACAGCACATCGCCGTTCGACATGAAGAAAGTCATTGCCCCCACCGATGAGGAGATGGAGCGCAACCCACGTTCGCGCAGTGCAAAATTGAGGATTGCAATAAAGAAGTAGAGAACACCATGAGCAACAAGAAAAAGAAAAAAAGGAAAGAGGGCCTCTTCAACTACATTATGGGAGGCCGCATATTCACAAGTGACATATTCACGAAGAATGCAATGCTCATGGGGCTTATTGTCCTCTACAGTTTCCTCTACGTGAGCAACCGCTACCAGCACGAACAGGAGATAATGAAGATATACAAGCTCAACAAGAGAAAGAACGAGATAAGGAACAACCTGCTGACGATAAAGAGCGAGTTTGCTTATCAGTGCAGGCTTTCAGAGATAGAGAAACTCCTTGACGAGAAGGGCAGCGATTTCCAGACCCTCTCAAAGCCACCTTATAGAATAGACAAAAACGATTGACAATGCTCAACTTCTTCAAAGAAAAGACACCGGCAGAAGAGAGAGAGAACACGTTCCGCTTCCGCGACAACGCCGTTCTCCGTTTCAACTTGCTTGTGATATTCCTGTTCACACTGGCAGGAATAATCATCATAGGCAAGGCTGCCATCATAATGTTCATTGAGCGCGATGACTGGAACAAGATAAAGGAGAAGAACATAAAATACAATGTCCCCATAGAGGCACACAGAGGCAATTTCCTTGACGACAACGGCGGGTTGATTGTGAGCACATTGCCACGCTACAGGCTGCTCTTTGACTTTGAATATATAAACAAGGACAACCCCGAGGAAGCCAAGACCATCAATGCCCGCAGGGATTCTATCTGGAACAAAGACCTCAGGGCGCTCTGCACAGGGCTCGACGAGATACTGCCCGGCACAAGTGTCGAGGAGCTTGAGGCACGTTTCAGGATTGGATTGACCCCGAGCAAGAAGACGGGAAGAAAAAAAGGAGGATTCCAGCCCTACAGGGGTGCCATCTCATACTCACAATACCGCAAGATAAAGGAGTTGCCAATCATAAGGGAGGGCAAGACCCTGAGCGGCTGCTACACACGGGAGACAATTGAACGTAAGAACATCCTTGGCAATACCGGCAACAGTACGTTCGGCATTGTAAGGAGCGTCGAGATTGACGGCAAGAAGGTCGACGAGGTGAACGGCCTTGAAATGAAGTACAATGACTTCCTCAAAGGGGAGCCGGGGTCGGGAACAAAGGCCAAGTTCCGTGGCAAGTACATATTGCGCGAGGAGAAACAGCCCGTGAACGGATATGACGTGCAGACCACCCTCAACACACAGATGCTCGACATCTGTCATAACGCATTGGAGCGCGTGCTCAGGGAGAAGCACCTTGCCGCCGGCTGGGCAATACTGATGGAGACAAAGACAGGCGACATAAAAGCCATCGTCAACCTGTCAAGAATGGAGAAGAAGAGCGGAAGAATAGAGTACATTGACACCATCGGCAACATAAAGTACAACCAGACCGCCAACCACGCCTTGTGCGACCTCAACGAACCGGGCTCGATATTCAAGACCGTGGCAATGACGGCAATGCTTGCCGACGGCAAACTCACCACAAAGGATTCAGTCATTGCATACGAATCGAGAGTACACAGCTTCAACGGGCACAGGATACATGACGAGATGTACCGCGACAACGGCACCGGCAAATACAGCATGACCGATGCGATGATGTACTCCTCGAACATAAGTATGGTGCAGTTCATAAAGAAAGCCTATTCGAACGACCCGCAGGAGTACACCAACACACTGCAGCGCTTCGGTCTTACCGAGAACTACCACATCACCGACAACGAGGCGACACCATACCTCACGCTCCCCGGCACAAAGAGATGGAATGCATACAGCCTCAACTCAATGTCATACGGCTATGCGGTGGGAATGACAGCCATAAACATCGTATCGTTCTACAACACCATTGCCAACGGTGGCAAGCAGATGAAGCCACGACTGGTAAAGGCCATACTCGACAACGGCGAGATTGTAGAGGAGTACCCCACAGAGGTAATAAACGAGAGGCTTTTCCCAAAAGAGGTCGCAGATACCGTAACAGCCATGCTGACAG
Organism: Bacteroidaceae bacterium; assembly: GCA_045636545.1. GTDB lineage: Bacteria > Bacteroidota > Bacteroidia > Bacteroidales > Bacteroidaceae > HGM04593. The sequence continues at coordinate 10,986 of JAZTXR010000035.1, forward strand.
CCGTTGTCAACGGCAAGAGCATCACTGTGAACAAGAGCGACTGGAGATATGGCAAACGCGACGGTACAGGAAAGGGCGCATATTCGGACATCATGACCATTGCCGGAAAGACAGGTACGGCAAAGGCGTATGACGGCAACAAGAAACTGATGAGTTTCTGTGGTTTCTTCCCCGCCGAAGCACCGGAGTACACCCTTATCGTGCAGATGATGTACGACAAGGACATAGACCCACGCCCTGCTGCCGAACAGGCTGCCAACAACTATGGTGGCGGAAGCACATCGGCTCTTGCATTCAAGGAGATTGCCGAGAAAATCATGACCGAGAGATTCTTCAGCCCGATAGAGAACGCCGTTGACAAGCAACACGCCGCTAAGCCCAAGACAAAAAGAGGCAACAGAAGCGACGACGGCTATCTGCTCAAGGAGATTGGCCTGCTCGATACAATACCCACAATTGACAAAGACAAGGAGTGGGAAAACATCACATACTACAAAAAAGGAATCCCCGACGTGACGGGAATGGGAGCAAAGGATGCGGCATACCTGCTGCAGAAGAACGGCCTGCAGGTGAAGCTAAATGGCTACGGCACCGTCAGGGAACTGGCAACGGATGGCGACACCGTAATCCTCAAATTGAGACCATAAGACGTAAAACAAAGAAAACATCATACCTATAATGAAACTGAGCGAACTGTTAAGAGAGACACAATGCACCAGAATGGTACTGCCAAAGGAAGAGGTTGACATTCAGGGTATAAACATTGATTCGCGCCTTGTGAAGAGAGGCGATGTGTTCATCGCCGTGCGAGGCACGCAGACCGACGGACACCAATACATTGCAGCAGCCGAGGAGAAGGGTGCCGTGGCAATAGTGTGCGAAAAGACACCCGACAAGCTCTCGCCCAACGTAGCATACATCACATTCCCCAATGTGCAGAGTGTCATGGGTAAACTTGCAACCACATTCTATGGCAACCCGTCGCAGAAACTGAAACTGGTGGGAGTGACAGGCACAAACGGCAAGACAACTATTGCCACCCTGCTCTATGAGCTGTTCCGCAAGATGGGACACCGCTGCGGTCTGCTCTCAACGGTATGCAACTACATCGACGGCGAGGCACACCCCTCGACACACACTACCCCCGATGCCATATCACTCAACAGGCTGTTGGCGCAGATGGTGGAGGCCGGTTGCGAATATGCCTTCATGGAGGTGAGTTCACACGCCCTTGCCCAGGAGCGCACCGGCGGACTGGAGTTTACCGGAGCCATATTCACGAACCTCACACGTGACCACATGGACTATCACGAGAACATGGAGAACTACCTGAAGGCAAAAAAGAGTTTCTTCGACAACCTGCCACGCAACGCGTTCGCCATAACAAACCTCGATGACAAGAACGGCACAGTGATGGTACAGAACTGCCGTGGCGACATAAAGAACTACTCGACACGCACCATATGCGACTACAGGGCACGTCTGTTGGAGACACACCTCGACGGCATGCTGCTCGAGTTCAACAACCGCGAGTTCGCCACACTGCTCACCGGACGCTTCAACATCAGCAACCTGCTTGCAATATATGGCGCCGCAATTGAACTTGGCAAGGAACCCGAGGAGGTGCTGCGTATAATGAGTACACTGAAACCCGTATCGGGACGTTTCGAGACACTGCGCTCACCCGAAGGCTTCTCGGCCATAGTAGACTATGCCCACACCCCCGATGCGATAAAGAACGTGCTCGGCACAGTCAATGACGTGTTGCGCGGCCGTGGCAACATCATAACCGTTGTGGGTGCCGGCGGTAACCGCGACAAGGGCAAACGCCCGCTGATGGCAGCCGAGGCAGCAAAGGCAAGCAGCAGGGTAATCCTCACATCGGACAATCCACGCTACGAGGAGCCGCAGGATATAATCAACGATATGCTTGCAGGGCTCAATGACGAGCAGAGGAAAAAGACCATTGCTATCGTTGACCGCAGGGAGGCCATAAGGACAGCCTGCGCCCTTGCACAGAATGGCGACGTGGTTGTGGTTGCAGGCAAGGGACACGAGAACTATCAGGAGATACAGGGTGTCAAGCACCATTTTGACGATAAGGAAGTTTTGAACGGGATTTTCAACCAGTAAAAGGATATGCTGTACTACATTTTCGACATACTTGCAAAATCAGGCATGCCCGGAGCGCGCCTCATGCAATACACATCATTCCGTGCAATGCTCACCATTGTCATTTCGCTGCTTGTGTCGGCATGGTTCGGCAGCTATCTTATAAAATATTTCAAGAAGAAGCAGATAACAGAGACCTTGCGCGAGTATGACAAGAACAACCTGAAAGCCGGCGTGCCCACAATGGGAGGCCTCATCATAATAATTGCCATTCTTGTGCCCTGCCTGCTCATTGGCCGACTGGACAATGTGTACATGCTGTTGCTCATAATAACCACAGTATGGCTGGGAGTGCTGGGCTTTGCCGATGACTATATCAAGACATTCAAGAAGAACAAGGACGGCATATCGGGCAAGACAAAGATTGCGGCACAGATTGGGCTGGGACTTGTCATTGGACTCACCCTCTGTTTTAGCCCGCAGGCTGTGATGCGCGACAACAGGACAGTAGAAATCGACGGAGTGAAGAGCGTACAGCTGAGCCAGAAGGCCACAAAGGAGAACAAGACAACCATACCGTTTGTAAAAGACCATGACATCAACTACAGCGAGGTAATGTCGTTCTGCGGCGACTACAAAGAAGAGGCCGGATGGGTTCTCTTTGTCATAGTGACCGTGCTTGCCGTAACAGCCGTCTCCAACGGCGCGAACCTTAATGACGGCATGGACGGAATGCTCGCCGGCAACGCAGCCATAATTGGTGTGGCACTCGCCGTGCTGGCATACGCATCGAGTCACCTTGAGTGGGCTGAATACCTTAATATAATGTACCTGCCGGGAGGCGAGGAGGTCGTGATATTCGCCTTTGCATTCATAGGCGCCCTCATAGGCTTCCTGTGGTACAATGCATTCCCCGCCCAGGTTTTCATGGGCGACACGGGCAGCCTCTCCATCGGTGGTATAATTGCAGTGATTGCAATACTCATACACAAGGAGATTCTCCTGGTGCTGCTGTGCGGGGTATTCGTTGCCGAGAACCTCTCGGTAATGACACAGGTTGCATACTACAAGAGGGGAAAGAGAAAGGGTGTGAAGCAGAGGCTTTTCCGCCGCGCCCCGCTGCACCACCACTACAACATTGGTGAGGAAAAGCTTGACAAGGAGTGCAGCTACCTTTTCAAAGGCCCCGAGAGACCTTTACATGAGGCAAAGATAACATTACGGTTCTGGATTGTGACAATCGTCATGGCTGTCATAACCCTAATGACACTCAAGATAAGATAATGGAAAAGAGAATTGTTATATTAGGAGGTGGCGAAAGCGGATGCGGAGCAGCCGTTCTTGCCAAGAAACTGGGATTTGACGTCTTTCTGTCCGATTTCGGCACAATCGCCGGCAAATACAAGCAGTTGCTCGACGAAAAGGAGATTCCCTGGGAAGAGGGCGGACACACAAGAGAGCTCATACTGAATGCAGGCGAGGTAATAAAAAGCCCCGGCATACCCTCCGAGGCACCAATCGTCGTGCAGATAAAGAATGCCGGCATACCCATTATCTCCGAGATTGAGTTTGCAGGCCGCTACACAAGAGCCAAGATGGTATGCATTACCGGCAGCAACGGAAAGACAACCACCACATCGCTCATATATCACATATTCCGCGAAGCGGGACTTGATGTCGGCCTGGCAGGCAACATAGGCAACAGCCTCGCCCTGCAGGTTGCCGAGGGCGACAAGGACTACTACATTGTGGAGCTCAGCAGTTTCCAGCTCGACAACATGTACGAGTTCAGGGCAAACGTTGCCGTGCTCCTCAACATCACCCCCGACCACCTTGACCGCTACGGCTACAACATGCAGAACTATGTCGATGCCAAGCTGCGAATCCTGCAGAACCAGCAGCCCGACGATGCCTTTGTCTATTGGAACGATGACCCGATAATCAGCAAGGAGTTGCCAAAGTACACTCATGGCAAGCTCTACCCGTTTGCCGAGACCAAAGAAGAGGGAGCAGCCGCATATACACACGAAGAGAAGATTGTCTTCACCGAGCCCACCCCGTTCAACATGGAGCTTGAGGAGCTCTCGCTCACCGGCAAGCACAACCTCTACAACTCGATGGCAGCAGGCATATCGGCAAATGTGGCAGGTATCCGCAAAGAGACTATACGCGAAGCATTGAGCACCTTTACAGGCGTAGAGCACAGGCTCGAAAAGGTTGCCACCATTGATGGTGTCGAATACATAAACGACTCAAAAGCCACAAACGTGAACAGCTGCTGGTATGCCCTGCAGAGCATGAAGAAAAAGACAGTGCTGATACTCGGCGGCAAGGACAAGGGCAATGACTACAGTGAGATTGCCGAACTTGTCAGGAGCAAATGCTCGGGGCTTGTCTTCCTTGGAGCAGACAACGGCAAGTTGCTCGAGTTCTTCAAGGAGTATGGCCTGCCGATTGCCGACACACACAGCATAGAGGAGTGCGTCAAGGCCGCAAAGAGCATGGCTAAAAACGGCGAGGCGGTTCTCCTGAGCCCCTGCTGTGCAAGCTTCGACCTCTTCAAGAGCTACGAGGACAGGGGACGACAGTTCAAGGATATGATTCGTAAATTATAAGACACAATGGGAGGAGATAAACTGAAACGGATACTGTTCAAGGGTGACAAGGTGATATGGATTGTCTTTATCACCCTTTGCGCCATATCCTGGATTGAAGTGTTCAGCGCCACAAGCCGCCAGACCTATGGCAATGCCAGCTACTGGTCCCCCATCATAAAACATACGTGTTTTCTTTTGGGCGGTATCTTCGTTGCATGGTTCATACACAACCTAAAGGCCGAGTGGATTGACAAAGGCAGCAAGTTCTTCTATTGGGCCGGTCTCATTGGACTGATATGGGCACAGGTAAGCGGAACCACGCTCAACAACAGTGCCCGCTGGATAAGCATCATGGGAATAACATTCCAACCCATGGAGATTGCCAAGCTTGGCCTGGTGATGATGACGGCAAGGATACTTGCCACACAGCAGGACGAGGAGGGAGCGACTAAAATTGCCTTCAAAGAGATACTGAAGTACAGCGCTCTACCAATTATCATAATATTCAAGGAGAACTTCTCGTCGGCAGCACTGATTACCTTCACAATATTCCTGATGATGTTCGTGGGCCGCATCCCCAAGCGACTTCTTCTAAAGACAATGGGTGTTGGAGCCATAGTAGGAATAATTGGATTCATCGGTATAATGTCTGCACCCGAGAGTATAAAGGATACCCGTTTCGGAAGCAAGATAATAACATGGCAGCACCGTTTCGAGGGAGCTTTCAGGCCGACCCCCATCACGGCCGAGGAGTATGACGAGAACGAGAATGAGCAGAGGACATACTCGCACATTGCCATCGCATCGAGCCACATCATAGGCCGTGGCCCGGGCAACTCCATCCAGCGCGACTTCATACCGCACGCATACTCCGACTACATCTTTGCAGTCATAATAGAGGAACTTGGTCTGTTGGGTGCAACCTTTGTGATACTGCTGTACCTGACACTGCTCTACACGTGCGGCAAGATTGCCAAAAGATGCGATGACCCCTACACGGCATACCTCTCCATGGGCATAGGCATGATAATCACCACGCAGGCACTCCTGCACATGTTCATTTCAGTCAGCAACTTTGTGACCGGACAACCCCTGCCGCTCATGAGCCAGGGAGGAACATCGTTCCTCATAAACAGCATATACATAGGCTTCATCCTGTGCATAAGCCGATACACAGGCACACAAAACGAAAAACCGGCAACAGAACCACAGATTGTATAACACCACAAACTTTGTGTTTATGAAAAAGGAGTATAGGATAATCATCAGCGGAGGCGGCACCGGAGGACACATCTTCCCCGCCCTGTCCATTGCCGATGCCATCAAGGCAAAGCAACCCGATGCCAAGATTCTGTTCGTGGGAGCAGACAACAGAATGGAGATGCAGAGAGTACCCGATGCGGGATATGAGATTGTGGGACTGCCCATAGCGGGTTTCGACCGCAAGAACCTGCTGAAGAACATCAAGGTATTGTGGAAAATCTTCAAGAGTCAGCGCATGGCCAGGAAGATTATCAAGGAGTTTGCTCCGCAGGCAGCTGTGGGCGTGGGAGGATATGCAAGCGGCCCCACATTGAAAATGGCGGCAAGCATGGATATTCCGACACTCATACAGGAGCAGAACTCATACGCAGGCGTGACAAACAAGATTCTTGCAAAAGGAGCAAGGCTCATCTGTGTTGCCTACGAGGGTATGGAGCGTTTCTTCCCAAAGGAGAGAATACTGCTCACCGGTAATCCGGTGCGCAAGAACCTGCTCGAGATGCGCGCCAACCGCAAGGAGGCCATGAGAGCCATGAACCTTGACGAGAACAGGAAGTGCGTGCTCATTGTGGGCGGCAGCCTTGGCGCACGCAGCATCAACGAGGGCATCATTGCCAATATCGGGAAGATAAGGGAGAACAGTGACATCCAGTTCATCTGGCAGACGGGAAAGCTCTACTTTGAGGAGATGAAAAGAAGAGCTGCCGAAGCCGGAAAGCCCGAGAACCTGATTATCACCGATTTCGTTTCAGACATGGGCTATGCGCTCAGTGCGGCAAACCTTGTAGTGTCACGTGCCGGTGCCGGTTCAATCTCGGAGTTCGCCCTGCTTGGCAAGGCTGTGATTCTGGTACCGTCGCCCAATGTTTCCGAAGACCACCAGACAAAGAACGCAATGGCGCTGGTGGACAAGGATGCGGCAATATACGTTGCCGATGCCAACGTCAACGAGGAGCTCATAGAAAAGGCCATAGAAACGGTCAACGATGAGATGAAGCTTGCACTGCTCGAGACTAATATACAGAAGATGGGCAAACCCAATGCCGCAAGCGAGATTGCCGACAAGGTGCTGAAGCTTGCCGATGCATACATTGAGAAAAGAACAGGACGTTAAAAAGAGATTCAAAAAAAGCAGATGGAACTTAAAGATATTAAAGCGGTATATTTCCTTGGTGCCGGCGGTATTGGCATGAGTGCTTTAGTGAGATACTTCCTTAACGAGGGCAAGTTCGTGGGCGGATATGACCGCACACCGAGCGAGCTCACCGACAGGCTCATTGAAGAGGGTGCCGTACTGCACTTTGAAGAGGACACGAACCTTGTCCCCGCCGAGTGCAAGGACCCCGCCTCGACACTTGTCGTCTACACTCCGGCAATACCCGCCGACCACAAGGAGTGGAGCCTTTTCAAGGATGGCGGCTTTACCATAAAGAAAAGGGCCGAGGTGCTTGGCATAATCACAAAGGGAAAGCGTGGAGTATGTGCTGCCGGTACACACGGCAAGACCACGACATCCACAATGACCGCCCACCTGTTGCACAGCTCGTCGGTCGATTGCGCCGCTTTCCTTGGAGGAATATCAAAGAACTACAGGAGCAACCTCATCACAACCGACAAGAGCGACCTCGTGGTGATTGAAGCCGACGAGTATGACCGTTCGTTCCTGCACCTGCAGCCATACGTGGCGACAATTACATCGGCCGACCCCGACCACCTGGACATCTATGGCAACAAGGAGAACTATCTGGAGGCCTTTGCGCAGTTCACCGAGAGGATACGCGAGGACGGATACCTTATAATACACGAAGGCCTGGAGGTGAAGCCACGTACAAAAGCGGGGGTAAAGACATACACATACAGCCGTGAGCAGGGCGATTTCCACGCCGAGAACATACGAATCGGCGGCGGAACAATCCTCTTTGACTATGTATCGCCTTGGCAGAGGATTGATGACGTTGAACTTGGCGTACCAATGAGCATAAACATAGAGAACGGAATAGCCTCAATGGCCATGGCCGAGATTTGCGGAGCCGATGCCGGGGAGATGAAGAAGGCCATGAAGAGCTTCGCCGGAGCCGAACGCCGCTTCGACTTCCACATAAAGGAGGATGATCTGGTGCTCATCAGCGACTATGCACACCACCCAGACGAGGTGCGTGCCTGCGCAAAGTCATTGAAGGAGCTTTACAGCGACAAAAAAGTGACTGTGCTGTTCCAGCCACACCTTTTCAGCCGCACGGCCGACTTCTACAAGGAGTTCGCCGAGAGCCTCTCGATGTTCGACAAGGTTATTCTGGTAGACATCTACCCCGCAAGGGAGAAACCCATACCGGGCGTTACCAGCAAGCTCATCTATGACCACCTTGCCGACGGCGTGGAGAAGAGTATGTGCAGCCGTGCCGATGTGCTCGCCACCGTTGAAAAGGAGAAGAACGGCATTGAGATTCTTGTCTCGCTCGGCGCAGGCGACATTGAGAACGATATTGCAGAAATGAAACGGATATTGAAGAACAGATAATGCTGAAGAAGATTCTGACATACATTGCCACTGCGGTAATAGCGTGCTACCTTGTGTTTGCTTTTGTCATAGTCCCCATGCAGAAAGAGAATGACAACTGCAAAGGCATTGTAATAAACATTGCCGACAACAGGCTGGGCACCATAAGCAACGAAGATATCGAGGAGATGCTCAACGAGGAGGGACTGCACCCGCAGGAGAGGGCGATAGACAGTGTTAGTTGCAGCAACATCGAGAACTTCATAAAGTCCATGACACTCATAAAGGAGTGCCGTGTGTACAAGACGAACAGCAAGAGGATTGTCATCGACATCGTCTGCCGCGAGCCTGTGCTGAAAGTAATTGAGAACAGTGGAGCCACATACTATGTTGACATCGAGGGACAGAAGATAGAGGGCATAAGGAAGCCCCTGCGCCTGCCTGTGGCATCGGGAGAGATTGACAGTGCAATGGTCGGCAACGAACTGCGCACCGTAGTATCGGCCATTGAAAAGGACCCGTTCTGGCTTGCACAGATTCAGCAGATACACTTCGATGAGAAGAAGGAAGCCATCATCATTCCACGCATCGGCGACCACATCATTGAACTTGGCAGCGTGAAACAGCTCGACGAGAAGCTGGAGAACCTCAAAACCTTCTACACACGAGGGCTGAACACTGTGGGCTGGAACAAATACAGCAAACTGAACATTAAAATAAGCAACAAAGTCATTTGCACAAAAAGAGAGAAATAGATATGGGAAATACCTATTACATTGTAGCCATTGAAGTCAGCTCCTCAAAGATTTCGGGAGTTGTGGGAATTGAGACCACCGAAGGGATGAGGATTCTTGCAACAGCAAGCACCCCTGTCGACGGCTTCATATCAAAAGGAATAGTACGCAATGTCGACAAGGCAAGCGAAGCGATAAGCGGCATTGTAAACATATTGGAGAGTGACCTGAGGAACGTTGTAAAGGAGGATATAGCAATAAAGAAAGCATATATCTCGTTTGCCGGACTGAGCATGAAGAGCATCAGGTCAAAGGTGGCACGCGATTTCGGCGGATACATAAAGATAACACCCGAAATCATAGACGGTATGGAGTGCGAGAATCAGGAGACATTCCGGGTTCCCGATGGATATAAAAGACTGCAGGTAGACACACAGGAGTACAGGTTCGACGGCAACATCGACTTCAACCCCATTGGTGCCCCCACACAGCACATCGAGTGCAACTACCTGAACATCGTGATGAAAGAGCAGTTCTTTGCACAATTGTGCGAAAGCTTTGCGCAAGCCGGCATTGAGATTGAAGACAGTTTCTGCGCAGCAAACCTTGATGCCGACATACTGCTCTCGAAAGACCTGCGCCGCAACGGATGCGCATTGGTGAACATCGGTGCCGAGACAACCACCATATCCATCTACAGCAATGACAAGCCCAGGACACTCACCGTCCTGCCGCTCGGCAGCAACAACATCACACGCGACCTGACAGCAGAACGCATATCGCTTGACAAGGCCGAGGTAATAAAGTTCACACGTGGCTACAAGCCCGCAACCAATGCAAACGACGACATTGACAGCGAGACATCGGACAACATAATCTATGCCCGCACGGGAGAGATACTCAAGAACGTGCGCTACCAGATTGAGGAATCGGGAGAGCGTGTACACCACATAATCTTCACTGGCGGCGGTTCAAAGCTCAAGAACCTGAGCATGCTGTTGGAGGAGTTCCTGCCCGATTTCAGCACCGAGATAAAGCCCGAGCCACAGTTCAACCTCGTGAGCGAAAGCGGAGTAAACGTGAGCGGAGTAATCACCACAGCGCTCTACGGCCTTTTGAAACAGGGAAAAGCAAACTGCTGCGAAACTTTGATGCCCGCCGCACAGGAGAATGGCGAGATATTCTCCCAAGACGAGATGGAAGGCAAGGAGGAAACCATTTTTATAGAGCCCGCCTTAAACGAGACCCCCGAGATTAAGGAGGAGATAGTTGAACCTAAGGTAGAAGCTACAAAAGAGAAGGAGCCTGCAAAACCAACCGGAAAGAAAACACAAAAGAAAAGTTGGGGTATTGGAAATCTTTTTCAGGAGTGGATAAAAAATGCAACCAGCGATCCCGAATATGAGAACGAAACAGCGAATAACGACCAATAAATGATACAGAAGTATGGATGTTAAAGAACCAGCAAGACAGAACTTACCATTTGCCATACCGACAGATGCGCCACGAATCATAAAGGTAATTGGTGTGGGCGGCGGTGGCAGCAACGCAGTACACAACATGTACCGCAAGGGCATACACAATGTATCATTTGCGGTATGTAACACCGACCTGCAGGCAATGCAGAACTCACCTATCCCAAAGAAGGTGCAGCTTGGTCTGGAGATAACCGAAGGCCTTGGTGCCGGCAATGACCCTGCGGTGGCACGCAAGGCAGCCGAAGAGAGCCGCGAGGAGATTGAAAGGCTCTTTGACGATGGCACAAAGATGGCATTCATCACCGCCGGAATGGGTGGTGGTACCGGAACCGGCGCCGCGCCCGTTGTTGCCGAGATTGCCCGCAGCAAGGGCATACTCACCGTGGGCATTGTCACCATTCCGTTCAAGTTCGAGATGACAGGAAAAATAAAGCAGGCCCTGCGCGGTGTCATCGAGATATCGAAGCACGTGGATGCACTGCTTGTCATCAACAACCAGCGCCTCATTGACATATACCCCAAGATGGAGGTCTCCGAGGGATTCAAGATTGTCGATGATGTGCTCACCACAGCAACAAAGAGCATTGCCGAGATTATCACCGCACGCGGTGTCATAAACCTTGACTTCCGCGATGTGAAGAAGATACTGAAGAACGGTGGCGTAGCCATTATGAGCTACGGCATTGAAAAGGGTGAGATGCGCGTGTCACGTGCATTCCGCAAAGCGCTCCACTCTCCCCTGCTCAACGACAACGACATCTACAAGTCAAAGAAGATTCTTTTCAACATATACGAGAACCCCAACACCCCAATCCGCGTTGAAGAGATGGCCGAGGTTGAGGAGTTCATGTCAAAGTTCACCGACGAGAACATCGAGCTCATCTGGGGTTACAGCAAGGACCCGAGCCTTGAAGAGGGAGAGGTAAAGGTCACAGTGCTGGCCACCGGCTTTGGAATGAAGAATATCCCTGGTATAGAACCCGAGGTGAAAGCCATCATTGAACAGGAGCGTGAGGCAACACTTGCCGAGAAGAAGAAAGAAAAAGAGGAAGATGACAAGCTCAACCAGATGGTCAACGCCCTCTACAAGCCCGACTACAAGATGTACATCTTCAAAGGCGACGAGATGTACAACGAAGAGTTCCTTGCAGCGCTCGACAACTCACCCACCTACCGCCGCACGGCACAGGAACTGGAGAAGATGATTGCAATCTTTGGAGACGAAACAGAATACATCAACACAGAGAACGAGAGTGAAGTGACCACCGACTGCAGCGCAACAGAAACTGCAACCGCAGCCGAAGAGGATGAAGAAGAGAGTGTCGGCGAGACAGTCTTTGACAAAGAATTCAATTGAACCACATAATAACCGTTTAAATTATAAATATTATGGAACTGTTTGACATTATAAGCAACGACATCAAGGAGGCAATGAAGGCAAAGGACAAGGTTGCCCTTGACACACTCCGCAACATAAAAAAGGTTCTGCTCGAGGCAAAGACAGCCCCCGGAGCAGGCGACACCGTGAGCGATGACACCGCAATAAAGATTATACAGAAACTGGTGAAGCAGGGAAAGGAGTCGGCAGAACTTTACAGGAGCCAGAACCGCCCCGAACTTGCACAGGAGGAACTCGCACAGGTTGAGGTCATGACAAAATACCTTCCCAAGCAGATGAGCGAGGAGGAGGTTGCAGCAGCGCTCAAGGAGATTATTGCGCAGACAGGCGCTGCCGGCCCGCAGGATATGGGTAAAGTGATGGGCGTGGCAACCAAGCAGCTTGCCGGCAAGGCCGAGGGCAAGACAATCTCGACACTTGTAAAGCAATTACTTGCAAATTAGTCGAACAGTTCACGCAGTACAGCAGCCGATTTCAGTTCAGGGAATTCGGGAATGTGCAGACGGTAATATTGAGAGAGGGTTGCGAGGTATTCACCTCGCAACTTTCTGTTCAGTTCAAGCCTGTGCATTGAGTCATACCCTATGCCGAGCAGCCCCACAAAGTTGGCTGCATCCTCGGGCAACAGGAAGTTCGGATGCAACGGATGCTCGCGCACCGCACAGCCCTGTGCAAGGTCAAAATAACACCCGGGGACAAACTCGTCAACATTGGGGTATATGCCAAGAAAGCGTAGCAGCTGCACCATAAAGACTAGATGGAAATCGGCATATCCCTGCTCAAGATTATCGAAAAGCGTAAAGGAACGGTCGAGAAAGGTATACAGCGAATCGTCCCTTCCGCTCTCACGCAGAGCAAAGGTAAGCAGCTCGGCCAGGAACAGGGCTATTGAGGATTTTACCACATCGTTCTGTATCGACGGAAACATTACGGAAGGCTGCGCCTCGCCAATGCGCGAGAGGTTGCGCCCGCTCTTCACCGTCGCCGCGAACGTGAGCATTGACAACGGTTGGAACAGTACGCTGCGCACCCTGCTGCGCTTGCTGTGCGACACAGGAACAAGGAACGACATCCTGCCGCGTTGTGCAGTGTAGATGTCGGCAATCATAAGCCCGTCATTATACCTAAGTGTACGCAAGACAATGCCCTCGAATTTCTCAACCATAACAGCTAAACGATAAAATTACAAGGCAAAGCTATAAAAAATTCCTCAAATTGTTTGTCAATTCAAAAAAAGGTTTTACCTTTGCACTCGCTTTTGGCCACCAATGAGTCAAAAGCCATCCTCAAAAGGGATTTCATCAAAGGATGGCCCATTCGTCTATCGGCTAGGACGCAAGATTTTCATTCTTGAAAGAGGGGTTCGATTCCCCTATGGGCTACAATTAAAACTAAAAAACATTATTGAAGAGATGGCAAATCACAAATCATCACTTAAGAGAATCAGACAGACAGAGAAGAGAAATCTTTTGAACCGTTATTTGGGTAAGAATATGCGTTCTGCAGTTCGCGGCTTGCGCGCTATCAACGACAAGAACGAGGCTTTGGCCAAGTTCCCCGAGGTACAGAAGATGCTTGACAGAATGGCTAAGCGTGGTCTCATCCACAGAAACAAGGCTGCAAACCTCAAGTCAGGTCTTTGCGCCAAGATTGCAAAATTAGCCTAATTTTGTAACAAATATATTTACCTGTAAAAGGGCTGGATTTTGTCCAGCCCTTTCGTCTTTGTACCTGCCCGAACCATACTATCAACTCCCCGCAAGAGAGCGACACCCGAAGCCCACAGACAACATTGCACAACAGCAAAATATTTAGTACAAAGCGCTTGTCAAATAGCACTTTTTTTGCTAACTTTGTTCGGTTATATTGGTAATAAAACATTATGAGCGAAGAAATCAAGAAAAACGCAGCAGCCAGCTATTCGGCCGACAGCATCCAGGTACTTGAAGGCCTTGAGGCAGTCCGCAAACGCCCCGCGATGTACATCGGCGACATCAGCGAAAAGGGTCTCCACCACCTTGTATACGAGGTGGTCGACAACTCAATCGACGAGGCGATGGCAGGCTTCTGTACCCACATAAACGTAACAATCAACCCAGGCAATTCAATCACCGTGCAGGACAACGGACGTGGTATCCCCGTGGATTGGCACGAGAAGGAGAACCGCTCGGCTCTCGAGGTCGTAATGACAGTGCTCCACGCCGGCGGTAAGTTCAACAAGGATTCGTACAAGGTATCAGGTGGTCTACACGGTGTAGGTGTATCGTGTGTAAACGCATTGTCGACACACATGAAGACCGAGGTGTTCCGCGACGGCAAGCACTACGAGCAGAACTACTCCTGTGGCAAGCCACTCGATGCTGTACGCTGCATTGGCGAGACAGACATCCGTGGTACAAAGCAGACATTCCAGCCCGACGGTTCAATATTCACAGTAACAGAATACCAGTACCAGATACTGGCAACACGTCTCCGCGAGCTTGCATACCTGAACGCAGGTATCACCATCACGCTAACCGATATGCGCGAGGCCGACGAGAACGGCAACTACCAGAGCGAGACCTTCCACTCAACTGAGGGTTTGAGAGAGTTCGTGCGCCACATCGATGCATCACGCACCCCGCTCATCAGCGAGGTCATCTACCTGAACACAGAGAAGAACAACATCCCCATCGAGGTTGCCATCCTCTACAACACAGGCTACAGCGAGAATGTACACACATACGTGAACAACATCAACACATACGAAGGCGGTACACACCTTGCGGGTTTCCGCCGAGCACTCACCCGCACACTAAAGAAGTATGCCGATGACACCAAGGCACTTGAAAAGGCGAAGGTGGAAATCTCGGGCGAGGACTTCCGCGAGGGTTTGACAGCCATCGTATCGGTAAAGGTTGCGGAACCACAGTTCGAGGGACAGACAAAGACCAAGCTCGGCAACAGCGAGGTAACAGGTGCTGTAGACCAGGCTGTAGGTGAGGCACTCGCATACTACCTCGAGGAGCACCCCAAGGAGGCAAAGATGGTAGTCGACAAGGTAATCCTTGCCGCTACAGCACGCATTGCCGCACGCAAGGCACGCGAGAGCGTACAGCGCAAGAGCCCGATGGGCGGTTGCGGTATGCCAGGAAAACTTGCCGACTGCTCGGACAAAGACCCTGCAAACTGCGAGCTGTTCCTTGTCGAGGGTGACTCGGCGGGCGGTTCGGCAAAACAGGGCCGCAAGAACAAGTTCCAGGCCATTCTCCCATTGCGCGGTAAGATTCTGAACGTGGAGAAGGTTATGTGGCACAAGGCTTTTGAGAGCGACGAGGTAAACAACATCATCCAGGCTATCGGCGTGCGCTTCGGACTCGACCCCGAGGACAGCAAGAAGGCAAACATCGAGAAATTGCGCTATCACAAGATTATCATGATGGCCGATGCCGATGTCGACGGTGCACACATTGGAACACTCATCATGACACTCTTCTACCGTTATATGCCCGAGGTCATTGAGGCCGGCCACCTCTACAAGGCTATGCCACCACTCTACCTCTGCTCAAAGGGAAAAGTAAAGAAGTACTGCTATGACGACAGGGAAAAAGATGCATTCATCCAGGAGTATGCAGGCGGTAACGAGAAAGAAATCAACATACAGCGTTACAAGGGTCTTGGAGAGATGAACCCCGAGCAGCTTTGGGACACCACAATGAACCCCGAGACACGCACACTGAAACAGGTGACCATCCGTGATGCTCAGGAGGCCGACTACATCTTCTCAATGCTTATGGGCGACGATGTAGGCCCACGCCGCGAGTTCATCGAGAGCAACGCGACATACGCAAACATCGATGCATAACAATACCAACAAAAAAACGAGCCACACGGCTCGTTTTTTTTGCATTATACCTTTAGGAACACCTTCTTCCTATAAAGGAAATACAACAGACACCAGCACACAAGCATATAGCAACACCACCAGCCGAGTGCATGGTATTCCCTAGGCAACAGTTCAAGCACACCGCCGAACAGTGCTTTGACAGGTTTTGAGAAATCGACAAACTGCTGAGCAAGATAAATTGTTATAGAGTTCATTCCAATGACACGCAAAGGAAAAGCCCACTTGCGCCATCCAATGACATCCACAACAAGATAGAACAGCGCAAACAACAGTAGAGACCATCCACCGGCACAGCACACGAACGAGCAACTCCAAAGATTCTTGTTTATGGGAAACACCAAATTCCATACATACCCCACCACAAGCAACACTATTGCAGCGCCAAGCATTGCTGCCACCTTTCTATACTCACTTGTCACACGCCGTGAACGAACGAATTCACCCGTAAAAATTCCCAACAACGCCGTCACAACAGCCGGCAAAGTGGAGAGCAAACCCTCGGGGTCATGAATCACATTATGCAACGTACCCGGCAACAGGCAACGGTCGACATAACCTACAATGCAACCGTCAACAGAGAGTGACGAAGCCCCCTCGGGAGCATCCGGCGCAGCCACCAATGTGAGCAAAGCCCAATAACCAAGCAGCACAACAGCCGAGAACAGAACCAGCCATTTGCGCCTGAGCCATATATAGAGCAACGAAGCAAACATCCACGCAAGGCCAATGCGCCCAAGAACACTTGCATAACGCAAAGTTTCAAAATCAAATTGCAACAGTCCATTATACACTACCCCCAGCAGAACCAGCATCATGCCGCGCTTGAGCACCTTCAAGGATATTGCAGACCTGGATTTACCGATTGAAAGCTGCTTTGCCATTGAAAATGGAAACGAAATGCCGGCAAGGAAAAGGAACAGTGGGAAAATCAGGTCATAGAAAGTGAAACCATCCCACTGCGAGTGCCCCATCTGCTCAGCAATAAATTTAAGATTTGGAAAAAGCGATGCTAAGCAAATGAGAACAACCTCACCACCCATAATAAAGGACATATCAAACCCACGCAACACATCAAGCGAAAGCAAACGACCATTCTTCTCTTTCATGGCACTCATTCTATTATCAAATCCTCAACCACCACTTTTGGAACATGGTGTACACCGTTCTCACGGTAATAGGAGTGGTCATCACCCTCACGGATATCCACAAGCTTAATTTTCTCCCCACTCTTCCCGACAGCAATTACAAGCAACGGCTTATATGGCAATTGCAACGAACCGACAAGTTTGTCTGCATCAAAATCCATTATACAAAGACCGTTGAGCCCCATCTCAACAGCCTGCAACAGCATACTCTGCGCCGAGATACCCAAATCTACGAACGTGCTGTTGCGCGGTTCAATGGTCGAACACACCACAATAAATGCATTCGGTTCAGTTCCCACAAGCGGCAAATGCAAATCCCTCAACCCGGTACCCATTCTTATAAAAGGTAGAACCTTGCAAGCCTCATCGACAGTCACCAGCCTGAAACGTAATGGCTGACGGTTGCGGGCAGATGCCAGTTTTGTATTTACCGCCACAATGCGGCGCAACTGGTCGACACGCACAATGTACGATGCATCGTATCCCCTTGTACTACGGTTCTTCACCAAAAGCGATGAAAGCCCCTCTTTCGTCTTTGCACCATTCGGGGAGGAAGAGCGTGAGCGATACTGCTCCATTCTCTTTTCCAAAAAATTATCGGCCATAAAATAAGGAATCTATAGGAAACAAAAAAAGAGCCCCATTTAGAGCTCTTCGAGGTACCTGGCGGATTCGAACCGCCGTACATGGTTTTGCAGACCACTGACTAAGCCACTCATCCAAGGTACCGATTGCTTTATGCAACTGCTTGCGTTAAGCGATGACAAAGGTAAGACTTTTTTTGTGAAGAACAAACTAAGAAGCCCATTTTTTGACATTTTAAGCTACTTTTCACCAATTATTCCATTATTGGGAGCTGTTTTTACACATTTATGCCCTATCTTCGCGACAAAATAGCACAATGAGACACAAGGTTGAAAGATTCATAGACGAGCACAGGTTGCTGGAACAGGGCGATAAGACACTCGTAGCAGTCAGCGGCGGAGCAGATTCTGTAGCCCTTCTTGTTGTGCTTCACAGACTGGGATACAACTGCGAGGCCATCCACTGCAATTTCCATTTGCGTGGCGAGGAGAGCAACCGCGACGAGCAGTTTACCAGGGAGCTGTGCGAACGGTTGGGCATAACACTCCACACCGTGCATTTTGACACAGAAGCGTATGCGTGTGAGAAAAGCATCTCCATTGAAATGGCAGCACGTGAGCAGCGCTATGCAGCTTTTGAGGAGCACAGAACTGCAATTGGCGCAAAGGCTATTGCTGTTGCCCATCACCGCGACGACTCGGCCGAGACACTGTTGCTGAACCTCATTCGTGGTACAGGAATAAAGGGGTTGAGAGGTATACAACCCAAGAACGAATATATCGTGCGCCCGCTGCTTTGTGTTGGGCGTGAAGAGATTATCGATTACCTGAAATGGAGAGACGAGGCATACGTCACCGACAGCACAAACCTCACAAGTGACTATACACGCAACAAGATAAGGCTCGAGGTTATTCCCAAACTATCCGAGATAAACCCCTCAATCCTTGCAACCCTTGCTGCCACGGCACAGCGCATCGGCGATGCCGAAAAGATATACCGTCACGCCATTGAAGAAGCCGTTGAACGCGTAAAACATGGGAATGAAATTGACATTGAGGCTCTTGCTGAAGAAGTTGCACCGGCAACATTATTGCATGAGATTCTATCGCCATACGGTTTCAACAGCGCACAGACAGATGACATCACGTGCGCAATGAGAAACGAAGGAGGCAAACTGTTCCACGCGGCAGAGTGGAGTGTTATAAAAGACCGCAAGAGACTTATTATAGCCCCAAGAACAGAGGTGGGGATACAGGAGACCGAGCTGCCGGATGAGGGGTGCGCAGAAACCGCACTGGGAACTTTGTCAATCACCACAATGGCATTCGACGGGAATATCCCCAAAGAGCGCTCTATAGCCTGCCTTGATGTGGAGAAGCTGCACTTGCCGCTGACACTGCGCAAGACATTGCCCGGTGACCGCTTTGCGCCATTTGGCATGCGTGGCACAAAACTTGTGAGCGACTACCTCACAGACCGCAAGAAGAGCCTGATTGAAAAAGAGAAACAACTTGTAGTCATTGATGCAAACGGGGAGATTGTATGGCTGGTGGACGAACGCCCCTCGGCACGCTGCAGCATCAGCGAAGAGACAAAGAAAACAGTTCGCCTGGAGTGGGAAGAACGATGAGAGGGAGCACTATCTCAAATCCCTTAAAGCCTTTACAGCATCCTCATACTCCTGTTCGGCCGACAGCTTCCACAATTTTATTGCCTTATCCCTGTTCTTTGCCACACCATTGCCATAGAAGTAGCAAACCCCAAGGTCATACTGCGCTGCAGGATGCCACTCTTTCACTGCCTTCTCATACCACTGGACAGCCTTTGAATAATCCTGCTGCAATCCCTTTCCCTGATAATACATAGAGCCAAGCAGATACATGGCATCTACACTCCCTTGCCCTGCAGCCTTCACACACCATTTGGCAGCCGTTTCAAAATCCTGCCCGACACCATTACCCAGACAATAACAACGCGCCAGGTTACACTGCGCATCGGCATCACCCGCCGCGGCACCCATCCTATACCATTTTACTGCCTCCTTGTAGTCCACCTCATCTACCAGACCAAGATAAAGGAAATTGCCCATCTTGTTGTAGGCCGGAACAAAGCCGGCCTCGGCGGCGAGCCTGTACCTCATGAACGCAGTTATGAGAGTCGCCTCCTCGTCATCATCGGAGATTGAATACTCGGCAAGGCAGTACTGCGCCTCGGCATTTCCCAGTTCGGCAGCTTTGAGATAGAGTTCAATTGCCATTCTGTAATCATAAACAACGCCATCGCCCCAATAGTAACAACCGGCAAGCTGACACATGGCATCGGCATCGCCATTCTTTGCAGCCTTGGCATACCACTTTGCAGCCATATAGTGATCCTCCTTTACACCGTCACCCGAGTAGTAGCATCCGGCAATCACATATTGGGCATCCACATGCCCCTGAAGAGCAGCCTTTTCGTACCACTTCGCAGCCTTTACCGAGTCTCTCGCCACTGCAACGCCTTTATGATAACACTCGGCAAGAGAGTATTGTGCAGGCGCATATCCCTGCACCGCAGCCTTTTCAAACCACTCGAAAGCACTCATCTCATCATGCCGCGCACCATCACCATAGGCATAGCACATTGCAAGGTTATATTGAGCGACATCAAGCCCTTGCCCTGCCGCTCTCTTATACCAGACGAAAGCCTCATCGGCATCCTGTTCCACTCCATAGCCATAGAAGAAACAGTCACCCACCTCATTACAGGCAACCGGGTAACCCTTTACAGCGGCACGGTAAAGATAATCGAAAGCCTTCAGTGTGTCGGCAGCAATACCCTCGCCCAACCTGTAGCAAACACCAAGGTTGGTCATCGCCACCAAATTCCCCTGCTCTGCAGCAAGATTATACCACTTGACAGCCTCCTGCAAATCGTGTTTTACCCCGTATCCTTTATGATAGCAGTTGCCCATATTGCACTGCGCGACATCATTCCCCTGTGCCGCCGCCTTCCTGAACCAGGAGACAGCCTTGTCATAGTTCTGCTCCACACCCTTGCCAGACACATAACAGGCACCCAGATTGCATTGGGCAAGCTGATTCCCGCGCCTTGCCTCATCCCGCCACAGCTTCACAGCGTTCCTGTAATCACCAGCCTTGTATGCATCAAGCCCCTTGAGATAACCCTCGGTGCGCAAAGTATCGGTCATAGACATCGCCACATCACCACGTGGAGACAAGGCACAAACAGGTACAGCCACAGCCAAAAGAGCGGCCACCAATACCGTAACAAGCACAGAGTTCCTCATAATAAAAATCACTTTTCCAGTTCTTCAAGCAGGGCTTTTGCATCGGGATGTCCATACTCCACCGCCTTATGCAAATGGGGAACAGCAGCCTCTGCCACACCTTTCTGTATGTACAGGCGCGCAAGCAGATAGTGCACATCGGGCGAAGCCGGAGCAAGCGGCTCGGCCTCTGTCAGAATCCGAATACCCTCATCGGAATATTTCACACGATAGCATAGCAAACCCTTCTCTATGTAGTAGGCAAGATTCTGAGGGTCAAGATATATTGCCGTGTCAAAATCATTGAGAGCCTGAGCATACATCTTTGCACCCAGCTCGGACTGCGCACGGAGATAGTAGAACTCGGCACCAAGGGTACCACCCATGATATTCTCATACCTGATGAAGTCATAGACCGCATTGCGGTGATTCTTTGCCGCAGCATTGACAAGGGCACGCGTGAGGATATATGGAGCTGCAGACCTCACCGCCACCGAATCGAAACAGGCCACAGCGCTGTCGAGCATGGCAACAGATTTCCCGTAATCCATCACTTGCCTGTAGCACTGCGAAGCCTTTGCAAACAGTTCGGCACTGCGCATGTCGGTAGCAGCCAATGACTCATAACAGGCTGCGGCGGCGGCATAATCTCCATGCAAGAAGAGCATCTCGGCCTTTCCGTTGACAAAGAGCGACTGGCTGTCGGCAGCTATCGCCTTGTCAATCTCGCTCAAAGCATTCGCGAACGACAACATTGGATGCGACACTGTATCACCCGCCAGGATAATGGCATTTATAGCCTTCGCCTTGCCATAATGCACCTCGGCCGGATTCACGGCAAGTTCAAAAGCCTTGTCCCAGGAGCGCTCTGCAGCTTCAATGTCACGCAGCACCACGGCCTCATACTCACCCCGTGACATATACCCTTCATAACAACCGGGATACTGTTCAATGAAATCATTGATGACATTTCCATACGAAACGCTGTCACCGACGATTGTCTGCATATAGAGACAGGACAAGGCATCCTCCTTGTTATCCGGCAATGCCGTACGTATTCCCATCGAGCGATAATAACCCTTGCCATATACCGGAACAGAGACATCGAGCATTGAGATTACTGCTGCACCTATGGCATAGCTGTTCACGGTATCTCCGGCAGCAGCCTGTTGCATCACGGCAACCAGTTCGCCGGCGGCATTGACCAAAGGCAAGGCAACGAAACGTTGCTCCATAGGTTTTGACAGAGTGTAATAGGCACAAGAGTATACCGAGTCGACCCGCTCCACGCCTGCGGCTTCAACAAAGCCATCTTTTCCAATGCCATAGCCAAGCTGGAAAAGGCTCTCACCCTCCACGACCGGAGCCGGTGATATTGCAAGCGGAGTAATTTTCTTGTCGGCAGCCACACGCACCCTGATGCAGTCGAACATCTCATTGACTCCTACAATGCATTTAACGGGACGTGCCACACCTTTATGGTCAATGACCACAGCACTGTCGGCACCTACAAACAGTGAACGCGAAGAGAGGAGGTCGCCCCGCTCGCCCGCAAACACGGCTGTACCACTGTGCTGCACAATGCCCTGCCTGTAGGTAACGACACTTGCAACCGCACGGCGCGCCTTGTCAACGCCTTTCGGCAACTTGCCGGCAAAAAGAGAAAGCGCCGACACACACGCCACCAAAAGCAACAGACCCAGCCTCTTCATCCCAATCAATCGTTCAGATGACGCTGACGGACAGCCTCGTAAAGAATAACACCCGTAGCAACCGATACATTCAGCGACTCTATGTTGCCGAACTGCGGAATAGCCACCCAATCATCGCACAGCGCAAGGTGCTCCTGTGGAATACCCTTATCCTCGGCACCCATAACCACGCATACAGGTCCGTTGAAATCGGCCTGTGTATAGTTTATCTTGCCCTTCTCTGTCGCACACACAACGCGTATGCCCGAAGCCTTCAGGTATTTCAATGTATCGGTGATGTTCTTCTCGCGGCACACCGGCAGCATGTGCAGTGCTCCGGCCGATGTCTTCACCGCATCTGCATTCACCGTAACGCTGTTATGCGACGGTATTATGATGGCATCAACGCCTGCACAGTCGCAGGTACGGGCTATGGAGCCGAAGTTACGCACGTCGGTTATACCGTCGAGCAACACAAGGAAAGGCACCTTTCCCTCCTCATAAAGAGTGGGCACAAGGGTATCCACGCTTGCATACTCCACCGCCGAGATATATGCAATCACACCCTGGTGGTTCTTGCGGGTGATGCGGTTGAGTTTCTCTACCGGCACACGCACCACAGGGATTGTACGCCCCCTGAGAGCCGCGAACAGTTCACGCGAGAGCTCGCTCTGCAAGTCACGCTTTACAAGAATCTTATCAACCTCCTTACCGGCCTCGATAGCCTCAAGAACGGCGCGTACGCCGAATATCATTTCATTTGAATTTACCATATTATCCTGTTTTTATGATTGCGACAACAACAGATTGGCTGCATTGATGGCCGCATCGGTGAGCTGCTCTCCGCTCATCATCTGCGCAATCTCATGCACCCTCTCCAGTTGTCCAAGTTCTACAATATCTGTTACCGTGCCATTTGCAGTCTCCTCCTTGTGCACCTTGTAGTGGCGTGCTCCCAAAGCCGCCACCTGTGGCAAGTGCGTAATGCTGAGCACCTGACGGTCGGCACGTCCCATCTGCTGCATCATACGTCCCATGCGCTCGGCAAGCACTCCCGACACACCAGTATCAACCTCGTCAAAAATCAATGTGGACTGGTTGGTACTTGAAGCCACCAGTGACTTGAGAGCAAGCATCACACGCGCCATCTCACCGCCCGATGCCACATCACAAAGCGGCTGCGGCGCACTGCTGCTGTTGGCCGAGAAGAGGAACGTGACAGCATCACATCCCTGCGGCGTAAAACCGTCTGTAGCGGCAAAAGCAACCTCGAAACGTATCATAGGCATACCAAGATTCACAAGTATTGCTACCATCTCGCTCTGCAGCTGCTGTGCGCTTGCCTTGCGCACCTCCGTAATCACGGCCGCCTTTTTTGCCAGTTCCTTTTCAAGCGCGGCAATACGGCGTTCAAGGGCTTTTATATCATCATCGCCACACTCAATGTTGTCGAGCCGCGATGCAAAACCGGCCGCAAGTTCCAAAAGCGCGGCAACCGTCTCCACGCGATGTTTCTTCTGCAAATCATATATAAGTGCCAGACGGCGCTCTACAAATTCAAGCCTATCGGGCGAATACTGTACACGGCCTGCGCGCTGCTCCATCTCGCTGCAGCAATCCTTCAACTCTATATAACAGTTCTCAAGGCGACCAGCCAGTTCATCGGCGGCACTGTAGTGCGACGATATGCGTGAAAGAGCTGCAGCACCCTCGCGCAGAGCCTGCAACAGGCTACCGCCTTCGCTGTCAATAGCAGTGCAGGCACCATACAGGGCTGCCTGTATATCCTCGGCATGAGAGAGTTCGCGTACTTCCTCTTCAAGTGTCTCCACCTCGCCATCAACAAGTGCAGCAGCCTGCAGCTCGTCAAGCTGGAAACGCAGCCACTCCTCATCGCGACGACTGCCCTCGAGTGTCTCCTTGAGCTTTTTCAGCTCACTGTTCAGAGAACGGTATTCATCGTACAACGCCTTATACTCATCGAGCTGCGCCTTGTTGCCCGACAGGACATCGAGCACACGCAACTGATAGCCGGCATCACCAAGCAACAGATTCTGGTGTTGCGAATGGATATCCATCAGGCGCGCACCAAGTTCCTTTAGCTGTGCCACAGAGACAGGGGTGTCATTTACAAACGCCCTGCTGCGCCCCGTAGCTGCCACCTCGCGGCGCACGATACACTCACAGTCATAGTCGAGTCCGTTCTCCTCGAACCAGCCCTGCAAGGCAAAACCCGAAATGTCGAAACAGCCCTCAATCACACAGCGGTCGGCACCTTCACGAATAGCCTTCGCATCGGAACGCTGGCCCATCAGCACCGAAATGGCACCCAGGAAGACCGACTTTCCGTGACCCGTCTCGCCCGTAATGACAGAGAAGCCTGCAGAGAAATCGACCTCCACACGCTCTATCAATGCAAAATTACGTATCGATATATGTTTAAGCATTATGCTTCTCAATTATTGCTTTTTGTTATCTTGTCCCACTGCGAGGAGAGTGAAGGATTTATGTCCGACAGGGTCTCCACCACCATCTTTTTCTCCTCGGGGGTACACTTGGAATATACATTTACAATCTCGTCCACCTTGTACTCGGTCAAAAGAGTTGTAAAATAGGCCATAGGACGATCCTCGTATGCCTTCTTCAACAGGGCGACACTCTCGGTTATTGCCTTGCGCCCGCCATCGGCATCCTTGAACATGACATCAAGGCCAAGACGGTGGTATTTGTACATGAGCTTACGCACAGGCTCCATGGCACCATTCATATAATCGTCGATTATCGAGTAGCGGTTATTGCTGCTGCCGCCAGCACGCCATCCCGCATCGCCAAGGTTCTGCGCATTGTTGGCTATTGTCAGCGCCTTGTTCAGGAACTCGCTACCGCCAAGCTCGCCCATGGAATCCAGGTCCATGCCTATAATCATATACACATAGAATGCCACTACTGCCGTGAGGTTGTTGTCGAGATTGTCCTCTATGAAATCGAGACGGTCAAATGGCTGGTAATTGAACTTTATACTCTTGTCCTCGTACTGGAACAGGGTGGATGTATATGAAGCCCCGAATACCGGGCGCGATGCCTGCACCATCAGCGAGCAGTCGAAAGAGCCGTCATTGGCATACGAGTTCACCACAAAGGTAAAATTGCAGTTTATGCGCTCCACCTCTTCATAGATGTTCGGGGTCCACTTGCGGTCGTTGATGAAGGCCTTCAGCGCCTCTTCGAGCTGCGTGAAGACCTCGGTGTTCGTTCCCTGCACCTTTGAAGCGTTGAGCGTAACGTTTGCATTGAGTTCCTCGCCCTCGGCACTTGCCGACAGGGGCAACAGCATAAACGCAAGCACAAGCAACAGTCTCGACAGATGCGCCACAATATCCTTTGCCACCTCTTTCTTGCTCTTCAGCGGAAAATCGCTCTTGCCGTTCCTGTCAATGATTGTAACCTTGTTGGTGTCGCAGGCAAACCCCGCCCCCTTGTCCTCAAGCGAGTTCAGCACAATGAAATCAAGGTTCTTCTTCTGCAGTTTCAGGCGGGCATTCTCCTCGGCATTGTCTGTCTCGAGCGCAAAACCCACAAGCAGCTGGTTCTCACCCTTCACTGCGCCCAAAGAAGCTGCAATGTCACTGTTAGGGGTCAACTCTATACACATATCATCGGCTGTACGCTTCATCTTCACCTGTGCACACTCTGCCGGACGATAATCGGCAACCGCAGCCGACAGCACAGCCACGTCACAGGCGGGAAACGCCCCCATCGCGGCATCGTACATCTCGCGTGCCGACTCAACGTCAATACGTGTTATCCTCGGGTTCCTGCACTCAAGCGATACAGGGCCGGCAACAAGGGTAACGTCTGCACCCTGCGCCGCACACTCCTCGGCGATGGCAAAACCCATCTTGCCCGATGAGTAGTTGCCGATGAAACGGACAGGGTCAATCTTCTCGTACGTGGGACCTGCAGTGACAAGCACTTTCTTGCCTGCAAGCGCACTGTTGGCTAAAAAAAAATCCTTGAGCCGCGCAACAATAACCTCGGGCTCCTTCAAACGCCCCTTGCCACACAAGTGGCTCGCAAGCTCGCCCGAAGCAGCCTCTATGATGTGGTTGCCGTAGCCCTTCAGAATCTCCACATTACGCTGCGTAGACGGGTGGGCATACATATCAAGGTCCATTGCCGGAGCAATGAACACAGGTGCCTTCATTGAGAGATAGGTTGTAACGAGCAGATTATCGGCCACACCATTCGCCATCTTTCCGAGTGTAGAAGCTGTAGCAGGGGCAACAATCATTGCATCGGCCCACAGTCCAAGCTCCACGTGGCTGTTCCACGCGCCATTGTCAGCGTTGAAGAAGTCACACATCACAGGACGTCCCGACAAAGTAGAGAGTGTAAGCGGAGTGATGAAATCCTTGGCTGCGGGAGTCATCACAACCTGCACGGCTGCGCCCTCCTTTACCAAAAGGCGCACAAGCACAGCAGCCTTATAGGCTGCAATGCTGCCCGTCACTCCCAAAACGATATTCTTTCCTTTCAGCATCTGTTCTTCTATTTTTTTAGAACAATATTTCACACAAATTGCGGCAACAGTTTGCCGTCACATCACTTTGACATACCGCGCAGCTTGATGCGTGTAAGCACCTGCTTTGTATTGAGCGGAAAATCGCCGTTCATCATCCAGCCATAATAGCCAGGGTCACGGGTGAGCACCGCATCAACGGGCATCCCCTTGTATTTACCGAAGTTGAACACCTCCTTGCCATCGGCATCATATACAATGCGGCCTGCAAAATCGACATTGTTCGTAAAGGCCGACTCCTTTGAAAGAGCCTCAATGTCATTGGGCATATCATCATAGTGCGACAACTGCGCTTTCAGCACCTCGTATGTTGCACGTGTATCGGCAAGCGCACTGTGCGCATCCTCGAGCACCTCGCCACAATAGAACTTGTACGCAGCCGACAGTGTACGCGGCTCGCGTTTGTGGTAGAGCACCTGCACATCAATGGCACGCAGACGTGAAAGGTCAATATCAACCTGCGCACGCAGAAACTCCTCGGCAAGCAAGGGGAGGTCGAAACGGTTGGAGTTGAAACCCGCGACATCGCAGCCCTCGAACTCATTGGCAATCTCGCGCGCCACCTCCTTGAATGTGGGGCAATCCTTGACGTCCTCGTCATAGATGCCGTGCACCGCCGAAGCGCACTCAGGAATATGCATCCCCGGGTTTATACGCTTTGTATACTCAGTCTCCCTACCATCGGGCCACACCTTGATGTAGCATATCTCAACTATACGGTCCTTTGATATATCGACACCCGTAGTCTCAAGGTCAAAGAATATTATTGGTTTGACAAGATTCAGCTCCATAATCAATCGGTAAGCATCATTGGCATCAACAACATCAACAGTTCCTGCTTGTCAACCTGCTCGGCAGGCACAATGACACCGGCACGCGAAGGGTCGGCAAGTTCAATCACCACATCCTGACCCGGAGTGTTGTTCAGGATATCAATGAGGAACGATGCACGGAAACCGATATTCATCGATGCGCCGTCATAGCTGCAGGCGATGCTCTCCTCGGCCGATGTAGAGAAATCGGTATCCTGAGCCGAGATGACAACCTTGTTATCCTCGAGATGCAGCTTGATAAGACTCACCTGTGAAGAGAAGATTGCCACACGGCGCAATGTGCTGATGAGCGCAGTGCGGTCAACGGTGAGCTTGTGAGGGTTGTTCTGTGGGATGACAGAGTTGTAGTTGGGGTAACGGCCATCGAAAAGACGGCAAACCAGCCTGTACTCGCCCATATCAAAGATTGCAAAGCGACCATCGAACTCAACGGCAACATCCTCCTGTCCGTCCTTGCCAAGCAAGTTCTTCAACAGAGTAGCAGGCTTCTTTGGGAGGATGAAAGCCGACTTCTCGGCACCCGTCACAGAGTAGTCGCGGCAACGTACCAGCTTGTGGCCATCCGAAGCTACCAATGTAATGCTCTCTGGGGTGAAATCAAAATACACACCGCACATCACAGGGCGCACCTCGTCATCGGCAGCAGCGAACAGAGAGCAAGAGATACCGCTTGAAAGAACCTTTGTAGGCACGTTGATGGCAACTGCGCTCTCGCCAAGAACGGCAGCCGATGGATACTCGTCGGCATTCTGCCCGACAAGGCTATACTTACCGTTCTGGTAATAGATTGTTATCTCAAGAGTCTCTTTCTTGACATCGAAACGGATAGGCTGCTCCGTAATCTCCTTCAATGAATCGATAAGGATTTTTGAAGAGATTGCAAAGCTGAAATCCTCGGAACAGTCCACAACCTCGAACGAAGTGTTGAGAGTGTTGTCGGGGTCCGAAGCTGTCAATGTCAGCTTGCCACCCTCGAGTTCGAACAACACGCAATCCAGCACGGGAATTGTATTCTTTGAATTGATTACACGGCTGATTGTCTGCAAACGAGACGCCAGCAAAGAGCTTGATACTGTAAAATTCATAGTATAAAAAAATTAATTGATTATCGGTTCAACATTTTCGCGCTCGCGCGCGTATTACTTACAAAGATAAACTAAATATATAGAAACCGATAAAAATGAGGCAAAAAAATTGCTTTTCGCGAATAAAAGAACTATTTTCGCCCACAATTTTAAAAGAACTATGGAAATTACAGGAAAAATCATCGCAGTGCTTCCCGAAAGAGGCGGCGTATCAAAGACAGGAAACGAGTGGAAAATGCAGGAATACGTATTGGAGACACACGAGCAGTTCCCAAAGAAATTGTGTTTTAACGTATTCGGTGCAGACAAGATAGCACAGTTCAACATCCAGGCAGGTGACGAGCTAACAGTGTCATTCGACATCAACGCACGCGAGTACAACGGCCGTTGGTACAACGACATCCGCGCATGGAGAGTAGAACGCGGTGCAGCCCCTGCACCTGCAGAGACACCTGTCATCAATGCACCAAAGGTCGAGGTGCCCGATTTCAGCAAGGCTGCAAACGACCCTGATGACCTGCCATTCTAAAAGACAATCAATATCAATTGATTTACAACGAATTTGAGGCGCACCGCGGTGCGCCTCAAATTCGTTTGTATGCTTTTAAAAATATCGCAAAAGAAAAGGCAGTTGCCAAGAGTTTTCCTGTACAAATTCATATACAAAAAACGAGGGTAACTTTTTAGAGCCACCCTCATCCACAATATCACAACCTGTTCACTTTACAAGAACCTTCTTATTACCTACAATGTTTATGCCTTTTTGGGCGCGGTCAAGGCGTTCACCGGCGACGTTGTATATGCCACCGTCCTCGCCTTGTGCTGTGGAGAGCACGGCATCAATGCCCGTGGGGTCACTGAAGCTTATTGTAAATTCATTTGCCTGTGCCACGTTGCACTCCATCCAGCATTGGTTAGCCGCAATATTCCTTGAGCCATCGAAAGCCTTGAACGTATTTTGGGCAAACAGGAATTTCCTGACATCACCGCTCTGCGACAGACTACTCTCTACATAGTTGCCTTTGAGCAGCGATTCAGGAAAAGAAGCCACGGCTCCGTAGTCCGACATTGTTATTGCAAACCGATGGATGCCAGCACTCCCATTGACAATTGCCGGCGTGCCGCTTTTCAACGTCTCACCAGGGCCGGCAATGGGTCTCATAGTACAACTGTAGCCACCCGATTCATTGCTTTGGATATCGTTCACCGTCATATCGTAGGCATAAACACCTTCGGGAATGACCACATTGAACGGCAGGCATATCGCCGCAGTACCGTCTGCAGACAAGGTCAACGGGTAAGTGTCCACCTCCTCAATGGTGTATGTTGCAAGACCAGCCTTTACAGCCTTGTCATTGCCCACCACACCGTGCTCTTTATACACATTGACATAGTTGATACCGTCACTGCTGCTGCGTATCTTGTAGATGCCGGCAGTCGATGTCTCTTCAAAAAGATACACTCCAGCCTCGACCTCGTTGTCCGAGAACATGATGTGTCCCCAACCGCTTAGCCTTGGTTCTTTGAGCACCTTGCCCTGCATTGTGAGCGTGTACCCAACACCCGATGGCTTGATGACGAAGATTTCATCACCCGCAGCCGATGTCGAATAGTGGTCGGGGGAAATCAGCTTATAGCCCTCGTTCTTGCTGTTGTCGTGTGTTGTATTGTAGCCAATGAACAACGGGTTGCCATTATAGTTGATGTGGAATGCGCCATTGTAGCCGGGATTTATGATTACGGCAAACATATATATGGTGCCGTCCGGCATTGCCACTACGCCGGTATGCGCGCCGTCGCCTGTATCGTCCCTTATGACAACCTTGCCCAGGTCTGTTGCATCGCCATTGATGAAGTCACCACTCACCACAGCACCCTCATGCTCTCCGAAATACTGTGTAAGGTCAATGGTCTCGCCTGGCTCGGCAATTATTGCAATCTCATTGTACTGTCTGTTGCGTATCTTCTCCAACTGGGTAGTGAGATTCTCCACAACTGCTGCATTCTGCGAAGCCATATTCCGGTTCTCGTCAAACTCACCGTTGGTGTGCTTGAATATCTGCGGGTTAGTCGAGTAGCCGGTCTCAATCTTAGGACCCCATTGGATCATTGTGGGACCGCCTTTAGGTTCAACGAATTTCCACCCTGCGGTGCATAGTGTCAGAGTATGGTTCTGCGCCATACCAATGGCAAACGGACGTCCTTTTTCATCATCACCGAACCATGTAGCAGCCTCTGTGGGACAACCGTCGGTAGAGAGCGACTTACCACCACCAACACCGGCAATGCTTGCCATCACATCAAGGAAGTCAATTTGTGAAACAAGCGAATTCTTCACAGCCTGCTCCTTTATCACTGCAGGCCAATGGACAATGAACGGAACGCGTGTACCGCCCTCAAAGGCGCTGTACTTTCCACCACGCAGACCACCGGTAGGCGAATGGTCACCAACCAGTTCCTCGGCCTGGTCAACGTAACCGTCGTCAAGCACCGGACCATTGTCGCTGGTGAGAATTATGAGGGTATTCTCGAGCAGTCCCTGCTCTTCGAGCGTGCGCACAATCTCGCCCACGCTCCAGTCGAACTGCACAATGGCATCACCACGCAAGCCCATCTCGCTCTGTCCACGGAAGCGTGGATGCGGGAAACGCGGAACATGGACATCGTTTGTGGCAAAGTACATGAAGAACGGCGTGTCGCTGTTCTCCTTTATGAAGTCAACGGCATGGGCCGTTATGCTGTCGGCAATATTCTCATCCTTCCAAAGAGCCTTGCCACCACCTTTCATGTAGCCAATGCGCCCGATGCCGTTCACAATAGAGTTGTTGTGCCCGTGGCTCGACTGCAGGTTATAGAGCAGTTCCGGGTTGTCCTTTCCTGTAGGCTCACCCTCGAAATTCTTGTTGTAGTTCACATATATTGGGGCTGTGGGGTCATAGTTCGCCACCGAGCCGTTCTCAATGAACACGCAAGGCACGCGGTCGGCTGTCGCCGCCATAATGTATGAATAATCGAACCCAATGTCGGCAAGTGCCGGCGTTATTGGCGCATTCCAGTCCTGTTTTCCTGTCTGCGAACCGAGTCCAAGGTGCCACTTTCCGAATGCGGCCGTGGTGTAACCGGCCTCCTTGAACACATCGGCAACGGTGTACTGGTCGGGCGAGATAATCATTGCCGCATCACCGGCAGCAACGTCTGTCCCACTCTTGCGCCAGGGGTACTCTCCTGTGAGCAAGGAGTAACGCGATGGGGTACTGGTCGATGCCACAGCATGGGCATTGGTAAAGCGCACACCGTTTGAGGACAAACGGTTTACGTTAGGCGTGCGCACACCTACCGCGCCATAGCACTCAAGGTCACCGAAGCCCAGGTCATCGGCATATATCATAACCACGTTCGGGCGCGATTTCAAATAAGGCTCCGTGTTTGCAGTCTCTTGGGCAGCCAATGCTCCCGGCAGTGTCGCCAAAGCGAGTATGCCAAATTCCAGATTCTTCATAAATGATGTTTGATTATTATTCTGCTAAAGTACATTTTTTATTTAAAAAAACAAAAGACTACCGTCAATAACCAAATATCGCCCGCCGAATACCAAGACAAAGAATTGCCGTTTTATTTGTAAAGTGGGATAAACACGGGCTTGGCACAAAAAAGTGGCATTTCAGCAACTTGCATCATCGGCTTCTGGTGTTATTTTGTACTCAAAATATTTTCAATTAAATCATTATGTACAAATTTTACCAAGAACAGCCGGAAAACAATTGGGTTTATCACCCTATGAGAGATGAAAACAGAGAGGATAATGAGAAAAAGGACTCGAACAACAGTTTTGCGGAGCCCAAGGCGGACTACTTCAGTTTCGGGAACCAAGAAAGCCCTATGGGACAAGGGCAAAACAAAAGACAGAATTTTGCCGCACACATGTTGCCGGCCAGCAATCGTATAGGAACTATTCCGACACAGCCCCAAAAGAGCAATGCCCTCCCTGGAGGCATTGCAAGCGGCAACGAAAAGCTTAAGGGTTGGAAAAACAAATTGAAAGGTGCATTAGATGTGATTAAAGATGTGGCCGACATTGCATCCGGAGCTTACACACCCGAATATTTTTTCCCAAATAGATTTATGCCACAGAGTGTCTCCGGCTTTATGAATTACATGTCAATGCGTGATATTGACAAATGGGAAGAGGAGAATAAAAAGAGAAACAGTGCAAAACGTGAAAGGGTTGAGAGAATGAAAGGCAACCCATTTACAAGCCCCATTGCCAGAGGATATGAGAAGACAATGGATGCAAAGATAGCAAGAGAACTTGCCTTTCCCTTCAGAAGTCCCGCACACTCTGCCGCCGCAGTTGACATTGGATTTGGTACTAATAAAAAATACAACAACCTTTCAAGCGCATCGGAGAGATTTGCCAACAAAATTGACAAATATTTCGACAGAGGAGATAAAAAGGATGGAGAAAAGCACTATCTTAGCACTTTGAGAAATTCAATGCGCCACACCATTTGGCAGGCAACACTTGCATCGCAGCACAACCCGCAAGTTGCATATAGTGCAGGAATGGCCCACGAGACACGCCCGTATGCCGACACCGACAAAAGGGTCTTTGACAACGAAAGTGATGCCGACATGGTGGTTGACCTATTGAACAATGCAATAGGTCGCAGAATTGGAGCGAACAACCGCCACCTGAACAGGAAACAGATTGCCTTGCTTGCTTTGAAAGAGCTCTGGGAAAACGGGCTCTATCAGTACGAACATTTCAATGATGGATTGTGGCGTGTGATGAAAGTGAGAATTTCCAATGACGTGTACAATGAGATGTACAATACATTTATGAATTTGGATAATGACGGAAGATTATGATAAAAAAAGGATTGCTGTTTGCTGTTTCAGCCATATTGCTGCTCTGCAGTTGTGAGCGATTGTTCGAGAGCCGCAAGGAGAGACTTGACCGTCTGGTGGGCGCACATTGGGAGGCTTGGAAAACTGATGGTAAGGACACCACA
>JAZTXR010000036.1:0-3609 GCA_045636545.1 Bacteroidaceae bacterium
CGATGTTGAGGGTGTTGATCACCCGGGCTTCAGCGACATTGAGGATGCTTCTTGGATGTGGGGTATCCTGGTTGCCGAGACCGACCGTCCTGTAACATCGGCTATCTGTAACTTCCCTTCACACATGGGTTCACTCAACTATGGTTATGCATCAGTAGGTGCATGGAGAAAGATTAATGCTGCTCTCTACGCTCAGATTCCTGCAACTGACGTACGCAAGGGCTGGTGGTTGAACGAGGAGCAGCAGTCTCCTAACCTCAACGAGGAGCAGGCTGCATACGTGGCAGAGACACAAATCCCAGCTTACACACAGATGAAGTTCGGTTGTTACAAGGACGAGGTTTATACCTCTACAAACGCAAACGATATTCCTCTTATGCGTGTTGAGGAGATGTATCTTATCCTTGCCGAGGCTCAGGCAATGGCCGGTGATCCTGCAACAGGTGCGGCTACACTCGAGAACTTCGTCAAGACATACCGTGACCCTGAGTACACTTGCGCAGCTAAGGAGGGTCAGGACTTGACAGCTCAGTATGTTCAGGATAAGGTATGGTTCCAGCGCCGTATCGAGCTTTGGGGCGAGGGCTTCTCATACGCCGACATGATGCGTCTGAAGAAGGATATGGACCGTCGTGGTGCAGGCTTTGAGGCTCACACTACATTCTTCATCCCAACAGGTAGCGATGCATTGATTTACCTGATTCCTCACGATGAGATTGAGGCAAATGCAATGTTGACTGAGGCTGACAATAACCCGACTGCAGATTCTCCAACACCTGTTACAGAGTAAAAATCTTTATTTTCCCGGCCCCGTGCCGGGGCGGGAAAATTTTGAAAAACAAAAAATAAAATTCAGAGATTATGAAAATATTCAAATCATTTATAGCAATGGCAATCGCCCTGACTGCAGGAATCTTCGCTTCTTGTAGCACAGAGGGTGCTTGGGATGCATACGATACTACAAGTGAGCCTACATACTCATTTGAGCAGACGGCATCCAACTATGTTCTGACACCTGTAGATACTGTAACTCAGGTTGTTGTCAAGGTGTTCCGTAACAATACAAACGGCAACATCACTTTGCCACTCGACGTTCAACTCAACAATGCTGCAATGACTTATGATACTGCTGCCGTGACATTTGAGAATGGTAAGGATTTCGCAGAGTTCATCATTGATGTTGATTATGCAAATGTAGCCATTGGTGCAAAGCACACAGCAAGCATTGCTTTTGTCGTTGACTCTTTGAACTACTATGAGCACAATGCATCAATCACAGGCAACAGCAGCACAACTGTTTCAATTATGATTGAGTATACTTGGAGTTCTGTCGGTAAGGCTCTCTATACAGAGGACGTTGCCGGTTCTCCAGGATTTGGATTGGAGTGCTTGACTTATGAGGTTGAGGTAGAACAGGCTGTTGAGAATCCTAATATAATACGTATGAAGAATGCTTACGGTGCTGCGTTCCCTTACAATGCTCCCGGAGACTATGACACCAAGAAGGATTATTACATAACCTTCAACTGTGAGGACCCTGAGGGTGTTTACATCGACGGCTGGTGCGAGATGGGTATGGACTGGGGCTACGGTATGTTCTCTATGACATCTTATGCATGGTATGCTATGAATGCCGGTAAATCATACGAGGATGTTAAGGCTGCAGGTCTTTTCGGTACTCTTGATGAGAACCTCTGCATCACATTCCCTGTCAATGGTCTTGTAATGCAGATGGCTGACTGGGGTATGACTTATGCCAACAAAAACGGTGCATTCAAGCTCGACTTGAGCACTACTGCAATTGCTGAATAATTCAATTGTTCAGTAATATACACAAAAAAGCGAATCCATTTAGGGTTCGCTTTTTTGTTTTGAATTTCGGGAAACAGGGTGAAATGCTGTTTTGTGTAAGTAAATAACGTGAGTACGATATAAACTCAACTAAATCTTATACAGATTGACTAAACTTTTTGCTTAGCCCCCAACTTTTTGCAGGTGAGCCGTGAAAACGTAAATGTAGGGACACGGCACGCCGTGTCCGCCCGAATTTTAAAATGGCAAAAATGAATTTCAAAAGGCCGAAAGGGCCGGAAATTATGCTTTCCCCCACTGTTATTGATAAAAAAAACTATATTTGTGATATAATATTAAGATTATATGAAACTTTTTAAACAACTGTCTACGATGTTGCTGCTCTTTGTAGTGGTGACAGCTTCTGCGCAGAGCGCTCTTGTCATTGAATTGCGCGATGGCAGCAATGCAACATTCCTGTTGGCCGAAAACCCACGTGTGACTTTTTCCGGCGAACAGTTGAGTATTGTCTCCTCCTCAGCCGCAATGGAGTTCAATCGCAGTGACGTGAAGAACTGGCACTTTGCCGACACCCCGTCATCGGTTGAAAACATAGCTGCAGAGGCAAAGGTAAAACTCGAAGGCGGTGCGCTTCTCATCAGTGGCATAACCGATGATAGGACAATTACTCTTTACAGTGTGGACGGAGTGGCCGTTAAACACTCTGCCGTCATTGGCGGCACTTGTACAATACCTCTGGATGATATCCCGGCTGGCATTTACATTGTAAAATTCAACAACACGACATTCAAATTCCGGAAAAAATGAAAAAGATATTTACCCTCCTCTTTTTAACAGTAAGCCTTTTTGCTACGGCACAGCAGAATGGCGCCGTAGAATATATGTACATCCACCGCAGCAACAACGTTGTGGACAGTATCGCGGTGGCTGAAATAGACAGTGTGACATTTGCGGTTCATGGTGTGCCCGAAATCCCCGACACCCCTGTAACCCCACCCGCCGGGACACAATATGAAGCCGTTGACCTTGGTCTGTCGGTTAAGTGGGCTTCCTGCAACGTTGGCGCAACAACTCCCGAGGATTGTGGTGATTACTATGCCTGGGGCGAGACCGAGGTGAAGGATTACTATGACTGGAGTACCTACAAATGGTGTAATGGAAGTTACAATACGCTGACCAAATATTGTAAAGATCTTGATTTGGGTTCTGTTGATAATAAAACCATTCTTGACCCAGAGGATGATGTAGCCCATGTGAAATGGGGTGGCAGTTGGCGAATGCCTACGAATGCCGAACAAGACGAACTTCGCAACAGCTGTACATGGACTTGGACAAAGCAGAACGGCGTTGACGGTTACAAAGTAACCGGTCCCAACGGCAACAGCATCTTCTTACCTGCTGTGGGTGGTCATTACTTTACGGGAGTTGATGGCAATGGCAGCGATGGTATGTATTGGTCATCGTCGCTTGGTGGTAATTACAGTGTCTATGCTTATAGTTTGTACTTTAACGATGGCTACAAAGGCAGGAACGAAGGCGATTGCCGGTGTGACGGCCGAACTGTTCGCCCTGTCTGTAGCGAGCCTGTAGCGCCTATCTATACCGAGACCACATTCAGTTTTGAGCACTTTGAGAACGCTAAGTACACAACCTGGTACGAGGAAGATGCCAACGGCACACGACTCAATTGGTGGGCAACAGCCAATGCCGGTTTCCTGATGTCGGGACTGGGAAAGAAACCGGCCGATTTCCCGACATCGGTGGATTCGGCAGGTGTCAAGGGTTGCTGTGTAAAAC
>JAZTXR010000037.1:0-7090 GCA_045636545.1 Bacteroidaceae bacterium
TTTTTCTTCCAACGAGAAAAAATGATTACCTTTGTCAGTGCAATGATAGGAAAAACAAGCGTTCTTTGTGGCTGTTGTAGGGTATGTGCAAGAGATTAAAGATGCTGTTTCTACCAACTTTCCCTTCCATAAAAAGGCAACAGATAGGTAGTAATTCTTTCTCTAATACCCACCATATACGGCTCCTTCTACCGAAATTAACAATATGGTGAGGTAACACAAAAATGGTATCTGTACCAACCACTTATCACATTTTGTCCTCATTCTGCCTTTTTTACGCAAGTTCTTCGTATCTTCGCGGTCGGATTTCAGGTGTGTTTCTTTATGAGTGAAAATACCGCAACAAAGGTTTCTGTTTTTCAGCGCCCCGTATGGGTGGCGCTCTTTGCCCTGACGGCTGCCGTGGCCTGGGGATGGGCCTATCCGCTCATCAAATTGGGCTTCGACGAGTTTGCCATCACGCCGGATATGACCGCGAGCAAGATGCTGTTTGCAGGCGTGCGTTTCACCCTCTCGGGTCTCATAGTGTTGGCTATTGCCTTTTCAAAAGGGTTGAGCCTGAGTGTCAATGGAGTGTCCGGGTGGGGCTATCTTGTGGCATACGCGCTGCTCAATACCACCATTCACTATGCATGCTTCTACATCGGGCTTTCGCACAGCGCGGGTGCAAGGGCTGCAATCCTGAACTCGCTTGGTGTCTTTATGCTTGTGCTGTTGGCGTGTGCCTTCTTCAAGAGCGACAGGCTTACACCGGCAAAGATTGTAGGCTGTGCCATTGGTTTTACAGGCATTCTGGTGCTTAATGTCGGTGGGGGCGGCGGTGACGGCTTTACCTTTATGGGTGATGGAATGATAATCCTGAACGCGCTGTGCTCGGCATTTGCCGGGCTGATGACAAGGGGGCTTGGCCGCCATGCCAACGTGTTTGCCGCTACAGGCTACTGCCTTGCCATAGGTGGTGCGATGCTGGTTTTGCCGGGTCTTTTGCTTGGAGGTACGTTGCCTGTGGTGACAGTGGCCGGTGTGGGAATTCTGTTTCTGCTCATCTGCATTTCAACGCTCGGCTTCACGCTCTATAACAAACTGCTCAGCTGCAACCCGGTTGGCAAGGTGGCAATCTTCAATTCGCTTATCCCTGTTGTGGGTGCGGTGACATCGTGCCTGTGCCTTCACGAGCCATTTTATTGGAAATATGCCATCGCTGCACTGCTTGCAATGATGGGTATTTATATTATCAATGCACGCAAAGGGTAAACGAAATTACTGAAAGCAAATATTGAAACAATCGGGGTTCTACTTCATTTGAAGTGGACCCCGATTGTTTTTATCACTATTTCCTGCTGTCGGTATGGCTGCTGCGGAGTGAGCAGGTCTCCATTGATGGTGTTATTTGTAAATTTTCCCCGATAACACTTTGTCATACCGATTAAATGGATAACTTTGCGGTATAACAAAGTGCGATAGTGCGCTGTTGTTTTTTAAACGGTTATCAAATTTTATTCTTATGGATACTTCATTGGAAATAAGCCCTAACAGGGTGGTGGCTTTTCTTGGAAAGCCTTGCTGTGAGTTCACGAAGGCCGACATTGTGCGTTACATTAAGGAGAACGGCATAAGGATGGTAAATTTCATGTACCCGGCAGGAGATGGCAGGTTGAAGACACTGAATTTTGTCATCAACAGTGTGGCGTATCTCGATGCCATACTCACCTGTGGTGAGCGTGTCGACGGCTCGTCACTCTTTCCGTTCATTGAGGCCGGCAGTAGTGACCTCTATGTGTTGCCACGTTTCAGCACGGCATTCGTTGACCCGTTTGCCGAGATTCCTACACTGTCAATGCTATGCTCGTACTTCAACAAGGATGGTGAGCCGCTTGAGAGTTCGCCCGAGAATACACTGCGCAAGGCGTGCCGCGCGTTCAATGAGGTTACAGGCCTGCAGTTCCAGGCAATGGGTGAACTGGAGTATTATGTGATAGCTCCCGACAGCGGAATGTTTGCAGCAACCGACCAGAAGGGTTATCACGAGTCGGCTCCATACGCTAAATTCAATGACTTCCGCACCGAGTGCATGGCCTATATTGCCCAGGCCGGCGGACAGATAAAGTACGGACACTCCGAGGTGGGCAACTTTACCATTGATGATATGGTGTATGAGCAGAACGAGATTGAATTCTTGCCTGTTCCTGCTTGTGAGGCTGCCGACCAGCTTATGATTGCAAAATGGATAATACGCAACCTTGCCTTCAAGTATGGCTATGATGTTACCTTTGCACCAAAGATTACTGCCGGAAAGGCCGGCTCGGGCCTGCATGTACACATGCGCCTGATGAGGGATGGTGCTAATGTTATGCTCGATGGTGAGGGCAAACTGTCGCAGAATGCGCGCCGTGCCATTGCCGGAATGATGGTGCTTGCTCCGTCGATAACTGCATTCGGAAACACTAACCCGACATCTTACTTCCGCCTTGTACCGCATCAGGAGGCGCCGACAAACATCTGCTGGGGCGACCGCAACCGTTCGGTGCTGGTGCGTGTGCCGCTTGGCTGGGCTGCCAAGAGCGACATGTGCCGCATTGCTAACCCGTTGGAGGGCGCAAGCAAATACGACACATCTATGAAGCAGACAGTGGAGATGCGTTCACCCGATGGCTCGGCCGACCTGTATCAGCTCATTGCCGGCTTGGCGGTGGCTTGCCGTCATGGCTTTGAACTTGAGAATGCACTTGA
Organism: Bacteroidaceae bacterium; assembly: GCA_045636545.1. Classification (GTDB taxonomy): domain Bacteria; phylum Bacteroidota; class Bacteroidia; order Bacteroidales; family Bacteroidaceae; genus HGM04593. The sequence goes on from JAZTXR010000037.1 coordinate 2,731, forward strand.
GATTGCCGAACGCACATACGTGAACGTGAATATCCATCAAAAGGAGAATGAGTCAAAATTGGCTATGTTTGAGCAGCTGCCCGACAGTTGCGCTGCGAGTGCCGACTGTCTGGAGCGCCAGCGCGCTGTGTTCGAAGAGTACAATGTCTTCAGTCCGGCAATGATTGATGGTATAATAAAGCGCCTGCGTTCATACGACGACCGCACCTTGAGAGCCGACATCGGTGACAACCGTGAGGAGATGCTCAAACTTGTGCAGCGCTATTTCCACTGCGGGTGAATTAATGGATAAACACAATTATGAATATGAGAAAACTATTTTTTATTGCTGCAGTGGCAATGGCTTGCGTTTCATGCGGCAAAAAAGCTGAGAGCAAAAACGAGGCTGCAGCCCCCGTTGTTGAGGCGGTGGCTGAAAAACCTGTCGTGTATATGACCACCGATATCTCCCCCGAGGGGCTTGTGAAGGTTTACGATGCACTTGGCGTGGTGCCCAATGGCAAGGTGGCGGTGAAGATTTCTACAGGCGAACCCGGCGGGAAGAATTTCCTGCAGCCATCGCTCATAAAGGATTTGGTTGCAAAGGTAAACGGTACCATTGTTGAGTGCAACACTGCATATAAAGGCCCGCGTTTTGAGACCGAGAGCCACCTGAAGGTGTTCGAGGACCATGGCTTCACAGCCATTGCTCCAATAGACCTGCTCGATGGCGAGGCCGAGGTGAAAATCCCTGTACAGGATACAACCCACATAAAGTATAACATTGTGGGTGCCAATCTGCTTAACTATGACTGGATTGTGAATCTCGCTCACTTCAAAGGTCATGCAATGGGCGGTTTCGGTGGTGTGCTCAAGAACCAATCTATCGGCATTGCTTCATCCAACGGCAAGGCATATATCCATTCGGCAGGCGCCATTGAGGACAAGGAACTCATTTGGAAACACACTGCCGAGCAGGATAAGTTCATTGAGGCTATGGCTGCAGCCGCACAGTCGGTGCATGAATATTTCGATGGGCGCATGATATATATAAATGTGATGAACAACCTGTCGGTCGACTGCGACTGCAACGGACATCCTGCCGACCCGGAGATGAAGGATGTGGGCATACTTGCTTCGCTCGACCCTGTTGCACTTGATCAGGCTTGCGTTGACCTTGTGTTCAACTACCCATCGAGCGAGGGCGATGATGCTGCGGCTCTCATTGAGCGCATCAACTCTCGCCACGGAATACATATCCTTGAGCACTCTGCTGCCATTGGCCTTGGCTCAAGGGAATATGAACTGCGAAGCATTGACAAGTGATGCAACGTCTTGCATATACGCTTCTGTTATCTATAGCCTTTGTCTGCGCCCACGCGCAGACAAAGTGCGTTGATGCGGACGCTGTCCGCGTGGCAGTTGAACGGATGATGGCAGATTATCCCCATTCAACCCTGCAGGATATATATAAGAGTTTCTTCCAAGACAACTTCGGGCCGGGGCACGCAGTTCCCGACAGTTCCCGCGCAGCAGCGTGGCTGCATAGTGAGCTTGAGAAGGTTGACCGGTTGGACGTGCCGTTGTATGAACCGACAGGCTACAAAGGCAACTATTACCGTGTGTCGCTCGCTGCCATTGCAAGCGGCAAGGTGCAGGCCGATGCGCTATTGTCGGCCTTCCTGCGCAGTGTGCGAGCTGTGCAACCAAGCAAGGTTGCAGCTTGGGTAAAGGAGTGGGAACTGATAGAGAGCATTATTGCTGCAATGGAATTTTCTCTTCCAAATTACGAAGCCGATGCAAAGGCTATAGCTGCTATGTTGGCTGGGGGACACTATGCGGTGCACCACAGCCGCCTATATAACGAGCACTATGCACCGCACTACCGCATTATAGCAAAGGATATTTTTGAGGCTGAAATATTGCCTCTAATTGAATGAACTGCAATTGATGAAAACAGAGAACATAAAGATACGCCAGGCGGTGGCTGCGGATGCTCCGTTGGTGGGCAGGGTGGTGCTTATGGCGCTGCACTATGACGATACGCATCCGTTAGCACCGATATTTACCGAATTGGCATCGCGTGAGGTGTCGCAGTACAGTTACCGCAATGCGCTGGTGGCTGAGGTTGACGGTTCTGTTGTCGGAGCCATAATCGGCTATGACGGTGCGCAGTTGGAAGAACTTCGCAAGCCGCTTTTTGAACTTATGCGCGAGACGTTCGGTGATGTGCCCGCTGTTGAGGATGAGACATCGGCTGGTGAGTTCTATCTCGACTCGCTTGCCGTGTTGCCGCAATATCGTGGCTTTGGCGCGGGTGGCGCGCTTTTGGCTGCCGCACGCGACAGGGCTTTTGCCGCAGGGCATGAGAGGGTAGGGCTGATTGTCGATTTTGAAAATCCACGTGCCGAGGCTCTCTATAATTCACTTGGCTTTGAGCGTGTGAATGCCATGAAGTTCCTGGGGCATGATATGTGGCACATGCAGGCAAAGAAACCGCAATAGTGTAGTTTTATTCCATTCAGATATAAACGCGCAGTCCTCAATCAAGGATAGCGCGTTTGCCTTTTCGCTCTTTTTGCCCTTTGGGGCATTATAAGCTCTCTATGCCTTACATGCCAAAGCAGCAGCTTATGTAGCCGTAGTACCTGTTCTGTTGGTTGTCGGCGCTTGGGATGCTCATCCTGAAGTTCGGCGCTATCTTCACATATTTGCCAAGCTTGAACTGTGCGCCGGTGATGATGGTGACATCGTCCTTCTCCTTGTTCCAGTCGTCGCTCGACATGAGACCGTCGGCGCGTGCATAGAGGTCGAGCCAACTGTTGATGGTGCCGGTTGCATACATTGAGAAACCGTAGAGGTTCTGCCCCTCGACACGGCGGTTGTTGCGCATTATGTTGTACTCCACGGCAAGTGAAAAGTACTTATGCTTGTAGCCTGCAAACATTGCATAGTTAATGATATCCTTTTCTCCCCTTGTGCCTTCATTGAGACCGGCATATAGGCGAAATGACATACCCTTGAACGGCTTGATGGTGGTGCCCACACCGTAGAGCAGCCCGTCATTCACCTGTACCAGCTTGTATCCTTCGCCGTTGGCAATAACAACGTCGGCCTCAATCCATTGGGCAATCTGCCACGATACCGAAATACCCAGGTCGGCACTGCTGCCGAATTTGTACTGGTCCTGGAACGACTTGTAGATGTAGCGGTAGCCCCAGAACATCTCCTGGTAGTTGAACTGTGTCATTCCAATCATACCGCCCTGCATGGTAAAGTTCCCGATATTCCATTTCACAAGAGCATTCTTTATATAAGCAATGTGGTTGTAGTCGTTGACACTGCTCGATTGTCCGATGTCAAGGACTCCTTTCACGCTCACACCTTTGCCAAAGTTGTATTCATAACCCAAATAGCTGCGGTCCAGCTCAAAGCCGCGCTCGTCATTCACCACGCCGAACCCGCTGTGGAAATTTGTGTATATCTGTACTATGGCCTTGCCCTTTGGTTCATTTCCTACCTCCTGCGCATGAGCGCCTATGCCCAAGAAAAGCAGCAATGCCGCTGCAATGATTTTTGTTGTTTCCATAAACTTGTAGCAGATAAATGTTTTTCTACAAACAACGCGATTTTGAATTTAGTGTTCATTGCAGGAATGTTAAATTGAGGTAATGATATAGCAGTAGACCCATTGAAAAAACGTGAAGATGTCATGTAACAATAAAAAGGTTGTACGCGTACAACCTTTTTATAAATATTTCTTGTATGTTCACACTCTTGAGTTTGTCTAAAACTTCAAAGAGCCACATATATTTGACAGGTAGCTGTCTATTTTGTCAGAGCCTTTGTCGTTAACAAACAGATGCATTTCAATGGGTTTGTGCCCCTCTTTGTAAATATCAAGTGTATAGTAATGGGGGTACTCCTCGTGAATGGAGATATATCCCCCCTTACCATAAGTGCAGATTTTTTCTCTGTAGGGGAATTTGCATAGCAGCATTACATCGGCTCCACATTGTGCGGTGTATGGGTCATCTTCGTACACCGTTACATTCTCATCAATTATTCTGTTGATATCCTCCCCGGAAATCTTTACTTGCCAATAGTTTATATCATCCCTGTTGCACACGACATCCACCGCAACAAATTCCTTGACGTCTGAAATATTATTATTCAACCAAGCATCGGCATACCGGCTAATGACCGGAATATAGACTATACAATCACCGTCCGATGAGGCCAGAACAATCTGGTTACTCCAAGTTCCTATGTAGTCATTTCTGTGCAATAGAATAGATTCATACCCTGGATAAATGCTTGTAAAAGAGTTGAAAGGCAATTTTGCCTTACTCAAGCCATATTCCTTTTTATACAGTCTCCT
>JAZTXR010000038.1:0-4784 GCA_045636545.1 Bacteroidaceae bacterium
ATTCCCGACATTCCTGCTTGTTGCCCCCGACGGCAACATTGCCAGCAACAAAGCACCACGACCCAGTTCACCAACAAGTGTACGTGAAGCAATACTGCAACTTTTGAAATAAGAATATTAACGATGTAAACTGAATATGAAGAAACTTATATCAACCATCATTATTGCGTTTGCCACTCTCTGTGGCTTTGCGCAGGAGAACATAAGTAATAATAATAAGCTCCATTGCCACATTGAGGGCGAGGTTGTGGACAGCACTTTCACCCGAATACTGCTCATTATTGGTGATGGCGACCCAAGGGTAGTGCCCGTAGATACCATCTTGGTAAAGGATGGGCATTTCTCTCACGACCTTTATATCGACGAACCTGAATTTTATCAGTTGTTTGCCTGCGAGGATTACAACAAAGGTTGTTGGATGGCGCTGGATTTATTTGCCGAGGAGGGAGATGTTTATGCTACATTCTACGGCTATGCAATAGATGATGCTCCACTTCCTACACTGCATTCACAGACACCGCTCAACAAAGAGCTGATAGCCTACAAGAAAGGCATTGAAGAAAGGTTCTACTTGCCTATGAGACAGGAGGAGGCTGCTTTGGAGAAAGCAGGAAAACTTTTAACAGCTGAAGGGGCAGCCCTCAAGAAACTATATGATGAATGCGAAGATCGCGATTCGCTTAGGAGTATCAGTAAACAGATTGAGCAATTGGAAAAGGATAACCGCCTTTATACCCCCGAGTATATAGCGCTTATGGAGAAAGGCGAAGAGTTAAGAAAAGAGATGTACGCATACGAACTTGATTATATTACAAACAACCCGAACCTGGTAGGACTTTATCTGCTCAATCAGGCAAGACATAAGCTTTACAACAAGGATAATGCGACTAAACAACCATACGTGGATTTATTCAAGAACATATATGATACAAAGTACCCTACAAACAACATGGCAATAAACATGAGAAATTGGGTGTCATCGATGGATGTGCGTGTGGGTTCACGAATAATTGACTTTACTCTTCCCGACCTAAGTGGTGCAGCGCACACGCTCTCGAAAGAGATTGAGGGTAAGATTGCCATCGTTGACTTCTGGGCATCGTGGTGCGGTCCTTGCAGACGGACGTCAATGAGTTTTATTCCTTTGTATAACAAGTACAAGGATAAAGGATTTACCATCGTTGGAGTTGCAAGCGAATTGGAAAGCGAAGATATGAGGCTTGCAGTGGAGAAGGACGGTTACCCGTGGCTGAACCTGCTTGCACTGCGTGGTGTGGAAAATATCTGGGAACGTTATGGTATCAGAGGTGCCGGAGAGGTTTTCCTTATTGACAGAAATGGTACAATTCTTGCAATAGGAGCAACCGCTGGGGAGGTAGAACAGATACTGAAAGAAAGATTATAATTTAAATTATAAAAGGCAATAATATAGCAGTTGCCCCAGCGAGTATGTCATTCAGATACGCAGTGAGGGATCTCTAAAACAACTTATGAGATATCTCCCATACGGTCGATATGACATCTGCGCCGATTATTATAGTTCATTACCATAAAATACAATGAAAAAAATATTCTTAACCCTTGTCGTTGCATTTGTCACCCTGTGTGGCTTTGCACAGGATGTTGAACCATCCAATGTGAATTATTATGAGGTAAAGGGCAAGTTGAAGAATGTGCCCGATGGTACCGTGCTCCAACTTTTCAGGTTCGAGGGGGAACGTGGCTTTTTTGTTGGGACTTCCAAAGTGGAGTCTGGTGAGTTCTGTTTTAAATCGACTCCAAGCGGTAGCGGTGTTGACATGTTGATGATTGGTGGCTTTATGAATGAGGGGTTCTCTCTATTAGGTACGGGTCTTTGGGCTTCGGCCGGTGACTCTATTCTTGTTGAAGGTGAGGATAATATGTTGTTCACTTGGAAGGTGACGGGTGGCGCTCCCGAAAATGCAATATGGGCAGCCTATATTCAAAAGTCATACAAGGAGTGGAAACGCTATGAGCAGATATTGTTGGAGCAGAAAGCCCTGAAATCGCAGTTTGGCTCAAATGAGGATGCCGTAGCCAAGTTTATACAACTTGAAAAAGAGAGTGATATGTTGCAGCAGCGTATATGTGCGAATGATTTTAAGATAATGAAGCATACGGCTGTAGATGATATATGGATGGATCGTTTTTGTCACTCATCATTGGTTGCAAGTCAGTATAAAGATAAATCTTCTATCAAAGGACTGAAGCGTTTGTATAACAATTTGACCGATGAACAACGCAAACATCCCCAAGCAAAGAAGGCTTATGAAAACCTTTATCCTCAACAGCAGGAGTTGCTTAAAGCCTTTGACGGCGAATTGACCGACCTCGATGGTAACAAGCATTCGCTTTCCGAACTGGAAGGCAAATATATTCTGCTCGATTTTTGGGCAAGCGGTTGTGGCCCTTGTATAACAGCTTTACCCGAACTTGCATTGGTGGCCGAGATGTATAAGGAGAAACTCTGTGTGGTTAGTGTAAATATTGAACCTGCGGACAACTGGCGCGAGGCACTGAAGAAACACCCCATTGCCTGGTACAACTGGAACGACAGCAAGGATGGAACAGGAATATATGACCTTTACAATGCCAACGGTGGTGGCATACCGCTATTTGTACTTATCTCCCCCGATGGTTATATCATCGATAAATGGTATGGCTATGGCGATGGAGCGATAACCAACCAATTGAAAGGGAAAATTGAATAAACTTGTTAAGTCTTTCGTTGGAAAAAGTGTTGCACTTTGGGATTATTCGCTTGAAAAAATGTAGTATATTTGGATTATTCGTTGGAAAAAGTGTAAAATATTCACTTTACGCACTGTATTAACATTTATTAACAGGGGGGGGGTAAAACTGTTAGCCAATATTATTATAATTGCAAAAAAAATAACCGACAATACCAAACAATATGAAAAAGATATTTTTGTTTGCCATAGTAACTTTGTTTACTGCATTTAGTGCAAATGCTCAATACTTTCAGGTTGATACAGCAAAGTTGAATACGGCGTATAGGGCTTTAGTCAATGAGCCTGACAAAAAGGAGAATCAGTTACAGTTCTTCGATGCTTTCCCTTGTAATTGGAACGAGTTTATAACAACCTACGGCTTTTGTTCAAAGAATGGCTATGACCTTACTATGTATAGTGCAGCCTATGAACATATTGAGGCTCTGGGCTCTATCTCTATGGTGAACGATACTGTCTATTGCCGTAAATTGGTGAATATTGCAGTTGGTGGTACATACGAAGCCGATGCACCGAACTTTTTCAATAGCCTCCTGCATAGGGTGATGCAAGAGGAGATGGATGTAATGCTTTACTCTGTTTCGCTGCTGCGCAAAGGGCACTGTATGCTGTTTTGGCAGTTCTATTGGTCGAGCAATGGCAAGAGCGATGAACTTGAGAGGGAATTTGCCCACCTGTACGAATTGAATATAGGCAAATATCCCGATATGATGAAGATGATGGAAATTGCTTTCCATTATTTCTATAACGGTGTGAATATTGATGGTGGGTATATGAAAGGCAGTGGAAAGGCTTATGATAATAATGGGCAATACATCTTTCCTATTCTTGAAACTCCAGCTGAATTCCCTGGTGGTCCCAAGGCTTTAACGGAGTGGGAAAAAGGCAATATGCAATATCCTGTAGAATGTGTGGAGAATAAGATTGAGGGGAGGGCTTTTGTGCGTTTTCTTGTAAAGAAAGATGGTTCGATAGACGATGTGGAACTTTTTAAAAGCAGCGGTAATACATTACTCGACCAAGAAGCGCTTCGTCTGATAAATGATGATGATATGCCCCAATGGATTCCGGCTACACAGTTCAGCGAAGCAGAGGGCGCATATATAAAAGTTGTCAGTAGGGTTGTAATGCCGATAGTTTTCAAACTCGAGAATCTACCAACTTGTGCTAATCCGGAGTGAAATCTTTGAAAAAAGGTTGTTGCTTCTATTGAAGAAAGAATAGAAATGAAAGACAATATAGACAAATTCTTGAACAGGTTGTTGTACTCGTTGTACAATCTGATGTATTTCTCCGGATTACCTATATATGCAGCAGTTGAATTATTGGTGCAACGCCCGTTGTATTGTTTGCCTTTCTGGAAGAGACATTTGAAAAAGCAATACGGAATTAATTCATTCGAGGAATATAAGGATTGGACGAGAAGTGGGTTGTATAAGACCTTAGACCACCCTGCATCGGGGTTTACACTATACTATTTGACAGGTCTTGCATTGTTGCTGTTTGCTTTACCTATTTATTTGGTGATTAATGTTTGGTTGATTTGCTATGGCCCAATTGTAGGAAGACACTTGATTCTTGTTGTTTGTTTGGGAATTCTTCCTTCGGGGATTATAGGTTATTTGGTATATTGGAAGAAAGACCGCTATTTGAAATATTTTGCAATTTTTGAAAAGGAGGGTAGAAAAAAGAAGATAGCTTGGACTATAGGTACTACAATTGCTTTCTGCCTGCTGATTGTAGCCAACTTTATGCTAATGAAGCGCCATGCTTTTCTCTATGGTTGAATTGCCGCTGACAGAATCTAATATAATTTGAATAAAAGATATGAAAAAACTATTCTTAACCCTCATCGTTGCATTTGCCACAGTATGTGGCTTTGCACAGGGGAATTCTGTGGTAACTGACTATCACTACCGTAGTGGTACCGTACATTTCAACGGGCGATTCACAAATGGCACATCGCAGGATTTTCCAAAGCAGATACTTCTCATTTTTGAGAATGAATTTACA
>JAZTXR010000039.1:0-1057 GCA_045636545.1 Bacteroidaceae bacterium
CCTTCGTGACACCTTCTGGGGCAAATGGCTCTGGCAGAATCCCAAAATGTTTGAGGATGTCAAGCTGTTTATGGACGAAATCCATAAGACAGGCGCAAAGCTCTTCATTCAGCTTACCGCAGGTATGGGCCGTTCATGGGCTATCACCGAGCTTGTTGCTCCCCTTCACAGAAATAAGTTCACACGTGCTCTTGTCAAGCCGATTATCGACACTTCACACGAGCTCGCATCTCCCAGCGAACAGCCCTCACGTTGGGCTCCCGATATCATCTGCCCCGAAATGACAAAGGAGCAGATTCACGAAATCATTGAAGCTTTCGCAAAGACAGCTAAGCTCTGCCGCGATGCAGGCGTTGACGGTGTTGAAGTTCACGCTGTTCACGAGGGTTATCTCCTTGACCAGTTTGCAATCGAATTCTTTAACAAGCGTACCGACGAATACGGCGGAAGCTTTGAAAACAGATACCGTTTTGCAGTTGAAGTTGTTAAGGCTATCAAGGAAGCTTGCGGTGACGATTATCCCGTTTCTCTCCGTTACTCGGTTGAATCAAAGATGAAGGGCTTCTGCGAAGGCGCAATGCCCGGCGAAGACTATACAGAAGTAGGCCGCGGTATGGAAGAATCCGAAAAGGCTGCAAAATATCTTCAGGATGCAGGCTACGATATGCTCAATGCCGATAACGGTACATACGACTCCTGGTACTGGGCTCATCCCCCCATGTATATGCCCCAGAACTGCAACCTTGAAGACGTTGCTCACATTAAAAAGTTTGTTGATATTCCCGTTGTTTGCGCAGGCCGTATGGAACCCGACGTCGGTGCTCAGGCTGTTGCAGACGGCAAGATTGACGGCGTTGGCGTTGCACGTCAGTTCCTCGCAGACGCTGAATGGGTTACAAAAATTATCGAAGACAGACTTGAGGATATCAAGCCCTGTATCTGCTGCCACTCCGGTTGCTTCAACTTCTCCTCCCGTAAGGGTCATGCAAATACTCAGGATCTTACAGATACAATGGGTCTTGCACGCTGCGCACTTAACCCCGAGACAATGCAGTCT
>JAZTXR010000040.1:0-2026 GCA_045636545.1 Bacteroidaceae bacterium
ATCATCATTCCGAAGCAGGCCGCATGGCTTGGTGGTATGGTGGATCTTGTGGAGAAGGAGAACGAGGGTTTGAAGCTCGATGCTGCGCAGATTGCCGCATTGGAGAAGGAGTTTATGGAGACCTTCGAGACTTTCACTGTGATTCTGAGTTTGAGCAAGAAGTAAGAGAATAGTCTATACACAAAAATTGGTGCGTATAGGGAACGATGTAGTCCCGTCACGCTCCAATTTTGTTTATACATATCGCATCCCGTGCGGTGCAAACAAAACTGCTCCCCTGCCTGAGGGGAGCTGCCACAAGTGGCTGAGGGGAGGGAGCACTACGCACGACTATGTCTATTCCTAAAATAGGTTTACAAAAAACAGATATTAATTGTAACCCTAATTTAGTACAAAATGACAACAAAACGTAGGACATTTAATGATGCCGATCGCCTTCAACTCATTAATGAGTATTTGGTGTCAGGCGAGAGTAAAGAAGTTTTTCAAGCAAAAAGAAGGCTTGGACATAGTGTTTTGTCAAGATGGATGCTTAACTTTGGCATCTCGGAGCAGACAAAACCAATCCAAATGCCAAAGATAGATACAAAAAATTATTACGAACAGCAGCTACAGGATGAAATTAATCGCCTTAAAAAGGAACTTGAATACGAAAAGCTTCGTTCCAAGGCATTTGAGACAATGATATCCGTTGCAGAGGAAGAGCTAAATGTTGACATAAGAAAAAAACATGGTGCCAAACAGTAAGTAAGCTGCGCGCAGTTTCCAAAATCTCATTGGATGTGCTGTGCGGTCTGTTTGGCAAGACCCGTCAGGCTTACTACCGCCGTCTCAACTATAGATATATTGAAATGGCAACAGAAGAGATTGTTCTTTCACTTGTTTATAAATACCGTAGCGAGATGGGGCGCATAGGCTGTCGTAAATTGCAGCATCTAATCAACAGCCGTCTTCCATCCGACATGCATATAGGTCGTGATGCACTTTATTCATTGCTTGAGCGCAACTCTCTCTTGCATCACCGTCGTCGCAGGACGACCCGTACAACCTGGAGCAACCATTGGATGCACAAATATCCGAATCTGATATGTGACATTGTTCCAACCGCCAGCAATCAGATATGGGTGAGTGACATAACCTATATAGAGACCCAAAATGAGGGCTTTGTTTACCTACACCTTGTTACAGACCTATATTCCCGCAAGATAATGGGGTGGAACCTGAGTCCTACATTGCATGCAGAATACACACTTCAGGCATTGAAAATGGCTATACGCAATGCAGGATGTTCTCTTTCGGGATTAATACATCATTCAGACCGCGGTTGTCAATACTGCTGTGAAAGATATGTGTCATTGCTCAAGGAACAAGGCATAATGATAAGCATGACACAAAGTGGAGACCCACTAGAGAACTCAGTTGCCGAGCGTGTAAACGGTATTATAAAAGACGAATGGCTGACGCATGAGACGGTTATCGACAGCAATGCAGCCGTCAAACGTATTAGCGAGATAGTAAACATATACAACAATGTACGTCCCCATGCGAGCCTTGACTATATGACGCCTAACGATGCTTATCGGGAAACAGGATTGATTAAACGAAGATGGAAGAATTGCTATAGTTCTGGGAATTACAATAACGAAGATGTGATAACGTTATTAACGCGATGACAACCTATAGTAGGATAATAAAAAGCATTTTCCTTGCCGGGCATGCCCGGCAAGGAAAGATACAAGAATTTTGATTAAATAGTGTAAACAAATTTTAGGACGAGTCACGGGAAAATTCTTGCAAACGAATGCAGAGGCAAATTTATTTGCACTATGCTGAGTGCAGTTGAATTTGGATAAAATCAACTTTAGTTCCCCAAAGGAGTGCCGTCAGGTCTCAACGAAGCGGAGGGAGATTAAAATTGCGTAACCAATCATCCCGACAGAGCGTAAGCGACGAGAAATCTCGCCCAATAAAAGAAACAAAATTAAAATAACTAAATAAAATTTATTACTATGAAAAAATTTTTACT
>JAZTXR010000041.1:0-1098 GCA_045636545.1 Bacteroidaceae bacterium
ACAAAGGCAATGCCGTAATAGACGGTATTCGTCACCACCGATTCAAACAGCATATAGTTTGTTTTGCCCAAACCATAGAAGGTAGAGTCAAACACATTCTGCACGGCGTACAGGACATAAAAACCAACCAACAACAACACAAGGTCAAAAAGCTTGTCCACCTCTGTAAAGCCTAACACTTGGGTCATAAATGGCTTCCACAGAGGGATGCTGACAAACCACAGCGCACAGATAACCGCCGTGATTCCAAAATAACCCAAGGAGTTGCAGCGGATATTTTCCTTGTCGGCTGCCACCTCTTGCTTGATGAGCACGCCCAGCTGCAGCACCGGCAAAAGGAGCCATCCCCAAATAAAGTTGTTCGCCACCCAATAGGTGCCCTGTTCGCCCACCACATTGACCATCCGGGCGATCATCACCATATAGGCAACATTGCGCACCAGAGATTCCAAGCCCGAGATACCGCCAACCTTCACAAACTCCTTTGCCCAGGAAAAGCGGAGCTTCGCCTTGGAAAATACCTTGATCTCCTCTTTTGCAAGAAGCACAAGGGACACGGCAAGGAGCAGTGCATTGACGATGATGTTGGAATAGCCGATGCCAGTCACACCGAGGTTTAATGACACGGGCAGGCTCGATACGAGAAAGGTGTCACTCACAAGGCACAGCACCAGACGAACGCCGGTGAGGGCGTAAAGATATTTATTCTTATTGATCGTCACCAAGGCAACCAGAGCAAACTGCGTGAGGATAGAAAAAATGTTGGCGATACTCTCGATGCGTATGTAGGATGCGGAGGCTTGCAAAATGCTTGCATCGGTTGCCATCAGCTTCAGCATGGGCTCTGCAAAGATCAGCACGATTGCGGACAGCACAGCATACACGCCCAGAGAGATAAGCATACCGGTGCGGACACGGTTTGAAAATGCTACCTTATCGTCTTTGACCTTGCCGACAAAATAGAACAGGGGCAGGATGATGGCTTCGTTCAAAATCTCGTACAACAGGTTCACCCAGGAGAGCTGGCCTGCGATGGAGAAGGCATATTCCCCCGGCAACTGACCGAGGAAGAACACCCGGACCGTGGTGTAGACTGTC
>JAZTXR010000042.1:0-16435 GCA_045636545.1 Bacteroidaceae bacterium
CTCTCTTGCCGGTGGAACAAGCGGGACATACACCATAACCGCCGACAGCACATATACCATCACAAAGCCTGAGGCCGATGACTGGTACACCCTGCAGCACGATGCCGCGAATAATACTTTCTATATTGTGGCATCCGAAAACACTACCGGCCAACAAAGAAACTCGCAACTGACAGTTTCACTCACCGGCCTTCCAAGCGGCGAGGAAAAAAGCCTTGCCATAGAGGTGGTGCAGTATGAATTGTATAATGGCTATGATGCTGTTGACCTTGGCCTTCCAAGCGGCATAAAGTGGGCTGCATACAATGTCGGTGCCACAAAGCCCGAGGAGTATGGCGGTTACTATGCCTGGGGCGAGACCGAGGAGAAAGAGAACTATGACTGGAGTACCTACAAATGGTGCAACGGCAGTTCTTCTACAATGACCAAGTATTGCACCAACAGTAAATATGGCACAGTAGACAACAAAACCGTCCTTGACCTTGAGGACGACGTAGCCCACGTAAAATGGGGTGGTGATTGGCGTATGCCCACTAAAGCCGAGCAAGACGAATTGCGCAATAACTGTACCTGGACTTGGACAACGCAGAACGGCGTTAACGGTTACAAAGTAACAAGCAAGACCAACGGCAATAGCATCTTCCTCCCTGCTGCGGGCTATCGCAACGGTACTAATTTCAACTATGGTGGCAACAACGGCTACTATTGGTCAACCTCGTTGAACAATGGCAATAGCAACAGTGCTTACCGTTTATATTTCTACAGCGGTTACTACAACTGGTATAACAGCAGCCGCTGTGGTGGCTTGACTGTGCGCCCTGTGTGTGGTGAATGGCGAAAATATACTGTTTCGGTCAGTAGTGCCGGTAATGGCTGCGTAACCATTAAGGACAAGGAAGGCACATCGGCTGAATTTGAAACGGGTTCAACTGTAACAGTTGTAGCAACCCCTGATGCGGGGTGTTTCTTTGATGGATGGTTTGTTGAAGGCAGCGAAGAACCTGTAAGCACTGATGCTGAATATACATTTACCGTTAGTGACGATATTGCATTGGTGGCACGGTTTGAGCAATTAGTTTACGAGACTGTTGACCTTGGCCTGCCCAGTGGCGTAAAATGGGCAACCTTTAATGTGGGTGCAACAAACCCCGAGATGTATGGCGGTTACTATGCTTGGGGCGAGACCGAGGAGAAAGAGAACTATGACTGGAGTACCTATAAATGGTGCAACGGTAGTTCTTCTACAATGACCAAATATTGCATTAACAGCAGTTATGGCACGGTAGATAACAAAACAACCCTTGACCTTGAAGACGATGTTGCCCACGTGAAATGGGGCGGCAGTTGGCGTATGCCTACCCTTGCCGAACAGGACGAGCTACGTAATAACTGTACCTGGACTTGGACAACTCAAAACGGCGTTAAGGGTTACAAGGTCACCAGCAAGAGCAACGGAAACAGCATCTTCCTTCCTGCTGCTGGCTCCAGTTATGGAACCGAAAAGTCTGACATAGAACTTTGTGGTGGATATTGGTCATCATCGCTCTACAGCGATAACAGTTACAGTGCTTTAAGTTTGAACTTTTACAGTGGTCGCTACGACAAGGGATATGTCAACCGTTGTCACGGTCGCAGTGTGCGCCCTGTGTGTGGTGAATGGCGAAAATACACCGTCACTGTCAACTGTGCAGGCAATGGAAATGTTGTCATTAAGGACAAAGATGACACTGCAGCAGAGATTGAGACGGGTGCAACTGTAACAGTTGTTGCAACCCCCGATGAAGGTTACGCTTTTGATGGTTGGTACGTTGATGGCAATGAGGAACCTGTAAGCACCGATGCGGAATATACATTTACCGTTGGTGAAAATATTACATTGGTGGCACGTTTTGAGCAAATAGTTTACGAAGCCGTTGACCTTGGCCTGCCCAGTGGCGTAAAATGGGCAACCTTTAATGTAGGTGCCACAAAACCCGAGGAGTATGGCGGCTACTACGCCTGGGGCGAGACCGAAGAAAAGGAGAACTATGACTGGAGCACCTACAAATGGTGCAACGGTAGCTATAATACAATGACCAAATATTGCACCAGCAGCGGATACGGCACGGTAGATAACAAAACAATCCTTGACCTTGAAGACGATGTTGCCCACGTAGAATGGGGTGGTGATTGGCGTATGCCCACAAAGGCAGAACTGAGCGAACTCCGCAACAACTGTACCTGTACCTGGACAACACAGAACGGCGTTAACGGTTACATGGTAACAAGCAAGACAAATGGCAACAGCATCTTCCTCCCGGCAGCGGGCTACCGCGACGGTACGAATCTCTACAACAGTGGCAGCTACGGCAACTACTGGTCGGGTTCGTTGTGCGGAAGCAACAGCTACAGCGCCTACAACTTGTACTTCAACAGCGGCTACTATGACTGGAACTACAACAACCGCTACTACGGTCACTGTGTGCGCCCTGTGTGTGGTGAGTCTGCAGCGCCTGTTGAAAAATATATCGTCACTGTCAACAGCGCCGGTAATGGAAACGTTGCCATTAAGGACAAAGATGACACTGCAGCAGAGATTGAGACGGGTGCAACTGTAACAGTTGTTGCAACCCCCGATGAAGGTTACGCTTTTGATGGTTGGTACATTGATGGCAATGAGGAACCTGTAAGCACCGATGCGGAATATACATTTACCGTTAGTGAAGATATTGCATTGGTGGCACGGTTTGAGCAAATAGTTTACGAAGCCGTTGACCTTGGTCTGCCCAGCGGCATAAAGTGGGCAACCTTTAATGTGGGTGCAACAAAACCCGAGGAGTATGGCGGTTACTATGCCTGGGGCGAGACCGAGGAGAAAGAGAACTATGACTGGAGCACCTACAAATGGTGTAACGGCAGTGAAACCTCAATGACCAAGTATTGCACAAACAGCAGTTATGGAATTGTAGACAACAAAACCGTCCTTGACCCCGAAGATGACGTAGCCCACGTAAAATGGGGTGGCAACTGGCGCATGCCCACTTTTGACGAACAGGATGAACTGCGCAACAACTGCACCTGGACCTGGACAACACAGAATAACGTTAACGGTTACAAAGTTACCGGCCCCAATGGCAACAGCATCTTCCTCCCGGCGGCGGGCCTCCGCGACGGTACGGATCTCAACTTCAGTGGCCGCCGTGGCTTCTGCTGGTCGGGTTTGTTGTACGCAAGCAGCTACAACGCCTGGGGCTTGAACTTCGACAGCGACTACTATGACTGGAACTTCTACTACCGCTACTACGGCTTAACGGTGCGCCCAGTGTGTGGCGAAGCGGCAGATACCGGCGATTCTTACGGCATAAGTCAGATGGATCCATTGTCGGACGGCGCAGAGGTGGCACGTGAACAGCGTTATGTTGAGACGGTGACGACGACCGGCGCTGTTAGGGACTTGAATTACATGGCAAACGGTCCTGTTGCCGACGGCACGCAGTATGCCGATGCGCGCAGTCACGTCCTTGAGGTTGCACAGGGGCAGAACGTTACAATGACCATAAAGGCGGCCGATTATTCCGATGGCTTGAAATGGTGCTATGCCGGTGGTTGGCTCGACCTCAACGGCAGTGGTAATTTTGACCACCCACTCCCAGTTGAGCGTACTGCATACGAGATTGCACAGGGCCTGACCAAGGTTGACCCAGAGGGTGAGCGCATCTTCTTCGTTGGTACATATGAGGCTGCTACACCTGAGATCCAGAACCCAGGTATCACATTCACATTCAAGGTTCCAACAGATGCAACTCCTGGCGACAGCCGCTTGCGCATTGTGTTCACAGATGCTTGGTTCCTAGTTTCTTTTCAACCCGTTGGTTTGACAGAGAAAGGTTTTACAATTGACTTCGGTGTGAAGATTACAGGTAACAACCCAGGCCGTTCGCGTTAAGTATCCAATTGCGAATACGGTGTGTGCGCAATTGAATTGGTCTATGAAAAGAGATTTTTCGCTTCGCTCAAAATGACACGGAGCGCGGCCGAGGTTCAATCACACGAAGTGCGATTAAAGCGGAAATGTAGGGGCAAACCGATGTGGTTGCCCGGTAGTCGCGAACGGGAAACAGTGGAAACAACCGCCAAAGTGTTGGGCAGACACGCCGGTCTGCCCCCACAGGCAAATGCCGGGCGGGAGCAGGTTCAAGCGCACGCATCGGAGTGCTGTGCAAGTAAAAACACTCGCGTTTGGTCATCATTGACCAAACGCGAGTGTTTTTTACTTGCAAAATCCTCTATTTACTTGATATTGCTCTTCTCAAGGCCGTAACCTTTTTTCTTGTCGACAATCTTCAGCAGTGTAGAGATTATGACTGCGATTGCGCCGAAGAGGGCGAAGATTGACATTGGCATTGTGTAGTCGGTTGTGCCGTTCTCTGTGTTGGCAGCGATTACATTACCGATGAGCACGGGCACCATTGACAAACCGATATTCTGGATATAGAATATGATTGCGTAGGCCGAGCCGAGTTGCTTCATTGGGATAATCTTGGGCACTGAAGGCCACATTGCCGATGGTACAAGCGAGAATGCGATACCCAGCAGAATCATGATGATTACGGCAAACCACCATACGTTGAGCAGTGGCATTGCAAAGAGTATGTGTACGGCTGTGAGCAGTACCGAGCCGATAATCATGAGTGTGGCGCCCTTGCCAATCTTGTCATAGAGTGAGCCGAACAGTGGTGTGAGCAGCATTGTGCCAAAGGGCAAGAGGCCAGGAATCATACCTGCAAGGTCGGGTGTCACGCCATACTTTATAATCATGAGGTTGGTGGCGAACTTGAGGAATGGGAACACTGCCGCATAGAAAATGAGGCAAAGGAATGTGATGAGCCAGAAACCCTGGTTGCAGAAGATGACCTTGAGGTCGCTGAACTTGAACTGCTCCTCGCTCCCGGTAGCTGCATCCTGGTCGGCTGCGATGGAACTGTCGAGCTTCTTGTCCATCACGCAATATACGATGTATGAGATGAGGCCGATGCAGAGTGCCGATGCACCGAACATCACAGGTGCCGAAACAGCGCCGAAGCTCTGTGCTATCGGCAGTGCGAAGAACAAAGCACATGCTGTACCCACGCGGGCAAGAGCCACCTGCAATCCCATTGCAAGCGCCATCTCGTGGCCTGTAAACCATTTTGCGATGACCTTTGTGACGGTGATGCCGGCAATTTCGCAACCCATGCCATAGATTGCAAAGCCAAGGCAGGCAATGACAACCTGTGTGGGCAGGCCGAACATCTCGCCGCTGAATGTGTTGTCAACGGCATACCATTTGATGGCTGCACCAATGAACATCAGTGCGGTGCTCATTACACCGGTGAAGCGCACTCCCATCTTGTCGAGGATGAGACCGCCGAAGAAGAGCATCAGCAGGAAAACGTTGATGTAGCCGTATGCACCGGAGAAGATGCCATAGTCGCCGCTTGACCATCCAAGGCCTTTGATTGTTGATGAAACGGTGAGTGCCTCGCTCTTGGTGTTGCCGTCTTCGCCTGTGGTTTCGGTGAGATAGGTGTTGCCGACGGCTATCTCATCTTCGTTTGCAATGCTTGGGCACACCTCCATGAGTGAGGCGGCAGGCATGTATGTGCCATTCTCAAAATATACCAGCTTGCCCTTTGTGGTGAGCGGTGCTTCGAGCGGGCCCATGACATCGGTGAAGAAGTAGGCCATCATCATTGTGAGCGAAACGATTATCAGGGCGCTCCAGCGCATGGCCTTCGAGTCGTTCAGTCTCTTCTGTAGTTTCTGTGTTGTAGTCATAGTAATGTTTTTGGTTTATTCTTTGAGTTTTTTTCTCTTTATTGCCCGGTTACTTCTTGAGCCACTTGTCCAGCCAAGCGAAGAATGTGCGCTGCCACAGGATACCGTTCTGTGGTTTCAGCACCCAGTGGTTCTCGTCGGGGAACAGGAGCAGCTGTGCGGGAACACCGCGCAGGCGTGCCGCGTTGAACGCTGCCATTGACTGTGACGAGAGGATGCGGTAGTCGCGGTCGCCGTGGATGAGCAGTATCGGGGTGTCCCACTTGTCGACGAACTTGTGTGGCGAGTTCGCGTATGAACGCTTCACGCCCTCGGTCTGCTCGTATGGCGCGCCGCCCAAATCCCAGTTGGGGAACCAGCTCTCCTCGGTCTCATAGTACTGCTGTTCCATGTTGAAGAAACCGTCGTGCGCTATGAATGCCTTGAAGCGCTTCTCGTGGTGGCCGGCAAGCCACATTGCCGAGTATCCACCGAAGCTTGCACCCACGCAGCCCAGACGGTCGGTGTCGACGTATGGTTCCTTGCATATATCGTCGATGGCTGTGAGCAGGTCGCTCATGCAGTTGCCGCCATAGTTGGTGCTGATTTCCTCGTTCCACTCAAGACCGAAACCGGGGAGGCCGCGGCGGTTGGGGGCGATGATTATGTAGCCGTTGGCTGCCATCATCTGGAAATTCCAGCGGTAGCTCCAGAACTGGCACACGGGTGACTGTGGGCCGCCCTCGCAGAAGAGCAGGGTGGGGTATTTCTTTGTGGGGTCGAAGTGTGGCGGGTAGATGACCCATGAGTGCAGGTCCTTGCCGTCAACGGTCTTGCACCAGCGTGCCTCGACCTTACCGATTGCTATCTGGTCGAAGATGTGCCTGTTCTCCTGTGTAAGCTGCTTCACCTCGGCGCCGGCCTTTGCCTTCATTGTGTAGATGTCGGCAGGGGCGCTCATCGACACGCGTGTCATTACAAGGTTCTTGTCGCCGAGCATTGCAACCGAGTTGTAGTCGTGGTCGCCCCCGGTCATCTTGGTGAGCTTGCCCTTGAGAGTGATGTTGTAGACCTGTGTGGTACCGTGCCATGTGCCGGTGAAGTAGAGGCTCTTGCTGTCGGGTGCCCAGCAGTAGCTGTCGACATTGCTGTCGAATGCAGTGATGCCGTTGGCATCGGGCATGCCTGTGAGGTATGTGCGCTCGCCTGTTGCAAGGTTCATAACGCTCAGACGTACCTGGTCGCTCTCATAACCGTCGCGTGCCATGCTTGTCCAGGCAATCATCTTGCCGTCGGGCGAGAACTGCGGTGCATTGTCATATCCGTAGCTTGAGCGCTCCTCGTCAAGCTTGCACAGGTTGGTGGTTGTGCCGCTTGCAAGGTCATAGAGGTAGATGTCGGTGTCGGTGCTCAAGGTGTAGTCGCGGCCGCTCTTCTTGACACAGGAGTATGCAATCTGCTTCGAGTCATTGCTCCATGCAAGCTGCTCGGCGCCACCGAACGGGCGGTTGGGGCAGTCATAGACTGTACCCTCGAGCATGTCCTTGCCCTCGTTGATTGAATTGCCGTCAAAGTCAGCAATGAAGGGGTGGGGGGCGTCGTTTAGCCACTCGTCCCAGTGCTTGTACATGAGGTCATCCACAATGAAGCCTTTTGCAAGTGGAAGGTCGGGGTAGATGTCGGCTGTAGTTGGCTTGATTTTGATGCGCTTTATGAGTATTACCTTTGTCTCGTCGGGTGAGAAAAGGAAACCCTCGATGTCGCTTGCATCGCTTGTGAGCTGCTTGCGCTCCGTGCCGTCGGGGTTCATCTCCCACACCTGGCTGCTGCCGCCTGCGTTCGAAAGATAGGCTATCTTTCTGCCGTCCTTAATCCAGGTTGCGCTGCTCTCGTTGGCTGCGGTCTGTGTGAGCTTTGTGTCATTGCTGCCGTCTGCACCCATAATGTTGAGGGTGTGGTGGCTCTTGTTCTGCTCTACGCTGTAGTAGCTCACTCCGTAGACAATATTCTTTGCATTGGGTGATACGCTCACCTCGCCAATGCGACCCATTGCCCAAAGGGCTTCGGGTGTCATCACGCCGCCTTCAATCCTTATGTCCGATTTGCCTATTGGCCCGGCTGTGTTGCCGCCGTCATTTGCGGCTGTCGCAGCGCCTGTAATTGCCATTGCTGCTGTCATAATTGCTATGCTCTTTTTCATCATTGGTGTTATGTGTTTTTCTTGATTTGTATTTGCAAAATGCATAAATATGTGTTTATGCAAAATTGTTGCAAATTTACTCATAAAAATAATTATATGCAATTATTATATATTAAAATGCGCGTGCAGCGATATTAAATTAATGTATTGTTGGCTTATCCTTTTTTTTTACTAATTTTGCAAATTGGAGTATACTTGTGCATGAATCCGCCTGATAGGGCGGGGTTGTGCACCTTGTTTGTTGAAAAACATAACACATAATATGAATAGCATGAAAAAAATCTTTCTTTCGCTTGTTTTGATGCTTGCGGCGACGGTGTCGTTTGCAGTGTCGTTCCCGCAGGATGGTGGTGTCTATCGTCTTGTGAATGTGGTAACCGGCAAGGCTGTAACCAATGGCGATGTGGCAGCTCACAATACCTATCTGAGTGTTGCCGACGTGAATGAGAACTCTTTGGGTCAGGAGTGGACATTCGTCTCTTTGTCCGACAAGGAGCCTTTGTTTGCTCTTTATAACGAGAACTATGGCCAGGCGGCCGATATGGCCTTGTCTTCGGGGACTCCCGGCAAACTGCTGCAGTGGGAGGCTACCTGTACCGACAACCAGTCGTTTCTGGTGAATGTGGTCGATGAGGCCTCGGGTATCGTGCAGCTTGTCTGTAAGAGCGACCAGGTGCGTGTGCTTAAGGTGCAGAGCGACGGTTCGCTGCTCATGGAGAGCGGCGCGGCGGGTGAATATACCCACTTCCGTCTGCAGTATGTGAAGCAGAACAAGGTGGGCTATCTGCCTGTCATTGACCGCTATTTCATTATCCGCGAACTGAACAGCGGCCATGCGCTCAACACCCGTGGCAACAATGCCAACAATGCACGAGTATATATTGACGAGTATGACGAGAACGGCAAGGAGAACTTCGTGTGGCAGTTGCGCCGTACTGAGTCCAATGTCGAGTATTGCCAGTTGTATGGCCCTTACTTCGGCAAGGCTATAGACGTTGCCTTGGGTGGAGTTAAGTATCCGCTTCTTTGGGATGCATCGTACAGCAACGAGAACCAGCGCCTGCAGTTCGTTCCGGTAGAGGGACAAAAAGGTGTATACCGCATCAATGCCAAAAAAGGCGGTGCATGGTGGGGAATGCGTGCCGATGGCAGTGAGTTGTCGATGATTGACGGCTATGGCAGCGGTTCGTTGTTTACACTTGAAGAGGTTGAGGCCGATGGTGTGCCTATGGGTAATGTGTGGGAGGACGAGACTTTCTTCGGGGAGAACAAGGAGGCCGGACGTGCGACATATATGCCATACGCTTCGGTTGCGAAGATGAGAGCCGACGGGCGTTATAATCTTCCTTGGCTTGACCCTGAGAATGCCGAGTGGTTGAGCCTCAACGGTATGTGGAACATCAATTGGGTTGAGACTGTTGCCGAGCGCCCCGGCAAGGATGCCTTCTGGGGTGACGATGTCGATGTCTCGGCATGGAATACAATAAAGGTGCCCTCTTGTCTTGAGATGGAGGGCTATGGCGATCCTCTGTACATAAATGTGAACTATCCGTTCAACAACAATCCTCCGTTCATTGAGATGAAGAACGGACTGCTGAATTCGGTAGCCTCTTACCGCAGGGATTTTGACCTTCCCGCAAATTGGGGTGACAAGCGTGTGTTCCTGCATTTCGACGGTATCTATGGTGCTGCTCTCATCTGGATGAACGGCAAGTATGTGGGCTATACCCAAAGCGGCAACAACGATGCCGAGTTTGACGTGACAGAGCACTTGCGCGAGGGCAGGAACAATGTCTCGGTTCAGGTAATCCGTTGGAGCGATGCCTCTTATCTCGAGGGGCAGGACATGTGGCACATGAGCGGTATACACCGCGATGTGTTCCTCCTTGCCGCTCCAAAGACATTTGTGCGCGACCACTACATAACAAGCAAACTGTCGGCGGCCGATGGCTACAAGGCCGGTGCAATGGATGTTGCTCTTGAGGTGGATAACCGCGACGGCGCTGCGGCTGTCAAGAATGTGGATGTTGCACTCTTTGCTCCCGATGGCAATGAGGTTGCAAGGGAGAGCGTGACATTTGAATTTGCTGCAGGCGAGAAGGTGAAAAAGGCGAATGTCGGTTTTGAGGGTCTTGCAGGCCTGCAGTTGTGGAGTGCCGAGGTTCCGGTGCTGTACACCGTTGAGGTGGTGCAGAAGGATGCAGCCGGCAATGAGGAGTTCGTATTCTCTACAAAATATGGCTTCCGTCACATTGAAATAAAGGATGGTCTTGTCTACATAAATGGTGAGCAGATTCTTTTTAAGGGTGCGAACCTGCAGGATACACATCCTGTCACAGGCCGTTCGGTTGATGTCGCTACAATGCTTACTGATGTGAAGATGATGAAGCAGGCCAACATGAACACTGTGCGCACAAGCCACTATCCACGTCAGGCAAAGATGAACGCAATGTTCGACTACTACGGTCTCTACTGTATGGATGAGGCCGACCTGGAGTGTCACAAGAGCTGGGAAGATGGTGGTGAAGGTCGTGGTATCACCAATGAAGATAGTTGGAGAGTGCAGTATGTCGACCGTACCGTGCGTATGGTGTACCGTGACCGCAACTTCCCCTCAATCATCTTCTGGTCACTCGGCAACGAGAGTGGTGGCGGAAAGAACTTCGGCCACACATACGCTGCAGTGCGTGCGCTTGACCCACGTCCAATTCACTACGAGGGTGCAAGTCGTGCCGGAACTGCGCACTCTGATATCTATTCCGAGATGTATCCACTCTTGACCGAGGTGGATGACCATGCCAACGGAAAGCAGGATACAAGCTACCCGTATTACGGAAATACCAATGGACAGCCATATTTCATGTGCGAATATGCCCATGCGATGGGTAATGCAGTCGGTAATCTGCAGGAGTACTGGGATGCAATCGAGAACAGCAAATATGGCATAGGCGGCTGTATCTGGGATTGGGTCGACCAGTCAATATATGATGCTAAGGATATAAAGAACGGCGACCTTGAGGTGAACGGGATGTACAAGTACCGTACCGGTTCCGACTATCCCGGTCCTCATCAGGGCAACTTCGTGAACAATGGACTTGTGACTGCCGACCGTGCGTGGAGCCCCGAGCTGACAAATGTGAAATATGTCTATCAGTACGTGAAGTTCATCTCTTTCGATGCGGCTACAAAACAATTGACGGTAAGGAACAATTATGACTTCATCCCGCTCGATGGCTTCTATCTGCGTTACGCGGTTCTTGCCGATGGTGTCGAGGTTGAGAATGGTGTCGTGGAGATGCCTTCTATGGCACCAAATGCCGAGGGTGTTGTGGTATTGCCATACACTGCTGCCGCTGCCGATGGCATTGAATTGATGCTGAATGTCGAGTTGTGTTGCAAGGAGGAACAGAGTTGGGCTGCTGCCGATTATGTTGTAGCAACAGAGCAGTACACTCTTGCCGAGCGCGATACTGCCTCTTTTGCGCTCAACGGCAACGAAGAGGTTGTGCTTGAAAATGTGTCGGGTGGCTACAGGGTGAAGAGCTCTGTAATGGAGATGACATTTGCAGCCAACGGAACAATGAATTCATGGGTTGTCAATGGTAAAGATCTTATAGTCAAGGGACCCGAGTATGACAACTACCGTTGGGTCGAGAATGACAAGCCTACTGAATCGCTTGGAGATTACAATGAGAAGAACGGCATCCAGTCAAAGTCGGCAACATTTACACTCGCAGCTGACAGGAAATCGGTGAATGTTGTAATCAATGCAAGCGGATGGTTCTGTAAATACAGGTTCAACTATACGATTACAGCCGATGGCGCCCTGCTTATTGATGCGGCATATAATGTGGTTCCAAAGGATGCACGCCGCATTGGCCTGTCATTGGTGTTCCCCGCTGATTTTGAGCAGGTGGAGTATTATGCCTACGGTCCGTTCGAGAACTATGTCGACCGCCGTGGCGGCTCAATGCTCGGACGTTACTATACAACAGTAAGCGATATGTTCGAGCCATACCCGAAACCACAGAGTATGGGTAACCGTGAGGGGTTGCGCGATTTGTTGCTCTTCAATCCGGACGAGGGGTATGGTATGAAGGTACAGACCCGTGGCGATGTGGCTTTCTCGCTGCTGCATCACAGCGATGTCGAATTGAAGAGAGCCGGCCACACCTGGGAGTTGCAGAAAGGTGATGTCTATGCTCACTTTGACTGTGCCCAGAAGGGTATCGGTAACGGTAGCTGCGGCAATGTGGCGACACTGGACAAGTATCTCATTCCGCAGGGTGGCGAATATGGCTGTTCACTCCTGTTCACTCCGGTAGCCGGCATTGAGAGCGGAATAGGAGAGGTGGTCGATAAACTGTTGCGTTTCAAGGTTGTGGATGGCAAGCTTGTATGTGAAGGCAGCCTTGAGGCTTCTACCTCGCTTGCTGTCTATAATATGGGTGGCGTGAAGGTTGCCCAGGCGGCAGTCGCTCATCCCGCAGATGCTCTGGAAATCTCTTTGCAGGGATTGCCTCACGGTTCGTATATAGTGGTCGTGAAAAAAGCATCCGGCACCTTTGTGCATAAGGTGTTGCTGTAAAAAAAAAACATACTATAACCGCAAAAATGTGAAATTTTGAAATGATTTTGTGTTTTTTTCTGCAAAAATGCTTGTATTTGGATAATTTAATGTAAATTTGCAGAAATTTTAGAAAAGAGGTAACCGAAACGCTATGAAGGGAGTAGGTGATATTTAATAATTCATACAGTTATGAAGAAGTTTTTCTATGTAGCAGTATTGGCTCTCGCTTTTGCTTCTTGCGGTAACAAGACTACAGCACCTGCAGAGCGCGTAGCAACTGACTCAATTGACGAGTCTGTAGCAACAGCAGTTGTTCCTGCAGCAGCAACAGAGGTTCTCCCTGCAGCAGCTCCAGGTCCCGATGCCGGTGGCAATGTAGCTACTGAGGTTATTCCTGCGGAATAATTCAAGCCAATCAGGAAGTTTAGAAGCCTAAAAAATCCATTGTCCGCAAGGACAAGGGATTTGGCTCTAACTTTCAAATCATTTTTGAAATTTCAAGATTATCATACGCACCGGCTTAGCCGGTGCGTTTTTTGTATTGTCGATGCAATGCCTGCGAATCTGGCTTCTGTTTTGAGCATTATTTGCATTACAGATTCCTCTATTTGGGAAAAAAGTGCTATTTTCGCAGAAATTTGGCATAAATAATCAAGGTACAATGATAGACAAAACGGTTTTCAAGGATAAAAAAGCTGTATACTACACGCTGGGCTGCAAACTGAACTTCTCGGAAACAGCAACTATTGAACGGCAGTTGCAGGAGGCCGGCATACGCACTGCAAAACGTGGTGAGGTGGCCGACATCTGCGTGGTCAACAGCTGTGCCGTCACACAGGAGGCCGAGAAAAAGTGTCGTCAGGCAATACACAAACTTGTACGCCAGCATCCCGGTGCCTTTGTGGTTGTGACAGGTTGCTACGCACAGCTTTCGGCCGAGAAACTGGCTGCAGAGCCCGGCGTGGGCGTTGTGCTTGGCATTGACAAGAAAGGTCAAGTGCTTGAATATGTCCTGAAAAACCTTGAAACCAAAGCCTGTGGCGAGTGGTTCGTGCAGCCAACCAAGGATGTTCGCAACTTTGTGCACTCCTGTTCAAGGGGCGACCGCACCCGCTATTTCCTCAAGGTGCAGGATGGCTGTGACTACTACTGCACCTACTGCACCATCCCCTTTGCACGTGGACGTAGCCGTAACCCCAAGATTGAGGAACTTGTGGAGCAGGCACGCAATGCGGCTGCCGAGGGCGGCTCGGAGGTGGTAATCACAGGTGTCAACATTGGCGATTTCGGTAAGTCGACAGGCGAGTCCTTCCTTTCACTTGTAAAGGCGCTCGATGGTGTAGAGGGGGTTTCGCGATACCGGATATCATCGATAGAGCCCAATCTGCTCACAGATGAGATGATAGATTATGTGGCGCAGTCACGTGCCTTTATGCCCCATTTTCACATACCGTTGCAGGCGGGTAGTGATGAGGTGTTGAAACTCATGCACCGTCGTTACGACACGGCGCTCTTTGCATCAAAGATTGCAAAGGTGAAGTCTGTCATGCCCGATGCATTCATTGGTGTGGATGTGATAGTGGGAACCCGTGGCGAGAGTGAAGAGCTCTTTCAGCAGGCGTATGATTTTATAAAGGGGCTCGAGATTTCGCAGCTGCACGTCTTCAGCTATTCGGAACGCCCTGGTACCCAGGCGCTCAAGCTTGGCGGCGCGGTGTCGCCGGCCGAGAAGCATCGTCGCAGTCAACTGCTCATTGCTTTGAGCGAAGAGAAACGTCTTGCCTTCTATGGGAAATATATTGGTAAGGAGGCCGTCGTGCTTTTTGAGAAACCACGCTCGGGGATGCCTATGGGTGGCTTTACAGCCAATTACATCCGTGTGGAGACTGCTGCCGACAGCGCTATGGTCAACCGTCTTGTGCGCGTGCGCCTGGGCTGTTTCAACGAGGATAAGTCGGCATTGAAGGTCGATGAGATAATTGGGATAATCGATAAATGAAAGTAGCTGTAGTCATATTGAACTATAACGGGGCATCAATGCTTGCCAAATTCCTGCCTTCGGTGATTGGGTATTCGCCGGGTGCAGAGATTGTGGTGGCCGACAATGCCTCAACCGATGATTCTGTAGCGCTTGTAAAAAGGGATTTTCCAACAGTGCGCATTGTGGTGCTCGACAGGAACTATGGCTTTGCCGGTGGGTATGACAAGGCGCTTGAAAAGGTGGATGCCGAATACTTCCTGCTCCTTAATTCCGATGTCGAGGTTACTCCCGGGTGGCTGGAGCCGTTGCTCTCGTTCATGGAGCAGAACCCTGCAGCCGTTGCCTGCCAGCCAAAGATACTTGCCTATAATGACAAGGCCTCTTTTGAGTATGCGGGTGCTTCGGGCGGTTTCATCGACCGTTATGGCTACCCCTATTGCCGCGGACGTCTGTTCGATACCGTTGAACGCGACAACGGACAATATGATGATGTGTGCCGTGTGTTCTGGGCTACAGGTGCGGCTATGATGGTGCGCAGCAGTGTTTTCCGCTCTGCCGGTGGCTTTGATGAACGTTTCTTTGCACACATGGAGGAGGTTGACCTTTGTTGGCGTATGGCGGCGCGTGGCGGTGAAATATATGTGGTGCCGCAGAGCCGTGTCTATCACGTTGGCGGTGCAACGCTCAACAAGAGCAATCCGCGAAAGACTTTTCTCAACTTCCGCAACAATCTGTTGATGCTCTATAAGAATCTGCCACAGGACGAGCTGTGCAGGGTCATGTGCGTGCGCGCCTTGCTCGATTATGTGGCGGCATTCAAGTTCCTGCTTGCCGGGGGCTGGGGCGATTTCAAGGCTGTGCTGCAGGCGCGCCGCGAGTACAGACAATTGCGTGGCGAATATAAACTGGTGCGCAAGCAGAACCTTGAGGCAACTGTGGTTCCTGCAATGGAGGAGCGTGCCTGCTTTTCGTTGCTTTGGCAATATTATATTAAAGGAAGAAAACATTTTTCACAACTGAAATAAAAAGCTATGGAGGCTGCATTGTATCTCTTGCCCGTTACATTGGGCGACACACCATTGGCTAATGTCCTGCCGCAACACAACAGTGAAATCATTGCCGGCATACGCCATTTTATTGTCGAAGATGTGCGTTCGGCGCGCCGTTTCCTGCGTAAGGTCGACCCTACGTTCGATATTGACGGTTCGCAGTTCTTTGAACTCAACAAACATACTTCGCCACAGGATGTGGCGGGCTTTCTGCGTCCGCTCCATGACGGTAAACCTATGGGTGTCATTTCCGAGGCCGGTTGCCCTGCTGTTGCCGACCCGGGTGCCGATGTCGTTGCCATTGCCCAGCGCAAGGGGCTGAAAGTTGTTCCATTGGTGGGGCCTTCAAGCATAATACTCTCGGTGATGGCCTCGGGCTTCAATGGCCAGAGCTTCGCTTTCAACGGCTATCTGCCGGTGAAACCGGATGAGCGCACCAAGGCTCTGCGTAAACTGGAGCAACGCATATATAACGAGGACCAGACACAGCTTTTCATAGAGACACCATACCGCAATGCAAAGATGGTTGAGGATATACTTGCCACTTGCCGTCCGCAGACAAAACTTTGCATAGCGGCCAACCTTACCTGCGAGGGCGAATATGCAAAAACCCGTACCGTCAAAGAGTGGCGTGGCAAGGTGCCCGATTTGTCAAAGATTCCTTGTATATTCTTATTGTATAAATAGTAAAAAGCCACCATTCGGTGGCTTTTTACTATTTAACGTGAGTTCGATATAAGCTAAATCAAATCGCGAACCTGTCATCCCGACAGAGCGTAGCGACGAGGGATCTCTGAATCCGCGAATAATGAGATTCCTCACACAAGGTTCGGAATGACAAAATACACTAAATTTTAGTA
>JAZTXR010000043.1:0-1763 GCA_045636545.1 Bacteroidaceae bacterium
TTTTCGGATGCCACAATATAGAAAGTATTATTCGCGGCATCGTGCTGCAGGGTGTACCAGTCATCGGCCTCAGGCTTTGTGATGGTATATGTGCTGTCGGCGGTTATGGTGTATGTCCCGCTTGTTCCACCGGCAAGAGAGAGTACTATTTTGCTTACATTCGCACTCAACGAACGTCCCTTTTGGGTGACTGCAAACTTGACACCGCTTGAGCAGGTTGTGTTGGTGCCGCTCATTGTGGGTTTGATGACGAACCGTGCTGTGCGGCTGTTTGCCGATGGGTTGTAGGCTGCCTGCAAAGTGTAGTTGCCCTTGCCGTCACTATCGAATGTAAGCCACCCCTTTGCTGTGCCCTGATACTCCACTGTTGCTGCTGCGCCTACTGTGGTGGTGACGGTGAGGCTTACGCTGCCGCCCATTGCACCGACCTCGCCGGCTGTGGAGTTGATTTTGAGGTACTGGCCTTGCTGTATTACTGTTATCTTTATTGACCTACCCTCGGAGGCTACGGTAATTGTGCCGGTGCGGGCATCCTCGCCGGGGTTGGCTGCTGCGGTAACGAGAATGGTCTCCTCGCCGATGCCGCCGGTTTGCGACAGGGTGAGCCAGTCGTCCGATGCCATTGCGCTCCAGCTGCCGGGGAAGGTTATCTCGACCTCGCGTTGCGCTGATTCCCAGTCAAAGTCGAGACTGCGGTCGCCAAGGTCGGTGACTACGCCCTCCTGAGTGAGAGTTATATTTTCATTTGCCGGGGCAACCCCCTCAACACCTATGCTCAATGTGGCGCTGCGCGAATTGAGGGAGTTGTTGGCTGTTGCCTGCAGGGTTATTTCGCAGGTGCCTTTATTGCCTTGTGACGGGGTGACGGTGAGCCACCCGGGGCATGAGAGTACCGCCCAGGCGGTGTTGGACTCGACGGTGAGTTTTTGTTCATCGCTGCCGCCGGCGGCAAAATTCTCAAGTGTACCGGTAACGTCGAATGATATGCCCTCCTGCGACACGGGGATTGCAAGTTTCTGTGTTGTGCCGATATTGACATATACATAACCGCTGCGTGCGGCTGTCGAGTTGTTGGCAAGTGCGGTGATGCCAAGGCTTGCTTTGCCACCGGTGCCGCTTGTGGGGGTGACGGTGAGCCATGATGTTGCCGAGGTTCTTGTGCTCCACGCCACGTCGGCTTCGATGTCGACACTCTTTGTGCCGCCGTCTACTTCAAAAGTGACCTCTTCGGTGCTGCCTGTAACGCCGGCCTCGCTCTGCACTATGCTGATGATGGCAAGCGCACGGGTTGTGCCAACACGGCGCAGGGTGATGATTGCGGTACGGGTGCCGGCGGTGGTGTTCTCGCTTGCATTGAGTGACAAGGTGGTGGCTTCGGGCTTTGAGAGTGCGAGCCAATCGGCGCTGCTGATGGCCTCCCACTCTACGTTGGAACTCACGGTAACGTTCTTCTGCACTGCCTGTGGTGCAAAAGTGAGTGAAGATTCGCTTGTATTCAGGAACACATCTGCCGCGCTTTGGGTAACGGTAAGATTCTTGCTGAATTCATATTTTGAGGTGGTGGACTTCAGCTGCAGCACTGCCACGCGGTTGTTGTCGACACCCTTGTTCTCGGTTGCTGTCAATGTGACCGTCGCATCGCCGCTGCCGCTCTTCGGTGAGATGGTGAGCCACTCGGGGGCGCCGGTAAGTTCCCATGACACGTTCTGCGATTTTATGACAAGCTGCCCTGCTGAACCTTGTGCAGTGAATGAGATTGCGCT
>JAZTXR010000044.1:0-13616 GCA_045636545.1 Bacteroidaceae bacterium
CGTGCGTATTCTGCACCAGCTGACACAGCCTGCCGACCACCCGGTAAACATCTATCACCCCGAAGGAGAGTATCTGAAAGGATTGGTATTGTACGTTGAATAAACAGAATTTGCGAGTTTATACACACAAAACAGCAAAAACAGCATAAAAACATCAATATTTTAGGCGTAAAGATTTTGCAACATTAAAAATATTTACTAATTTTGCGCCCCGAAAGCCTATATACATTGATTGTTAACGGCATATAAAGAATTTAATAATAATAAGAAACAATGAAAAAAGACATCCATCCCGCAGCTTATCGTCCGGTTGTATTCAAGGACATGTCAAATGGCGACTGTTTCCTATCACAGTCAACATGCAACACTAAAGAGACTATCGAATTCGAAGGTGAGACCTACCCATTGATCAAGCTTGAGATCTCCAACACTTCTCACCCATTCTACACTGGTAAGGCAAAGTTGGTCGACACAGCAGGTCGTGTGGACAAGTTCATGAGCCGTTACAGCAAGACTTTGAAGAAGTAATCGAACTCGACGATTTATATAAAAGGTGTATCTCGGTACACCTTTTTTTATGCCAAAGAGCGAACAACAGCAACTCCATGAAGAAAGCACTCCTTGCACTACTCGCACTTACATTACTGGTTTCGTGCAACGAAACAGGTAGCAACGATGCGCCGGTCATTGACCCGAGCAACAAAAATGCCAACACCCGGCACAGCGGCAAGCATGCCACACGCATTGAAATTCCCGCAATAGAGAGCAGCGATATTTTCCTCTCCCACACAACAACCCGCAACGGCAAGGAGAACGTCACCTACAGCATAGCCCACAACCCCGCGCGCAAGCACTGCCGCTGGACTGCATTCACATTCGATGCAAGCAACAGAGCCATAAGCTGGAAACGCGACAACTGGGACCACACCGAGTGGGAGGGCGACCCGTTCCAACCCTGCCCCGACATGCCGGATGAATACGTAATGACCAAGAGCGAGATTAACCACAACGGTTTTGTACGCGGTCACATTGTTGCATCATACGACCGCGTATATTCAAAGGATGCCAACGAGCAGACATTCTACTACAGCAACATTTCGCCCATGTACAGCCGTTTCAACACCGGCGCGTGGAATGACTGCGAAGGCCTTGTACAAGGATGGGGGCGCAACAGCGGTTTCTGCGATACACTTTATGTTGTAAAAGGCGGCACAATACGTGAGGGCGAATACCGCACTGTTGGCAGTTGCCCCACAGTCCCAGACTACTACTTCATGGCTCTGCTGTGCCTGAAGAACAACACCTATAAAAGCATAGGCATGCTCTTCAAGCACGTCAACGGCAACAGCCAGACCGAGGTATGCTCAATAGATTTCCTTGAGCGCTTCACCGGCATCGATTTTTTCTGCAACATCCCCGACAAGGTGGAGAACATCACAGAGAGACAGTACAACACAGGGCTTTGGAGTGGTCTCTATAATTACATTGAAGCTGAGGAGTGAACTCCCGGAGGTAGCACTGATAAAAAAGTTGGAAAAATCGAAATGATTTTTTCAACTTTTTTTGTTTCCTTGTGTAACAATTTGTATTTTCATCCGTCTTATAGGTGGAAAGCAACCACAGATAACACAAAACAAGGTGACACACGACGAATTCAAAAAGCGGTTCATGCCGCTGCAGCAGATGCTCTATCGCGAGGCATACAGAATGCTTTGCGACAGGTTTGAGGCGGAGGATGCCGTGCAGAACCTTTACATGAAACTGTGGGAGAAAAGAGAGGAGGCAAAAACCCTTGCTGCACCCGAGGCCTA
The DNA here is from genome assembly GCA_045636545.1 of Bacteroidaceae bacterium. Classification (GTDB taxonomy): domain Bacteria; phylum Bacteroidota; class Bacteroidia; order Bacteroidales; family Bacteroidaceae; genus HGM04593. The sequence continues at coordinate 1,812 of JAZTXR010000044.1, forward strand.
CTGCCGCACACTGCTCAGGAACATCTGCATCGACCGATGGCGGCAGTTGAGGGCACACGATGGCGACGAACAGATTGAGACCGAAGAGATTGCTGTCTACACCCCGCCCGAAACAGACAAGAAAGAGGCCGAAGAGTGCCTGCAGCACTTCCTCACCGGCCTGCCCGGGGTGCAACAGAAGATAATACAGATGAAGATGAACGGCTGCACGTTCGAGGAGATTGAAAAAGTGACAGGCCTGCAGCAGACAAACATCAGGGTTATAATCTCAAGAGTGCGAAAAAGATTCAGAGAGTTTTACGACAATATATAATTAAGGAGTTTATGGAAGATTTCAGATTAAGAATGATGATTGAGCAGTTCTTCGACGCTGTGCTCACAGCCGAGGAGGAGCGCGAGCTTTGTCGCTATCTTCGCGAGAACGATGTTCCGGCCGAACTCCAAGCGAACAAGGAGATGATTCTGGCCTTTTGTCGTGAAGATGAGGAGGTAGAACTGCCCAACGGTGCAGCCATGCGACTTGAGGCAATGATAGACACTCTTGCCGAGAAGAGCACACCGGCTACGAGAGACGAGAAGAACGTAACAGAAACACGCAAGCGCATTATTGCCATCCCGCGAATAATGCGTTACAGTTCAGCCGCGGCAGCAGTGATTGCATGCTTGCTGACTGCCGAATATTGGTTGCCTGCAACAACACAGCGAAGCAGCGAGGCCGTGGCTTTTGACACGGAGCGCGACACATTTGACAACCCCGAGGACGCAATGCGTTGCCTGGAGGCTGCATTCAACGATATAAGCCTTGCGGTAAACTCCACGCAGAATAACCTGAAGGAGATTGAAGCAATACTTGGAGCATCAATAAAAATGAGTAAAAACAACAATAATATATAAGGGAATATGAAACGGAAGTTATTTATAATGCTGACGCTGATGTTCACAGTGCTGGGCGCGTGGTCCACACCACCCCAGCAACCCCAAAAGAGCGAAGCCGAAAAATTCGTGCAGAGCCTGGCAAAGATAAAATCGGACGAAATAAGCTATGCCTACATCTCGGCCAATATGTTCAAGCAACTTTTTATCAAAACAGACCTTGACGAAGAAATGCAAGAGTCAATCTCGTTCATTAAGTCACTGAAAAGCCTACGTCGCTTTTTCACGAACGGCAAGCAGGGATACGACGCAATGAAAACCGCCCTGCAACCGTTCCTGCAGGAGAAAGAGGAGGTTATGGGCATGACACTGATGGCGTCGAACAGGGACGGTGGTGGAATGGTGGCCATATACTCCGGGCTGGGGAACACCATGGTAGTGACCGACTATGGCAACAACGAGACAATTACAGTGGTGTTTGTTGCAGGACTCTCCTACGAGTCATTTATGGAGTTCAACGATTTGGGTATTGATTTTTATTGATAAAAAGATTCTATGATGAAAAAGATACTGTTCACACTTACAACACTTCTCTTTGCCACCGGCTGCCTGACGGCACAGGAAATCACCAACACGGAACTGAAGAAATTCGTGGAAGAACTGAGAACCCCGGGATGCGGCCCGCGCAACGAGACAAAAAAGGAGGAAAAGGGAATTTACCACATAAACTCAGTCAACGAGGATAGCTACAAGGCATTCCGTGCGGTAATAGAGAAATATGACATCTACTTTGCCGAGGAGATTTTCGGTATGGAGCTGATGTTCAACACAAGAGAAGGCGGCAGCCAGACAATAATATTCCAGGGCGACATTTATGGCTTGGCAATAATAGACAATGCGCACTCACTTGATTTGTCTGTTACAATTGTCAAAGGCTCGGCCGCAAAACTCTTTTTTGGGATTAGAGAGACCGGAGATGTAGAAATACACTCACACGAAGTCTATTTCAACAACCGCAATGGCGATGTACATATCGGCGAGTCGAGCATAACAGTTGAAGAGCCGGCAGAACTTATAGACATTTCAGAGGCCGAAAGCATTGAAAGAAGGATTCCGGCAGATATCAGCCTGGAGCTCTTTGACCACTATATGCCAATGATTCAAGAACTCAAAAGGAGGGCACAAAATGCCACCAACAAAGAGCAACTCAAGATGTTGAAGACAAGTGCCGACTCGATACGTGACGTGTGGGAAGCCGAAATACAATGCCTGGAGAATTTAATGGAAAAAGTAGAATCGCCGGGAAGAGCAAAAATCCCCTGCACGGGAAAGATGATGATTGTAATCCCAAAGGGCACAAAGCAAGGCTTGTATGAATGGATAAACAGCACCGGAATATGCCGTACCGAGGGACAGGAGACCAACTTCATTTTAGCAACCGACATTGCAGCATTCGCAGCAACAAAGGCAAAGCAAACGCAAACATCATACAGCTTGCAAGGATATTCCAACGAGATGAAAGCCATATTTGCCAACGAAGTGCCAGGCGGAGAACCGGTCTACATCTACCGCCGCTCTACAACCACCGCGGGTTACGAAACAATGAAGAAGGACCTTGAACAGTTCTTCTACCTCGATGGCAAGAACAAGAATCACAGATATAAAGGTTTTGGAGCAATAGAGAGGATAGACACCGAGGAGTACTGTTTCCTGCACCTTTACGATGGCAGCACCTCAATTCTCATCTATGACAGCCCTGCCGATAAGCATTGCCAGATGGACATCATCGTCGGTGGTGTCGAACTGTTCAACGATGCGGTGAATGACATAAGCATTGACCACGAGAAAGGACATGCCACAAAACGCAACATCATCATACGCGACGGCGATGTGGACTTTATTGACAGCGAAGTTGAAATAAACGGTGTCACATACGACTGCGGAGTTCACTTCACAACAGGATATATGAAAAAATTAAAATGAAATGAAATAAAAAAATATAATTATGAAAAAGAGGATTTTATCAAGCTTACTTATAGCTTTTGCATTTGCAATAACAGCATTTGCACAGACAACAGCACTGGTGGCATACGAAGGCGGATACTTCATAAAAAACGGTGACAATTGGACCGAATACCGTCCACAGGACAAGGCCGAGCCATGGAACGAGTACAAACAGTATAAAGAGAACGACACATTCTATTTTCTCGACAGTAAACGTTGCCGCGTATCGGTTCCCAAATTGGCGTGTGACAAGATTTTCGTGGACCGCGAGAAGAATGGTAATTGGCAAGTAGTCTACAACACAATCAGTGTATACCCCATGTGTCCCGACGGCAATGGACTGTTCTATTGCTACAAAGGTACAAGCACCGAATATGAAGGTTACTTTGTACGTGGCAACGGCAAATGGAAGGAGTATCGCCCTAACATGAAACGTGGAGTGTGGGCCGAGTTTGATGAGGTCGGAGAGGACGACACGCATTTTGTGTTGGAAAGCAAGTACAACACGGTGCTGGTACCCAAGACAACAGAGTACCGTTTTATAATAACCAAGCACGACAACAGCAGTTGGCGCGGAGGCTATGCAACTGCTGCAATATATGACACATCGGCAAAGAATGTCGGCTACTTCAACTACAAGCTTGACTACCAGAAGACATTCGTGGCAAAAAGAGGCAATAACTACAAGCAGACAAAGAACAGCTGCAGCATCAGTTTCGATACCAGAGGAAGCATTGATATAATATGCGATGACAAACATGTACACACTGTATACAGCAGCATAAAGCTTGAGAGATACGAGGGTGAGCTTGCGATACACATTACCATAGACAAGAAAAACAACATCTGGATTCTGAACCGTGACCAGTGTATCATCGAGTGCAAGAAGCGCAGAAAGACAATGCTACTGGGATGCAGCAACACCAAAGCCTACACTGAACTGAAGGACATACTCAGAATAAAGCCAATAATAATCAGGAAATAAGCAAGTATTAGTATTTACTGCAACCATTATAAGAAGCCGTTTGAACAGGCTTGAATATTGCTTGTTCAAACGGTTTCAGGGGCATTCTATGCCTTTTTTCAGACAATTAATCTACAACGAAAAGAATTATGAGAAAGTTTTTATTCACATTCACAGCTGTTGCGACACTGCTTTCACCCACACTGGTATCATGCGACGACAAAGAGAGTTACACTCCCTGCAGAATTGAAATAACAGCCGAAGGATGCGGTCGTGTCCAGTTCGAGGGATATCACGGCAATGTACAGCTCTACAACCCGAAAAACGAGGTTGTTGTCATTGCCCACCCCGATTATGGTTACAGTTTCAAGGGATGGTACGAAAAAGAGGCAGACAAGCCGGTCTGCACAGAAAGAAGATATGCTTTCACAGCCGACGAAAACCTGTTGCTCACTGCACGCTTTGTTAATAAAACGTACTCCATCAGCATAAGCAGTACGCAGGGCGGCAGCGTATGCTTTGAAGACGAAACAGAAACATCCTTGACATTGCCATGCGGCAAAGAAATTACAGCCGTTGCAAAGGCCGATGACGATTACACATTCATTGGCTGGTACAGGAAAAATACCACCCCCGCAAGCCCGCAGCCGCATTACACCTTCACGGCCGTCGAAGATATTGAACTGATTGCAAGGTTCGACAAGAAACAGTTCATCAACGGGCACGAATATATTGACCTTGACCTGCCAAGCGGAACCTTGTGGGCAACCTGCAATGTAGGAGCCTTGAGCCCTGAGGAGTACGGCGGTTACTACGCCTGGGGTGAAACAGAAGAGAAGAGCGACTACTCATGGGAGAGCTACAAATGGTGCAACGGCAGCAGTAGCACAATGACCGGATACTGCACAGAAAGCATTTACGGCACCGTCGACAACAAGACCGTTCTTGAAGCAGAGGATGATGTCGCACACACCAGATGGGGCGGCAACTGGAGAATGCCCACATGCAATGAACAACAGGAATTGATCGACAACTGCACCTGGAGCCCGGGAAAGTTGAACGGAACAGACGGCTACTGGGTAACAAGCAAAAGCAATGGCAAGAGCATATTCCTGCCTGCCGCCGGCTGCCGACAAGGAAAAGAGACCAACTACTGCGGGATATTCGGTTACTATTGGTCTGGGACAACACGCAATGACAACAGCAGCGCATACAGCATACGCTTCTATAACAACTACGTCAACAAGGAGGAATACGGACGTTTTACAGGCTTCACTGTACGCCCCGTATGCAATTAATGCAGACAAGATACAAGATTAGGAAGTTTCAACAGCGTTGCTGGTGAAGCTTCCTATTTACGTCTCCTCAATTCCTTCACAACCTTCCCGGTAACCCTGCCATCGGCAGGCAAGCCCTTGCGTTTCTGGAACTCCACGACAGCCTCATAAAGCACACCATCATACAATGCTCCATTATCGAAAGTGGGTATTACATCATCGGCATTGATGTAAAGTTTTTTAACCAAGATATTCGCAACACTCCTCACGTCGCGCCCGCTGTCGCCGCGCACTATCACGCGGTCACCGAGCTTGTACTTACGCGCCAGTTCACGGGCTGCAGCGCGCCGTGTACGTTCATTGGCCTGAAGAATTTTCGTCAATGTCTTTTTCGCCAGTTTCTCAATCTCGGCCGCCTTGCTTGCACGTAAACGGACAGAGTCGCCCGACATTTTTTTATAGCTGCGCGGAACTGTGAGTACCACACCATCACCCTGCGACTGAGCAAACAAGAGCAGCGGAACAAACAACAACGAAAGGAGGAGAAAAAAACGTTTCACGGAATAAGGATAAATGCCAACAAGAAATCTATAGAACAGTCCCTACTCGCCGTTGAGCAACTTCTCGAAACAATAAGGCACCGGTGTCTCAAAACGGAGGTGCTTGCCTGTCACCGGATGGGTGAAACAGAGCATGTACGCATGCAGACCAAGGCGGTGCATCGGGTCTTCATCACTGCCATATTTGCGGTCGCCCACAACAGGGTGGCCAAGGTCGGCCATGTGAACACGAATCTGGTTCTTTCTACCGGTCTCAAGCTCGCATTCCACAAGCGAATAGCCGTTTGACGAAGCCAAAACATTATAATGTGTCACAGCATATTTTCCACCATTATCTACTGGACTTGAATGCGTTACAAATTTCTTATCCTCGGTAAGCCATGATTGTATGCGCCCACGGGACTGACTGGGTTCACCCTCCACCAGAGCAAGGTAACGACGGTCGGTAACGAGCTGCTGCCAGCCGTTTATGAGCGACTGCTGGGTCTGTACATCCTTGGCATAAACCATAAGACCCGAAGTATCGCGGTCGAGGCGATGCACTAAGTGCGAAGTGTTTCGGCCACCACCTTTTTCAAGGTAACGGTTAAGCACTGTCTGCACTGTCTGTTGGCGCGAATTGTTGCTCATAGAGAGCAGACCGGGATGCTTGTCGATAACAAGCAGGTATGGATCTTCAAAAACAATATCCAAATCCTTGCAATGGAACGATTTCTTGTGTTTGGAGCGGTCGAGCTGCACCACATCGCCGGGTTTCAGCTCCGCAAGCGGATGGGTTGTAATCGCGTTATTTACAAGGACAACCCTATTACTGATTAAAGCTTTGGCTCTATTACGGCTCACTCCGTGCATCTTCTCCATAATAAAAGCTATGAGCTGCGCGGGTTCAACAACCTTAAAAGTGAGCAAACCTTTTATTTTGCGTTGCATATCATTCTATTTTTTAATCATTTAAATTCTCTGCGTTCAAGCAATACGACATTCTCCACATGATGTGTATGAGGGAACATGTCCACCGGCTGCACCGCCACCACTTTATAATCAGCATCGAGCAACTGCAAGTCACGCGCCTGGGTTGCGGGATTGCAGCTCACATACACAATGCGCTTGGGAGCCGCAAAAAGAATGGTATCAATGACATCGTTATGCATACCGGCACGTGGCGGGTCGGTAATTATGACATCGGGCATTCCGTGTTCACTGATAAAATCACGGGTAAGAATATCCTTCATATCGCCGGCAAAGAATGTGAGGTTATCAAAGCCATTGAGCTCGGCATTGATACGTGCATCTATGATAGCATCCTCGACATACTCCACACCAACTACTTTCTTGGCATTACGCGCAACAAAGTTAGCGATTGTTCCGGTGCCCGTGTAAAGGTCATACACCACCTCATTGCCGGCAAGCGCCGCAAAATCGCGCGCCACCTTATAAAGGTTGTAAGCCTGCCTGCTGTTTGTCTGATAGAACGACTTCGGCCCCACCTTGAAACGCAACCCCTCCATCTCCTCATAGATAACATCTGTACCTTTGTAAGTAACAACTTCAAGATCACCGAAAGTGTCGTTGCACTTGTTGTTGACGACATAGAGCAAAGAGGTAACCTCGGGAAATTCATCGGCCACATATTGTAAAGTTTTTTCAAGCTGCACCTTGTCATTTTCACACTCCACCCTCGCCTGCAGAAGAAGCATGACCTCGCCCGTTGTCGAAGTGCGCAACATCATACTGCGCAGCACGCCGGAGTGTGAACGGAGGTCATAGAACGGAATACCCTCATTATTGGCAAACTCCCTGATTCCGTTGCGCAGGCGATTGTTCAAGCCCTGCATCAAAGCACACTCCTCAATGTCGAGCACCTTGTCGAATGCGCCGGGGATGTGGAAACCGAGCGCGTTCATATTGTCATACTTTGTACCGGCCTCAACCTCTTCCCATGTGAGCCAACGCTTGTTGCTGAAAGTAAACTCCAGTTTATTGCGATACTCGCGGGTCTGCTCCGAACCAAGAATGGGCATAACTTCGGGCAACTCGACCTTGCCTATGCGTTTCAAGGCATCGACAACCTGCTGTTGTTTGTATTTGAGCTGATGCCCGTAGGCAAGACACTGCCACTTGCAACCGCCACAGACACCATAGTGCTTGCAGAAAGGGACGTCGCGTTCCTGCGAATACTCATGGAATTTCACAGCCTCAGCCTCGGCATAGCTGTGTTTCTTGCGTTTAACCTTCAAATCCACAACATCACCGGGCACCACAAAGGGCACAAAAACGACCAGGTCATCAACGCGCGCAAGCGCTTTGCCCTCGGCTGCAACGCCGGTAATCTCAATCCGCTCAAGCAGCGGCAGCTCTTTCTTTTTCCTTGCCATTATAATCGTATATTTTTCACTTCGCCAAACCGGAACAGCACCAACAGGTGCAAGCTCCTGCAAATTACAAAATCCATTGCAAATATACGACAAATGGACGAGATACATAAAACTTGTTTTAAAATTTTAATTTTATCATTTTCACCCATCAATACGAAAAGCACTTTTCACCCTTCACCTTTCAGTTTCCACCCATCACCTTTCAGCTTTAACAGCCGAACTTGAAATTTTTAATTTATTATATGATATTTCCTTTTTTAAATTTCGCGATACAAACATTTTTCTTATATTTGCAAAATAGTTGGGCACTGCTCCAAAAGCGAGCCCGGCTTTGTGTGAAAGTTAAAAACATTTTTTATTTATCAACAAACAATAAACTCAAAAATTTATGGCAGACAAAAGAGTCTATACCTTTGGTAATGGCCTTGCTGAAGGTAACGCGTCAATGAGAAACTTGTTGGGTGGTAAGGGTGCTAACCTTGCCGAGATGAACCTCATCGGTATTCCGGTGCCTCCAGGTTTCACCATTACAACTGAGGTTTGTGGCGAATACTACAGCCTTGGCAGAGAGAAGGTTATTGAACTTCTCAAGGAAGAGGTTCAGGCCGCAGTAAAGAACATCGAGAACCTGATGAACTCTACATTCGGCGACCCTACTAACCCATTGTTGGTTTCTGTACGTTCTGGTGCACGTGCTTCAATGCCCGGTATGATGGACACAATCCTCAACCTCGGTCTTAACGACATCGTTGTAGAGGGTCTTGCAAAGAAGACCGGCAACGAGAAGTTCGCTTGGGACTCTTACCGCCGTTTCGTACAGATGTACGGTGACGTAGTTTTGGGTATGAAGCCTACAAGCAAGGAGGAGATTGACCCATTCGAGGCTATCATCGAGAAAGTCAAGGAAGAGAACGGCGTTGTTCTTGACAAGGACCTTAGCGTAGAGGCTTTGAAGGAACTCGTTGCCAAGTTCAAGGCTGCAGTCAAGGCTCAGACAGGCAAGGACTTCCCAACAGATGCTTACGAGCAGTTGTGGGGTGCTGTTTGCGCAGTGTTCGAGTCTTGGAACAACGAGCGCGCTATCCTCTACCGTCGCATGGAGAAAATTCCCGATGAGTGGGGTACAGCCGTTTCAGTACAGGCAATGGTATTCGGTAACATGGGTGAGACTTCTGCAACCGGTGTATGCTTCTCTCGTGATGCTGCAACAGGTGAGAACCTCTTCAATGGTGAGTACCTTATCAATGCACAGGGTGAGGACGTGGTAGCAGGTATCCGCACACCACAGCAGATTACAAAGATCGGTTCACAGCGTTGGGCTGCATTGCAGAACATCAGCGAGGAGGAGCGTGCAAGCAAGTATCCTTCAATGGAGGAGGCTATGCCCGAGATCTACAAGGAGCTCGATGCTATCCAGACACGCCTTGAGGACCACTACAAAGATATGCAGGACATGGAGTTCACCGTTCAGGAGGGCAAAATGTGGTTCTTGCAGACACGTAACGGTAAGCGCACAGGTGCTGCGATGGTAAAGATTGCTATGGACCTCTACCGTGACGGTATCATCGACGACAAGACAGTCTTGAAGCGTATGGAGCCAGAGAAGCTCAACGAGTTGCTCCACCCGGTATTCGACACTGCAGCTCTTGCAAAGGCAAAGGTTATCGCCAACGGTCTTCCCGCATCTCCGGGTGCAGCTACAGGCCGCATCGTATTCTTCGCAGACGATGCCGAGAAGTGGCACGAGGATGGCGAGAAGGTAATTCTCGTCCGTATCGAAACTTCTCCCGAGGACCTCGCAGGTATGGCTGCCGCTCAGGGTATCCTCACAGCACGCGGTGGTATGACATCACACGCTGCCGTTGTTGCACGTGGTATGGGTAAGTGCTGCGTTTCAGGTGCAGGTACATTGGTTATCGACTACAAGAAACGTACATTGACAGTTGACGGTCTCACATTCAACGAGGGCGACTACATCTCATTGAACGGTTCAACAGGTCAGGTTATCGAGGGCAAGGTTGAGACAAAGGCTCCTGAGCTCAGCGGTGACTTCGCCGAGTTGATGAACATCTGTGACAAGTATGCACGCTTGGGCGTACGTACCAACGCCGATACTCCACACGATGCACAGGTTGCACGCGACTTCGGTGCTATCGGTATCGGTCTCTGCCGTACAGAGCACATGTTCTTCGAGGGTGAGAAGATCAAGGCAATGCGCGAGATGATTCTTGCCGAGACAACAAAGGAGCGTGAGGTTGCTCTTGCCAAGTTGTTGCCATTCCAGAAGGCCGACTTCGTTGGTATCTTCAAGGCAATGGAAGGCTTGCACGTGACTGTACGTCTGCTTGACCCACCACTCCACGAGTTCGTTCCACACGATGCAAAGGGCCAGCAGATGCTTGCCGAGGCTATGGGCAAGACAGTTGAGGCTGTTCAGCGCCGCGTCAAGTCTCTCGAGGAGTTCAACCCAATGCTCGGTCACCGTGGTTGCCGCTTGGGTAACACATACCCCGAGATTACAAAGATGCAGACAACAGCTATCCTTGGTGCAGCTCTTGAGCTGAAGAAGGAAGGCAAGGTTATCTACCCAGAGATCATGGTTCCATTGGTAGGTATCATCAACGAGTTCGAGGAGCAGAAGAACGCTATTGTAGAGGCAGCAAATGCATTGTTCGCAGCAGAGGGTGATTCTGTAGAGTACACAATCGGTACAATGATTGAGATTCCACGTGCAGCCCTCACAGCTGACCAGATTGCACAGCAGGCTCAGTTCTTCTCATCCGGTACAAACGACTTGACACAGATGACCTTCGGTTACTCTCGTGACGACGTCAACTCATTCTTGCCAATCTACCTCCGCAAGAAGATTTTGAAGAACGACCCATTCCAGGTACTCGACCAGACAGGTGTTGGCCAGCTCGTTGAAATGGCAACAACAAAGGGTCGCAGCGTTAACCCAGAGCTCAAGTGCGGTATCTGCGGCGAGCACGGTGGTGAGCCCGAGTCTGTGAAGTTCTGCCACAGAGTAGGTTTGAACTATGTTTCATGTTCTCCATTCCGCGTGCCCATCGCACGTTTGGCTGCTGCTCAGGCTGCAATCGAGGAAATGAAGTAAAACACTTGGTTTCTAACTGATTATGCGGTAGGCTTTTCCAAAACAAAGCCTACCGCATATTATTATATAAGGAACGCGCGAGCATTCTGCGCATTTTATGAACAGAATGAGCAGAAAATGTTTACTAAATGTTGTACAAAAATCAAAGGCGTGTTTACAGTGTGTTTACAAATGTTTTCGCTATGTGTCAGTAAGTTATTGGATGAAGTTTATAATGTTGGCAAATTAGGCCTAATCCATATTGGAACACAGATAAGTGAACAAGATTTGAAAATATATTATAAAGCAAACTATTATGGCAAATTTTAAGGCAGTAGTAAGGACGGCACGAGCCGATGGTTTTTATCCGGTATACATCCGTGTAACGCATCGCAGGGCGGTGGGTTACATCAAAACGGATAAAGTGGTAACGAAGAATGAACTTACAAAGAATGGGGATATCAAAGACCCATTTGTGTTGCAGTATTGCACGAAACTTTGCAGGTGACCCACTTTCACGGCTCACCTGCAAAAGTTGGGGGGATGATATAAAAATATTATCTTCGCATAGTTAAAATAAAGTACTATGCAAGACGAAAAAATACTACTGGAATTAGCCCGTTTGATATTGCCATCAGGTTTTGTTGAGAATTTCAAG
>JAZTXR010000045.1:0-11757 GCA_045636545.1 Bacteroidaceae bacterium
CAATGACAGTTTATAATCTTTATCCTTTACTGCTTCTGTCCGCTTGCGAAGATAGCGATTTCTCGCTATCTTCGTTTCGTTCTGCAAATATAGAATGACAGGTTCGCGATTTGATTTAGCTTATATCGAACTCACGTTAAACTTATTTTTCGAAATAAATTTAAACAGCCGTTGACTCCGCCTTGACTCTGCCTTATATACTGCTTCTAAAAAAGATTAAAATCTTTTATAGAATTTCACTTTTTTTTACCATCTTTGTATGATTTTGGGATTGTTTGGCTAAAGCCTGCCGCACGCACGACATCCCCACACCGATAAGCAATTGTAAACAAACTTATTATATTATTATGACAAAACCAACAAAACTTGCTGCACTCCTGTTGCTCTGCTTAGTTTCAATAGCGAACGCACAGGAAGCGGCAATCACCGGACAAGGCGGTGACGGCAGAATCAAGGAGCAGCCTGCAAGAATGCTCCATGCCGACACGCTGCTCAACAAAGTAAACGAAGTGGAGAATGTCATCGTTCTTGATGACAGTAACGAGTCCTACACATTCTCCGAAGGACAGCTTGGCGAGGACGAGGACTTCTCGGGCACAACTGCAATGATTTCGTCAAACGACGACTATTTCCTATCCGAGGTGGGCTACCGCTTCAGTGCAATGCGTTTCCGCATACGCGCATACGAGTCGCATTATAATAATGTATATGCCAACGGCGTACTGCTAAACGACGCCGAAAGAGGCCAGTTCAGCTATGGCATGATTGGCGGTCTCAATGATGCCACACGTAACAAGGAGGGCGCGACATTTACCGAGCACAACGGTTTCGGCATTGGTTCCATTGGCGGAGCAAGCAACATCAACATGCGCGCAAGCCAGTATGCTGCAGGCCACAAGACATCACTCGTGGGCTGTAACCGCAATTATCTTGCCCGCGTGATGTACACAGGTTCAACAGGCCTCATGCAGAACGGTTGGGCTTTCACTGGTTCGGCATCATACCGTTGGGCAAACGAAGGTGTGATTGAGGGAACATTCTACAACTCTGCAGCCTACTTCCTCGCTGCCGAGAAGAAAATCAATGACAGCCACAGCATCTCAATTGCTACATGGGGTTCGCCCACAGAGCGCGCACAACAGGGTGCGGCAACCGAAGAGGCATACTGGCTTGCAGGCAGCCACTACTACAACCCCAACTGGGGATACCAACAGGGCAAGAAGCGCAACGCACGCGTTGTGAACTCATACGAGCCTGCAATGGTAATCACTTGGGACTATGACATCAACGACAAGATGAAGCTGACAACATCCTTGTTCGGCAAATACTCAATGTACAGCACATCGGCTCTGGGATGGAACGGCAACGCGGCCGACCCACGCCCCAACTACTACCAGAACCTGCCAAGCGCAGCATACGATGTATGGGATTTGGAATACACCCCTACCGACGACGAACGTGCCGATTTCTATGCAAGATACGACTATTGGACAGCAAGCAAGGCAAACCGTCAGCTGAATTGGGACTACATGCTCTATGCCAACCAGCAGGCCAATGCCGTTGGAGGCGAGTGCCTATACTATGTTGAGCGCCGCCACAACGACCAGCTCACGCTGAACCTTGGTTCATCGCTCAACATAGACTTCGACCGCTACAACAAGGGAACTGTCGGTTTACAGCTTGGAACAACCAAGGGCTTGCACTACAAGACTATGGATGACCTTTTGGGTGCGAACAAATATACCGACATTGACAAGTTCTCAGTGGGTGACTTCGGCATCAACAGCGACTACGTGCAGAACGACGTAGACAACCCCAACCGCCAAATTGGTGAGGGCGACGTGTTCGGCTACGACTATGACCTCAATGTGAACAAGGCAACCCTTTTCTACCAACACCTGTTCACCAAAGACATTTTCAACTTTTTTTGGAGTGCGCATTTTGAAGGCACTACAATGGAGCGCTACGGCCACATGCGCAACGGTCGTGCACAGCAGTACTCAAAGGGAAGCAGCGGCACAGCAAGATTCTTTGGCGCAGGAACAAAATTCGGTATAACCTTGCCGTTTGATGCACACAACACATTCTCTTTTGGTTGGGGTTATGAAAACCGTGCACCACTTGCCTACAACTCGTTCATAGCGCCACGTATGCGCAATGATTTTGTAACAGGACTCACCAATGAAGATATCTTGAGCGCAGAAATTTCATACAAATTGAACATCGGCCCTGTAAATGCCAAAATCAGCGGCTACGGAACATTGATAAACAACAGCGTGGAACAGAGCGCATTCTACAATGACCAGGAGTCGCAGTTCACATACCTCACAATGACTGGTATAAGCAGGCTGCACTATGGTCTTGAAGCCGCAATCGTATACAACATCACATCGTCACTCTCAATCAACGCATTGGCATCTGTTGGCGATGCCAAGTACACAAGCAACGCCAACGGATTGCTCATAAGCGAGAACGAGGCTGTGTGGAAGAACGACGATGTTTATATGAAAGGTGTAAAGCTCGACGGTACACCACTCACAGCGGCAAGCCTTGGTATCGACTACAACATCAAAGGCTGGTACCTTAGCGCAAATGTCAACTACTATGACAGAATTTATGTGGATGCATCAAAATATGCACGCCTTGCAAGCGTTGTGGGTGCACCTGTAATCGATGCCACAACCGGCGAGGAGCGCCTGGATATCCCTTCACAGTACAAGGGCAAGGGCGGCTTTATCGTTGATGCATCAATAGGCAAGAGCATCAGTCTGCGCCACGGCAAGAAGCTGAACCTGAACCTTCAGCTCAGCAACCTGCTCAACAACACCAATATGATTACGGGCGGATATGAGCAGAACCGTGACGACAGCTATGCCGACGGCAGCGAGCGTACATACAAGTTCTCAAAGAACCCATACCTCTACTATGCCAACGCATTCAACTTCTACCTGAACATCGGTTTCCGTTTCTAATGACTCCTTATATAAATAAAAGCAAATTATGAAAGCAATAAAATATCTATCAGTCCTCACTCTCGCGCTCTTTGCAACATCATGCATGAACAAGTTCGACGAGCCACAATTCAACGAGCCACCATTCGGCAACAACGGAATTGGCGAGGCAACCCACACCATTGCTGAACTGAAAGCAAAATACGCATCAACCATTGCAGCGGGAGTGGAAGAGATTAAAGAACAGATAATCATTGAAGGCGTAGTTGTTGCTAATGACGAAAGCGGAAACGTATACAAGCAGATTATCATCAACGACACCACCGGAGCAATAATCATTGGTGTAAACGATGTAGGTCTCTACGCCACGGCACCCAAAGGACAACGTGTACGAATCGACTGCAAGGGACTACACATTGGCGGATATGGAAAAATGGCACAGATTGGAGCCCTCTACAACGGCAAGGTTGGCCGCATGAACAAATACGTGTATCCACAGCACGTGCGCCTTATCGGCATCCCCGACCCCACACAGCCGGAAATAATACCCGACACTATAGACTCAACCTTTTTCACCGATGCCAACATGAATGCTTTGGCAAAATACGTACGTCTTGAAGACGTAGAGATTACCGAAGCCGATGGTATAGCCACTTGGGCGCCCGAAGAACTGCAGAACAGCAGTAATGTAGTGGAGCGCCACATAAAGATGGGTAAAACAAGCATTGTGTTGCGCATGAGTACATACGCCGACTTCGCAAACGAAGCGATGCCAGATGGCAAGCTAAACATAAACGGTGTAATGACACGCTACAACAACTATTGGCAGTTTGTTATCAGCAACACCACAGACATCGAAACAGCCGGTAAATAAAAATAGATATCAATAACTAAAAAATAAGAATATGAAAATCACAAAACTTTTTTTGGCAGCAATGACCATGCTCGCATTCGGCGCATGTGCATTCATTCCGGAGCCACCATACCGATTACCGGAGGGTGGTAGCACTGAAAGCGAGGATTACTACATCAATGAGACATTTGCATCAGGTTTCGGTGTATTCAGCACCGAGGAGACTGTGGGTAACAGCCCATGGATAATTGACTACAGCACAGCAAAGGCTACAAGCTATGACTCAAACACACAGGCCAATAACGCAGCTACAAGCTGGTTGATATCATCACCGGTTGACTTTACAAACGAGACCGAGGCATACGTTGCATTCGATTACATCATCCGTTATGCCGAGAGCGGAAAGGTTGCAGCCAACCACCAGCTGCTTATCAGCACCAACTATGCCGGCAAGGCTGCTGAAGCCACTTGGGTAGACCTCCCCTACAATGCTGTAGAGGGTGCGGATTGGACAACATTCTACAAGGCAAATGTAAATGTCCCTGCAGAATTCCTTGGCAAGAGCGGCGTTGTATTTGCACTCCGCTATACAGCAACGACAAAGGCCGGTACCTGGGAGGTAAAGAATTTCAAGGTTGCACACGGCAAGGCTGAGACTTCTGAATCCGAGGAACCGGAAGAGGCAGCAGAATACACTGTTGCCGAGGCTCTTGCAGCATACACCGGTGTAGCAAAGCCTGCAGTTGTAAAGGGCTACATCGTTGGTACAATCAACGGACAAGTATACACGGATGGATGCGTTTTCAGCGGAACAGCAGAGTCAAAGACAAACCTTCTTATTGCCGACAATCCCGATGAAACAGACTACAACAACTGTATGCCTGTTCAGTTGCCAAGCGGCGCAGTGCGCAACGCGCTCAACCTTGTTGACAACCCTGGCAACTACAAGAAGCTGGTGACACTTACCGGTAGCCTCGAGAAATACTTTGGCGTTGCCGGTTTGAAGAGCGTTTCAAAATACGCTATCGACGGTGTTACACCCGACCAGCCTGAGACACCCGACCAGCCTGAGACCGGCGAAGTGCTCTTTGCCGAGACATTCACATCAAGCCTCGGTGCGTTCACCACACAACAGACCGTAGGCAACTTTGCTTGGAAATTCGAGGAGTACAACGGTAAAGGTTATGCAAAGGTTTCAGGTTATGCAAACAACGCAAGCCAGGATGCAGAGAGCTGGCTGATTTCTCCAGCCATCAACTTCTCGGGCATCAACGCTGCTTACATCTCTTTCGACTATGTAATAAACAAGGGCGATGTTTCACTTGCCGCAACGAACCACAAGGTTGTTGTTACAGACAACTTCACAGGCGACGTTGCCACAACAAGCTGGACAGAGGTTGCTTTCGGCGCATACAATGACAACACATGGGGCTTCAAGAGCACCGGCAACATCGCTCTTCCTGAAGTTATTATGAACAAGCCAACCGTTGTTGTTGCATTCAAATACAGCTCTACGACAGCAAACTCAAGCACATGGGAGATGAATAACCTTGTCATCGCAGCCGGTGCAGGCGAAACACCGGACCAGCCTGAAACTCCCGACACACCAGAGGAGCCTGAAGAGCCCGATACTCCAGCTGTTCCTGCCGGTGAAAACCTTCTTGCCAACGGCAGTTTCGAAGAGTGGAACGGCGGCATTCCAACAGCATGGGGAAAAGACAACAGCAACGCTTCTGCCCACAATGCAACAATCTCACAGAGCACTGAAGCATACGAAGGCAGCTATGCTGTAGTTGTAAATGGCGATAAAGCTAACAAGCGTCTTGCTTCAAAAAGCTACACACTACCCGCAGGTACATATACATACACCATTTATGTAAAGACCAATGGCGGCGATGCAGGACACTGCCGCATAGGTTATGTGCCCATCACAGACGGTAAATCCGGTTCATATATCTATGAAGATGCTGCAGCATCGGCAGCTACAGACAACTGGACCGCAAGAACAATGGAGTTCACATTGACAGAAGAGACAACTATAGTACTTGTTGTAATGAACAACAAGGCCGGCAATGGAGCATCTTTCCTTGTGGACAACGCTACATTGGTTAAAAAGTAATCGGTATACATAAAACTGTTATCAAATGCGATGGGCTACAGCTCATCGCATTTTTGTATATACAGCAACATAGAGCAGCCCACTACCCCATTTTTCACTTTTTTGGTAAAAAAACAAGCCAATCTGCAAATTATAACAAAAATGATTGTAAATTTGCGAGAAGAGTAAACACAGAATTACATATTAAACAATAATAAAATGCTTACACTCGACAAAATCTATCACGCATCGTACGTCCTCAAGGACGTGATACGTCGTACAGAGCTCATTCCGGCTCCCTATTTGAACAAGAAGGGCAACATCTTCCTCAAGCCCGAGAACCTGCAGTTGACCGGCTCGTTCAAGGTGCGCGGTTCATACTACAAGATTTCACAGCTTTCGGCCGAGGAGAAGGCCAAGGGTGTTATCGCCTGCTCTGCCGGCAACCACGCCCAGGGCGTTGCGTTGGCAGCCACAAAGAACGGCATCAAGTCTACAATCTGTCTGCCCGACTGTGCACCAATCTCAAAGGTTGAGGCAACAAGAGGCTACGGCGCCGAGATTTGCCTTGTAGAAGGTGTATATGACGATGCCTACAAGCGTGCCATTGAGCTCCGCGACGAGATGGGCTACACATTCATCCACCCATTCGACGACATTGACGTCATTGCAGGCCAGGGAACAATTGGTCTTGAGCTCATTGACCAGATGAAGGACGTTGAGGTTGTTGTTGTGCCCATCGGTGGCGGCGGCCTCATCTCGGGTGTTGCATTCGCACTCAAGTCATTGAACCCCAATATCAAGGTCTATGGTGTACAGGCTGCAGGCGCTCCAAGCATGAAGAACTCTGTTGAGCACAAGCAGATTGAGCGCCTTGACTCCGTTTCAACAATTGCCGACGGTATTGCAGTGAAACAGCCTGGCGAGAACACATTCAGTTTCTGCAGCCAGTATGTTGACGGCATTGTAACCGTAACCGACGACGAGGTTTCATCGGCTATCCTCTCAATGCTCGAGCACCAGAAGATAATCACCGAGGGTGCCGGTGCAGTTGCTGCTGCAGCAGTAATGTTCGACAAGATTCCAGTTGAGGGCAAGAATGTCATCTGCGTTGTATCGGGCGGAAACATTGACGTAAATATCCTTGACCGTGTAATCAAGCGTGGTCTCTTCACATCGGGCCGTTCGGCACTGCTCAAGGTAGAGCTACTCGACAAGCCCGGCCAGTTGGTTCAGGTGTCAAAGATTATCGCCGAGCTTGGCGGTAACGTAATCGGTGTGCACCACGAACGCACAAACGCCAACACTGGCGTTACAGGTTGCTGGATACGCATTGACCTTGAAACGCGAAACTTCGAGCACATCAGCAAGATCAAGGCTGCGTTGACCGCTGCCGGTTTCAATATTCTTGATTAATAGAAATCTTTTAAAATAAATAACTATGTTGAAGAAAGTTTATACAAGCAATGCCCCTGAGGCTATCGGCCCATACTCACAGGCCATCATCTGCGGTAACATGTTGTTCACATCGGGTCAAATACCCATCAACCCAGCAACAGGCGAGGTTGAGGCTGAGGGTATCACAGACCAGGCCACACAGGTAATGAAAAACCTTTCAGCTGTTCTTGCCGAGGCAGGCACATCATTCGAGAAGGTTGTAAAGACCACATGTTTCCTCAGCGATATGGCCGACTTTGCAGCATTCAATGCCGTTTATGCCGAGTACTTCACAAGTAAGCCCGCACGTTCTTGCGTTGCAGTAAAGACACTCCCAAAGAACGTTCTTGTTGAGGTTGAGGTGATTGCCGAAATCTGACAACAGGTTTCCACAAAGTCATAAAAAGCCTTTGCCACTTGTGGCAAAGGCTTTTTATATGCCACTATATTTTCACGTTTTCATTTTTATTTACTATCTTCGCAAGATAGAAACAAGCAGGTTTATATAAGAACTATTGCGATATACACAGGAATATAAAGACAACAGAATATGAGAAACGTAATAGATGTAGCCAAGAAATGTTTTCAGGATGAAGCCCAGGCTATACTGGACATGATTCCCAAACTGGACGAAAACTTCGCAAAAGCCATAGAGCTTATCATAGACAGTAAAGGAAAGTTCATTGTCACAGGTGTAGGAAAATCGGGGCACATAGGTGCCAAAATTGCATCTACCTTGGCAAGTACCGGCACCCCGGCTTTTTTTGTCAACCCGCTCGATGCCTTCCACGGCGACCTGGGAATGATTGGCAAAGGCGATGTAGTGCTTGCAATCTCCAACTCGGGACAGACCGATGAGCTGTTACGCTTCATTCCGCTGTTGAAAGAGAGGGAAATTCCCATCATTTCAATGACCGGCAACCCCGCATCACTGCTTGCAAAATACTCAGACTGCCACTTGAATGTAGCAGTGGAACGCGAGGCCTGCCCCCTTAACCTTGCCCCCACATCATCAACAACAGCGACCCTTGCCATGGGAGATGCTATTGCCTGCGCACTGATGACTGTGCGCAACTTCCAGGCAAAGGACTTTGCGCAGTTCCACCCCGGCGGTTCATTGGGACGTCGCCTGCTCTCGAGAGTAAAGGATTACATGACAACCGAAAACCTGCCGGTTGTGACACGCGAGTCAAAGATAAGCGACACGCTGATGCAGATAAGCCGCACAAAGATGGGCATAGCAGCCGTCATTGAGAACAACAGAATAATTGGCGTGGTGACCGATGGCGACATTCGCCGCACCATGCAGCGCGACCAGGAGCACTTCTTCGAACTCACAGTCAAGGACCTAATGAACAGCACTCCCAAGCTCATCAATGAGGATGCGAAACTATCCGATGCCGAAGAGGTGATGCGCTGTCACAACATAAAGTCACTGCTGGTTGTTGATAATGAGGAGAAACTTGTGGGTGTGATAGACACGTTCAGTTGTCTTTAAAACAGGAATAAATATGAAAGTAGTTGCATTCGTACCCATAAGACTAAACAGCAAGCGTGTCGTAGGCAAGAACCTGAAGATGCTTGGCGACAAGCCTTTGTTGCAGTATATCCTTGCCACTTTGGCAAGCATATCATGCGTTGACGAAGTGTATGTATATTGCAGCCGGGAGGAGATTAAGCCCATGCTCCCTCAAGGCGTAAAGTTCCTCAAGCGCGACGAAAGGCTTGACCGCGACGAGACATTGGGACAGGAGATTTATGATGCTTTCACAAAGGAGGTGGATGCCGATGTTTATATCCTGGCACACACAACATCACCGTTCATAAAGGCTGCAACGATAGAGAATGCTGTAAAAAAAGTCACCGATGGCAGCCACGACTCGGCTTTCAGTGCCCAGAAGGTACAGACATTCAGTTGGTACAAGGAACAACCGTTGAACTATGACCTCAAGGAGATACCACGCACACAGACCATTGAACCCGTATACTTTGAAACAAGTGCATTCTACATTTTCCGTAAAGAGGTGTGGTGCGTGGAGCACCAGCGTATAGGAGATAACCCATACATGGCAATTGTGGACCCTATTGAGGGCATTGACATTGACAACCCCGAGGATTTTGACTTTGCCATGCGCGTACTCCCCGAAAATTGACCTCGTGATAGAAAAAAGACAGAATGGTTATGGGCAAGGCTTGGCAAAAATGTTGGAACGCACTCAACTATCTCTACGGCACGCTGCTTATTGGCAGCCGCAGACGTCTGCGCTCATTCAAGAACAAACACAACGGGCGCTGCTTTGTCATTGGCAATGGTCCCAGCCTCAGGAACAGCGACCTCAGGCGCCTGATGGAGCTTGGCGAGACAACCTTTGCATGCAACTCGCTTATAAAGCTGTTCGACGAAATACCGTTCTATCCCACCTACTATTTTGCACAGGACAACAAGATTATCTTGGACAACAAGGAGGAGATTGCCGGCTACAAAGGCATACGCTTTGTAAAGGCACATTACGCAAAACGCTACCATATCAAGGGAGCAACATATTACAACATGCTCTTCAACCCGACAGGATTCTCTAATGACATATCGAAAGTGGTGTACAGCGGACAGACCGTGACATACTCAATGATACAGTTCGCTGCATACATGGGTTTCAAGGAGATATATCTAATTGGCGTGGACTGCAACTATTCGGGCAGCAACAGCGTTATCACACAGGAGAGCTATTTCGACCCACGCCTGTTCAACAGCGGCCGCAGCTATGCCGCCCCCGAGGTAGACACCAACCTGTTGGCATACGCCCACGCCAGGGAGGTATGCGACAAACTGGGTGTAAAAATATACAATGCCACACGCGGCGGAAAGCTCGAGATATTCGAGCGTGCCGACCTTGACAGAGTTCTACATAATAACCCTTAAAATATATGATTATGGAAAGCCGCGACAACAGAAAATGCAGTTGCAAGGGCACACTGCTGCCAAGCATAGCAATTGTAGCAGGCCTTGCCCTGTTGGGATTCTTCGTTTCAAAAGGACTCACAAGAATTGCCAACCAGGAGCAGCATGTAACCGTCAAAGGCCTTGCCGAACGAGTGGTATTGGCAAACAGGGTTGTGTGGCCATTACCCTACAAATGCGTGAGCAACGACATGCAGACACTCTATGACAACATTGAAAAGAACAGGGACATTGTACTTTCGTTCCTAATGGAAGGCGGCATCACCGAAAACGAGATAGTTTTATCGGCACCGGCCGTCACCGACCGTCTTGCACAGAGCTACGTCCCCGACAACATACAGTTCCGCTACCAAGCCGAGGCTGTAATAACCGTCACCTCGACACAAGTTGAAAAGGTCATCGACCTAATGGGTAAGCAGATTGAGTTGATGAAGGATGGCGTGATAATCAGCGACGAGTACAGCTACCAGACACAATTCGAGTACACGGCGCTGAACGAGATAAAGCCCGCAATGGTCGAGGAGGCCACACGCAATGCACGTGCCGTAGCGCAGAAGTTCGCCGAGGACTCGGACAGCAAATTGGGAAAAATAAGACAGGCATCACAGGGCCAGTTCACAATCTCCAGCGACGAGACAACCCCACAGATAAAGAACATACGTGTTGTGACAACCGTGAAATACGAGCTTAGATAAAACATTTGAAGCACCCCAAAGGGGTAGCCCTTTTTACGGAATATATAAATAAGTATTCCAAAAACCATTGATTGACAAGGCGTTAAGTTGTTAGACAAGTACGGATTATCCGTAAAAAACTCGTCTAAACTTTAATTTTTCGAAGATCCTACTCTTCTCATGTAGTCTTCTATGTAGTCTAATTAAGACCAATTAGGGCTGGTTAGAACAATATGGCTATGATTATAAGAACTCTTAATCATAGGAATTTATTGTGTTTAATTAATTGTTTATATTATGAGTAATAATCTTAAACTGTTTATATTAATACTTTTGATTTCAAGTGTATCAAATGTATATGGTCAGTTTATAATTCAAAAAGAATTATCACTTGACAATTTAAGCAAAAGTTGGTCAGAGTATCAACAAAATACGAAATATAACTTGACAAATTTTAGTCGTTGTTATTTCAATGATACGATTAGTGTCACAGAGATGAAGGAGGCATTCTATAAAAATAAGGATGTCAAATTCACAGCGTCACCTTACGCAGGACTTGATTCCGTTAAAAGAATAGGAACTATTGGGGAAAGCGTCATGATATTATCACCGCTGAGGAACCATCCAAAGAAAGAAGTTAGGGAATGTCGTGGTGTATGGAATAAATTAGGTACTGTTAGTCTGGTGGATCTTCTGGATAAAAATGGAGTTTCACAGCAAACGTTGCTTAAGAAGATTAAAGATGACGAACTAAAGAAAATGATGAATGGAGAGATTATCACACT
>JAZTXR010000046.1:0-73062 GCA_045636545.1 Bacteroidaceae bacterium
GGTGGATTCGGCAGGTGTCAAGGGTTGCTGTGTAAAACTCACCACACGCAGCACGGGAATGTTCGGCAAGATGATGGAAATGCCAATTGCACCGGGTAACATCTTTATTGGCGAGTTCTTGACCGCAAATGCAACAAAAGCCCCGCTCGAGGCTACACGCTTTGGCCTTGCCATTGCCCCCAGCAAGCCCGTCTCTTTGACAGGATACTACAAATACACACCGGGCGAGGTATTCACCAACAAGGCCATGGAACAGATTCCGGAACGCATCGATACCTGCGCCATCTATTCGGTGCTATATGAGATTGACCCGGAAAATTTTGAGCCCTTGAACGGTAGCAATGTTCTCTCGAGCGACCGCATTGTCCTTGTGGCACAGTTGAAGAACCCCGGCGCAGAGAGCGAGTGGACCGGGTTCGAGATTCCCTACCAGGAATTTGGCGGCAACATGTTTGACCGCAAGAAGCTTGAGAACGGCGAATATGCAATAACCATTGTTGCAAGCTCAAGCAAAGGCGGCGAGGTTTTTGAGGGTGCTGTTGGCAGCACACTGCACATCGACGAGCTGAAAATCAATTGGGACAATAAATGAACACGGAACCACAAGCATTGACGCAAACCATGAAAAAGATATTCATAGCAATTTTCGCAAGCATCATCTCCCTTACAGCTGTTGCAGGGAATGCTAAAGACAAAATAGGCGACACAGACAAGAATCTCATCAACGCATCAAAAAGAGGCTGGACCATGCGCCTTAGTGCCGGATACAATATTGGTGGTACTGCACCGCTCCCATTGCCGGTTGAGATACGCGGTATCGAGGGGTTCAATCCCGGCTTGAACCTGTCGCTTGAAGGCAGCGCCGAGAAGATGCTCGGCAAGTTCGGTATACGTTTCGGTGTCAAATTCGAAAGCAAAGGCATGACAACCAATGCCGACACAAAGAACTACTATATGGAAGTTGCCAACGGTGAAGGAACCGTATCGGGCTACTGGACAGGAAAAGTCGATACCAAAGTCAAGAACTCGTACTTGACCGTTCCGGTTGTTGCATTGTACCGGATAAACGAACGTTGGAACATTTCGGCCGGTGCATACGCTTCGTACCTGCTCGATGGCGAGTTCTCCGGTTCTGCATACGACGGTTATCTGCGCGAGGGCGACCCCACCGGTGAGAAGACAGAACTCGAGAGTGCTGCCTACGACTTCAGCAGCGACCTGTGTAAGTTCCATTATGGCATACAGGCCGGTGCCGAATACAAGATATACAAGCACCTGGCAGTCTTTGCCGATCTCAAATGGGGACTCAACGGAATATTCCCCAACAACTACAGCAGCATAACATTCGCCCTTTACCCCATATACGGAACACTGGGCTTCACATATATCTTCTAATTCAAAAAAATATAAACCATTAAAAATAAAAGCTTATGAAAAAAACTTTACTCACACTCATGTTTGCCATTGCCGCAACATTCGCAATGGCACAGACAAAGACCTACACCGACAGCCTCGTTGTAACAATCAATGGCCAGACAACTGCACCACAGCAGACAACAATCAATGTTGAGCCCGCCAATGACGGCACATACACATTGTCTTTGTTGAATTTTATAATGGGCAGCGGCGGGGATGCAATGCCTGTAGGCAATATTGTTGTAAATGGTATCAACGTGGAAACCGCCAATGGCATTGCCACATTTGCTACAGAGCAGACTGTTCCCTTGACTGCAGGCAACCTGGAAGGCGTCAGCTTCTGGCTTGCCGATATGCTCACAGAAATCAACATTGACCTCGCCGGCAATATGACAGAAGGCTCGCTTTACTGCACAATCAACATCGACCTTACAGGGATGATGGGACAGATTATCGGCGTAGAGTTCGGCAAGGAGATAAAAGCTACCAGAAGCTATGAGGACAAGCTGGTTGTCACAATCAACGGTATGTCTACAGAGCAGCGTACAGCAATCAACGTAGATGAGAAGGTTGACGGCACATATACACTTTCACTCAACAACTTCATGCTTGCAAATGGTGACGGCGTTATGCCTGTTGGAAACATTGTACTCAACAATATTACAACCGAAAATGTCGACGGCGTACACTCTTTTGCGGCAAATCAGGAGATTGTCATTACAGAAGGTAGTGTAGAGGCCGATTACTGGATGGCTTCAATGCTCGGCAACGTACCTGTGAATCTCACAGGCAAGATGAACGAATACAAGCTCTACTGCAATATCGACATTGACATGACTGCAACGCTCGGACAGGTAATCAACGTTACATTCGGTCAGGAAGACCTCAGTGGCATTGTCGGTATCAAGACAGAGAACGGTGCTGACGTTATCTATGACCTCACCGGCCGCAAGGTAGATGCAATTACAACTGCAGGTATCTACATCGTTAATGGCAAAAAGGTTCTCGTAAAGTAATAGTGATGCATTGATAACCCAATCATAGAAAACAGCGTGGCGACAGCTACGCTGTTTTTGCGTTTTAGTGTGCTCCTTTGTACACAGTAATCGCAAATAAAACAAAAAGTTCTTTGTTACGCTGATTTTTGCTTGTACATTTGTGCGCTGAAAGAGATTATGAAAGAGAGAGGTAAACTGCCCGCAAGGGAGAAAGAGATACTGAAGGTGACCTGGATTGGCAGCATTGCCAACCTGCTGTTGTTGGCATTCAAGTTCGCGGCAGGTGTTCTGGGACACAGTTCGGCGATGATTGCCGATGCCGTACACTCCTTGTCGGATTTTGTCACAGACATGATTGTGATAGTATTCGTGCGTATATCGGGAAAGCCCGAGGATGAGAGCCACAGATACGGGCACGGGAAATATGAGACCTTGGCAACAGCCATCATCGGTATAATACTGTTCCTGGCCGGTATCGGCATTCTTGTAGGCGGGGCGACATCAATAGCTGAGGTTGTCAAAGGCAACACGCTACAGGCTCCCACAATGCTTGCCCTTGTTGCGGCAGCGGTGTCAATTTTGACCAAGGAGATACTGTACAGATACACCGTTTACAAAGGCAAAAGGCTTGACTCAAAGGCTGTCATTGCAAATGCCTGGCACCACCGCAGCGATGCATTCTCTTCGATAGCCACATTTGTGGGAATATGTGCCGCCATCTGTCTGGGCGAAAAATGGAGGGTACTGGATCCCATTGCAGCCATTGCTGTAAGTGCAATGATAATAAAGACTGCCATTGACCTTGTAAAGCCATGCATGGATGAACTGCTGGAGCGCTCATTGCCGCCGGAGACAGAAAGGAGAATATGCGAGATAATACTCTCGTTCCCGGCTGTGGCTTCGCCGCACCACCTGCGCACGCGCCGCATTGGCAACCATATTGCAATAGAGGTGCATATACGCATGGATGGCACCACACCGCTGGCCGAAGCACATTCGGTGGCGTGTGAGATTGAGAAGAAAATAAAGGAGGAGTTTGGTTGCGGGACACACATAGACATACACCTCGAGCCATTCAAATAAGACAACTGTTTTTTTAGAAAATCAAACAGCTTCTAATAATATACACGCATTTTTTACGTTGATAAAGAGATTCCGTAGGGCATAAATGAAGAAGTATCTGTTCATAGCGTTAATACTGGTTTGCACAGCAGTCAAGGTGCAGGCCCAGTTCGATGCGCACTTCACGCACTACTGGAAGATGATGGGCTACTTCAACCCGGCCGGAGTGGGGGCAGAGGGGAAACTCACGGCCTACGGTGCATACAGCAACCAGATGACAGGCTTCGAGGGCAACCCAAAGACAATGCTCATAAACCTGGATGCACCCATCCCGTTCATAAAGAGCGACCATAGCCTTGGATTAGGCATTGTCAATGACGAAATAGGAAAATTCTCGAACCAGCACCTCTATTTCAACTACGCATACGCTTTCAGGCTCTTTAAGGGACGTCTTGCTTTGGGATTGCAGGCCGGGCTTGTGAACTGCAGCTTCGAGAACAAGGATCTGATATTCGGCGGGGACAACAATGACCCCGCATTCCCGTCGGGAAATGCCGACGGCAACAAGATTGATTTTGGAGCGGGAATCTTCTACCAGCACAAACATTTCTATGCAGGTCTTGCCGGGTTGCATCTCAACGCGCCACTTGTGCTGCTGGGCGAGAAGAATGAGATAAAGGTGAGCCCTTATTTTAATTTTATGGCCGGAGGCAATATTCCTTTAAAAAATCCGTTAATAACAATACAGCCTTATATGCAGGTGATGACCGACCTTGTCAGCTGGCGTGCCAGCATAACCGCCCTGGGCACATACAGCTATGGCGGCAAGGACTTTTTCGGGGGTATTACATACAGCCCAATGACATCGGTAGCATTCATTCTTGGTGTGGAGATGAAAAGCGTGACAGTGAGCTACGCATACGAACTGTTCACATCGGGAGTAGGAGCCGAGAATGGAAACCACGATATTTTTATAGGCTACAAGATAGACCTTGAGATATTTAAAAAAGGAAAAAATAAACATAACAGCATAAGAATTCTACAATGATGAAGAGAATTGTTTTTCTTTCAGCGGCGGCACTGCTGTCACTCTCTCTGATATCCTGCTTCAGCCCTAAAGGCGGAATGACAACAGCGACAGGAGGCGAGGTCACAGGCGTACACGGCACTGCCTTCAACGAGCCGGCTCCATTCGGTATGGTGCTCGTACAAAGAGGCTCAATAAAGGTCGGTGACGAGGCCAATGACACACTTTGGGGTACAGGAGCTCCATCAAAAGACATATCGGTAGATGCATTCTGGATGGATGAAGCCGAGGTTTCAAACGCAAAGTACCGCCAGTTCGTGTATTGGGTGCGCGACTCCATCATACGCGAGCGCCTTGCCGACCCAGCATACGGCGGTGACGAGACATACAAGATAACCGAGGATGAATTTGGTGAGCCAATCACTCCTTACCTCAATTGGAAGAAGCCCATCCCCTGGAAGAAGCCCACAGAGGATGAGCAGCGTGCCATTGAGAGCGTGTTCATCACAAACCCCATCACAGGCGAAAAGACACTCGATGCCTCGCAGATGAACTACCGCTATGAGATTTATGACTATACACAGGCTGCGCTGCGCAGGAACCGTCTGAACCCCGAGGAACGCAACCGCAACACGGATGTTCCTGCCAATTACGATGCTGTCATAACAATATCGAAGGATACTGCATATATCGATGACGAGGGTCTCATTGTACGCGAGACAATAAACCGCCCATTGTCGAGCGCATACGATTTCCTGAACACATACATTGTCAACATCTATCCCGACACAACCTGCTGGGTGAACGATTTCCCGAATGCAAACAATGAGACATATCTGCAGCTCTACTTCAACCATCCCAAATATGACAACTACCCGGTTGTGGGTGTAAGCTGGGAACAGGCCAACGCATTCTGCGCATGGCGCACAGAGTACCTGCTCCGCGGTCTTGGCGCACAAGCAAGGTGGATACAGCGTTACCGTCTGCCATCTGAGGCCGAGTGGGAATTTGCCGCACGCGGCAAGAACGGCAGCCGCTTCCCATGGGAACAGGGCGACACAAAGAGCGATGCGGGGTGCTACTATGCAAACTACAAGCCGGGTGAAGGCAACTACACAAAGGACGGTAGTCTCATAACATCGGCTTGCGGTATCTTCTCGGCAAACTCAAACGGTCTGTATGATATGGCCGGAAATGTGGCCGAGTGGACATCCACCGTATACACCGATGCCGGTATACTGCAGATGAGCGACATCAACCCCGACCTGCAGTACCGCGCAGCAAAAGAAGACCCGTATAGTATGAAAAAGAAGGTCATCCGCGGTGGTTCATGGAAAGACCCGGTGAAGTACATACAAGGCGCTACACGCTCATACGAGTACCAGAACGAATCACGCTCTTACATTGGTTTCCGTTGCGTACGCAGCTACGCCGGCAACGACAACAGAAGATAATAGATAACGCATCAATATAACAGATATGAAAAAGTCAAAAGGTATTATATCCGGTTTACAGGCATTTATGGACTCGGCAAGAGGTAAGACAATCATGAACTACTTCTACAGCTGGGGTGCAGCCGTTGTCATACTTGGTACACTTTTTAAACTCACACACTTGCCGGGTGCGGATATCATGCTGTTCGTCGGTATGGGTACAGAGGTCATTGTGTTCCTCTTCTCGGCTTTTGAGCGTCCGTTCGAAATTGAAGAGGAGGGCGAAAATAGTGTAAACACTACCGGCGGAATGGCCGGACAGTCCATCATCATCAACGGCTCCATTATGGCGGGTGGTTCTGCTACAGGAACAGCACCGGTTGCAACCGACACACCTGCTGCGGTTGTTGCTGCTACAACCGACACTACAACACCATGCGGGCCTGTAGTGATTGGAGGAGGTACACCGGCAGTAATTGGCGGTGCCGGCATTGCTCCCGTGGTTGCACCGGGCAATATTGAGGAGATGGACAAGGCTACCGAGGAGTATGTAGAGAAGGTGCGCGAACTTACCGAAGCCATACAGCGCATCTCGCTGCAGAGCGAGGCTCTGGGTCGCAGCATGGAGGAAATGGACACGCTGAGCCGCAACCTCACCGGCGTGAATGCACTCTACGAGGTGCATCTGCGCAGTGCAGGCGGACAGCTTAACGCCATTGACCAGGTCAATGACCAGACAAAGAAGATGGCACAACAGATAGAGGAACTGAACAATCTCTATGCCCGCATGATTGAGGCAATGACATCAAGAATTGACCGTCCACAAATTTAAATCTCACACAATGAAGGTAAAAAAGCAAAAGGTTTCACCACGTCAGAAGATGATAAACCTGATGTACGTTCTTCTGATGGCGATGCTTGCAATGAATGTCTCCTCGGACGTTCTCAACGGCTTCACCCTGGTCGACGAGAGCCTCACGAGAAGTACGGAGAATGCGGGCATACAGAACACCACACTTTACAGTTCGCTTGGTGAGATGATGAACAAGAACCCCGAGAAGGTTCGCGAATGGTTTGAGCGCGCCAACAGTGTGAAGGCAAAATCGGACAGCCTGTACAATCTTGCCGACAGGCTCAAACAGAGCATTGCCATTGAGGCTGATGGCAAGGAAGCCGACTACACCAACCTCAAGAACCGCGAAGACCTTGAAGCAGCGACATACGTCATGCTCACAGGCAGCAACGAGGGCGAGAAGCTATACAACGCCATCAACGAATACCGCGACTTTATGGCCGGACTGGTAAGCACCCAGGCACAAAAGGACATGATTGTCAACTGCTTGAGCACCGAGGTTCCCAAAGAAAACAATCTTCTCAACAAGAACTGGCAGGAGTACCATTTTGAGAGTATGCCGGCAATTGCGGCAATCACACTGCTCACAAAGATACAGAACGATGTGCGATATGTCGAGGGTGAGGTCATACATATGCTCTCAAAGAATGTAGATATGGGCGACGTGCGTGTAAACCAGATTAAGGCGTTGGTAATCCCCACGTCAAAGAATATTGTACGTGGCGGCGACTTTACGGCGCAGATTATCCTTGCAGCCGTTGACTCGACACAGCGCCCGCAGATATACATAGACGATACACTGCTTGATGCCGAGAACGGTGAATATGCTGTACGTTGCAACAGCACCGGCGACTATACCCTTGACGGCTATATGCTTGTGAATGACGGTGCCGGAGTGGCTACACGATATGACTTCTCGCAGAGCTACACCGTCGTTGACCCGACGGCAACCGTGAGCGCATCGCTGATGAACGTGCTGTACGCAGGTTTTTCCAACCCTGTCAGCATCTCTGTTCCTGGCGTACCGGCAAACAAGATAACCGCACGCATCACCAAAGGACAGGGCTCGATAAAGAGTGACGGAAAGAGCGGCTACATTGTTGTCCCCACAAAGATTGGCGAGGAACTGCTCATTGGTGTGACAGCACGCAATGACGAGGGCAGGGACCAGAGCATGGGCGAATATGCTTTCCGCGTGCGCCAACTGCCCGACCCGACCCCATTCCTTGAGTACAAGGACAAGGACGGCAACACACAGCGTTACCGCGGTGGCACAAAGTTCAGCAAGCAGGCGCTCATGAGCACAAACGGAATTGTCGCAGCCATTGACGACGGCCTGTTGAACATAGGATTCAAGGTTCTCTCTTTCGAGACTGTGTTCTATGACAATATGGGTAATGCCATCCCGCTCACATCGCAGGGAGCGCTGTTCTCGGCACAACAGAAGGATATGTTCCGCAACCTGGGACGTGGCAAACGCTTCTACATATCGCACGTGAAGGCCGTAGGCCCCGACAATGTTGAAAGATTGCTGCCGACATCACTCGAGGTTATCATTGACTAAACAGAAACAAACAACATAACAATATGCAGTACATAAGCAGAATATTAGCCATTGCAATGATTGCGTTTGCCACACAGACAGCAGATGCGCAACCACCCGCACGCAAGGGCGAGAACAAGAAGAGCGACAAGGTACAGACTACAGCCGTTGTCGGACTCACCGAAAGAGCCAAAAGCCAATACCCAGTGACACAGACACCACAGGAGGTGGACTGGAAGCGCGAGATATACCGTTCGCTTGACCTTGAAAAGGAGAAGAATGCATCGCTCTACTACCCTGTAGAACAGATTGGCGACCAGTGTAACCTCTTCACTTTCCTCTTCAACAATATTCTGAAAGGGAACATCACTGCCTATAAATACAACCTCGATGGCATTGAACAGTTCACCGAGGAGAACATTGTCTCACCCATGGAGATGCTTGAAAACTATCGCATATACTACGAATTGAAAGAGGGCGAACTCATCGTGGGCAGGAGCGACATCCCCAGCGCCGAGGTGCTGAGCTACTACATCAAGGAGTGCCACTACTATGACCAGCGCACAGGCACATACGGAAAACAGGTGACAGCCATCTGCCCGGTAATGCACCGCTCGGGTGAATTCGGCGCCGAAGTTACGAAGTATCCAATGTTCTGGCTTAAATATGACGACATTTCACCATTGCTGACGCAGCAGTGCGTGATGAACAGCAGCCTGAACAATGTAATGACCACGACATTTGACGATTTCTTCAGAAAAGGGAACTATGAGGGAGAGATATACAAGACCGTCAACATGCGTAACCTTGCAATAGCGCAATACTGCAAGGATTCGGCTGCGGTAAAGCAGGAGCAGCAGAAGATTGAACAGCAGCTCAAGGATTTCCGCACCAATCTCTGGAATACAAAGACGGTTGCCGAGGTACGACAGGATTCTATAAACGCAGCAATAGCCGCTGCCAAAGACTCCATCAACAGCGCTGCCAAAAACGACAAGATAAAGGCTGCAAAAGCGGAACCGGGCAGAAACCGCACGGTCAAGAGCACGGCAAAGAGAGAAAGTGTGAAAAAAGAGAGTGCTAAGAAAGAAAAGAGCCCCAAAACCGGCAATGGCGGAAGCGGAAACGGAAGTAACAGCACAGGCACTGTGTCAGTGAGAAGAGAACGCCGTTAAACTTTTTTATCAAAAATATTGTTTATTTGCTTGTTTTATAGTTTTTTTGCAAATGAATAAACAACAGGAAAGCATTTGACACGGAGCGCTTTCCCATCCAATAACCTAAATTTAAATGAATATGAAAAAGTTTTTGACACTTCTCCTTGTTGCCATTGCAACAACCACTGCTACAGCACAGTTCAACTTTGGTCTGAAAGCCGGAGTGAATCTTGCTGAAAAGCCAACACTGAACATTGAGGAACTCAAGAGCAATCTGAAAGGAAATGCCGGATGGTTCGTCGGACCCACCGCAAAATTCGTAATTCCGGTCATTGGTCTGGGACTTGAGGCGAATGCCCTCTACTCACAGGCAAACGTTGACATAGATGGACAGAACATTCTCACACAGAGCATTGAAATCCCTGTATACCTGCGTTATGAGATAACAATTCCGGCGGTGAACAAATTCATTGAACCATTCATTGCTGTCGGTCCACAGTTCGGATGGAACATTGGCAACAAGACCATAACACTTGATAACATTGAGGACGTGGCAGGCGAGCTCATAAAAAGAGAGTACAAGATGAAGGATAGCAATGTAAGCCTTAACTTGGGACTCGGTTTCATATTCTTTGACCACCTGCAGATACACGGCAACTATAATCTGGCATTGAAAAACACCGCAGACATAAAGTCAATACGCGACTTGGCCGATCAGGTCACCTCTGAAATGAAGTCTGAAGTAAAGACCAACGTATGGCAGATATCATTGGCATACATTTTCTGATAAATGATTATACAGGAATGGCAAGCCGGCAAATGCCGGCTTGTATTTTATTATAGGATATGAAAGAAGCATTTATACCATTACTTGACAGAATTGGCGTCGGGACCAATAATATCGGTGTGATACATTGGATTGCGATTGTTTCGTGCATCATACTGCTCTTCTACGCCGGCTGCTTCATCTGCCAGAAGATTGTCATTCCAATTAGCAGCAGAATTACAAGAAAGACACAAGCCAAGTGGGATGACATCATTTTCAATGCCACAACGCTGAAGAACATCTGCAACCTTGTCATGGGTATCGCATTGACGGCAGCGCTTCCTATGCTTACATACGAGGGGACCATGCTGTACAATATGGCAGCCAAGGTTTGCCACATATACATCATTGTAATATTTGTCAAGCTGTGTTGCGGTGTGCTGACATCGCTGTATAAAATCTCCAGTCAGGCCAAGAAAACAAAGAACCATACCATACAGGGTGTGTTCCAGATGCTCAAGATTGTGATAATATGCATTGGAGCAATATACATAACAAGCATTGTCATAGACAAGGATCCTACCAAACTGCTTGCAGGACTTGGAGCCTCGGCCGCCGTGCTGATGCTGGTATTCAAGGACAGTATTATGGGACTTGTTGCAGGCGTACAACTGTCGGCCAACGACATGCTCCGTCCCGGTGACTGGATTACGATGGAGAAATATGGTGCGGACGGAATGGTGCAGGATGTATCGCTCACAACTGTCAAGGTACAGAACTGGGACAAGACCATCACCACAGTGCCGCCATACGCATTGGTGAGCGAGTCGTTCCAGAACTGGAGAGGGATGTTCGACAGTGGAGGCCGACGTATAAAGCGCTCTATCTTCATTGATATGAATTCTGTCGCTTTCTGTACAGCAGAACTGGCAAAGACACTTGCAGAGAAAGGCCTGATTGAAGGCACGGAAGAGAGGACTGTCAACCTCACCGTCTTCAGGGAGTGGCTTGAGAGGTGGCTGAAGAAACACCCTAAAGTGAACAAAGGGATGATTACCATGGTACGCCAGCTGCAACCGACAGCACAAGGATTGCCTTTGGAACTCTATTTCTTCTTTGACGGCACTGCGTGGGTCGATTATGAGCATCTGCAAGCGGAAGTGTTTGAATACATACTTGCAACACTGCCCGAGTTCGGTCTAAAGGTATTCCAAAGTCCTACAGGCAATGACATAAAGCTGTTTACCGGCAGCGAAGAGCCTCAATAAGTAAAAAATAGCGGATACACCGCTATTTTTTTGTCTTGTATGAAGTTGTGTAGAACTCAATCTCCTTCTCCTTTACTGCCTGCTCAAATTTCTCCTTTGCAGCAACCACGGCACGCGAACTGCCCGTTTTGGCATCCTTGCCATAGTCTGCAAGTCCAAGATGCAGGGTGTATGAAATCTCTACCAGTTCCTCTGAACTTGCAGCAGACAACACCTTCTCTGTTGCCACATCATATGCATCGGCAATGGACGAAGCCCCGCGTGTACCATCACAGGCCTGCAATAACGACACGGCAAAGAACATAAGGAACATCAATATTACTTTATACCTCATAGCTCCAAGAAAAAAGTTTTGTGCAAAAATAGACAAATTACCCGTTCAAAACAATGCTACGAAAAAAGTAAATGCAACAGCACTTGAATTTTGCCGTTTGAGAGGTTTTTAATAACTTCGCATCTGCTATGGGTAAATTTGCCGATGTCATATTGCCGTTGCCACTGCCCGGAACATTCACGTACAGCATTCCGCAGGAGCTTGAGGAGAGGGTTCTCCCGGGTTGCCGTGTGACCGTCCCTCTTGGTAACAAGAAGAACTACATCGCATTGGTATCGGCCGTTCACGGCAACAACCCCGACGGATACACCGTAAAACCCGTCAAGGAGGTGCTTGACGGGACACCCATCGTGCTCGACAGCCAGGTAAAGCTTTGGGGATGGATTTCAAAATATTACCTTTGTTCGTTAGGTGACATATACAAAGCTGCTATCCCGCAGGGGCTGAAAGGCGAATTCAAACCACGCACCGAGCAGAGAGTGAGGTTGACTGCAGAGTACCGTAATGAGAAATGGCTGAACCTGCTGATGCAGTCACTGAACCGTGCACCCAGACAAAAGAGATTGCTGATGACCTATATTCAGCAGTCCGAGCCTTTCAGCGGATACCCCAAAGAGATTTCCAGGCACAGGTTGCTGGAACTTGCCGAAGTGCAGCCGCCCATATACAAGCAACTGCAGGACAAAGGTGTGTTTGAGACATACGAGGTTGAAATTGGGCGCCTTGACCGCAACGAAACTGCCTGCCAACCGGTGAACACCTTGAACCCGGCACAGCAGAAAGCATTCGATGAAATCAAGGAAACCTTTACACAAAAGAGCGTGACACTATTGCACGGCGTTACATCGGCCGGCAAGACAGAGGTCTACATACACCTCATAGCCGAGGCCATAAAACGTGGTGAGCAGGTGCTGTATATGTTACCCGAGATTGCACTCACAAAGCAGATAGTGGAGAGGTTGCGCCGCGTGTTCGGCAACCGCATCGGCCTATACCACTCAAAATTTACCGATGCCGAGAGGGTCGAGATATGGAAAAAGCAACTTGGCGACGAGCCATACGACATTCTTCTTGGTGTCCGTTCATCGGTTTTTCTCCCATTCAAGAACTTGGGACTGGTGATTGTTGACGAAGAACACGAGAACAGCTACAAGCAGCAGGAACCCGCACCGCGTTACAACGCACGCAATGCAGCCATAGTACTTGCATCATATTTTGGAGCAAAGACTCTGCTCGGCACGGCAACACCCTCCATTGAAAGCTATTATAATGCCACAACAGGCAAATATGCCCTTGTAAGCCTCACTACAAGACACCGTGCGGTGCGGCTGCCGCACATTGAGGTGGTTGACATGCAGGAGTACAGCCGCAAGAAGTTGACTGTAGGCCCTTTTGCCGACCCGCTGGTTGAGGCCATGAGCCGCGCTCTGAAGGAGAAGAAGCAGATTATCCTGTTCCAGAACCGCCGCGGCTACTCCCCGCAGATAGAGTGCCGCACATGCGGATGGGTACCGCATTGCAAACACTGCGACGTAAGCCTTGCCCTGCACAAGAACGCGAACAAGCTTGTGTGCCATTACTGTGGCTACACAATTCCAGCCCCCGTGCATTGCCCCAACTGCGAGGGGCGCAGTTTTACCACATTGGGCTATGGAACGGAGAAGATTGAGGACGACCTGCAGAATCTGTTCCCCCAGGCACGTATAGAGCGTATGGATCTTGACACCACACGCACACGTACGGCATATGAAAGGATTATCAGCGATTTTCAGGAGGGAAAGACCGATATTCTCATTGGCACACAGATGGTTTCAAAGGGACTTGACTTTGACAATGTGGATGTCGTGGGCATTGTCAATGCCGACACGCTGCTCAACTACCCCGACTTCAGAGCCACGGAACGCGCTTTCCAGCTGATGTCGCAGGTCGCGGGACGGGCAGGCCGCAAGAACGGACAGGGCAACGTGTTCTTGCAGACAAAGATGACAGATGCCCCGGTGATACCGCAGATTGTAGGCAATGACTACACAGCATTCTACAACCAGCAGCTACAGGAGCGTATGCTGTTCCATTATCCTCCTTTTTACCGGCTCGTCTACATCTACATGAAGCACCGTGACGTGCGCGTGCTGGAGGAATTCTCGGAAATCATAGGCAAGCGTATGCGTGAAATTTTCGATGAACGCATACTCGGTCCCGACCTGCCGCCGGTGGCAAAGGTGAAACAGCTTTATATCAGGAAGATTGTGCTGAAGGTTGAAAACAATCTTTCGCAATATAAGGTAAACGAGGTGTTGAAGAACATTCAGCAGGCATACTGCGAGCAACCACGCTACCGTTCCATCGTGATGTACTATGACATTGACCCGCTTTGATAGAGATGCGGCACGCTACTTCTTATTTTAATAAATCTTAACTCAGCTCCAAATTGTGAGGTAATATTTTGCCCTCTGCCATTTATTAGGTAAATTTGCACAATTTATGGGCAAAGAATGCCCTTATATTCCAATGGGATAACAAAAAATCAAATAATATAATGAAACAGTTCAAAATCTGGAACAATGCCCTGGGATGGTTCACATTCCTTGTTGCAGCATTGACCTACTGCCTGACAGTGGAGCCTACTGCCAGCTTCTGGGATTGCCCCGAGTTTATTCTCTCGGGCAACAAACTCGAAATCGGTCACCCGCCCGGTGCACCATTCTTCATGCTCACGGCAAACTTCTTCTCTATGTTCGCCACACCCGACAAGGTGGCATTCATGGTGAATATAATGTCGGCACTGCTGAGTGCTGCAGGTATCCTGTTCCTTTTCTGGAGCATCACACACCTTGCACGCAAACTGCTTGTGAGTGACGGCGAAAAGATTACAACGGGCCGTATGATAACCATATTCGGTGCCGGCCTTGTCGGTGCATTGGCCTACACATGGAGCGACACATACTGGTTCAGCGCCGTCGAAGGTGAGGTGTACGGCTACTCGTCACTATTCACCGCCGTGGTGTTCTGGCTCATCCTCAAATGGGAAGACAGTGCAGACTCACCCCACAGCGACAGATGGCTGGTGCTGATAGCATATCTGGTGGGTCTCTCTATCGGTGTACACTTGCTCAACCTGCTCTGCATACCGGCAATCGTGCTTGTAATATACTACAAGAGATACCCCAACGCAAGCCTCAAGGGCTCATTGCTGGCACTTGTCGTGTCGGCAGCCATCGTAATGGTGGTGCTATACGGTATTGTGCCGGGCGTTGTAAAGGTTGGCGGATGGTTCGAACTGCTGTTCGTCAACGTGCTCGGTCTCTCATTCAACACAGGACTCTACACCTACATTCTGTTGCTTGCCGCGACACTCATTGCCGGTATATACTGCACAGAGAAAGGCAAGAGCCAGAAAGCCATTGCCGCAACCTTCACACTTGCCATTGCACTGCTTGGTATTCCGTTCTATGGAAAAAGCATAGGCGGAAGCATTGCCGTGGGTGCGATTGTACTGGCGGCGATATACTTCCTGTGTACAAGAGGCAGCGTGTCATACAAAGGCACACAGATTACACGCAAGTACCTGGTAAGCCGCAGGGTTTTCAACACATCTTTCCTTAGCCTGCTGCTCATTATGATAGGCTACTCTTCGTATGCCCTTATTGTGATACGTTCATCGGCCAACACTCCGATGGACCAGAACTCGCCCGAGGATATCTTCACCCTGGGCTCATACCTGAACCGTGAACAGTACGGCTCGCGCCCGCTCTTCTATGGCGAGTGCTTCGATGCCGAGGTTGACAGGGACAGGAACGGCGAGGCCTTGTCGGTAAAGACCAGTCCCATATATATGCGCGTGGAGAAGAAAAACGTATCGGACCCTGATGAGTACGAGATAATCGACTACAATAAGGAGTACCGCTTCGTGCAGAACATGCTGTTCCCAAGAATGTACAGCAGCGACCACGCCGGGGAATACGAAAGATGGATTGGCAAGAAAATAAAGAACACACGCCGTGCCAAGTTTCCCGAAATGAGAAAACAGCAGCATAAGTCGCTTGATGTCAAGGTACCCACACAGTTTGACAATATAAGCTTCTTCATAAACTATCAGGTGAACCACATGTACTGGCGTTATTTCCTGTGGAATTTTGCAGGCCGCCAGAATGACATACAGAACAACTATGGTGAGAAAGAGTATGGCAACTGGATAACCGGCATCCCCTTTGTCGACAACCTGCGCCTGGGTGACCAGAGCAAGTTGCCCGAGTCAATCAGGGAGAACAAGGGACACAATGTATTCTTTGCCCTGCCGCTCATACTTGGCATCATCGGCCTGGCCTGGCAGTTGCGCAACGGCAAGCGAGGCAAACAGCAGTTCTGGGTGGTATTCATGCTGTTCTTCATGACTGGACTTGCCATTGTGCTCTATCTTAACCAGACACCGATGCAGCCCCGTGAACGTGACTATGCATACGCAGGCTCGTTCTACGCTTTTGCAATATGGATTGGCTTGGGTGTGGCCGGCATTGTCGACCTAATCCAAAGATACACAAGGAAGGAGAGCGCGCTCACAAACGGCATTGTCGCAGCGGCCTGCATCCTTGTTCCCGTGCAGATGGTTTCACAGACATGGGATGACCATGACCGCAGCGGACGTTATGCCTGTCGCGATTTTGGACAGAACTATCTGAACACCTTGCCCGATGAGGGATGCCCAATCATCTTCACATGTGGTGACAATGACACATTCCCTCTCTGGTATAATCAGGAGGTGGAAGGAGAGCGTACCGATGCTCGAGTATGCAACCTCTCGTACCTGCAGACGGATTGGTATACCGACCAGATGAAGCGCCCTGCATACGATTCGCCAAGCCTGCCCATCACATGGGACAGAATAAACTACGCCGGAAACACAAACATATATGTCTATGTGTTCCCGATGGAGGAGTTCATCATGCAGTACCGCAAGGCGTTCCCCGAGAAATTCGACAAGGCGTTCGGCAAAAATCCGTTCGAACTGAACAAGATTACCAAGCACTGGATTCTTGAGGCAAATGCCACAAAGAAATCTGAGGCACGCAAGGTGGTCGATGAAATCATAAGAATGTATGAGGCCGCAGTGAACGAAGGCCGCTCAAGGAGAGACTATATAGAGATACCGAAGAGCATAATTCCTTGCGAAACGCTCTACATACCTATAGATTCGGCTGCCGTAATACGCTCGGGCATGGTGATTCCACAGGAGTACGAACACGATATGCCCGAGTACATGACCATCGACATCAGCGACAAGGGGGCAATTTACCGTCACGAGTACATGCTGTTCGACATGATTGCAAATGCCAACTGGGAACGCCCGTTATACATGTCAATGACTGTTGGCGAAAGCAACTACCCCGCTGTGCTGAAGAAGTTTTTTGTACACGAGGGATTGGCATACCGCATAACACCGTTCGATTGGAGCAAACTCGGATATGACACAGACAGCGGCGAACACCCTGTGGATATCGACCGCTTCTATGACAATGTAATCAACCGCTTCAAGTGGGGAGGCATAAAGGAGCACTGCAACTACTATGCCGACGAGACAATCAGAAGAATGATTGGCACCCACCGCAACCTCGTTGCACAGCTGGCAACCGAGATGCTCAACAGCGAGGAGGAGGATGCAAGAATCATATCGGTACTTGAGAAGGTGTACAACGAGCTCCCCGACGAGACTGTTGCTTACGATGCATTGAGGGACAACTCCATAGCCATGGCAGATGTCTACAACATCATGTACCAGGTGCAGCGTGACTACAAGAGCGCGATAGAGCAGCCTGGCGAAGAGGCAAACCAGATTAGGGAGGCTGTCTTGCAGGAGCTGTTCCTGGGTGATGATACTCTGGCCATGCTCAAGCAGAGGCGTGACAGAATGGCGAACAGTATACTCAAGAATGAGCTTGAACATATAATATGGTACAATACGCTCAAGCCATACGAGATAAATGATGTTATGCTATACCACCGTGTCACACTCCTTGACCACGCTTGGGAACTGCTTGACAAGGGTGAAAGCAGCGACATTGCAAGAGAGGAGGTTGTCAACGGCCTGTGCGAGTGCTTCAACAGACAGGTGACAATACTTGACAGGATACGCAATAAACAGGATTCGGAGATGAAGAGAATGGTGATAGGTACCATATATCAGACACTCAACAATATGGAGTTGTCGGACAGCGAGATACGACAGATTGAAGCCGGGTTGAGAAGATTGATGAAACAAGATAAGTAAACAGAATGTTCATAGAGCAAGTCCCCAGTTTTGTACGCGCTCTTTTCCCAAAGGCGCTGTGGAGGATGGACCCTGATGAAAAGGCGGTTTATCTCACCTTTGATGACGGCCCTATACCCGTCGTCACTCCATGGGTCGTAGAGCTGCTTGGGAAATATGACATAAAGGCCACATTCTTCATGGTTGGCGACAATGTGCGCAAGCACCCGCAAGAGTATCAGTTGGTCATAGACAACGGACACCGCGTGGGCAACCACACGTTCAACCACATGAAGGGGCTGTCGACAGGCACGATGGAGTATGTAGAGAATGTAGGCAAGGCTGATGCCCTGATACACAGTAACCTGTTCCGCCCACCGCACGGCCTGCTGCGCCGCAGCCAGTACAAAGAGCTGTTGGACAAGCACTACCGGTTTGTGATGTGGGACCTTGTGACACGCGACTACAGCAAGCGCCTTTGTGGTGAGGAGGTGCTTGCCAATGTAAAAAAGTATGTTCGCAACGGCTCGATAATAACGTTCCATGACTCGTTGCGCTCCGAAAGCAACCTGCAATATGCCCTGCCGCGCGCAATAGAGTGGCTGTTGGAGCAAGGATACAGTTTCAAAGTCTTTGAATGATGAAAAAGGAAGATTTGACCTGCTTTATAAAATCCGAGGCACTACGTCTCGGATTTGACATTTGTGGAATAGCCA
Organism: Bacteroidaceae bacterium; assembly: GCA_045636545.1. Classification (GTDB taxonomy): domain Bacteria; phylum Bacteroidota; class Bacteroidia; order Bacteroidales; family Bacteroidaceae; genus HGM04593. The sequence continues at coordinate 18,815 of JAZTXR010000046.1, forward strand.
AAGCCGACCCGATATCAGACAGGACAATACAGGCATACAACAGCTGGATTGAAGAAGAGAAGCACGGCACTATGCAATACCTTGAGCGCAACTGCGAGAAAAGATTCAACCCCACACTGCTTGTCGAAGGATGCAGAAGCATAATATCAGTAGCAATGAACTATGCCCCGGCGCAATCCATAGAAGGCATTGCCGACTATGCACAGGGCATGGATTACCATATAGTTGTAAAGGAGAGACTCTATAGGTTGCTGCAGAGCATTAACAATATATGCACAGTGCAAGGACGTGCCTTCTGCGACTCGGCTCCGGTGCTCGAGCGCTACTGGGCAGTAAAGGCAGGCATTGGATATATCGGGCGTAACCGCCAGCTCATAATCCCCGGCAAAGGGTCAAGGTTTTTCTTGGGAGAACTGCTCGTCGACATTGAACTGTGCTACGATGCACCCTGCGGCCGCGACCTTTGTGGCAGTTGCCACAAGTGCATAGATGCCTGTCCTGGCAATGCCTTGAGCAGCAATGGGCTTGATGCACGAAAGTGCCTCTCGTACCTTACAATAGAGCACCGCGACGAACTGCCCGAAAACATTGGTGAAAAGATGGAGAATTGTTTCTATGGCTGCGACCGCTGCCAGGCAGTGTGTCCGCACAACCGTTTCTCAACCCCCAACTCAACCCCTGAACTTCAACCAAGCAAGGCACTGCTACAGATGACAAAGGAGAAGTGGAACGCACTGACAAAAGAGGAGTACAAGGTACTCTTCAGGCACAGCGCTGTCGAAAGATGCAAGTACGAGCAACTCATGCGCAACATCGCAGCAATGCACTCGCAAAGCAAAACAAGACAAGATTGAAAAGCTTCTGAGAAATCAATGTATCTTGATGCCTCTGTAGATGCCAATGAACTGAAAATCATTGCAGAACCGAATACAACAGACAATCCCCAAGACCTTATTATCTTGGGGATTGTCTGTCATTTTTGATTATTATAGTACTTGTTTTACTCCTCGGGAGTGAACATCGGGTCCCAAGCGGGGAGCATGGTCGGCTTCTGCTTGAGCACGTCGAGCACCTTTGCGGGTACGTATTTCTTGTCCACTACAAGGCGGAACATATACTCATTGAACCATTCGTCGGTCATTATGAGTGTGCCGTTGAAGCCCGATTGTGCGCCCCAGCTGTTCTCGACCTGCCATTTCTTGGGGTTGCCCTCATTGTCAAGGTCTACGGCCATCAATGTCATGGCGTGCGATGAGCCGCTGTCGAACGACATTATGCGCTCGCGCTTGTCCATGCCGAACTCGATGCCAAAGAGCTCCTCGTACTTGAAATTGTTGAGGTCCAATGTGCCACGTTCCGAGTTGAGGTACTTGCCCACGTCGCAAGAGAAGTACATCATTGTGCTGTCCTTGATTGAAGCAATGGCCATGGCCTTGATTTCCTCGATGGGGAGGTTGATGTAGAGCCAGTTGTGTCCGTCATAGAGGTGGCGGTCATACTCAATCTCGTAGCACTTCCAGTATGGACGTGCGGGATCGTTCATGAACATCACATAGTCGTCCTGCATGTTGATGTTCACGTATTTCTCGTAGAATGCCTTCGGGGTGTAGAGCTGTGGCTCCTCGCGATACTTGCCGTTTGCATCCTTTGGAGCCCACATGAACTCTGTCGGGGGAACGCCGTACACGTTGGCGAGCATCTTGTAGACGGTCTTCAACTGCTCCTTTTTCATGTTCTGCAAATCCTTCTCCTTTGCACCGTTCTCGCTTGCCTGACGAAGCTCGATGGCAAACTCGCGCAGCTTGCGGGTGAGGATTGATGAGAATGCGCTTGTGTTGTCGCTGGTGTAGGTCTCCTTCATCACGCCCTTGGGTACTACTCCATACTTTGCAACAAGGTCGGCAACGCCGGTGAATGTGCCGCCGTCGCTGAGCGGGTGCTTGAAGAGCCACTCCACGGTGCGGTCGTCGATGGGCTTCTTGCGTGTGTCAATGATGCCTTGGAGGAAGAGGTTCGACTTCTCCAACTGGTCAAAGAAGAAATTGTATACCTGTGAGAACTCGAATGCACCGAGGTTCTCGCTTGCAATCATCTTTGCACGCATCACGTTGAGGCCGGTGAAAAGCCAGCAACGACCCGATGACTTCTGGTTTGTGATGCCTTTTGATGGCACGCTGTGGCTGAAATAGGTGTCCATCTCGTTGAGGTTCTCCTGGTTCAGCGCCAGTCCCTTGATTGGCTGTGAGAGCAGGATGTTCTGAAGCGCCTTCTCGGCTGTTGTAGGCTTGTAGCTCTCGCTCAGTTCCTTGAGCATCTGCTGGTCAATGCCGCCGTTGTTCTGTGCCACGGCGCTGCCCGACAGCATGATGGCTGCTGCAATGCAACCTAATAGTCTTCTCTTTTTCATATTGTAACTGTTTTTATGGTTTTGTATTCAATTGTTATCGTTGTTCTCTTTGTGGATATCGACATGCCGTTGTATCTCTTCGATGAAAGCAAGTGCGGTCTCCACACTTTTCACGTTTTCAACGGTTATTATGCAGCGGCCGTCGTTCTCGCGTACCTTGCATTTGAATTGGCTTGTGGGTATGTAGCCCATTATGCTCCCGAACAGTTCGCTTGTGTAGTAACGTTCGTTGCGGGTGTCGACAAGGAAAAGGTTCATCCTGCCGCCTTTGAGGTAAATCTTTTCAATGCCCAGCTTCTGTGCCTTGTGTCGCATGGTGACAACCCTTATGAGTTCTTCGCCCTCTTGGGGGATGGCACCGAAACGGTCTTTCATTCTTGTCCTGAATGCCTCAATCTCCCTGCTGTCGGTGAGTGAGTCAAGCTCGCGGTACAGCAGTATGCGCTCGTTGCTGTCGGGGACGTAGAGTGCGGGGAACAGCAGCTCGAGGTCGCTCTCCACAAAGCACTCCTTTACGTAGCTGTCGGCAGCGGTTCCGCTCTCCTCTTGCATCAGGATGTCCGAGAATTCATCCTCTTTCAGCTCCTGCACGGCTTCGGCAAGAATTTTCTGGTAGGTCTCGTAGCCAAGGTCAGCGATGAAGCCACTCTGTTCGGCGCCCAGCAGGTTACCCGCGCCGCGAATGTCAAGGTCCTGCATCGCTATGCTCATTCCACTGCCCAGTTCGCTGAAACTCTCTATGGCCTCCAGACGGCGTCGCGCATCGGTGTTGAGACTTTCGCGTGGCGGGGTAAGCATGTAGCAGAACGCCTTGCGCTTGCCACGTCCCACACGGCCGCGCATCTGGTGCAGGTCGCTCAGGCCAAAGTTCTGTGCCTGGTTTATGATGATGGTGTTGACGTTGGGGATGTCAATGCCGTTCTCCACAATTGAGGTGGCTATGAGCACATCGTGGTCGTGGTTTATGAATTCATAGAGGCGTTTCTCAAGCTCGGCTGGCTCCATCTGTCCGTGCCCTATACACACACGCACTCCGGGTACGTGTCGTCTTATGAGATTGGCAAGTTCCTCCATGCCCGAGATTCTGTTTGTTATCAGGAACACTTGTCCGTTGCGGCTCAGCTCAAAGCTGATGGCCTCCTTTATCACCTCGGCATCGAAGTTGTGTATCTCGGTGTGTATGGGGTAGCGGTTGGGCGGCGGTGTCTGTATTATGGAGAGGTCGCGCGCTCCCATAATGGAGAACTGCAGGGTGCGCGGTATTGGGGTAGCGGTCATCGTGAGCGTGTCCACATTCACCTTGAACTGGCGCAGCTTCTCCTTGACGGCAACACCGAACTTCTGTTCCTCGTCAATGATGAGCAGTCCCAAATCCTTGAATTTTACCTCCTTGCTTGTGAGCTTGTGGGTGCCTATTACAATATCCACCTTGCCCTCTTTTATCTCCTCGAGAACCTTCTTTGTGGTTGCGGTGCTGCGTGCGCGGCTCAGATACTGCACATTGCAAGGGAAATCCTTGAGGCGCTCCTTGAAGGTGAGGTAGTGCTGGTAGGCCAGCACCGTGGTGGGTACAAGCACGGCCACCTGCTTGCCGTCGGTTGCTGCCTTGAAGGCGGCACGTATGGCAACCTCGGTTTTTCCAAAGCCCACATCGCCGCAGATGAGACGGTCCATGGGGCGCTTGCGCTCCATGTCCTTTTTGACCTCGTTGGTGGCCTTGAACTGGTCGGGGGTGTCCTCATAGATGAAGCTTGCCTCCAGTTCGTTCTGCAGGTAACTGTCGGGTGAGAAAGCGAAACCCTCCTCCTTGTAGCGTTGCGAGTATAGTTTTATGAGGTCTCGGGCAATGTCCTTTATCTTGTTCTTGGTGCGCTCCTTCATGCGCTCCCATGCACCGGTGCCAAGCTTGCTCACCTGTGGTGCATCGCCCTCCTTGCCTCTGTACTTTGAAATCTTGTGCAGGTTGTGGATTGATACAAAGACGACATCCTCGTTGCGGTATATGAGCTTGATGGCCTCTTGTGTCACGCTTCCGTTGGGAATGCGCACAAGGCCGCCGAACTTGCCTATTCCATGGTCTATGTGCACTATATAGTCACCGATGCCGAACTCCTTCAGTTCCTTTATGGTGAGTGCAGCCTTGCCGTTGCGTGCGCGTTCACTGCGCAGACGGAAATTGTGGAAGCGCCCGAACAGCTGATGGTCGGTGAAAAGGGCGATTTTTAACGTGTTGTCGCAAAATCCCTCGTGTATGGTGTGCCCAATCGGGGTGAACGGAATGTCATCGCCACGCTCTTCGAAGATTGCTTTCAGGCGGTCGGCCTGGTGCATGTCGTCGGTGAGCAGCAGCAGCTTGTAGCCCTCGCCGAGCAGGCGTTTGAAATTCTGGCTTACAAGGTCAAAGTCCTTGTGGAAAAGCGGCTGCAGCGATGTGTCGAACTTCACTTTCGTACTGTTTTTATCGACGGTCTGCGCCCGCAACTCCCAGTGCTTTATGCTTTTTGCATATTGTTCAAACTCATCGCTTGTCATCAGCTCGGGCATTTGGGGTAAGGACTCGTCCGACAGCCTTGCCTGCAATGTGAAGCCTTCGTTGGCAAGCTTGTCCATGCAGCCTTTGACAAAGGCCATGTCTTTTGTTATGAGTATGGCGTTCTTGGGAAGGAATCCGGTTATTGCGACGGCCTCGCTGCCGCTCAGTTTGGGCACGATGGTAGCCTCGTCGGTGCGCTCCTTCGAGAGCTGGTCCTCGACGGTGAATGTACGTATGCTCTCCACTTCGTCACCGAAGAAATCAATGCGGTAGGGATATTCCGATGAAAAGGAGAAGATGTCGATTAGGCTGCCCCTCACGGCAAACTCGCCGGGTTCATAGACGTATGTCACCTCCTTGAACTTGAGTGCGGCAAGTCTTTTCTCTACCTTGTCGCGGCTTATGTTGTCGCCGACGGCTATGGTGAGTGTGTTCTCCTCCAGCTGCTGTTGCGACACCACCTTCTCAGCAAGCGCATCGGGGTGTGTTACAATGACAAGCCCCTCTTTTCGGTGGCGGTTTACAAGGCGGCTCATCACCTCTGTGCGCAGTATGCGGTTGGCATCGTCCTCCTGGCCATATTTCATTGCACGGCGGAACGATGACGGGAAGAACAGTATGTTGTTGTCCCCGCTCATCTGCATCATGTCATGGTAGAAATAGCCCGCCTCTTCGGCATCGTTCATCACTACAAGCAGTGTCTGCCCGGGTGCCTGCTGCTTGAATCCGCAGATGACCATGGCTGCTGAACTGCCCAATAGTCCCTCGAGGTGAACACGCTTCCTGCCCCCCTCTTCGCGCAACTGCATCAGGGCATCAATGCCGGGATGTGTTGCGAATATGCTCTGTATCTCTTTCGCTTCCATACGCTCAACCATTGCAAATTTATGAAATAAAATCTATAAAATTCTTTAAAAACTGCGTTAATTGTTTTATTGTTGTATATTTGCGGTAGATAATGGCAAGATTTATGGAAGAATATATCTACAGGCACGAGATGAAGGTGCGTGATTATGAGTGCGATGTCCAGGGTGTTGTAAACAATGCCAACTATCAGCACTACCTTGAGCATGCGCGCCATGAGTTCCTGGAACAGACGGGCGGCAGCTTCTCGCAGATGCACGCCGAGGGACTGGACCTTATGGTGTCGAAGATTACACTCGAATACAAGCGCCCGTTGCGTGGCGGCGACAGGTTCGTTGTGTGTATCAATGTCAGGCGCAAGGGTGCAAAGCTTGTTTTCCTGCAGGATATATACAACCTTGCCGACGGTTCACTTTCGTTGAAGGGTGAGGTGGATGTCGTCTGCCTGAAAGACGGCCGCCTTACAAGAGGTGAGGTGTTTGACGGGATGATTGAAGTTTTTTTGAACGGGAAATAGAGTCCGGTATGGGTACAATAATTTCTTTGGTCATTTTTGGTGCAGTATATTGCTTTATATATATTGCAAAGAACTTTTCCTCGGTTCCCAAAGAGGAGGGTATGGCTTATGGCGAGAACTTTCCCACTGTGGAAATCCTTGAACCGGCAGAGGTACTGGCCGGGGAGGAACCTGTCAAGGAGGTGCCGACAGTGGTGCAGCCTGCTCCGGCAAAGGTGGCTGTGCAGAAGAGGCCTGATGTCGGCCGCCCGTCGCAAACCCGTTCGCCCGAGGTGCAGGTGCCCGCGAAAAAAGAACGCCTGGTAAGGCTGGACAGTAAATCCGAGGCAAAGCGTGCTTTCCTCTATTCCGAGATTTTCAACAGAAAATACTAACACACAATATTGCTATGAATTATCCAATTTTGACAGCTGCCGAGGCCGCCTGTTACATAAATGACGGCGATGGTGTGGGCATAAGCGGTTTTACCCTTTCCGGTACGCCCAAGACTGTGCTTCCCGAGGTTGCAAAACGTGCCGAAGAGGCTCATGCTGCGGGTAAACCATTCAAGATAAATCTATATACGGGTGCATCGACCGGCGATGCCATTGATGGTGCGCTTTCGCGTGCCAAGGCCTTGAACTTCCGCGCGCCGTTCATCTCGAATCCCACAGTGCGCGATGCCATCAACAACAAGGAGATTGTGTACACCGACCTTCACCTCTCCCTTATGGCGCAGGATTTGCGTTACGGTTATCTTGGCAAGGTCAATGTTGCAATTCTTGAGGCAATGGACATAACCCCCGATGGAAAGGTCTATCTGACGACTGCCGGTGGCATCGGTCAGACAGTGGTCAACCTTGCCGACAAGATTATTATAGAGCGCAACACCTTCCATCATACTATGGGGCTGCACGATGTCTATGAACCACAGGACCCGCCTTACCGCAAGGAGATTCCGATATATAATGCGGGCGACAGGATTGGAAAACCATACGTTCAAGTCGACCCGAAGAAGGTCGTGGGCATTGTGGAGGTGTGCCTGCCTAACGAACAGGTTGTTTTCAAGGAACTTGACCCTGTGACACGCAAGATTGGTGAGAATGTGGCAAATTTCATCCTTGGCGATATGAAACGAGGAATAATCCCGGCAACGGGCTTGCCCATTCAAAGTGGTATCGGCAATGTGGCGAATGCAGTGCTCAAGGCGCTTGAAGATTGTGCCGAACTGCCCCCGCTCGACCTATACTCCGAGGTTCTCCAGGATTCTGTCATTGAACTCATGGAGCGTGGCCGTGTAAATGCAGGCAGTACCTGTTCGCTCTCCTTGAGCCAGGAGTGCCTGCAGCATGTATATGACAATCTTGACTTTTTCCGTGACAGGCTCATACTGCGCCCGTCAGAGATATCCAACCACCCCGAGGTCATCCGCCGTCTTGGCATAATTGCAATGAACACTGCCATAGCCGTTGACCTGTATGGCTGTGTAAACTCGTCGCACATTGGTGGTACCCGTCTGATGAACGGTATTGGTGGTTCGGGCGATTTTGCGCGTAATGCATTTGTCTCAATATTCATGACCCCCTCGACACAAAAAGGCGGTGCCATAAGCTCCATTGTACCAATGGTTACACACGCCGACCACACCGAGCATGACGTGCGTGTTGTCGCAACCGAGTGGGGCGTTGCCGATTTGCGCGGCAAGGGGCCCGACGAGCGTGCCCGACTGCTTATCGAGAACTGTGCACATCCCGATTATCGCAACCTGCTGTGGGATTATCTGAAGATTGCAAAGAATGGGCATGTGTCGCATAATGTTGCGGCTGCTCTTGCAATGAATACAGCGTATGATCGTGAGGGTGATATGAGAAAAATTGATTGGAGCAAGTACTTATGAACAGGAAGAAGCTTGTGACAGAGATGGGGCGCATTGACCGCGATGCGTTTGCCAGGGCCGAGAAGATGCCGCTGGTGGTTGTGCTTGACAATGTGCGCAGCCTGCACAATGTGGGTTCCGTGTTCCGTACGGGTGATGCTTTCCGTGTGGAGCGTATCATGCTGTGTGGCATAACAGCAACGCCGCCGAGTGCCGAGATTCACAAGACTGCCCTTGGTGCCGAGGATGTGGTGGAGTGGCAGTATTTCAAGAATACGATGGATGCAGTAGAGGCTCTGCGCGGTGAGGGGTACAGAATATACTCCATTGAACTTTGTGAGGGTAGCATTGCTTTGCAGGATTTTGTGGCCACCCCCGGTGAACGCTATGCTGTTGTGCTCGGTAATGAGGTAAAGGGTGTGCAGCAGGCTGTTGTGGATGCATCGGACGGTGCGATAGAAATCCCGCAGTTCGGTACGAAACACTCGTTGAACGTCTCGGTCACCGCGGGAATGGTCATTTGGGAGTTTGCCAAAAAGACAGGACTTGTTTAGGTGAAAGGTGAAAAGTGAAAGCGGGTGATTGAAGATTTTCAATCGCAACGTGTGCTGCCTCAAAAAGTATAGCAAAAAAAGCGGAGATTCTCCGCTTTTTGTTTTCCGTTTTCTGTTTTCCCCTTTCCCCTTTAACCTTGTTGTTCCGGGTTGTTCTTGTAGTATTCGTTCCACTCTTCAAGAACCTTCTGCCAGTCGACAGCTTCGCCGTCGGCAATTGCTTCGGCCTGCTGCACTGCTTCGTCATGCAGCTTTTTCTCGGCATGGCGCAGTTTCATTGCCTCTATTGTGGCATCGTCAAGTACCTGTATGCGCCCGCGGCGCAGGCATTCGTCAAGGTCGGCAGGGCCAAAGGCCTGTCCCTGTATGTTGAAATCGGATATGTTGAACTCGAAAACAGTGCGCAGGGTGTGGCGCACCATCTTCTGCTGTGCACGGTTTGCACGCATTTTGCTGCCAAGCAGCTTGCGTATGACGTCAATTTCGCGTTGTGAAAACTTCTTTCTTCCCATCTTTTTGGTCTCTTTGCCTTTGCTGTGGCGAAAGTAGCGGTTTTTTGCATAAACGGCAATAAAAGAGCATGTGTTTTTGCAATGATGGCCCTTTTTGCTGTGGCGCGGCAATGATAATGCATTAAATATTTATATTTATAGCATATTAATAGTAAAAAAAGAGTACCTTTGTCGATATTCCCATTTTTGCACAAGTAGAAAATGCTTTTGTATTATGAAAGAGTTTATTAAGGTTCTAAAGAGGTTTGTTCCGCCTTACAGGAAGTATCTGATACTGTCGGTGTTCTTCACGTTGTTGTCGGCTGTGCTGAATGTGTTCTCTTTTATGGTGCTTATTCCGATATTGCAGATACTCTTCAAGGTCTCGGAACCGGTAGAGGTGAGCTTCATTGCCTGGAGCACTATGGATTCGGATAATGCCAAGGATGTGCTGATGAATAATCTGCAGTATTATATGAATGATTTTGTGGAATGTTATGGCGCATCTGCAATGCTGTTGCTGCTCGGTGTTTTCCTGGTGCTGATGACTCTGCTCAAGACTGCCAGCTATTTTGCCTCTTCGGCAGCCATAATACCTTTGCGCACCGGAATTGTGCGTGACCTCCGTACAAAGATGTATGACAAGGTGGTGTCATTGCCGTTGGGCTTCTTCTCAAAGGAGAAAAAGGGTGACATAATCGCCCGTATGACAGGTGACGTTATCGAGGTCGAGAACTCGATTGTCACTTCGCTCGATATGCTCATAAAGAACCCTATTTTCATAGTGATATACTTTGTGACACTCGTGTATGTGAGCTGGGAGATGACACTCTTTACAATATGTGTGACACCGCTGCTCGGTTGGGTTATGGGAAGCATAGGCCGCAAGCTGAAGGCAAAATCATTGGTGGTGCAGCAGAAAGTGGGCGATACGACATCGCAGATGGAGGAAACCATTGGCGGATTGCGCGTGATAAAGGCTTTTGTTGCCGAGAAGAAGATGTCGGGTCGTTTCAGGAAGTGTTGTGACGAATTGCGCAACGCTGTCATGCGTGTTACCATGCGCCAGGCTCTGGCACACCCGATGAGCGAATTCCTGGGAACCTGTATAATTGTAATTGTGCTGTGGTTTGGTGGAACGCTTATCCTGAGCGAGAACTCACCAATCTCGGCAGCGGCGTTCATCTACTACCTGACAATGCTCTACAGCATCATAAATCCGGTGAAGGAGTTGTCAAAGGCTTCGTATAGCATACCGCGCGGCCTGGCATCAATGGAGCGTGTGGATGCGATATTGCAGGCCGCGAATCCAATAACCGATGGCGAGAAGGGCGTTGAACTTGCCGATATGAAGGAGGGCATAGAGTTCAGGAATGTCACCTTCTCCTATGATGGTGAGCGTAATGTGCTGAAAGGTATTGACCTGAAGATTGAGAAAGGAAAGACAGTCGCGCTTGTGGGGCAGTCGGGCAGTGGAAAGTCCACTATGGTCGACCTCATCCCGCGTTATTATGATGTGCTGCAGGGCGAGGTGACCATTGACGGTGTCAATGTGAAGGATATGAAGGTGAAGTCATTGCGCTCTCTCATAGGCAATGTCAATCAGGAGGCAATTCTTTTCAATGACACATTCTACAACAACATAACATTCGGCGTTGAGAATGCTACAATGGAGCAGGTGATTGAGGCTGCAAGGATTGCGAATGCCCATGACTTCATAATGGAGACCGAGAACGGATACGATACTTGTGTGGGTGACAGGGGATGCCGCTTGTCGGGCGGTCAGCGCCAAAGGATAAGCATTGCGCGTGCAATCCTCAAGAACCCGCCGATATTGATTCTTGACGAGGCTACATCGGCACTCGATACGGAAAGTGAACGCCTTGTGCAGGAGGCGCTTGAGCGCTTGATGAAGACACGTACCACCATAGCCATTGCGCACCGCTTGTCGACCATAAAGAATGCCGACGAGATTTGCGTGATGCGTGACGGCGAGATTGTGGAGCGTGGAAAGCATGACGAACTGATAGGACTGAATGGTGTGTACAAACGCCTTAACGATATGCAATCATTATAATCAATGGGAAGTGTTGCGATATTCTGTGCCGCATCGGAGAATATAGCTCCCGGCTATTTTGAGGCTGCCGCCGAGGTAGGTGCCATGCTTGGCCGTCTTGGAAAGACAATGGTGTATGGCGGTGCGCGTTTCGGGTTGATGGAGGCTACGGCAAAGGCTGCAAAGGCTGCCGGTGCTCGAATTGTAGGTGTTGTACCGGATATTCTTGTGGAGCGTGATCGCGTGAGCCGTCTGCTCGATGAGCAGGTGGGCTGTCGCAATCTGAGCGAGCGCAAGGATATTATGCTTGAGCGTAGCGACGTGCTGGTGGCTTTGCCCGGTGGTGTGGGTACGCTCGATGAGATTTTCCACGTGCTGGCGGCCGCTACAATAGGTTATCACACAAAGCGTGTGGTGCTTTATAATGTGAATGGTTTTTGGAACCCGCTGCTGGCTACTGTCGAGGAGATGTCGCAGGCCGGTTTTGTGCGTGGTGAGGTAGAGAAATATTTGATTGTGGCAAACGGCACTGCCCAACTTGAGGATTTGATAAAATAGGAATAGAAGATAAGAAAATGGCAAAGGTAATAGGTATTGGAGAGACCGTATTTGATATATTGTTCAAGAATGACACACCGGTCAAGGCTGTGCCCGGCGGCTCGGTGTACAATTGTATAATCTCTTTGGGGCGCAGTGGCGTGCCGGTTGAGTTTATCAGCGAGGTTGGTGATGACCGCATAGGCAGGATAATTCTTGGGCATTTGAAAGAGAACAATGTGGGCACATCGGCCGTGTGTTGTTTCACCGGTGGAAAATCACCGTTAGCCCTTGCTTTCCTGAATGAGAACAATGATGCAGAGTATATCTTCTACAAGGATTATCCGAACAACCGTCTCGAGGTGGAGTTCCCGGTGATAAAGGAGGGTGACATTGTTGTCTATGGCTCATATTTTGTACTTAACCCCGTTCTCCGCGCCAAGACAAAGGCCTTTCTTGAGTACGCCCACGAGCAGGGTGCTCTGCTGTTCTATGACATAAACTTCAGGCAGAATCATGTTACCGAGCGCATAAAGCTTGCCGAGGCTCTGATTGAGAATCTTGAACTTGCCGACATTGTGCGTGGTTCGGCCGACGATTTCAGGTATCTCTATGAGATGGACGATGCGGCAAAGATATACAACGAGAAGATAAGGTTCTATTGTCCCAACTTCATCTTTACAAACGGTGGCGGCGATGTGAAATTCTTTTCCCGCGGCGTGAATGCAGTCTATCCGGTAAGGAAGGTCGATGTGGTGAGCACGGTGGGAGCGGGCGACAACTTCAATGCCGGTGTGCTGTATGGTCTTGCAAAGGCCGGCATTACGCGTGAGACCCTGCAGCAGCTCACAGCTGCCGATTGGGATGGCATAATATCAAAAGGATTGGATTTCAGTGCCCACGCCTGCACCTTGATTGAGAACTATGTGGACAAGGCCTGGGCGCAGGACTACATAAAGGAGTAATGGCCTTCATGCTCTCTTTGCAGGGCATTTGGCTTTAATTTTAAATTGATTGCTATGAGAAAGATACTTTTGGCTGCAATTGCGGCCATCGCTTTGTGTGGCTGCAACGGTCACAGCCACAGTGAGACCGATGCTCACGACGAGCACGTGCATATACATTGTTTTACGGCTTATACCAACAAAGCCGAACTGTTCTTGCAGCATGAGGGGCTGGAGGTTGGCAAAAAGGCCTGCATCACCCTCTATGCGACGGCACTCTCCAACTTTAAACCGCTGAATGCCGGCGAGGTCTCACTGTTGCTCAGATTGGGCGGCAAGAGCTACAACGCGACAGCCGATGCTCAACATGGTGGCGGAATGTACCATTTTGAACTCACACCCGAGACTGCCGGTCACGGAACAATATATATAACCGTGGGCGATGAGAAAGCTCATTTTGATATTGAGGTAACAGAGTGCTGCAGTGGTCACGACCACGGTCATGAGCATGCCGACAGTCACTCCCACGGTGCCCATAATCATGAAGGTCACGTCCATTCGCACGCGGAGCACAGTGTTGCACACGCTCATTCTCATGGCGATGCACACGAGGGACACGACCATTCTGCCCACTCACATGCCCATTCTCACAGCCATGGGCACGACCCTCATCCGGGGCATGGTGTCGAGACTCCGTCCAAGGAGGGTGATGTTGCATTCAGCAAAGAGCAAAGCTGGATGGTTGATTTTGCTACCGAGGTCGTGAAAGAGAGCAATTTCGCAGGTACGGTAAAGGTTGCGGCAAGGGCCGAGGCGCTTCCCGGTGATTTCACCACGGTTGTTGCCACCACAAGCGGTAAGGTGCAGTTTGCAAAGAATGTACTCGAGGGTATGCCGGTGGCAGCCGATGAGGTGCTGTTCTATCTCGAGGGCAGCGATGTCACCGACAACGATGCTGCAGTGAAGTTTGCCGAGGCCGAGAGCAACTATGAGCTTGCAAAGGCCGATTTCGAACGCAAGAAACATCTTTTCATCGACAAGATTGTGTCGGAACGTGAATATCAGGAAGCCGAGACGGCCTATCGTCAGGCCGAGGCGCGTTTCAATAGTATGAAACGTAATTTTGGAGCAGGGAAGGTGACGTTGAGGGCTTCATTCAGCGGCTCTGTAGCAACGCTGCTTGTTGCCAACGGCGATTATGTCGAGCCTGGTACGCCGCTTGCTGTTATACAGCGCAGCGGTGGTGTCAATCTTGTTGCCGAGCTGCCGGTGCGCTATGCAGCCCAATTGCAGGATATTGCAACAGTGAATGTGGAGACAGCCGGTGGCGATGTCTTTGACGTGACCGGCTTTGGTGGCTCTACAGTGGTGGGCCGTGTGGCAAACAGGTGCAATATGTTGCCTTTGACTGTCTCTTGCGAGGCTTTGCCCGGTGTGGTTACTGGCAGCATTGTGACACTCTACATCTCCTCACTCTCCAAAGACGTACATGCAGTGGCTGTTCCGCGTACGGCGCTTGTTGAGGAGATGGGCAATATGTTCGTCTTTGTGCAGAACAACCCCGTGTCATTCGAGAAACGCAGTGTCAAGGTCGGTGCCACCGATGGCCGCTATGTGCAGCTGTTGGAGGGTGTCGCTCCCGGTGAGCGTGTTGTGAGCAAGGGTGGTGTGTTGTTGAAGCTGTCGCAGGGTGCTGCGGCGCTCGACCCTCATGCCGGTCACGTACATTAATGGTTGTGTCGCTATGCTAAACAGGATTATAAAATTCTCTTTGAACAACAAACTGCTGGTCATGCTGGCGGTTGTGCTGGTGGTTATAGGCGGTATATATTCCACAAGGAAGATTGAGGTGGATGTGTTCCCCGACCTCACAATGCCCACCGTGGTCATTCTCACCGATGCCCACAATATGGCTCCCGAGGAGGTGGAACGCCTTGTCACATTCCCCATAGAGACTGCCGTGAACGGTGCAACCAATGTGCGCCGTGTGCGTTCGTCGTCATCGCAGGGATTCTCGTTCGTGTGGGTGGAGTTCGATTGGGGTATGGACATATACAAGGCTCGCCAGATTATCAGCGAGAAGATGGGACTCCTCTCGGGGCAGCTGCCCGATGGCGTAGTGCCCATGCTTGCTCCGCAGTCGAGCGTGATGGGTGAAATCATGTTCGTCGGTATGCAGGCCGACAGCACCTCCATGATGGAGCTGCGCACGCTTGCCGAGTGGATAGTAAAGCCTGCGGTGCTTGCAACGGGCGGTGTCTCCAATGTAACGATAATAGGTGGCGACTACAAGCAGTATCAGGTGCTTGCCGACCCTGTGAAGATGGAGATGTTTGGTGTGGCTATGGGTGAGCTTGAGAGTGCCGTGGCTGCAATGAGCGTGAACATAGGTGCCGGTGTGGTGCGTGATTATGGCAATGAATACAATCTGCGTGGAATGGGGCGCACAAGCGATGTCTATGAGCTTGGCAGCACACCGGTAAAGATGAACGGCGATGCCGCAGTGCGCATTGCCGATATTGCCGATGTTGTCGTTGCTCCGGCGGTGAAGCAGGGATATGCCGCGCAGAACGGCACTCCGGCCGTGATACTCTCGATATCGAAACAGCCGGGTATAAACACCCTGTCTGTCACCGGGAATATTGAGCGCAACCTTGTGAGCATACAGAAATCACTGCCTGCTGATGTTACGGTCGATACAAAAATCTTCCGTCAGGCCGACTATATACAGTCATCCGTGAACAACGTTGGGCGTTCGCTCATTGAAGGTGCCGTGTGCGTGATACTGGTGTTGTTCCTCTTCCTTACAAGCCTGCGCAGCACGGTCATCTCCCTTTTTGCCATTCCGCTGTCACTGCTTGGTACGGTCATTGTGCTCTACCTGCTTGGTATGGATATAAATACAATGACCCTTGGCGGTATGTGCATTGCCATAGGCTCGCTTGTCGACGATGCCATAATTGACGTGGAGAATGTGTACAAGCGCCTGAAAGAGAATTACCGCCTGCCTGTCGAGCAGCGCCGCCCGGCACTGCACATCGTGTTCGAGGCCTCGTCCGAAATCCGTGCATCAATCATACATGCAACGCTCATCATTATGGTAACCTTCACTCCGCTCTTCTTCCTGAGTGGCCTTGAGGGGCGTATGCTGAAACCTCTTGGAATGGCCTACCTCATAGCGCTTGTAATGTCATTGCTTGTGGCAATGACCGTCACTCCATTGCTTTGCAAGGTGATGCTCTCAAGCGACAGCTATCTTGCACGCAATGAAAAGAAGAATTGGGTCGACCGTTGGCTCATAACCGCTTACGGCAAGGGACTGTCATGGGTCTTGAGGCATGCACGACCTGTGATGGGCTTCGTGTTGCTGCTCTTTGGCGGCTGTATGTTCCTTTTTACGCAGATGGGGCGCAGTTTCTTGCCCGAGTTCAACGAGAGCGCATTGACAATATCTGCCGTGTCACGTCCGGGTGTCTCGCTCGAGGAGAGCAACAGGTTGGGTGCCGTGATTGAGAAGGAACTGTTGCAGATTCCCGAGGTTACAAGCACTGCGCGCCGTACAGGCCGCGGCGAGCTCGATGAACATTCGCAGACATCCAACGGTGCCGAGATTGATGTGAACTTCAGGCTCGACGGGCGCAGCAAGGCCGAGTTTGTGGCTGACGTGCGTGAGCGCCTGGCAAAGGTTCCCGGAGTGGTGACATCGGTCGGGCAGCCTCTTGAACACCGCATCGACCACATGGTGTCGGGTACACAGGCCGATTTGGCAATAAAGATTTTCGGTCCCGACTTGAGCACTCTCTTCAGCAAGGGTATGGAAATAAAGAGCCTTTTGGGCACCACTTTCCCCGAGGTGGTCGACGTCAATGTGGAGCAGCAGGTCGAGATTCCCCAGATACAGGTACGCGCCGACCGTGAGAAGCTTGCATACTACGGCATTACAATGAGCGAATTCAATGAGTTCATAGAGAGTGCCTTCCCCGGCAAGAAGGTTGGGGCAATATATGAGGAGGAGCGCAGTTTTGACCTTATCATACGCCTGAACAAGGATTACACCGAGAGTGTCGACGGCGTGAAGCGTGCCCTTATCGACACCCCCGACGGTAAGGTGGCACTTGAGTCGGTTGCCGATATTGTCTCTGTCGGTGGCCCGGGCAGCATTAGCCGTGAGAATGTGCAGCGCAAGGTTGTCGTGTCGGCCAACATCGCAAGCGGTGACGTTGCCGGTACAGTGGAGCGTGTTGCCTCCTATCTCGAGGATGAGCTGAAATTGGGCGAGGGCTACCGCCTTGAGTATGGCGGTCAGTTTGAGAGTGCAGAGTCTGCATCGCGCACACTGTGGCTGACGACCCTTGTTGCAATACTTGTGGTGTTTGTGTTGCTCTACACAGAGTTCAAGAGCATGTTGCTCTCGGCTGTGGTGTTGCTCAATCTTCCACTTGCTTTGATTGGCGGTGTGCTGGCAACCTACTTCACCTCGGCAGTGATGAGTATTCCTGCCATCATTGGTCTTATCACGCTGTTCGGTATTGCTACACGCAATGGTATTCTGCTTGTGTCGCGCTATCAGCACTTGAGAGCCGAGGGCTTTGCGCTCGAGGATGTCATTATAAAAGGTTCGGCCGACCGCCTTACACCAATCCTCATGACTGCCTTTACATCGGCTCTTGCGCTTGTGCCGATGATTGTCAACGGCTCTGCTTCCGGTAACGAAATCCAGAGCCCAATGGCTGTGGTTGTACTCGGTGGATTGCTCTCGTCTACACTGCTCAATATCTTTGTGGTGCCGGCAGTGTACCGCTGGGTAGTGCGCAAGGGTTGGGTATGATTACGTGTTTCAGGCTGAAGTTTATTGACAGATACAGTTGTAGCGGGCTTTGACCCGCTACAACTGTATCTGTCAATCTCTTACATCGGCTCCCCACATGAGCTTCTCCTGCAGGTTCTGTATGAATGAATGCTCTCTGACACGGATGATTCGTTGTCTGTAGCCGGCTTTCCTTATGGTGATTGGCGTGTTTTCGTCGCAGCTCTCGTTGCGGCCGTCAATTGCTATCAGGTAGTTGCCGCTGCGACTGCTGACACTTATTTCAATTGATGTGTCATCGCTCACAATCAAAGGGCGTGCACTGAGGCTGTGCGGTGCAATGGGGGTTAGTGTGAGCACGCTGGCCTCGGGTGCAATGATGGGGCCTCCCACGCTCAACGAGTATCCTGTAGAGCCTGTCGGTGTGGCTACTATAAGGCCGTCGGCCTGGTAAGTGATGGTGTCGCAGCCGTTTATGGTTGCCTTTAGAGTCATCATTGAAGAGCTGTCGTGTTTCATTATCGCTATCTCGTTGAGAGCGAAAGGGTAGCTCTTTAACCCACAACCGTTTGTGCTTGCCTCTATGAGGATGCGCTCATCAATGTCATAATCGCCGTTGTGTACCTTTTCTATGATATCGTCAATATCCTCATTGGATGAGGCTGTGAGGAAACCCAATCTTCCTGCATTGATTCCCAGCACCGGGATAGCCTTGTTGCCCACGCGGCTTGCGGTGCGCAGCAGTGTGCCGTCACCGCCGAAACTTATTGCAATGTCGGCTGTGAAATCATTGTCCTTAAAAATCTCCTGTGGCTCTGCCGGGGCAATGTGTTCCTGGCACAGGAAATCGTAGTATGCCTTGTCTATAGCGTATGTGTCGCCGCGTTTGGTGATGGCATCGAACAATATTCCTATGCTCTGTGATTTCTTTGTCTGGTGCTTGTTGCCGAATATCGCAAATTTCATAATTTGGGTAAGGTTTTCATTTATAATACAAAATTAAGATAAATTATTATACAAAGTCTTTAATTTGTGCTAATTTTGCACTATAAAGCGAAAATAGGCTGCACTTGCATCCCCGTAGGGGTGTTGTTGTAAACAGCACTTTGTGCAGTCTGTTCTAAAAATGATAGAATCTTTTTATGAGAACAAAACTCAGTGTAAATATCAACAAGGTCGCGACCATCAGGAATGCACGTGGGGGTAACAACCCGGATGTCATTAAGGTCGCAAAGGATTGCGAGGCGTTCGGTGCCGATGGTATCACAGTGCACCCACGCCCCGACGAGAGACATATACGCCGTGCCGATGTGCTGGCTCTGCAGGGTACGTTGCGCACGGAGTTCAACATCGAAGGTTATCCATCAAAGGAGTTCCTGGAACTGGTGCTGCGTGTACGTCCGTCACAGGTGACACTTGTTCCCGACAAGCCCGAGCAGCTGACATCGAACAGCGGCTGGGATACCGAAAAGGAGCAGTTCTTCCTTCGTGATGTACTCAATGACCTGAGGGGAGCGGGAATACGTAGCTCGATATTCATTGATGCCGATGTGCGTATGGCCGAGTTCGCTGCCGAGGCGGGTGCCGACAGAGTGGAGCTTTATACGGGACCATACGCCCACAACTATGCAAAAGACCGAGAGGCTGCCATTGCACCTTTTCTTGAGACAGCCAAGCGCGTGAAGCAGCTGGGTATAGGCCTTAATGCAGGTCATGACCTCAGCCTTGAGAACCTCAAGTATTTCACCGATGTTATTCCCTGGGTCGATGAGGTTTCCATTGGCCATGCTCTTATATGCGATGCCCTTTATATGGGGCTTGAGGCAACTGTTGCCGCTTATAAGAATTGCCTGATAAAATAAGAACGATAAAACATAAAAAACTATGAACTTACTTACTGCAGTTGCCGATACTTTGGCTATCGACACTATTCCGGCGGTGGCAGAAACCGTACAAGAGAACCTCAACGTGCTTGAATTGGCAATGAAGGGCGGTTGGATTATGATTGTCCTTGCCGTGTTGTCATTGATTGGAATGTATATTTTCATTGAGAGATATACAGTGCTGCGCAAGGCCGGCGGCAAGAACTCATTGCTGCTCGAGCGCCTGAACGACAATCTCAGGGACAAGGACTTCAAGTCTGCCATCAGATATTGCAACCGTCAGAACACTCCCATATCACGTATCCTTGCAAAGGGTGTCAGGGATTACAGATTCGACACTGCATCAATCCGCCAGGTGCTCGAGAACAACGCGGGTCTTGAGATTGCGGCATTGGAGAAGGGCTTGCCGGTGCTCTCTACAATATCGGCCGTTGCTCCTATGATTGGTTTCTTGGGAACTGTTACCGGTATGGTGCAGGCTTTCTGGAACATGTCACAGGCCGGTGACAATATTGACGTGTCGGCATTGTCGGGTGGTATCTACGAGGCTATGGTAACCACTGTGGGTGGTCTTGTGGTTGGTATCATCGCCATTTTTGCATACAACTATCTTGTGTCAAAGGTAGACGGTGTGCAGAATGCCATGGAGGCCGACATTATCTCTTTCCTTGAGATTGTCGAGGAGAGCAAGGAGGATGCTCCTGTTGTTGCAGAGGAGCAGAACTCCGTTGAACCCGAGGCTGACAACGAATAAGCTCGAAAGGTTATGATAAAGAGAAGAACCAAGACTATCGGCGATTTTTCAATGTCGTCAATGACGGATATCATCTTCCTGTTGTTGATTTTCTTTATGCTGACATCCACCATTGTGGTGCCCAATGCAATAAAGGTAAATCTTCCCCAAGGAAAGGAGAGGGCCCACACACAGCCGATGGCGCGTATAACCATAAAGTCGGACCTCACATACTATGCCCAGTGGGACAAGGAGAAGGTAAAGGAGATTGCCGTGGACGATATTACCGCTTTCCTTGCCGAGTGCAGTGAAAAGGACTCGGAAATGTTCGTGGCGCTTTATGCCGACGAGACCGTTCCCTACCGCGAGGTTGTGAAGGTGCTTGATATCGCTAACGAGAACAAATACAGGATGGTGCTGGCTACCCGCCGCCCCGACAGCAAGTGATGGACAGATTTTCAAAAGAAAAAATAATTGGTGTTGCCGGCACTGTGCTTGTACATGCTCTGCTGGCTCTGCTGCTCTATTTTCTGGTGCTCGACCCGCCGCCCACTCCTCCCGAGAAAGGTATAGAGGTCATGCTGGGTATGGATGTCGAGAATGTGGCTATGGCACAGCCGGCCGAGGCGGCTCCGGTGGCTCCACCTCCGGTTCCCGTGAAGCCTGCTCCTGTGGCTCCCGAAGAGCCGCTGATGACCCAGGATAGCGAGGAGAGCCTGGCATTGCCGCCCGAAAAGGAGAAGGAGGAACCGCAGAAACCGGCGGTTCCCGAGAAGACCCCCGAGGAGATACAGAAAGAGCGGGAGGAGGCCGAGCGCAAGGAACAGGAGCGCCGTGAGGCCGAGGCTCGCGAAGCTGCCAACAACAGGCTTGCAAATGCCTTCAGCAAAGGCAGCAGCATGAGCAAGAAGGAGGATACCGAGAAGAACGAGGAGACGATGGGCGCCGTGCAGGGTAATTCCGATGCCGGATTGCAGACCGGTATTGGTGTTTCATTCAGTCTCGAGGGACGTAACCCCGGTGAGGACGGTATCATTGTCCCGAAAGAGAAGCTGCAGGCTGCAGGCAAGGTGGTTGTGGATATCACCGTGAATCCCGTGGGCAAGGTCATTGATGCAAGTGTAAATACAAGAATGACCAATACCGCCGATTTGAAGTTGCGCAATGCAGCATTGAAAGCCGCAAAGGCAACCATCTTCAACAGTATTGCAGGAGTTGATAACCAACGTGGTACAATTACCTATAATTTTGAATTGAGATAAGAAGAAATTGTTTGGATTAATCTCTGCAGCAGTGTTGCAAATGAAGCAAACTGCCGTTGCATAGATTTTTATATAGCTTATAATATGAACAGAGTATATGTTTTTCTTGCCGACGGCTTTGAGACCGTAGAGGCATTGGCACCGGTTGATGTAATGCGCCGTGCCGGTCTGGACGTAGTGACAGTTTCAATAATGGGTCGCAGTGATGTCGTGTCGGCGCAGAATGTGACTGTGGTAGCCGATGAGGTGTATGGGAATCTCTCTTTTGCCGATGCCGATGCGCTTGTGCTGCCGGGCGGTGGTGTGGGAACCGACAATCTGTCGGCTCACGAGCCTTTGCGTGCACTGCTGGTGGATGCCTGCTCGCGTGGTGTGCTTGTTGCAGCAATATGCGCCGCCCCTATGGTGTTCGGCCGCATAGGTATACTTGAGGGAAAGCGGGCAACTTGCTATCCCGGCTGCGAGGGTGACCTCTTCGGTGCAGAGTACACTGCCGTTGCGGTTGAGCAGGATGGCAATATCATAACAGCCTGCGGCCCCGGTGCTTCATTCGATTTCGGCTTTGCCATTGTTGACCGTTTCTGTGGTGCAGAGGTCGTTGCAACCTTGCGCTCACAGATGCAATTTTGAAAAAACAATATAGCATTAACCTGAAACTTATAAATCCAAGTACGTGTCATATCGACCGCAGTGGAGATATCTCAAATCTTGCTTTTGAGATGTATTGCCTACGGCGATTTTGCAAACACTCGTTGTAAAAAGTCAAGTAAACTTGGTTTTAACTCGCTTAATTGCAAAATTCGACTTCGCTCAGCATGACATTTGGATGTTGGGTCAACATCTATATTATTAACAAAAGAAAATTACATGAAAAGATATCTTATTGTCGTTGCCGGCGGCAAGGGAACACGTATGGGTGGCGATATGCCCAAGCAGTTCCAACTGCTTGGTGGCAAGCCAATCGTTATGGTAACCCTTGAGCATCTGCATGCCATCGATGCCGCCATGCAACTGATTCTTGTACTCCCTGCAGAGCATATTGAATTGTGGAAACAGCTGTGCAAAGAGCATTCGTTTGCCGTCCCGTTGATTCTTGCGCAGGGCGGCTCCACACGCTTCCATTCAGTGCAGAATGGTTTGGCACAGGTCGATGACATGACCGATGCCCTTGTGGGCGTGCACGATGGCGTGCGCCCGTTCGTCTCGCCCAGAGTGCTCGACGAGTGCTTTGCGCGTGCGTGGGTTGAGGGTGCTGCAATACCAATGATTGATGTACATGACAGCCTGCGCCACATTGTCGGTGCCGGGACTACCGAGGTTGTCCCGCGCGACAGGTATCGTCTTGTGCAGACACCGCAGGTGTTCAAACTGTCGCTTCTGCGCCGTGCATACGAGCAGCGCTTTGTCGAGAGCTTTACCGATGATGCCTCGGTTGTTGAGGCGCTCGGTGAGAAAGTGTCGGGCGTTGAGGGCAACCGTGAGAATATAAAGATAACCACACCGTTCGATATGCTTGTGGCCAAGACATTGATGGAATGCTGGACCTCGCAACAAGGGATATAAAGTTCTTGTCCGGCGTGGGCGAGCAACGTGCCACGCTGCTTGGCAGGGAACTTGGCATACGTTCCTTGCACGACCTCCTGTACTATTTCCCTTATAAATATATTGACCGCAGCCGTGTATTCAAGGTGAGCGAGCTGGGCGGCCAGCTGCAGCATGTGCAGTTGCTTGGCGAGATTCGTTCATTCGAGGAGATGGGCGAGGGTGCATCGCGCCGTCTTGTGGCACATTTCACCGACGGTACGGCATTTGTGGACCTTGTGTGGTTCAGGGGAATAAAGTTCGTCAGGAACAGACTGAAACTGAATACACGCTATGTGGTCTTTGGCAAGCCCTCTGTCTTTAACGGCAGGGTGAATATTGCACACCCCGATGTAGATGATGCTTCGCTACTGAAACTCGACACTATGGGGCTGCAGCCCTATTACAACACCACCGAGAAGATGAAACGCAGCGGTCTCAACTCCAATGCGATGGCCAAACTTATGCAGAACCTCTTCACGCTGCTCTCATCGCCGCTCGAGGAGACCCTCTCGGCCGATATCATACAGAAGAACGGCCTCATGTCGCTCGATGATGCCCTGCGCATAATACACTTCCCGCGCAATGCAAAGGAGTTGCAGCTTGCGCAGTACAGGCTCAAGTTCGAGGAGCTGTTCTACATCCAACTGAACATTCTGCACTATGCCAAGGAGCGCCAGATGCGCTATGTGGGGCATCGCTTTGCCAAGGTGGGCGAGATGTTCAACCGTTTCTATAATGAACAGTTGCCCTTCCAGCTGACCAATGCCCAGAAGAGGGTGGTCAAGGAGATACGTGCCGATGTCAATTGTGAGAGGCAGATGAACCGTCTGCTGCAGGGCGACGTGGGCAGCGGAAAGACCCTTGTGGCGCTCATGTCCATGCTGCTTGCAAAGGACAACGGCTATCAGGCCTGCCTGCTTGCGCCTACCGAAATCCTTGCCGAACAGCATTTTGCCACACTGTGCCGCATGTTGGGTGCGATGCCTGTGAGGGTGGAACTGCTCACCGGCAGCACAAAGGCCAAGGAGAGGGTGCCCTTGTTCGAGGCATTGGAGAACGGCGAGATTGATATCCTTGTGGGCACCCATGCCGTGCTCGAGGATAACGTGCAGTTCCGTAATCTGGGCATTGTAGTCATTGACGAGCAGCACCGTTTCGGTGTTGTGCAGCGTGCCAAGATGTGGGCAAAGAACACCATTCCGCCCCATGTTCTTGTAATGACAGCAACGCCTATTCCGCGAACGCTTGCCATGACACTCTATGGCGACCTCGATGTGTCGGTGATTGACGAACTGCCACCGGGGCGCAAACCAATCACAACCTCGCACATCTTCCGCAACCGCATAGATAGTCTATATTCGTTTATCCGCGCACAGATAAACGAAGGCCGTCAGGCATATATTGTCTACCCGCTCATCAGTGAGAGCGAAAAACTCGACCTCAAGAACCTCGAGGATGGCTACAGGCAGTTGTGCAACGTCTTCTGTGACTATAAACTGAGCAAGCTGCACGGCAAGATGAAGCCCAAGGAGAAGGACGAGGAAATGCGCCGCTTTTCAAAGGGCGAGACACAGATTCTTGTCTCCACAACGGTTATTGAGGTGGGTGTCGATGTCCCCAACGCATCGGTTATGGTCATTGAGAATGCCGAGCGTTTCGGTCTCTCGCAGCTCCATCAGTTGCGCGGACGTGTGGGGCGTGGAGCATCGCAGTCCTATTGTATATTGGTGACAGATTACAAACTGTCCGAGGATACCCGCAAGCGTATGGAAATCATGACATCGAGCAACGATGGCTTTGAGATAGCCGAGGCCGACCTGAAGTTGCGCGGTCCCGGTGATATGGAGGGTACGCAGCAGAGCGGTATAGCCTTCGACCTGAAGATTGCCAACCTCTCCCGCGACGAACAGCTGCTGAAATTCGTGCGCGAGGTGGCACGCGGTGTGGTAGAGGCCGACCCCCAATGCAACAGCGCCCTTTACCGTGTCGTGTGGGAACGCCTGCGTGTAATCAAAAGTATGAACAACCGCAATTGGGGCGCAATATCGTGAATTGTATGTCTTAAACAAACTCAGTGTTGGTTCAGAAGAATTTTGTTTGCTTCCTATGGCAATTATTTTCGCGACTTTCTCATGCTGCGCTGCGCGCAGCTATCTCATCGCCGCATATAGAGCTAGAATAGGATGTTTACATATCCTCTATCGACACTCCTTTATAAATGATTTCGTACCCTTTAAAAGCTCCGACGGCTTTTAAGAATAATTCAGCCTTGCCTTTCAGTACGTTTTCATCAAAGTTTTTTGCTTGTCGTTTGACCTCGATAAATTCAATCTTGTTCTCTATCAAAAAATCTCATACTTATGAATTTTATCGTAACGTTCATTACCGTAACCGCGGTTACGATACTGTGAAAGTATGAATAGATTTATAAATCCTGTGAATAATTGTATGTGAGAGCTCTCTTTTTCACGATATTTAGAGATTCCTCGTCGCTACGCTCTGTTGGAATGACAGATTCGCGATTTAGTTGAGTTTATATCGAACTAACGTTTTATTATTCCCTTTTTTTATTATCTTTGCGTTTGTAATTACTTATAACTTAATATGGAAAAAACTCTTATTCTAATCAAGCCCAACGCTATTCAGCGTGGCATTATGGGTGATATAATTACGCGTTTCGAGCGTAAGGGTCTGCGTTTTGTAGGTATGAAGATGTTTTTCATGACCGACGAGCTTGTTGCCGAGCACTATGCTCACCTTGTCGAGCGCCCCTTCTATCCCTACTTGAAGGCTTCCATGCAGGCAGCTCCGCTCATTGCTTGTTGTCTTGAGGGTGCCGAGGCTGTGGAGACCGTGCGCCAGATGGTGGGTGTGACAAACTCACGCCGTGCTCTCCCCGGTACAATACGTGGTGATTTCTCAATGAGCGGTGAGCAGAACGTTGTGCATGCATCCGATTCTGTAGAGAATGCACTTGTTGAGATTGACCGTTTCTTCAAGCCCGAGGAGCTGTTTGACTATCAGTCGGCTGTTACCTGTTTTGAGTATGGTGGCGAGGAAACCTTGAAATTCAAATAAGAAGGTGAAGATTATTTCAAAATCGTCTGCATTTGCCTTGCTGTTTTTTGCGGCTGCCGGAGTGGCGGCGCAGGATGCTGTGTCGGAGCCGGTATCTCTGTACAGGTCTGTAGAGAGTGTGGAGCCTGTGGCACCGCATTTCATGCTGTTGAATGAGGAGAATATCATCCCGTCGGATGAGATGTACCCCACCTGGACCAACTCCGTTGTGCATTACAACTCGGAAATGCCCGACTCCTTCAGGATTGACCTGCGCAACTATGTGATGCCCACGCCCAGTGTAAAGGTGACCGATATCTTCGGCTACCGTCCCAACCGTCGCCGCGTGCATAATGGCTTGGATATAAAGGTGCTGACTGGTGACACAATCTATGCTGCGTTCGACGGCAAGGTGCGCATCGCAAGCTACCAGCGCCGTGGCTATGGCTATTATGTGGTGGTGCGCCATAATAACGGCATTGAAACACTCTATGCCCACCTGTCTAAAAGGCTTGTTGATGTCAATCAGAACGTGAAGGCCGGTGACCCCATTGGTCTTGGCGGTAACACAGGCCGCAGTTCGGGTTCTCACCTGCATTTCGAGACCATACTGATGGGCAAAAGCCTCGACCCCGCGCTGATGTTCGACTTCAAGAACCAGAAGATGACCGGTGAGAGCTATCTCTATCGCAGGCCAGGTAGCAAGTATATCGAGAACGGGCAGGTGAAGATTGCCGGCCCCGAGAAGAAATACCACAAGGTGCGCAGCGGTGACACGATAGAAAGGATTGCGCGCAAGTATGGTGTGTCGCAACGCCGTATATTTGAACTCAACGGCTTGAAATCGAACGCAATCATACGCCCCGGCCAGCAGTTGCGCTATCAATAATCAATCCCCGTTGAAATGAAATTATGCGCAGGCTGTTGATTGCGATATTTGCGGCATTCATTCTGTTTGGTATACCGGCGGCAACTGCTTGTGTCATTGCCGACAATGCATTTTCTGTCGCAACAACGAATGTCCTTGATAAATTGATTGCTCTAATCAATGGCTATACAAAGAGGGTAGATGCTGCAGTGTCAATAGAGGAACTCGAGGCGTTGTATGCCGGGCTTGAGCAGGATATGGTCTCCTTTGCAAAGGATAATGCCGGTGAGATTGCCAAGTTTGATGCAGACCTTACTGGCAAGGCAAAGGAAAAGTATGAGGCGGAACTCTCAAAGGCCATCAGGTTGTTTAAGAGCGCTCTTGAGAAGAGGGTGATGGAGTTCCTTGGTGAATAAACGGATATTCAATCATTCAGCCCGGCAAGTTACTTGCCGGGCTGAATGTATCTATTACTTCTTTTTGCCGCAGTATTTCCCTTTTAGCTTAAAGTCTATCATAATAAAGTTCCTTATTATGTTGGGGATGTCGGTATTGTCGATGACTCCGTTGAATTTGTCGGCCTCCTCGCCTATGGCGAACAGGGGAACGAAAGTGCCCGAGTGGTTGCCGCTTGCCCAAGAGACAAGAGCCTTGCGGTCAAGGTCATAGATTGCGTTGTATGCAATCTTGTTTGCAAGATCATGCGTCATATTCACGCTCTCCTCGGCATTGTGCTTGTCGCGTAATTCAACTCCCACATTCTCTTGTACCATACGTGCAACCTCACCCCAGGTAGTCTCCTTTAGACCTTTAAGCATTGCAACAAGGTTGTCTACACTGACTTTCTGCGATGCCAGTTCTTTCAGGTTCAGCTTGTACTCGCCGGTGTAGCCAAGAACTATGCCGCCGGTCTCGTGGTCGGCTGTAACGATGATGAGTGTCTCGTCCTTGTGCTTTTTGTAGAACTCGTATGCCTCCTCAATGGCTGCATTGAAATCGAGCACCTCGTGAATCATTGTGGCGGCATCGTCGCTGTGAGAAGCGTAGTCAATTTTGCCGCCCTCGACCATCATAAAGAAACCCTCTTTCTTGCTCTTCCTGCTCAAGAAATCAATTCCGGCCTTTGTAATCTGTGCAAGTGTGAGGTCATCCTCTGCGCGGTCAATCGTGTATGGAATCTCCTCGGCAACGTTCTTCTGGTAGAGCATCATCTTCTCGGCATTCCCTGCTTTTGCCTTGTAGTCGTCATATCCGCGTGCAATTGTATAGCCTTGCTTCTCGGCTCTGCCGTAGAGGTCACTGCGCTGTTCTGCAGTGCACTTTGCATCACCGCCGGCATAGAAGTCATAGTCGGCCTTTAGCATCCACTGCGCAATCTCGTTGTAGTTGTGGCGGCTATTGTTGTGGGCATAGAATGCCGATGGGGTTGCGTGGTTTATGCACACGGTGGTTGCGATACCCACTGCCATACCGCTGTTCTTGGCTGTGAGGGCCACGCTGTAGACATCATTGCCTTCGGCATCCTTGCCAATGCGCCCGTTGCTTGTCTTGCTGCCGGTTGAGAGTGCCGTGCCCGATGCCGCAGAGTCTGTCACTCCATTGCTTGCCGAGAAGGTTGTGACAAAGGCGCTCTCGGGGAACTGTGTGAATACCAGTTTCTGTGGGCGGCCAATTACCCCCTGCAACTCGCCCAGGTAAAGTTCTGTGGCAAGTACATGCGATGGTCCCATGCCGTCACCTATAAAATAGAATATATACTTTGGCTGTGCAAAACCAGTTGCTACAACAAGCAGCAGAAGCAGTGTTCCTAAAATGCGTTTCATATTGTCTCTGTTTTTCTTTGGTTACTTTATTGCAGGGTTGCCCACCTTGCCGATGAACAGCACGTTGTTATTGTTGTCTATTATAGCATATATGAAAGGGCGGTCAAAGGTCATGATTTCAATCTTTGGCGGTCTCATTGAGAGTGCTCCGGCTCTTCCCATTGTAACGGCTGCCGCCTCTGTGCCTTTCTCGTCTACATTTATATATGTCTTCTGTACGATGTCGCTGATGTAGAGCGCCTTGTCCGATATTCCGCCGAATTGCGCCTTGCTGCCAAAGGCTCTTCTAATGCAAAGGCCGGCGAGGATGGGCTTGAGGCTGCCGCTGAAATCTGTCCTGAATCTGGGCAGTGACAGTGTGAGGTTGCAGGTCTCCATAGCTTTGAGGTATGTGTCCAAATCCTTTGCAAGGTACATGGCGGCTTCGTCGCATCCCACACCCTCGTTTGGCAGTACAAGCAGCATGCTGTAGCCGCTCTCATAACGTTTGAGGGTCATGGCAAGAACATCGTCCTTATAACAGGGCTTGTTGGCACGCATCATCATCATTGGCACCTTTACTTCCTCGCCTTTCCCGGTAGTGAACTTCTGCTGTGTAGTGTTCTTCTCGCCGAATGGCTTGTTCCACTTGCCGTTGAAGTAGAGTGCGTTCAGCAGAATCATCCTGTCATTGTCATTGAAACTGTCGAGTATTGACGGTATCTTGCCGTTGGTGTTCTCCTTGCACCAGTCGTTTATGCGCTTTACGGTGCTGTCATTGAATTCTGCTCTCTCCACAAGCGCATCAAGATATTTCTTGTTTATGTCAATGAACTGCGGCTTTACATCGAAACGCTCTTTAATCCAGATTGAGTTTGCCGTCTTTACCTCGCAATACCTGTTTCCCAGGTTGTCCAGCAGCTCCCGGCAGCGGGTATTGGCATCCTCGCCCAGTTGCATTGCATCGCAGATTTCCTGTCTTGTCTTGCCCTCGGCACCGTTGGCAATCATTGCCATGGCAAACTGTGCGCTCAATGGCGACAGGCAGATGTTCTCTTTGTCAATCTGTCTGCATGCCTCGCTCAGCAGGCTGCCCCAAAATGCACCGCTCCTTTCATTGCCTTGAACGTTTGCCGTTATATTGGCAGGCTCATTGTCAGGAGTTGCTGTGCCTGTGCTGTTCTTGGCTGTACCGCATGACATCAATGTAGCGACAAGGGTTATATATAATATCCTTTCAATCATGTCAGAACACGAATTTCATCAGGTCATTGTATGTCGCCAACACGAACAGGCCAAGGAGAAGAATCATGCCTGTCATCTGTGCGCGCTCCATGAACTTGTCGCTTGGCTGTTTGCCGGTGATTATCTCAAAGAGCAGGAATATTGCATGGCCGCCGTCGAGTGCAGGGATGGGCAGGATGTTCATGAAGGCAAGTATGATTGAGATGAACGCTGTCATCAACCAGAACTCATGCCAATCCCAGCTTGCGGGGAACAGGCTGCCAATTGAGGCGAACATACCCACCGATTTTGCGCCGTCGCTGGTGAATACATATTTGAAGTCGCTCACATAGCCACGGAGAACATCGAACCCGAATGATATGCCGGCGGGGAATGATGCAAAGAAACCATAATCGCTGTGCACGAGCGGGTAGTCGTTCAGTACGGGCATAAGACCCACGATGAATGTGCTGTTAACACTCACTGGCAGTGTGATGGCGCTGTCGCGCATCACCTCGATGTCAAAGTCTTGCTTGTTCTGTTCCTTCAGGTCGGCAAGCGCTTTTCTGAAGTCGGTCCAGCTGTCAATGCCCTTTCCGTCGACCGAGAGAATCCTGTCGCCCTTGGCAATGCCAGCTACAGCACCGGCGCTGTTTACATCAATGCTGTCAATGACGGGCAATACCCTCTCCTGCAGGAACAGGCCGCCCCTGTTCATGTTCAGCAGTCCCAGGGTGTCGGGTATTGCTATCGTAACTTCCTTGCCGTCGCGCAGCACGGTAACCTCCTTGGCGTTGCATATATCGCGGAAGATGTTGGTCGCGCGCACCTTGTCATGGTAGAGCTTGTGCAGCTCCTCGCCATCGGCCTTTGTGAGGATATCGCCATTGCGGAAACCAATCTCCTGTGCTGTCCCGTTGAATACAAGACCGTTCTTCATCGTGTGCAGGTCGGTATGCGATTCGCCCCATGTGAACAGCACCATTGCATAGATGAAAATGGCAAGTATAAGGTTGAACATTACACCGCCCACAATGATGAGCAGTCGCTGCCATGCCGGCTTAGAGCGGTATTCCCATGCCTCGGCGGGCTTGTTCATCTGCTCGGTATCCATTGACTCGTCAATCATGCCTGCAATCTTGCAGTAGCCACCAAGTGGAATCCAGCCAATGCCGTACTCTGTTTCGCTGTTCTTGGGTTTCCATTTGAAGAGCGAGAATTTCCAGTCGAAGAAGAGGTAGAACTTCTCGACCCTTACCTTGAAGAGTCTTGCAAAAAGAAAGTGACCGAACTCATGAATAAGCACCAGCAGGCTCAATGCCAGAATGAGCTGCAGTGCGCGTACCAAAAATATTTCCATAGTGTATTGTATGTTTTTTAGTTTTCTTGTTTTCCGCTTTAATCACACTCCGTGTGCTTGAAACTTGGCTGCGCTCGCGGTAAAACACTAAAGCAAGCTTTGTGTTTTGCTCACTTGCACAAGTTTTAACCTTTTGACCTTTCTTTAAATCCATTCGTTTACCATAGCCCTTATCTCCCTGTCTGTCTCAAGGTAGTCGTCGAGCGTGGGTTTCAGTATGTAGGTAGCCTTTTCCATGGCGCGTTCAATGAGCTTGGGCATGTCGGTGAACTTTATGCGCTCCTCAAGGAATGCCGCCACGCACACCTCGTTTGCGGCATTTACCACGCAGGGTATGTTTCCGCCCTCGGCCAGCGCTGTATATGCGTGGCGCAGGTTGGGGAAGAGGTCAAGGTCGGGCTTTTCGAACGTCAGCTCCTTCAAGGTGTTCCAGTCAATGCGGTCGAACGATGATGAGAGACGTGTGGGGTAGGTGAGTGCATACATAATAGGTAGGCGCATGTCGGGCGTGCCGAGCTGTGCCTTTATGGCGCCGTCGGCAAACTGCACCATCGAGTGAATGACCGATTGCGGGTGCACCACCACCTCAATGTCCTCGGCTCCCACACCAAAGAGCCACTTTGCCTCCATTACCTCGAAACCCTTGTTCATCATGGATGCCGAGTCTATGGTTATCTTGGCGCCCATGCTCCAGTTGGGGTGCTTGAGTGCCTGCTGCACGGTGACATGCTCCAGCTGCTCCTTCCTGAAAGTGCGGAACGGGCCACCCGATGCGGTGAGGATGAGCTTCTCCACCTTGTTGTTCATCTCGCCGGCAAGGCATTGGAATATTGCCGAGTGCTCCGAGTCTACAGGCAGGATGGGGGTTTGGTGCTTCATTGCCAGTTCGTTTATCATCTCGCCGGCAACCACCATTGTCTCCTTGTTTGCAAGTGCAATTGCCTTGCCCGCCTTGATGGCGTTGATTGTGGGGCGCAGGCCCGAGAATCCCACCATTGCGGTAACCACAATGTCAATTGGCTTGGACTCCACAATCTGGCATATTGACTCATAGCCGCCATATACCTTTATGGGCAGGTCGGCCAGTGCCTCCTTCAGTCTGGGGTATTTGCTCTCGTCGGCAATGACCACGGCCTCGGGCAGGAACTTGCGTGCCTGCTGTATCAGTTCGTCTACGCGTGTGTTCGCTGTTATTGCATATACCTCGAACTTGTCGGGATGCTCCTCTACCACCTGCAGTGTCTGTGTGCCAATGGAACCTGTTGAGCCCAGGATGGCGATAGTCCTTTTCTTTATCTCACTCATAGTTATTTGTCATTTTAGAATGCAATGTATATGTTAGGGTCGAGCGGCTTGCTCCTGTGCCACAGCTCCAGGTGCAGGAACTCTTTCTTCTTTCCGTTTTCCCTGCCTGAACCGTCGCTCAATGTGCCAATAACCTCGCCGCCATAGACCTTGTCGCCCACCTGCTTGAGCAGGCGATAGCAGTTGCGGTATATTGAAATGAGGTTCTCGCGGTGCTGCAGGGCTATGGTATAGCCGTCA
The DNA here is from genome assembly GCA_045636545.1 of Bacteroidaceae bacterium. Classification (GTDB taxonomy): domain Bacteria; phylum Bacteroidota; class Bacteroidia; order Bacteroidales; family Bacteroidaceae; genus HGM04593. The sequence continues at coordinate 51,698 of JAZTXR010000046.1, forward strand.
TTGGCAGTGTAGTCGCTGAACACTACAATTCCGTCATGTATGGCTACGATATTCTCTCCTGTCGCCTCGGCAATGTCAACGCCGTAGTGGCCGGTGGCGGGGTCGAATGTCCTTATTATCTCGCCTTTGGTGGGGCGGAACAGGTTCAGCTCCTGCAAAGCGGCAACGCTGGCTGCCTGTGATGTCAGGTTATACCTCTCGCGCTCTTCCCATTTTTTCATGAACTCGGCCTCCAGCCCGGTTGTCTCTATTGAGAAATCCTTGTTGGATACCGGTTGCGGTGAGTTCTTGAGCGAGTCGAGAGTGATGTCGCCGTTCATTATTGCGCGTATGTTCGCAAGGTAGGCATCCTGCTTCTCAATCTCGTGCATCAGTGAGTCTACACGCAGGCTGTTGGTGACAATCTTGTCCTTCTCGCCCTTGTTTACATATCCCGGCAGCATACTGCCCAGCGGGGTATATATGGCTACAAGATACAACACCCATGCAACGAGCAGGAACGCGATGAAGAGTGAGAGTATCATAAATATCGGCGATACGTTGAAGCCGTGCATATCCTCCGGCTTGTTCTCGTTGTGTATTGTCAGGCGGTACTTGCGTAGGAGCCTGCTTCCGAAACCTCTTTTTTTCATATTCTATCTTCTGTTAAAGGGAAACCAATCCCTGTGGCAGGTCGAAGATTATTGTCTGTCCGTCGTGGTCAATGTCGGCAATGAACTCCTCCTGTGCGGGAATCAATATCTCCTCGCCGTCATTCTCCACCACAAACAGTGTGTTGATGGTGCTGTCATCAATCTCCACAATCTCACCAATGTGTCCCAATGTCCTGTCGGTAGCGGTGAAGCCGATGAAGTAACCCAGGGAGAGCTCCTCGCTCTCCTCCACCCATTTGCGCGGAATGAAGGCCTCGCGGTTGGTGAGGTAGCGCACCTCCTCGGCGTTCTCCATGCGCTCGACCTTTACAATGAGCGTGTCATTGCTCTTTGGGCGTACCGATTCAAAGAAGAACGGTACCAGTATGCCGTCAATGTCGCAGGCGACAAAGTCGCAGCCGTCGCCAAGTGCAAAGGTGTCGCCCTGCAAACCAATCTCTCCTTTTGTGCCGTGTGGCTTCAGAAACTTGCCGAAGTACACGAAATCCTCTTTCTTGAGCATATCTTATGAACGTGTTATCTTTGCGCCAATCAGGTTCAGTCTCTCCTCAAGGTTCTGGTAGCCCCTGTCAATCTGCTCTATGTTGTCGATGCGGCTCACACCATCGGCGCTCATCGCTGCAATGAGCAGGGCAATGCCGGCCCTGATGTCGGGCGAGCTCATTGAGCGTGGCTTCAGCGTGAAACGTCTGTCATGCCCGATGACAACGGCGCGGTGCGGGTCGCAGAGGATAATCTGTGCTCCCATGTCAATGAGCTTGTCAACAAAGAACAGGCGGCTCTCGAACATCTTCTGGTGGATGAGCACGCTGCCTTTCGCCTGTATCGCGGTCACCAGCAACACGCTCAGAAGGTCGGGTGTTAGACCCGGCCAGGGTGCATCGCTGATGTTCATTATGGAGCCGTCGATGAACGAGTCGATCTCGTAGTGCTCCTGTGCGGGAATGTATATGTCATCGCCTCTCTGCTCGAACTTTATGCCCAGGCGGCGGAAACTCTCGGGTATGATGCCCAGGTTCTCGAACGATACGTTCTTTATGGTCAGCTCGCTCTGTGTCATTGCTGCCATGCCGATGAAACTGCCCACCTCAATCATGTCGGGCAGTGCGCGGTGTGTGCAGCCGCCAAGCTCCTTCACGCCCTCGATGGTCAACAGGTTGCTGGCTATGCCCGAAATCCTTGCGCCCATCTTGTTCAGCATCCTGCACAGTTGCTGTATGTATGGCTCACAGGCGGCATTGTAGATGGTTGTCGTTCCCTCGGCAAGCACGGCTGCCATAATGATGTTTGCGGTACCTGTCACCGAGGCCTCGTCGAGCAGCATGGAGCAGCCCTTGAGCTTCTCTGCCTGCATGCGGTACACCCTCTTCTCTGTGTCGAAAGAGAACTGTGCGCCAAGCTTCTGCAGGCCTATGATGTGTGTGTCCAGTCGGCGGCGGCCAATCTTGTCACCGCCGGGTTCCGACATAGTGGCCTTGCCGTATCGTCCAATGAGCGGTCCAATGAACATTACCGAACCGCGCAGCCTTGAACAGCCGTTTATGTACTCCTCGCTCTCGATGTAGTCGAGGTTTATGTTGTCGGCCTGGAATGTGAAACAGCCAACACCGTTGCGTGTCACTGAAACGCCCATGTTGATGAGCTGGTTTATGAGGTTGTTCACGTCGGCAATGTCGGGGATGTTCTCGATTGTCACCTTCTCGCTCGTGAGCAGGGTGGCGCATATCTCCTGTAGCACCTCGTTCTTTGCTCCCTGCGGTGTAATCTCGCCGTACAGTTTGTGTCCGCCCTCTATAATGAATGAAGCCATAGTCTCCTTTAGAATTTGCGTTTGAAGTTCTTCTTGTTGTTATTGTAGCCTCGCTTGTTGTTATTATAGTTGCGGGCACCGTTGTTCTGGTTAATCCTTATCTCCTTGTCGGCAATGTCAATGGCACCGCCGGTGTAGAATTTCAGGTCCTCTATTATTTTCCTGTCCTCGACACCGTCCTTGTTCCAGGCAATGTAGTTCTTCTTCATCTGGGTAAGGAGCAGTTCAATGAAGCAGTCCCTCTCCTCGCCCTCCTCGAGTGTCATGGCATGTGCTATCATCTCCTCTACAATACGCCCATAGTGTCTGTTCCTAATCTCGCTGTTGCGGTAGGGGATGCGCTCGGGTGCAACGTGGAACTCCTCGGGTTTAATTACCTCGCAGGGGTAGTCGATATCAAGCTTGAAATCCGACATTATCGCCAGGTGGTCCCAGAGCTTGCGCTCCTGGTCGGGCAGGTCGGGGAACATGCTGCGCATGATGCGCACGATGGTCTCGGCACATCTCTGGCGTTCCTCTCTGTTCTCGATGGTGAGTGCGTGGTCCACCATCTTCTGTACCGAGCGTCCGTATTCGGGTAACGGAAGCCTTTTCTGTTTGGTATTGTATTCCATCATAGCGGTATATCGTTTAACTGTTCTTCAATAGTTCCTTGGGTTTGGTTGCAATGAAGTTCTTCAGGTAGAACGGCTCGAAATAGGCTATGTCCTCGAACTGTTCATTGAACCAGGCTCTCTCGGCAAGCGGCATCATGCTCTTTGCCAGCGCATCGCGGTGTGCGGTGAGGAAGCGGGCATTGGGGTGAGTGATGATTTTGCTGCACTTCTCGGCGCCGTTGCCAAAGAAGTATATGGGCTGCTTGTCGAGCAGCTCCTTGTAGCTTTCCTCGGTCACCACCTCGGCGTGTGTGGGTCTGACAACGCCCAATGCGCGGTCATAGATTGTCGCATAGACCTCGTTGCGGCGTGCATCTATCATGGGGCACAGCAACGCATTCTCTTCAATCTCTTCGCGAAGCAGCACGGGTACGCTCATCACGGCAGTCGTGGGTATTGCAATGAGCGGGATGTTGCGGCCATAGCACACGCCCTTTGCCGTGGACGATGCAATGCGCAGGCTTGTGTAGGAGCCGGGACCGCTGCTCAATGCCACGGCGTTGATTTGTGCACCCTGTTCGTCGGCGGTCTTCAAAGCCTCCTCCACAAACGGAGCAAGCACCTTTGCGTGCGACATCTCCTCGCGGTTGATCCTCTCAAAAAACACGTGGCCGTCCTGGCTCAATGCTACCGAACAGGTTCCTGCCGATGCCTCGATGTGTAGTATTATCGTTGTTCTCATAACTCTTCAGTTTTTCTCTGTTTTCCGCAAAATTGGCGCGGATTAGGTAATTAGATGCAAAAATACAAATTAATTGTCATTATTGCCAATAAATAATATTTTTTAAATAAGTTTAGCGCGTGTGGGGCAAAAAACGGTCTTTCGGGGGCGCATATTCCGATTATTTGATTAATTTTGTCAAAATTGAATGTTTTTAATTATGCAGGGCGCGTGCCGTTTTGCAATAAATTGATAGAAGATATGATATATTCAATGACAGGTTATGGAAAATCCGTGACCATTTTCAATGATAGGAAGATTTGTGTGGAGATACGCTCGCTCAATGGCAAGGCCATGGATTTGTCGACCCGCATTGCGCCGCAGTTCAAAGGGCGCGAGATGGAGATACGCACCCTGCTGACGGGTGTGCTTGAGCGTGGAAAGGTCGATTTCGCGTTGTGGGTAGAGCAGGGCGAGAAGGCCGATATGCCATCAATAAACCAGGCTGTAGTGCAGGGCTATGTCGAGCAGATGACCGAACTGTCAAAGAATACCGGCCTGCCTATGCCGCAGAATCTTTTCGAGGTGCTTGTGCGCCTGCCCGAGGTCATTGCCCGCAAGGAGGTGTATGAGGTTACCGACGAGGAGTGGGCGGTGGTGCTCGATGGCGTGAAGGCTGCGCTTGCCGACCTGGTGGCGTTCCGCAAACAGGAGGGTGAGGCGCTGGCGGCCAAGTTCAAGAGCAAGATTTCCAACATATCGCAGCTGCTGGCATCGGTGGAGCCTTTTGAAAAGGAGCGCGTGGAGAAAATCCGTGCCCGCATAGAGGAGTCGCTCACAAAGCTTGCGGGTGTAGACTATGACCGCAACCGCCTTGAGCAGGAACTGATTTTCTATATTGAAAAACTCGACGTGAACGAGGAGAAACAGCGCCTTGCGAACCATCTGCAATATTTCCTTGAGACAATGGACGATGAGCAGGGACAGGGTAAGAAGCTCGGTTTCATAGCACAGGAGATGGGGCGTGAAATCAATACTCTCGGCAGCAAGAGCAACCACGCCGAGATGCAGAAGATTGTGGTCCGCATGAAGGACGAGCTTGAGCAGATAAAGGAGCAGGTATTGAATGTAATGTAAATAATTATGAATAAAGGTAAGGTCGTTATTTTTTCGGCACCGTCGGGCTCGGGAAAGTCTACGCTGGTGCATTTTCTCATGAAGCAGGATTCCTCTTTCGGCTTTTCGGTGTCGGCGACGAGCCGCCCGCCGCGTGGCGAGGAGAAACACGGTGTCGACTACTACTTCTTCACTGCCGACGAGTTCAGGGCACGCATTGCCGCCGATGAGTTCGTGGAGTATGAAGAGGTCTACCCCGGCCGTTTCTATGGCACGCTGAAATCGCAGGTAGAGCAGCAACTCGAACGGCAGAACATCCTTTTTGACGTTGATGTCAAGGGGGGCTGCAGCCTCAAGCGCTACTATGGCGAGCGAGCGCTCTTCATCTTTGTACAGGCTCCGTCGGTGGATATCCTGCGCGAACGCCTTGTCAGTCGTGGCGATACCTCAATGGAGGAGATTGAAAAGCGTGTGGGCAAGGCCGAGTATGAGATGACATTCGCCAAGTTCGCCGACAGGGTGATTGTCAATGACGACCTCGAAAAGGCAAAGCAGAATTTGATGGACATTGTCAATAAATTTCTGAATGAATAAACGGTGTGTGGCTATTTTTGGCGGCAGCTTCGACCCCATACATAACGGGCATCTTGCCCTTGCGGGTGAGGTGCTTGGGCGTGGTCTTGCTACCGAGGTGTGGTTTATGGTGACGCCGCAGAATCCTCATAAACAGGGGAGTGCTTTGAGTGACGAGCAACTGCGCCTGCGGATGGTGCAGCTTGCCGTTGAAGGTAGACATGGGATGAAAGCCTGTGATTTTGAGTTCGCTCTTCCCCGTCCTTCGTACACGCTGCACACTCTCAACGCACTTGTTCAGGCATTCCCTGACAAGAGATTTTCTTTGCTCATCGGTGCTGACAACTGGGAAAAGTTTGACCGCTGGTACAAAGGTGACGAGATTATCTCCCGCCACAATGTCATTGTCTATCCCCGCGGCAATGAAACTGAACCGCCATTGCCTCAGGGTGTGCAGTGGTTGCCGGCAAAGTTGTATGATGTGAGCTCCACAATGGTGCGTGCCGCGGTAAGAGACGGCAAGGGTGTGGCAGACTTTGTGCCACAGCCTGTTGCCCGGTTTATAAAAGATAATAAAATGTACGAGAAATGAGAAATACTCTTTTGGCACTGATGCTTCTTCTTGCCCTGCCGGTTGTTGCGCAGGAAGAGGTAAAACTCTATGACGAAATGTGCGACCCCTTGCAGGCCGTCTTCTGTGACTACACAAGGGAACATTCGCAGACAAGCTATATATCCAATGCTGCCGGTGAGTACATCGGTACGCTCATTGATTATAAGTTCTATGGTTGGGGGCTTTTTCTTTCATCTGCCGGCATGCAGTCCTATGGTCAATATCGCGGTGGCAAGCTACTTTTCGGTCTGCTTATAAACAATGAGGTTGTCCGTGTGGGCAGTGATGAACACTATGTCATGTATGACCTTGAGACTGGTGAAATTATTCGTCTGCATACTAGAGAGGGTGATGTGCCGCTGGAGTTCCCGCTAACGGCATCGCCCGATGGTGAACCGTCGCCTTATATGTTCAAGAAGGAAACATACAAGAACGGCGATGTCTATTTCGGTGAGTTCTACAACGGTCGCCGTCACGGATACGGCGTCTATCAGTGGGCGAACGGCGATTTGTGGTATGGCAACTACCGCGGTGGATACCGCGATGGTTATGGCATGCTTGTGAAGCCCGACCGCCATGTCTATTATGGCAAATGGGTGGGTGATACAAAAGTTGAATGATAAATAATTTTTAATGGATATTTTTATGAGAAAAAGGATTTTGAAATTGGTTTTGGCGGCTATTCTGCTTTCTGTTATGCCGACGGTCGCACAGGATGAGAGTGTTGTCACTTTGGCTGGTAATGCTTATGTAACTGCAACTTCAGAGGGTGCCGACTCCAAGAACGTCTTTATCGACGAACAGAATTGTGCCTTGCGTAATTGGGACAGCAAGGAGGATGTGGTGAGTTTCTACTTCAAGGCGGAAAAGAGCGGCAAGATGAATGTTGCGCTTCAGGCGAAGGGTCACTCACGCATAGAGGTGTCAATCTTGGGCAAAAAGAAAAAAGTAAAACTCGACAGCGGTGAATTGTCGCGCGTGGAGCTTGGTACATTCAAGGTCAAGGCCCCCGGCTATGTAAAAATGGATGTCCGTGGCTTGAAGATAGACAACGGTGCGGATTTCGGTAACGTCTCGGCTGTTCTTGTGGGCGGTGATGTGGCTCCTGTGGTTTGTGTCGCTCCCGATTTCAGCACTCATTTCGGCCGTCGTGGTCCATCGGTTCACATGGGTTATGCTCTCCCCAAGGAGGATATCGAATGGTTCTACAACGAGGTTGTAGTGCCCGAGGAGGGTGATATTCCCAGCAGCTATTACATGGCTTGCGGCTTCGGGCAGGGCTATTTTGGAATGCAGAACAATACTCCTTACCCAAGAAGAGTGCTCTTCTCGGTGTGGAGTCCTTTTGAAACAGACAATCCTGCAGAAATTCCCGATTCTTTGCGGGTGCAACTCGTCAAAAAAGGAGAAAATGTGACGATAAATGATTTTGGAAACGAGGGTTCCGGCGGCCAAAGTTTCATGCACTATGACTGGAAACCGGGTGAGCGTTGCCGTTTCCTTATGGGAGTGAAGCCCGACGGTGATAACAGTACGGTTTATACAGCCTACTTCTACGATAACCATCAGAACAAATGGGTGCTTGTGGCATCGTGGCGTCGTCCAAAAATCTCAACCTGGTATACAAACGCACACTCATTCCTTGAGAACTTCAACCCTGTGATGGGTTACATTAACCGCAAGGCATACTATTGCAACCAGTGGGCACGTACAGCCGATGGCCGCTGGATTCCTGTGTCACGCGGTCGTTTCACTTGCGATACGACAGGTCACCTCAGACACCGTCTCGACTACACCGGTGGTGTTGAGGGCGAGGGCTTCTTCCTCTCAATGGGCGGTTTCTTTGATGACTTCATGACATCGGGCACTTGGTTTGAGCGTGAAGGCAATGTATCAGAGGCTCCGGATATTGATTTTTCAACACTTGAATAAGGCTTGTTTTTGCATGTTGGGGCTATGGGCAGCTTGCTGTTATCCAAAAAAAGCCCCGAATATTTGTGAAATAATATTATTGTGACTATTTTTGTAGTCACTGAATCAGCGTTGTGTCATGTTGGGGTATTCTCGCGACAAATGGAATGATAAAGACAAAACACAATCAATATTAATTATTAATTAACTGTAATTATGAATTTGAAGAAATTTTTTGGTGCAGCCCTTGTTGCTGTAATGGCATTCGCCGCTACAACATCACAGGCTCAGTCTCTTTCTCCCTCTACAAAATGGCATTGGGATAAAGGTACTATCGTAGTTGAGACTCCGGAGCGCCCTGCAGGTCAGGAGCACGTTCTTAATCTTGCTGTTGCTCCAATCAAGACAGTTCGCGTAGCGTTCGTTGGTCTTGGTATGCGTGGTGACGGTGCAGTTATCCGTTTCTGCCGTATTCCGGGTGTTGAAATCGTTGCTCTTTGCGACTATGAGTATGAGCGCGCCGAGGAGTGCAACAAGTTCTTGCGCGAGCAGGGCTTGATGCCTGCCGACATCTACAGCGGTGCCGATGGTTACAAGGCTCTCTGTGAGCGCCCCGACATTGACCTCGTTTACGTAGCTGCCGACTGGAACCACCACTATCCTATTGCAAAGTATGCAATGGAGAACGGCAAGCACACAGCAATCGAGGTGCCTTCTGCTATGAACCTCGAGCAGTGCTGGAGCCTTATCAACCTCTCTGAGCAGACACGTCTTCACTGCTTCATCCTCGAGAACTGCTGCTATGACGACTATGAGATGAATGCTTTGAATATGGCTCAGGATGGCGTGTTCGGTGAGATTATCCGCGCCGAGGGTGCTTACATCCACAGCCTCGAGTGGTTCTGGGATGCATACTGGAAGGATCCTGCCGACAACGACGTTGACAACCTCCACTGGCGTCTGAAGTATAACAAGGAGAACCGTGGCGACCTCTACGCAACTCACGGCCTTGGCCCCGTTGCACAGTGCATGAACATTCACCGTGGCGACCGTTTCACAACATTGGTGGCTATGGATACAGATCCTTTCTTCGGTAAGGAGCTTGTAAAGGAGAAGACCGGCAAGGAGTGCAAGGAGTTCCGCAATGGTGACCACACAACAACTCTTATGCGCACAGCAAAGGGTAAGGTTGTTGAAATCCAGCACAACGTTATGACTCCACAGCCCTACAACCGTTTGTTCAAGCTTACAGGTACAAAGGGTTACGCTACAAAGTATCCCGAGCAGAAGCTTGCTCTTTCAGGTGAGGCTCTCAAGGGCACAGGTGCTCCTCAGGTTGATAACTTGAACGCTCACGGTTTCATGAGCGACGAGCAGAAGGATGCCATGATGGCAAAGTACTACCACCCAATCCTCAAGAAGTATGTAGAGAAGGGTCGCGACCTCGGTCACGGTGGTATGGACTTCGTTATGGACTCACGTCTTGTTTACTGTCTGCAGAACGGTTTGCCACTCGATATGGACGTATATGACATGGCAGAGTGGTGCTGCTTGGCAGAGCTCGGTACATTGTCAATGGACAACAACTGCGCTGCCGTTACATTCCCCGACTTTACACGTGGTCACTGGAATGAAGTAAAGGGTTACAGCCACGCGTTCGCAGCTCCCGAGGCAGAGGCTGCAACAGAGGCTGAGGCAGAGGCTTACTCTGCAGCACAGAAGAAGGTGACTGCACAGAAGAACCTTTGGACTCTCTACGATGCGGTTAAGGCTGCAAAGGCTGCCGGCAATGCAAAGGCTGAGGCTGCTGCGCAGAAGAAGCTCGATGCTGCAAAGGTTTCTGCAAAGAAGGCTATTGCTAAGGAGTTGAAAAAGACTGCCAAGAAGTAAGCATTACTGATTGCTATTATACGCGAGGCATCCTTTACGGGGTGCCTCGCTTTTTTGTTACAAAAAAACAGCAGAAAGGTTGGTTTTGTTTGAAAAATGATAAAAAATTATTGCTGTTTGATGTGTTTTTGTTAAAAGTATAGGAAAATGAAAGTTTATTTGTATATTTGCATTTCGCATAATTATATATAATAACGTAAATAAACTATAATAACCATGATAGCAGTACTTAAAAACGGAGTTACAAAGGCTCAGCGCGACAACCTCATTCATTGGCTTGAGTCGCAGAACGTGAGGGTTCACGTTTCAGAAGGCGAGATGCAGACAGTGCTCGGCCTCATTGGCGATACCCGCAAGATTGACATGGACCTGCTTGCAGGCCTTGAGATAATAGACCGTGTTACACGCATAACCGACCCCTTCAAGAGTGCGAACCGTAGTTTTCACCCCGATGACACTGTGGTTGTGGCCGGCAGCGGCGAGAACCAGGTGAAGATTGGTGGCGGCAATTTTGCCATTATGGCAGGTCCTTGCTCGGTCGAGAGCGAGGAGCAGATTCTGGCCGTGGCCCATGCAGTGAAGGCATCGGGTGCCAACATTCTGCGCGGTGGCGCATTCAAGCCACGCACATCGCCTTACGATTTCCAGGGTCTGCGTGCCGAGGGTCTGCAACTGCTGTTGAAGGCTCGCGAGGCAACGGGGCTTCCCATTGTAACCGAGATTATGAGCGCAGCGCACCTTGACCTCTTTGCCGATGTCGACATCATTCAGGTGGGCGCACGCAACATGCAGAACTTCGAGCTGTTGAAGGAGCTTGGCCGTTCGGACAAGCCTATCCTTTTGAAGCGTGGTATGTCGGCAACCCTCAAGGAACTTCTAATGAGTGCCGAGTATATCATGTCCGAGGGTAACGAGCAGGTGATTCTGTGCGAGCGTGGTATCCGCAGCTATGACAACTACACCCGCAATGTGCTTGACCTTGCGGCCGTTCCAGTGCTCAAGGAGCTTACTCACCTTCCTATTGTCGTTGACCCAAGCCACGCCACTGGCGTGTCGCGCCTTGTACGTCCAATGGCCTGCGCTGCGACAGCAGCCGGTGCCGACGGTCTCATCATCGAGGTTCACAATAACCCGGTGTGTGCGTTGTGCGACGGTGCACAGTCACTCACACCCGAGCAGTTCGACGAGGTTGCACAGCGCGTAAACGAGATACGCAGCATAATGCATTGATAAGTGGCGCGTATGGTTGTAGGTGTTGTTGGTCTGGGGTTGATTGGTGGTTCGGCGGCAAAGGCTTTCAAGGCTGCCGGCGCAACTGTGCTTGCCTATGATATAAACGAACCCATCGTGAGCTATGCACAGCTTGAGGGTGTTGTCGATGGCATGCTCGATGCTGCGGCCATCGGCCGTTGCGACCTCTTGCTGCTCACAGCAACGCCAAGGGCCGTCGAGGGCTATCTGCGCGACAATGCAAGGCACATAGCTCCCGGCACGTTGGTGATTGACTTTTGCGGAACAAAACGCAAGGTGTGCGAGCTTGGTTTTGCGCTTGCTGCGGAGCTGGGCTTCACTTTCGTTGGCGGTCACCCCATGGCAGGCCTGCAATACTCGGGCTACAAATACTCAAAGGCAATGCTCTACAGCGGTGCTTCGTTCATTATGGTGCCGCCGGTGCACGATGACATTGCTCTGCTCGACCGCGTGAAACAGGCGCTTGCGCCGCTCGGCTTCAAGAAATTCGTTGTCACCACGGCCGATTTTCATGACCGCATGATTTCATACACCTCGCAGATGTGTCACGTTGTCTCCAATGCGTTCATCAAAAGCCCGTCGGCGAAGTTCCACCGTGGCTACAGTGCCGGCAGTTTCCGCGACTTCACCCGCGTGTCGCGCCTCAATGAGGATATGTGGACCGAGCTTTTCCTTGAGAACAAGGAACATCTGCTCGGTGAACTTGACTTTCTTATAAATTCGCTCCACGAATACCGCGATGCGATAGCTGCCGACAATGCCGACGTGTTGCGTTCGCTTTTGCGCGATGGCCGCATAGCAAAGGAGGAGACCGAAAAATAGTTGGTAATATGCAATATGATATAGTAAACGTAAAGGCGACAAAGGAGTACGACATCTGCATTGGCAGGGGGGTGCTTGCCGCCATTGGCGAGCTCATTGCCCCGGTGCTTGGCAAATGCCGCCTGGCTGTGCTCACCGACAGCAATGTCGATGTGCTCTATGGCAGTGCTATGATGGAGCACCTTGCTGCGGCGGGGTACGATGCCTGCAAATATGTAATCCCTGCGGGCGAGGCTTCAAAGTGTGCCGACAACCTGTTGGCATTCCTCAACTTCCTTGCCGGTGAACAACTCACACGCAGCGATGCTGTCATTGCTTTTGGCGGTGGAGTGGTGGGTGACCTCGGCGGTCTGTCGGCATCGCTCTACTTGCGCGGTGTGAAATATGTACAGGTACCCACAACGCTGCTTGCGGCTGTTGACAGCTCAGTTGGCGGAAAGACGGCCATAGACATTCCCGCCGGCAAGAATCTTGTGGGCAGCTTCTATCAGCCATCGCTGGTGTGCTGCGATACTGCACTGATGGATACCCTGCCAACCGATATATACCGCGACGGTTGTGCCGAGGTGATAAAATACGGCATGATACTGGATGCGGCGCTCTATGAACTGCTGCATACCCTGCCATTCGACCGCGAGGCTGTCGTGGCACGTTGCGTGGAAATCAAGCGCGATGTTGTGCAGCAGGACGAGTTCGACAATGGTATGCGTGGTTTGCTGAACTTCGGGCACACATTCGGCCATGCCATTGAGAAGTTGAGCAATTTCGGTGTCTCGCACGGCGAGGCTGTGGCAAAGGGTATGCTAATCGCTGCAAGGATTGCGCCGCTGTGCGGCCTGTGCGATGTTGCCGATGAACTCGCGGCGCTGCTTGTGAAGTATGGCTTTGATATAACTTGCCCTTATGCGGCAGATGAGATATATGATGCACTGCTCACGGACAAGAAACGCCGTGGTGGCAAGATATCGGTTGTTCTGCCACGCGCTGTGGGCAATTGCATGCTCTATGATATGCCGGTCGAGGATTTGAAGGAGTTGTTGCAGAGAGTGATTTGAATAGAATACTTTCTATCATCATTGATATGTCATCCTGAACGTATGTGAAGGATCTCATAACATCATTTATGAGATTTTTCGCTTTGCTCAAAATGACAAAAATGTGTTGGGGAATGAATATTAAATAAAATTATGGAAATAAAGGTTCATGGGACATTGCAGGGTTGCGTTACACCACCGCCGTCGAAATCGCAGGCACACAGGCTGCTCATCTGTGCGGCGCTTGGCAGTGAGCCCTGCTGCATTGTGTGCAGTGCCGTGAACGATGATATAATGGCAACAATGCGTTGCCTCAATGCGCTGGGCGCAAAAATCACCTATTCATCGGGAGTTTTTGATGTTACGCCCGTGAATGTGGTGAAGGGTGGAACACTCGACTGTGGCGAGAGTGGCTCCACTTTGCGTTTCCTTGTGTCGGTTTCCGTAGTGCTTGGCGCCGATGCTACCTTTGTGGGTGCGGGCAAGCTGCCACAGCGCCCAATGGGTGCGTTGCTCGATGCCCTTGCACCGCACGGCGTGACATTCACCCGCCACACAGCCGATGAGCTGCCATTGACCTGCAACGGCATTCTCCGCGGTGGCAGATACAGCCTGCCGGGAAACATCTCGTCGCAGTACCTCACAGGGCTACTCTTTGCCCTGCCTTTAGCAGCCGAGGATAGCGAGATTGAGGTGACCGACGGCCTCACAAGCGCCTCGTATGTTACAATGACACTCGATGCCTTGCGCATTGCAGGCATTGAGGTGGAGCAGCGTGGCAACATATACAGGATAAAAGGTAACCAGCAGTATCGTATGCCGCAGCGTGTGGTTGTCGAGGGCGACTGGTCATCGGCAGCCTTTTGGGTTGTTGCGGGTGTAACCGGCAAACGCCCTGTCACCGTGTGTGGAATGAATATAGAATCGTTGCAGGGCGACAGCTACATTGTGGGGCATCTGCGCTCAATGGGTGCTTTCATTGAGTGTGGCGAGGATGGTGTGGTGGCAATGCCGTCGCACCTGTTCGGTGCAGAACTGGATTGTACCGACACGCCCGACCTCGTTCCCGTGCTTGCCGTGGCTGCCGCCGTGGCACAGGGTACTACAATATTTACGGGTGTCGGTCGTCTGCGTTACAAGGAGAGCGACCGTCTGGCGGCTGTGAGGGATTTGCTTGCGGCGTTTGGGATATCTTCGCAGATTGGCGAGGACACATTCACAGTCTATGGCGGCGAGCCGGTGGCACAGGTGGCTGTTGACAGTTATAACGACCACCGTATAGCAATGTCGGCTGCAGTGATGGCTGCCGTTGCAGGTGGCGTGACTACAATAAAGGGGCACACTTGCGTGGCAAAGTCCTATCCGTCATTCTTCGATGACTTTGCAATGCTTGGCGGATTAGTGGAATAATGCTTATTTGTCATTCCGAACCGTAGGGAGGAATCTCCTACCGAATCGTTTTTGAGATCCCTCGTCGCTCCGCTCTGTCGGGATGACATTAACGCTATTTGTAATAAAGAAAATAATAAAAAACAACATAATATGGATTTGGACAAACTACGTCAGGAGATAGATGAGATAGATACCCAGATGTGCGACCTCTTCGCACGTCGTATGCAGGTGGTGTCGGGAATCGGTAAGTACAAGAAGGAGAACAATCTCCCCGTGTATCACCCATCGCGTGCACGCACCGTGCTGCAGAACGTGTCAAAGCGCCTGGGTCCCGAGTTCGAGGGCTATGGCCGCACACTCTACCGCACAATCTTCGACCTGAGCGAATCGTACGAGACACGTATGCTCTCCGAGGGTACCGACTTCTTCAACCACTTCAAGCAGATAGCCTCTGTGCCGCCACAGCCGTTCCCTAAGCGTGGCTCTGTTGCTTGTGCAGGTTGCGAGGGTTCGTATGCGCATCTTGCATCGGAGCGCCTTTTCGACCTGCCCGAAATCATGTATATGAACAATTTCGAGGGCGTGTTCAAGGCTGTGAGCAGCGGGCTTTGCGAGTTCGGCGTGTTGCCAATCGAGAACTCTCTTGCGGGTTCGGTGAATGCAATCTATGACCTGCTTGCGGCATACAACGTGAGCATTGTGCGTGGTGTGCGCCTCAAGGTGGACCATGCAATCCTTGCCTTGCCGGGTACGAAATTGGAGGATATACGCGAAATCTACTCGCACCAGCAGGCCATCAACCAGTGCTCCGAGTTCCTCTCTACACTGAAGAACGTGCGTGTAATCGCTTGCGAGAACACCGCCGAGGCTGCCCGCATGGTGGCACAGGGTGGCGACCCCACAAAGGCATCGCTCTCGTCGCGCCTCTGTGCCGAGCTTTACCAGATGCAGGTGCTCAAGTCATCCGTCCAGAACCGCGACAACAACTACACCCGCTTTATCTGCATTGCCAAGGAGCCTAAAATCTACTCGGGTGCCGACCGCACAAGTGTGATGATTAACATCCCCAACCGCCCAGGAACACTGTTCCGCATAATGTCGCGCTTCAATGCAAGCGGCGTGAACCTCGTGAAGCTCGAGAGCCGCCAAATCCCCGAGCGCGAGTTCGAGTACCGTTTCTATTTCGACATCGAGGCATCGGTCTACAGCGACGAGTTCCTTTCACTCATGTGCGAGCTGCATGAGTGTGGCGAGCAGTTCAGGTATTTTGGTACGTATGCCGAAATCATATAGTGGAATTGTTTAAAAGCGCGATAGCTGTGTTACGCAAAGATTTATGTTTTTGTTAAACAATTGACTCTATATGAAAAAAACAGTTCTTTTGTTCGGGTTTTTGTTTCTTGCATTAAATATACAGGCGCAGATTTCTACAGAAAAGAATAATGCTACCGATTGTGTAACAACAGATGAGATTGTTGATTTTCAAGATGTTGATAAAAAACCGAAATTCCCTGGTGGAATGACCTCATTGCAGAGTTATATAAATCGGTGTCTTAAATATCCACAGGTGTCTCGTGAAAACAACTCGCAAGGTCGTGTGATAGTACGTTTTGTTATAGATAGCAATGGTATTATTACAACTCCTCAGGTTATTGGAAGCTCAGGTGATATCTATCTTGACATGGAGGCTGTCCGCGTTATAGAGTTTATGCCAAAATGGAAACCGGGCAAGCATAAAGGGAAACCTGTACGCGTATATTTTACAATGCCTATAGTATTTAGCTTAAAGTGAATATGAAAAAAATATTGGTAATAAATGGTCCTAACCTCAATCTTCTAGGGTTGCGTGAGCCGGCGCTCTATGGCGCGCAGAACTTTGCGGCGTTGCAGCAGTTCATACGTGACTGTGCTGCCCGACTGAATGTTGAGGTGGAGCTGTTCCAGTCGAACCACGAGGGTGTGATTGTCGACAAGATTCAGGCTGCATACGGTGTGTTCGACGGCATTCTCATAAACCCTGCAGCCTATACCCACACAAGCGTTGCTATTCTCGATGCGCTCAAGGCTGTGGCGTTGCCAACTGTGGAGGTACATTTGACCGATATTTCCACCCGCGAGGAGTTCCGCCGTTTCTCCTTTGTATCGCTCTACGCGCAGAAAACCATCTGTGGAAAGGGCTTCGACGGTTATAAAGAGGGTCTGGAGTTTTTGGCGCAGTTGTAATGAATATAAGGTTCCATCAGTTTCTGCGTGACTGGTCGCTGCCCATTGCAATGGGCAGCGGTGTGCTCATGTATCTGCTATATACCAACATCCCGCTGTTCGATGGTACCCATGATTTTGTGTCGTCGGTGCTTGCAGTTGTACAGCCTGTGCTCATATTCGCTATGCTCTTCGTTACCTTCTGCAAGGTGAGGATAAAGGAACTGAAGCCATCAAAATGGCACTTGTGGCTGCTTGCATTCCAACTGCTGTCATTCATTGCAATATCGTTGTCCATTGCCTTTGTGCCGCAAATGCCGGTTACAATGCGTGTTCTGCTTGAGGCTGCAATGATGTGTCTGATGTGCCCCACGGCAACCGCCGCAGCTGTGATAACAGCTAAACTGGGCGGCAATTCGGCCTCGCTCATCTCATATACAATGCAGATTAACATTGCCGTGGCGCTTGTTGCCCCGCTGTTGCTTGCATTGTCGCACCCGGTTGAGGGAATGTCGCTCACTGCATCGTTCCTGCTCATAATGGGCAAGGTCTTTCCGTTGCTGTTGCTGCCGCTATTGTGTGCCGAGGCTGTGCGCCGTTATCTGCCACGCCTGCACTCTTTGCTTGTTGTAAAGGGACGTAACCTGCCGTTCTATCTGTGGCTTGTGGCGCTGTCGCTTGCCATTGCAATGACAACGCGTGCCATTGCCCACAGCACCCTCTCTGTTTGGGTTATGGTGGGGATAGCGCTGGTGTCGCTGGTGTGCTGCATCGTGCAGTTTGCCTTCGGGCGTTTTGTAGGCCGCCGCAATGGCGAGGTTATTGCCGGTGGGCAGTCATTGGGGCAAAAGAACACGGTGTTTGCCATCTGGTTCGCGTGTACGTTCCTCACCCCTGTAACGGCCATCGCCGGCGGTTTCTACTCACTGTGGCATAATTTAGTGAATACGTGGCAGTTGTATAAGCATAATCACAGGGGGTAATATCAAAGCTTTTATTCAATCTGTTGACAAATAACCTTTGCCATACCGTTCAACGACAGGCATTGCCCGCGGCTTATATTCAGGCGCTGGTTATGGTGCTCCCAGGGAGAGAGAATCAACAGGCGACCGTCGGCACAGGCATCGAAGCGGCTACCGCCGGGTTTTGTCATTTCGGTAAAGCCATTCTCTTGCAGTAGAATTAATGGGAATCCTGCATCAAAAGCGGCACGCATAATAGCCTTTTCACCCGGCGATATGCTTGGCGATACAAGGATTGCCCCATGACGTGCCTTTTCAAGGAAAAAACGCTTTCGCATTTCAATCTGCTCCTCATTCAAACTTCGCGAACACTGCACCTGCAAGCGCACCGGGTGCGACAATAAAAAGAGATTGCCAATGGCCGAAAACTCATAATCCCCTACCTTGATATTACGCTGCACGCGGAAAAACTCCGGGCGTGAACGCTTCATAAGCAAACGGCGAGGGTTGTCACGCAAATAGTTGAACCAGTTGTCAAGTTGCCCGCGGCGGTCAAGAATTCCATCGTTGTAACCAATGCTCCAAAGCATTCCTTGTTTGCGGTCGGGTATGGTAGGCTGCGATAATATCGCAGCAGAGCAAACACGCCTGTAGACCCTGTTTGTTGCTATTTTGAATCCCTTGATTGCCATTCCAAGGTGTTGCGGCATTTTCTCCTTTACAAAAATGATGCTGTGCAAGTGGTCGGGCATCAATTGAAGCGCAAGAACCTCTATTTGGGGGTGGTACTTGCTTATCTCCATCCAATGCTCCTCTACAGCCTTGCCCAATGGTGAAAGTTCCATACGTGGAGCATCGGCAGCACCGCGTACGGCTTCGGGATTACCCACAACAGCACCAAGCAAGGGGCGCCGCCCCTCTACTGTCATTGTTATAAGGTACATGCGCCGCCCCAAATAGTCATGCCCCTCGCGGCGACGTGTCATTGATGGCACCGCCTTCCCCGCAAAACGCAATTTTGTGGCTGACTTTTCTGGAGTCATTGGTTAAACCCTATCAGTAGTTCTTGATTATATAATCGCTGCTCATGCGACGATGGGACTTAGTAATCTTCCAATCGTTGAAGATGGCATCTGTTGCCCAGTAGGCAAGCTCGGCGGTGAGAATGCCCACGGCTGCACCCACAAGCACATCGCTCACATAGTGGCGGTTGTTGAGCACACGCATCACGCCTGTTGCCGTAGCTACGGTATAGCCGGCAATTGGAATCCACACGCTGCGGTGCCCATACTCATGTGCCAACAGCGTGGCACCCATAAAGGCCTTTGCCGTGTGCCCCGATGGGAAACTCTCCTCCTCGCCATTGGGGCGGGTGCGGTCCACGCATATCTTCAAGCCCTTTACCGTTGCAGCCATCATCACGGCAGCCAAAGCATCGGCCGTTAAAACTTGCCATCGGTTCTTGCTCACACCCTTTACACCGCACGCGCCCATTGCCAGGTGTGCCGCCCAAGGAGCATATTGCATATAGTCATCAACCTTTGCCTCAAAACCCGGGAGCTTTGTCTGCACTCCATTGGCAATGTGATTGTCGGCCGGCATCAGGGCAAAGCCAACAGCAGCCACAGGCAATGCCACACAAAAGGAGTGATGGGCATAGTTGAGGTTATACTGCTTTTGCGTTACCGCCACCGTGTCGGGCATTTCATCCTTAACCGCACAGTGTGCTATTGAACCTCGGCCTTCGGCTTTCACATCTATGGCTGCAAATGCATTGAACAGACAAAGGAAAAGAAGTATTTTTGTTTTCATAAAGGATTATCAAATCAACAGTAGCACAAAAATAATCAAATGGAGTGAATAGTACAAATGATTAGTGAATATCAATGATAGGAAGTACTTTAAGAAGCCGTTTGAATTTAAACAGCTTCTAAGTCGTACCGCAATGTAAATGCCGATTACATAATAAAGTATACAGTCAAGAGATTGTATTATTACCTTCTTTTTTGAGAGTTCGTTCGCGTGTCTTGCATTATTTTATTAATAGACTCTTGCAAAATGGAAGACTATAGCGAATATCTCATTCAAGGTGAACCTGATAAGCGTGAGTCACCGCCATCGCCGGCGGCTTCTACTCACTGTGGCATAACCTCGTTAACACGTGGCAGTTGTATAAGCATAATCATAAAGGGTAGGTCGTGACTGTGGTGCCATATCTTATTTGTACTATTCACTCCATTTGATTACTTTTGCATCAGACTATTCATATTGATATTTTGATAATTATTATGAAAACACGACTATTGATTTTTCTGTGCTTGTTTGGTGTATTTACAGTCAATGCACAGATTCCCGATTCCTTGGGCTTGAAACGGAATGGTGAAAGTGAAACCAACGGTCACCACCCGGAGGGGCTAAAGGCAAAGGTGGAAACAGGACTGATGGTCGGTGAAAGTAAAGAGCTTGCCGGCAAACAATATAACCTCAACTATGCCCATCACTCGTTCAGTGCGGCCTTGCCTCTTGCAGCGGTAGGATTGGCATTGATGTCTGTGGATGGTTATGTCAGTTCATCGGTACAGACAAATATGCCGGGTTTTGAACTCAAATTTGACGATTATCTGCAATATGCTCCTTGGGCAACTCATTTGACAATGGGACTTTGCGGAGTTAAGGGAGTGAGCAGGAACCGTTACCAGATTGTTACCGCTGATGCATTTGCTGCCATTATGATGGCTGCTGTAGTGAATGGCCTTAAGTATAGCATCAATAGAACCCGTCCGAATGGGCATGATGCCAGCTTCCCATCGGGGCACACGGCGACAGCTTTCACCGGTGCGACTCTTTTGGCTCACGAATATGGCGACCGCAGTATCTGGATTCCCATTGCCGGTTACACTGTAGCGACTGCCACAGGTGTTATGCGTGTGCTCAATAACCGTCACTATGTGAGCGATGTTATTGTAGGTGCGGCTGTGGGTATTCTTACAGCAGAACTTGCCTATTGGGTAACCGATGCAATTTTCAACGATTGGAAGATTGTGAAGTCTCACTGTAGCATGAGTTCCAATTATATAATCAATAATTATTAAGTAGCTGTTTCAAAACAGCTCCTATGACGGTTTTCTATAAATCCCCTTTGATGTTGTATTTTGCCCAGTAAGGGTGCTTCATGTAGTTCTCCAATGCTGTTAGCGGTACATGTATCACTGCATTGCTGTTCTTCAGTATTGTGGTGATTGCAGGTGGGGTATGTGAGTGAAGATATATGTGTTTCAGTTTGTCGCAGTGGTAGAAGGCATAGTCACCAATCTCTTCTACTCCGGCAGGGATGGTAATCTCCTCCAGTCCCTTGCATTTCCAGAATACACCGCGTTCAATCACCTTTAATGTTTGTGGCAGATAGACATTCTTCAGCCCATAGCATCGTCCGAAAGCATCAAGTTCAATACGTTCAATACCTTCGGGGATATAAAGTTCTTCGAGGGCTGTGCAATCGACAAACGCTGATGCGCTGATTGACTTCATCTGTTGTGGGAACTTGATGGTTTTTAGACCTCTCATTTTCTTGAATCCATTGTCGAAATCTGTCAGGCTGTTCGGCAATGAAATGGTTACAACAGAGTCGCAAGCAAGGAATGCGCAGTATCCAACATTTTCAAGTCCTTCGGGCAGGTAAATCGACAGAATGTTCCTGTCAACGAATACAGAGTCGCCAATGCTCACCGTCTTGTACTCCCTGTTACCGAATCTAACGTTTGCCTCTATGTAGATGTTGCCGCCACGCCCATTGCCGCCAATCACTTCACAGGTACGCTC
>JAZTXR010000047.1:0-2020 GCA_045636545.1 Bacteroidaceae bacterium
ACATTACCGTTGTTTCAAGTTCCTTGAGGAGGCTGTGAACAATAGTAAAGCAAAACATATTATTGTTGCTACTCACCATGTGCCATCATTCGAGTTAATGTCTCCGGAGTTCAAAGGTAGCGACCTTAATGGTGCTTTCACGGTAGAACTCGGAGATTACATTGCCGCAAGCCCTATTGAATATTGGATTTATGGACATTCGCACCGAAATATTGATAAGGTTATCGGCAATACAAGTTGCGTTTCCAACCAATTAGGCTATGTGTTCAGCAATGAGCATGGCTCATTCGATAGAGGCAGGTGTCTCGAACTTTAAAAACAGTTAGCATTATGGAAAAGGAAATGAATATCACATTGGAGGGTGTGAAACTGGACATTCGTAAAATGGGGCAATCAGAATTAAAGGGAGTCCTTACGAAGACCATAAACATGTTTGATTTCTATGCAGCAAAGTATAAAGATTGTGAATTTATGCTTCTCGAACCGACGAACAATGACTGTAGTAGATATACTCTGACGCAGTTTTCTGATATATCCAAGGGTATTAGTGATATTTTCAGAAAACCAGTTGCATTTCTTCTTGATAATAGCATCTATTATGAGGAAAACTTTATGCCAAACAAGCGTGGTGTTTATTTTATCTTTTCCGATGAATATGCATTCCTTCCATTCTTATTTTAGCGTGTAGACAAATAAATCATGCTTACGATTGGTTAATAGAAAAATAATGTGGGCCACGAAACCCACATTATCAATCAAGGTTTAACCAACTTACCCTCAATACCGCAGCGTTCAAGCACTGCGGTATTTTCTTTGTCAAACGAAATCAGGCACGAGGGCGCTCCTGCCGTGCCACCTTGCTCTCCCGATGCGTGGTAGAAACGCAATCGTCCTTTGATAAAGAGAATTGAGTCGGCATTGGGGAATATAAGTTCGTGAAACAGCCGTGTGTCGGTCCTGGCAAAGGTCAGTGCAATGGCGTTCTTATGCTCTGCACATCGTTTGATGAACTGCGTAATGAGTGCTGTATCATACGGCGGATTGCAGAACACACGCCCAAACCACGGCTGTTTCAAGCCATCGTCCTCGATTGTGTAATGATGCTCGGCAGTGTCCCACGGTCGGTTTATGGGAGCACAGGGATCTAAATCAAATGGCCCCAACCGCCTCAAGATATGTGGCGGTGTGAGCCATTCATTTTTACCTGTCGAGGACATGCCTTCAAAGGTTACATCCATACAACCTAAATTGTATCACCTGAGCCAATTTGGATATCGAACGGATTGAGGTCGAACTCGTGAGTGATGTTCGTGTCATCCTGCTGCGACTCCAAGCAGTCTTCGGTGAAGATACAACCCTTGAGAGTTACGGTAGTCGTTACCCTGTGCGGTATAGGTCAAGAGGTCCTCCAAGACCTCGCCATTATAACCGTTCTGCAAAAAGTTTACTGTATCAGCCATTTGTTTCGATTGAGTTTACTTGTTTACTGTTGAATCTCAGCCGACTGGCGGATATTGTTTTCCGCGCGAGACACTCCCTGTCTCTGGCAAATCAATTAATGATTGGGGTTGTTTACTTCAGCTTCCCGAACTTGAAGTCTGCGCCGACAACCTCGTTAACCTTCTCGGCCATCATCTCCTCTGCGGTCTTGGCAGCGGTGGCAGCAGCCTGAACATTCTCGGGGTCCTTGGCAATCTCCTCGGAAATCTTCTCGCGTGCAGGAATAGATGCGAGCGTGCTCTCTGCAAGCGAGAGGTTAGCCTCTGGCATCTTGACCCACTCGGCCTTTGCCTCACGGTCAATCTTACCTGCGTTGATTGCATCCTCGACAAGCGTCTCGATGCGGGCTGCCATCTCCTCCTTCTCCTTCTTTTCGTAGGTCGAGAGTTTCGATGTTGCCTCCGAGAGCTCCTTCTGCAAGTTCTGGATGGTCGCCTCCTTACCTGCAATAATGGTCTGGGCATCGCTGAGCGACTTCTCAGACTCCTTGTACTTGGACTCAATGGTCGCCAACTCCGAG
>JAZTXR010000048.1:0-1274 GCA_045636545.1 Bacteroidaceae bacterium
TTATGCCATAGAAACCAAGCAAAACAGGCAGAGAAAAAATCGCAAGTCCAATCCGCAAGGCGGATGCCACAACCGCAGCCGAAGAAGAAACGAGGCTTCAGGTTATAGCCCACTATAACTACACAGGTGTAGTTGTGGGGCTGAGTGACCTCTCTGCACTCCGCTTATGGGCTTCGCCCCTAAGAACCCCTGTGCAAACGAGGGCAGAGGACAAGCTCGCTTGAACTATGCCGAGTGCAGCCAGCGGGTCGCCAAAGCAACCCCGACAGCGGAAGCAAGTGACCAAATGATCAATAGACATTAGTGCAACCAATAAAATCAAAATAACTATGGCAGTAAAAAGCAGCATACATATCAAGCCTTGCAACATATCATCGAGCGAGGCACACAACCTCAGAACTCCCGAGTATATGCGTAACATCGGCGAGTCGAAAATCTATCTAATACCCCAACTTGTTGCCGACAATGAGTATTGGATAAATCCTCGCCTCGGCAATTATGATTTACAGACGCATTACGATAACATCAAGCAGATGGTAAAAGCGAAGACAGGACGGGCGATGCAGGAGAAAGAACGGGAACGCAAAACCAAGAGTGGCAAGATTGTCAAGGTGGCAGGATGCTCACCCATTCGTGAGGGTGTGCTACTCATCAAGCCTGATACCACATTAGAGGATGTTCGCAGATTTGGCGAGGAGTGTCAACAGCGTTGGGGAATCATACCGCTTCAAATATTCCTACACAAAGACGAGGGACATTGGCTCGGTGGAGAGCCAGCCCCTGACGATAAAGAGAGTTTTCAAATCGGTGGCAAATGGTTTAAGCCCAACTACCACGCACATATTGTGTTCGATTGGATGGACCACGATACGGGCAAAAGCCGCAAACTCAACGATGATGATATGATGCAGATGCAAACCTTGGTATCCGAAATTCTATCAATGAAGCGAGGTCAATCCAAAATAGAGACGGGCAAGGAGCATTTGGAGCGCAACGACTTTATCATCGAGAAGCAGCGTGCAGAACTTGAACGCATAGAGGCTGAACGGCAACACAAGGAACACCAAATAGATCTTGCCGAGCAAGAACTCAAACAGGTAAGATCGGAGATACGCACTGACAAACTCAAAAGCATAGCAACCGATGCTGCCACAGCACTTGCGAGCGGTGTCAGTTCTCTTTTCGGCAGCGGTAAGATGAAATCATTGGAACGCAAGAACGAGAATTTGCGGGATGAGATAGCAATCCGAGATGAAACCATCGAAAAACTGCAA
>JAZTXR010000049.1:0-9735 GCA_045636545.1 Bacteroidaceae bacterium
TGCAACCGGCTTCCTCTTCTTTATTCTTAACCTTGTTGCAATAGGCTATCTGCAGAGCATTGAAAAGGTTGCCGCTTCAACAATCTTCGCCCTGTTGCGCGGTGTGGTGTTCCTGTTCCCGGCCTTTCTGTTGCTGCCCGAGGTGATAGGCGTGAAAGGCATGTGGCTTGCATTGCCACTGTCGGAACTTTTGACGTTTGCTGTTGTGTTGTGCTATATGTTTTTCAAAAGATCGCGTTGATGGTAATGGTGGGTTCGTGATAACCGGCTTGCTCCTTCCCAACAAGATTTTGTTTAAGTAGGGAGATAACTTGAAAAAAGTAGGGAGAAAATATTATCTTCGCGCTGAAAGGTGGGGAGAAGCCGACAAAAAGTAGGGAGAAAATCATTGCCTTGCTTTTAGAAAATGGCAAGTTGAGCGCAACGCTCCTTGCCGGGAAGATAGGCATTTCTGCCAAAGCCGTAGAAAAGCATCTTGCTAATCTTAAAGCTGATGGCACCATCGAACGTGTCGGTCCGGCTAAAGGTGGATATTGGAAAGTCAAGTAAATAAAACTCTTTTCAGAACATAATCATCTGCATCATTCCAGAGCCGAATAATGCCGATGATTTTTTTGATGCAATATGTAACAACCCCTTTATCCTGCCTATGAAATGCAACAACGGTAATCGGTGTATGCGTTTGCTTTCGACAATCATCACCACACCTTCGTTGGTGAGTGTCTTTAGTTCCAGGGAATCATCCTCGGCAATGAGATGGTTACGCAACATCCCTCTCCCTCGCTTGATACCACGTCAATTTCTCCTCCGTGGTTCACAACAATCTGTTTGCATAGTGACAGTCCTATTCCGCTACCGTTTCTCTTTGTCGTGAAGAACGGTACGAAAATCTGCTCCTTTGCAGGAGTCATAATTCCTATTCCGTTATCTTTTACCTCAATTATGGCCTTGCGGTCTCCTTCCTCGGTGTCCATCCTGAACGTGAGGACGACCTCTTGTGTGTATATTTCACTGCTATCATCAATGCATCTTGCTTTTTCTGCGCACGCCTCGAGCGCATTCTTTATAAGGTTGATGAGCACCTGTTCCAGCTGTGTCCTGTCGGCATTGATAGTGGCGTTATAGCATCCCTCTATCCGGAACTTGATGAATGGCTCTGTGTAAAGCCTCTGCAATTCGTTCACAAACTCCTTTATTGTAAAATTCCCCTTTTGCGGTGCTGCCAGACGTGTCAGTTTCCTGTAGTTTTCTACAAACGAGAGAAGGCTACTACTGCGCCTGTTGATTATCTCGACCCCCTGGCCTATGCTCTCTAGCTCTTCATTCCTGTCAAGTACGGTGCTGTTCCTTATGTTGTCGCACAGGGTAGCCGACAGTGAGATTATCGGAGTCATTGAGTTCATGATTTCGTGGGTAAGCACTCTCACCAACTTGTGCCAGGACTCGACCTTGCTCTTTTCAATTGAGTAGTGTATATCCTTCAGTACTATGATATTGCGGTATGAGCTTCCGCTTGTTATGCGTGTGCTGCTCAGGGTGTACTCTGTGCCGTCTATCGTAAGTTCATATCTCTTCTCCCTTACGGCATCGGTAATCTCCTTAGGCATTGACTCCCCGTTGCCAATAAGCTTGTCTGCTGTGCGGTTGCGCCATTCTGCAAGGCCGTTGTCCGTAGCCACAATGACAGCAGCATCGACCTTGTCAATCAGTAGCTTGTAGAAGTGCTGTTCCATCTCGCTTCCCGTCAATCTTTTCTGTAACAGCAACTGATGCTTTCTCTCGCTCTCGAGCATCTTCTCTAACCTTGTATACAACATAATCTGCCTGCATACAATGGCAACACAAGCAATTACCGCTCCCGTACCGCATATCCAAAAAGAATGCATATAGGCAATGGTGGATACAGCAATGCTTGTAATGGTGAGCATAGTGTTTATTATAAACTCCCTTTTCATGAAACCGTCTGCTTTTATTGTTTGCCCAATTTGCGGTACAGCGCGTATCTTGTTATTCCCAATAGCTCAGCCGCACGGCTTATGTTGCCGTTGGCGCGTTTCATTGCCCTTTCTATGGCATCGCGCTCAAGCTCCTCAAGGTTCATTGTCAGCTCGCCAGTGTGCACGGACGCCTTCTGTTGCTGCTCCTTCTGCGGAATCATCAGGCTGTACGGCCTTATCAATGACGTGTCCTCCATTATCACGGCTCTCTCAATGGCGTGCTGCAGTTCCCTGACGTTGCCTGGCCAGTGGTATTTCTCAAGCATAATCCTCGAGTCCCTGCTGAATCCCTTTATCTTCTTGTTGTACTTGCCGGCGAATTTCTCAAGGAAATACTCGGCAAGCAGTATCACGTCCTCACCCCTGTCACGCAGTGGCGGAATCTCTATCTCAATGGTGTTTACCCTGTAGAGCAGGTCCTGCCTAAAAGTGCCCTCACTTACCATTGACTGCAGGTCGGCATTCGTGGCCGATATAATCCTTACATCGATATTGCGCTCCTTTGTACCGCCTACACGCGTTATCTCGCGCTTCTCTATGGCTGTTAGCAGCTTGCTCTGTGCCTGCGGTGACAGGTTACCTATCTCGTCAAGGAAGAGCGTGCCGCCCGATGCCACCTCCATTCTTCCGGCCTTGGCCGAGCCTGCCCCAGTGAACGCCCCTTTCTCGTAACCGAAAAGTTCGCTCTCGAACAACGCTTCGGGCACTGTGCCTAGGTCAATCGCCACGAATGGGTTCTCGTTACGTTGCGACATCTGGTGAATGAGGCGTGCCACCACGTCCTTTCCTGTGCCGTTCTCTCCAAGTACCAGTATGTTGGCATCGGTCATCGCAAAGCGCCCTATGTTTGCCTTTATCCTCTGCATTGCCGGCGACTCGCCAATAAGTATCGGGCCTTCGGCACTGCCGTATCCGCCAAGCGCAACTATCTTCTCCTTCAGGCTCGTGACCTCAAAGCGCGACATCCTCAGCTCCATTCCCGATTTCAGGGTTGCCAGCAACTTGTCATTGTTCCACGGTTTGGGGATGAAGTCTGTGGCTCCTGCCTTGATCGCCCTGATGGCCTTCTCCGTATCGGAGTACGCCGTCATGAAGATGACCACAGCGTCCTTGTCTATCTCCAGAATCTGCTCAAGATACCTGAAACCCTCCTGGCCGCTCACGGCGTCGCGTGTGAAGTTCATGTCAAGCAATATCACGTCGGGCTCGAACACCTTCATGAAGTGCCCGATGCGTTGCGGGTCTGTCGCCACCCTTATTGCCTGAGTGTGTGGCTTAAGCAACAGGTTCAGCGAGAACAACACGTCCTCATTGTCATCTATGATAAGTACCTTTCCTTTATACATGTCTGTTATGGGTTACTGCGTGCTGCAAAGATAACCACAAACGAGCGAGATACGCAAAGCTTACTTTTGCGTATATCAAAGCGAGTGAAGTTTATCTTCGCGGTTTGCCGCAAAGATAAGATTTAATTTTTATAGAAACACATTGAAAAGTGTTCGATATCGCACTTTATTTGTGCGTTTATGCACGCTATTATGTTTTGTTGAATTTGAATAATATCTTGTTTATCAATGTTATAAATACTTTGGCACGCAATTTGCTTATATAAATGTAAAGATACGCCATTCACGTAACAAAACCGAATTGATTTATGAAATACATTGTCCTTTGCCTGCTGCTGGCTTCAGCACTCACAGCGACGGCTGTTGTGCCCGACACCCTTGAGCTTACCCTTGACGATGCCATCATGCTTGCGCAGGCACGCTCGTCCGATTCCAGGGTGGCGCGCCACTCGTTCCTTGCCTCGGAATGGAGCTACAAGTTCTACAAGGCAAATTACTTGCCCAGCCTCACGTTATCGTCAAGTCCGGCGCTTAACCGTGTGATAAGCAAGATAACATTGCCCGATGGCACAAATTCTTTTGTCGGGCAGAACCAACTGAGCACTAACGCGACACTCTGCTTCACGCAGAACATTGCCCTGACCGGTGGACAGCTCTTCCTCAAGAGTACGCTCCTGCGCAATGACGAGTTCGCGAACAAGACTGTGGCCTACAACTCACAGCCGGTGGTGATAGGCTATCAGCAGACACTGTTCGGCTACAACTCCCTCAAATGGTCACGTCGTATCGAACCGCTCTATTATTCACGTGCCGAAAAGAGCTACAACGAGAGCCTTGAACTGATAGCCTCGCGCGCGGTTACTTATTTCTTTGCCGTGGCACAGGCGCAGACAGAACTTGAAATAGCACTCTACAACTACGCTTCGGCCGATACGTTGAACAGGTATGCGCGTGGGCGGTACGATATCGGTAGAATAACCGAGAGCGATATGCTGCAGCTTGAACTCAACAAGGTGTCGGCTGAGGCCAATGTCCTGAGTGCACGTAACCTGCTCGATGATGCAATGCAGACACTCTGTTCCTATCTCTCCATTAACAACGGCGTTGTAGTTGAGGTCAAGGTAGACCCCGTGGTCCCCAGCCTGCAGGTAGAGCCTGCAAAAGCGTTGGCTCTTGCATATGAGCACAGCCCCAATCCGGTCTCTTTTAAACTGCGCGTGCTTGAGGGACAGAGCAACCTTGCGGTGGCAAAGGCTAACTCGGGACTACAGGCCGACCTCTATGTCCAGCTGGGGCTTTCACAGACAGCCGACAACCTGGCAGGCAGTTACCGTTCGCCGCTTGACCAAGAATATGCAAGCATAGGCATCTCTTTGCCTATACTTGATTGGGGTAGGGGTAAGGGGCGCGTTAAGGTCGCCGAGTCCAATCTAAGGCTCATAGAGACTCAGGTCGAGCAGGAGTACAAGGATTTCGAGATAAATATTGGCCGTCTTGTCAGGCAGTTCAACCTGCAGGCCTATCGCGTGGAGATTGCCGCTAAGACAGCCCAGCTTGCCCAACAGCACTACGATGTCGCAAGGCACCTTTATATGCTCGGCAAGTCCACCATTCTCGATTTCAACACGGCCACACAGGAGAAGGATGCCGCCTACCGTGGCCACATCAGCGCCATTGAGCATTTTTGGAGCCTGTATTACGGGTTGCGCAGTATGACAGGCGGCAAGGTTTTTGAATAAAATAAAAACATAAGAATAATGGATATTAGAATCAAAAGACGCCCGTGGTATGTAAGACACGCCTACTCATTGCTACTGGGGCTGGTAATCGTTACAGTACTTGGCGTGACTCTCCCTATGCTGCTTGCTCCGTACACGGTATACGTGAAGGCTAAGGAGGTGGATATGGCCAAGGCTACGCTCGGTGAGTTCAGTGAATATCTTGATGTAGAGGGAGTGGTACAGCCCATATCAAACGTACAGGTGAACTGCGGTGAGGGAGGTTTTGTCTCACGCGTGGTTGCAGGTGAAGGAGCCATGCTTGAGGCCGGTGACACAATCCTTGTCATTGATAACCCTGAACTCATGAGGGAGATTGAGGAGCAGAGGATACTGTGGGAGAAACAGCAGATGAACCATGCACAGCAGTGCTATCAGATGGAGCAGAAGAGCCTGACACTGCGTCAGCAGGTACTGCAGGCCGAGTATGAGATGGCGCGCCTTACCAAGAGCTATAACCTTGATAAGGAAGAGGCTGCCATGGGTATAAAGAGCAAGGCACAGCTCGAGGTTGCCGAGAATGAGTACAGGTACAATGTGGAGCGCACCCGCCTTACGCTCGAGAGTCTCCGCTACGATTCTGTGATGACCGTGTTGCAGCGTTCGTTGCTCGACAATGAGCTGGCAAGCAGCCGCAGTGTATATGAGCGTGTCGTGCGCCGTGCCGCAAACCTTGTTGTGCTGAGCCCTGTGCGTGGGCAGTTGGGCGGCCTGTCGTTCGCTGTAGGACAAAGGGTATCAGTGGGCGAACGCGTCGCCGAGCTCAAGATCCTTGACGACTACAAGGTGAAGGCCTCGTTGAATGAATATTACATTGACCGCATATCCACCGGCTTGCCGGCCTCCACAACCTGGCAGGATGAGAAATACCCGTTGCTCATAACAAGGGTAGTCCCTGAGGTCAAGGGCAAGACATTTGATGTAGAACTCCAGTTCACCGGAGTGAAACCCGACAACATCCGTGTGGGCAAGAGCCTGCGTGTTCAGGTAGAGTTAGGCAAGCCCGAGAATGCATTGATGATACCACGCGGTGATTTCTACTCCGTATCGGCCGGGCATTACGTCTATCGCCTTGACGAGACCGGCGATGTGGCCGTGCGTACACCGGTTGTAATAGGCCGGCAGAACCCCAAGCAGCTGGAGGTAATCGAGGGCCTTGAGCCAGGCGATGTAGTGATAACATCATCATACGCGGAGTTCATTGATGCCGCAAGGGTAAAGCTTAAATAGTATGTGAGTGAATTTTGGAATATAATGTATATGTTTAATTTTGTATAGAATTATGGAAAAGATGATCAAGACTGAAAACATCAGGAAAGTGTTCCGCACCGAGGACGTCGAGACTTGGGCGCTCAATGGAGTGGACATAGAGGTAGCAAAGGGTGAGTTCGTGGCCATTATGGGGCCGTCGGGTTGTGGCAAGTCCACATTGATGAACATATTGGGCCTGCTTGACAGCCCTACCGAGGGCAGCTATTGCCTGAACGGGACCGACGTGGCTCTCTTTGGCGAGGACGAGCGCACGGCACTCAGGAAGGGTGTCATAGGGTTCGTGTTCCAGAGCTTCAACCTTATCGATGACCTCAATGTGTACGAGAACATAGAGTTGCCCCTGCTTTATATGGGTGTTCCCAAAAAGGAACGCAAGAAGAGGGTCGAGGAGGCTATGGAACGGATGGACATCGCGCACCGTGCGGGTCATTTCCCACAACAGCTGTCGGGCGGTCAGCAACAGCGTGTGGCCATTGCGCGTGCCGTAGTCACCAATCCCAAGATAATCTTCGCCGATGAGCCCACGGGTAACCTCGACTCAAGGAACGGTATTGAGGTCATGGAACTGCTCAAGCAACTCAATGGTGAGGGTACCACGGTGGTTATGGTCACCCACTCGTTGCGTGATGCCTCGTATGCAGGGCGTGTGATAAATATGTTCGACGGGCAGGTAGCCACAGAGATCCATCAATAACCCTCAAATACGGCAATATCATGTTAGGACACTATATGAAAGTGGCAGTGAGACAACTGCTCAAGTACAAGTTCCACACCGTGGTCTCGGTGCTGTGTATGGGAATCGGTCTCACATTCAACGGTTATATGAACCTCTTTTTTGAGACTTCAATAGAGCCTGAGAACAAATGCACTATCTATCTCAACGGCAGATTAAGCCATGCCTCGGAGTTCTTTCAGCTCAAGGACAGTGGGGTCGAAGGCCTGGAGAATATAGTTGGTGTGACATTACGTCCCATAAGTGCAAATGCCTATGTCGAAAGCAAACCGGAACTTCCGTTTCAGGTGGGAGTCCACGGTATATCAGACATCTTCTTCAGGTACAGCGATGGTGTAATGCAATACGGTTCCTACTGGATACGTGAAGGACGCGATTCAATAGGCAGGAACGAGGCTATCATAAGCAAGGGGCTTGCAAAGAAGTTCTTCGATACCGAAAGCGCAATAGGCAAGAGCATCACGCTGGCAGCTGACAGTCTCAATAAAACCGTGGACTATGAAGGGAATTTTGAAGGCCACGAATACTTCTCGACCACCTATCGCATAGTAGGCGTGCTTGACATGGGTAATGATGTCACCTCATGGGTGTATGTACCGATGGTGCATAGCAATAAAGCAGTACATGTCTCGGCCGATCTTGTGGACGGGTATTCGGTAAAGGAGGTACAGGAGAACCTCGATGCCTTCCAATGGAGAGCGCATGCCGATGGTGAGCCATTAAGCTTTTACCTGTCAGTACGGGAACGTAATATAACTTACTGGTTGGTGCTCGTTGTCGTCAAGCTTTTCTCATGGCTGATATTCATTATCGGTTTCGTGAACTTCATGAAATTCATGGTCCAGATGTTCTACACACGTCAACGCGAGATTGCCCTGCGCAAATGTATGGGCTCGGACAGCAAGGGGCTCTATGCACTGCTTGCAAGCGAGGTGGTGCTGGTGCTGCTGTTGTCGTTCCTTGTGTCGTGTATTGTTAGTGAACTCTCGTTGAGCTACGTAAAGTATATGAACCTTGACTTCAATATGTATGTTGATTTCAGGCTACTCTTTATGTCGCAGTTGAAGGCTACGGTCATTGCACTGGCCGTGGGACTTACCGCTGTGTTTTTCCCCGTACTGAGGCTGCGCCGTGTAGAGATGAAGGGCGCAATGGTGCGCCGTCGCCAAGGAAAAAAGACAAGGAACATCATGTTCGCCTTGCAGTTCGCGATAACGATAGTCTTTTTATGTCTTCTTGGTTTCGTAGTACTCGGCAATAAAGTCGATAAAGGATGGTTGCCAAGGCAACTCTCGGGCGCAGAGCGTGAGAGGATAATAGCAATTTCACGTTATACGAATTTCTGGGATGAGATACATCCCCAGATTGCGAACCTTCCTGATATCGAACTCGTGGCAAGTGCCCATAGCTGTACCATATTATCAGATGTCCAAATGTATGTCACGGTTGCAGTCGGTAGTGATACTGTATATTCGCGTCTGCTTGCCATGGGTGACCCCAATTTCTTTGAGATGTTCAATATCAATGTCAACGGCAAGCTTGTCAAGTCGTCCGATAGAGGCTATATGTACGTGGACAAGGTGCTCCATGAGAGGCTTATGCAGAACGGCAATTTTGACGGAACAGTGAGCCGTGATTTGTGGAAATATCAGGTTGCAGGTGTGATGGAGGATGAACTCTTCCCTTTCACGTCCGAAGCATTTATCAGTGGTGAAGGCCTTATACCGTTGTGCGGATTCGTTTTCAGTGTAGAGGAGGCCGCCCATACCGATTTCTTCTACAGGGTGAGAAAAGGTGCATCGGTTGAAGATGTGAAGAAATCGATAGAGACCATCATACGCAAGTATGTCCCTGAGAGCTTCGAGGTAAAGGTGAATACCATTGGTGAACTTCACCGTATGGTTCATCAGCCAATCACGTCGCTATTGCATCTTGCTTATCTTCTCGTTTTCATCTGCCTGCTCGTGTTGGTGCTGAGTGTGTACTCCTCAATCTCACTCGATGCGGCAACACGCCAGAAGGACATTGCCGTAAGAAAGATTAACGGTGCAAGGAAAAAGGATATACTCAAGCACTTTATTCTTCCTTATGTAACTACATATCTGGTAACATTCATCATTGTATATCCTTTGCTGTGCTGTCTTATGTACTGGGCGACACAAGGAGGTGCAAAAATGCAAAGGGGTCTTATGGAGTACTATTGCCCTTATGGAGTCTTTATATTGGTTGTCACGTTGGGATTGCTGCTGCTCACCACATGGCACAAGATAAAGCTGATAATGAAGGTGAACCCGGCAGACGTCATCCGGCGCGAGTGATGATTGTATAGGTCATGAAACAATGAATGTGATAATATGGATGTTGGCTCGTCGCAACCTGTCATGCAGGGCATAGCGAATAAACGGTCATACCTGAGAGGCAGAGTCAAGCATTGTGAGGGTATATAGCTATGGGGCAACATCTATGTTAACGTGAGTTCGATATAAGCTAAATCAAATCGCGAACCTGTCATTCTATATTTGCAGAACGAAACGAAGATAGCGAGAAATCGCTATCTTCGCAAGCGGACAGAAGCAGTAAAGGATAAAGATTATAAACTGTCATTGGTG
>JAZTXR010000050.1:0-83130 GCA_045636545.1 Bacteroidaceae bacterium
GTGGTTTGACAGACAACCACAAGCAAGCCATCAGCGATGGTATGAGAGCATATTGGGCAACAATCCCCAATAAGCCAAACGATGGAACTAATGAGATTAAAAACAGTATTAACAATGAAAATCAGTGCTGACAAAGTAAAACTATGCTACACACTCTATGAAGACTCTCCATTATATCAACTAATGGAAACACCCCTAGAAGTCTATGAACTCCCACATTGGGATTTTCGCCTTGAAAGGACAGAGGGCAAATATTACGATTACATCTACAAAATCATCTACCTTGAGAGAACAAGCAACAACCCCAACAGTGAGTACGATATGCAATGCTTTGGCACATTGCGTTGGGGATTGAAAGCAGACAAAGAGGGCGAAATGAGTGGTTTCGTGTGGATAGAGATAGACAACAAGCAACTATACCTCAACTACAACTATAACACCCACAATCGCCTTGTTTACCTCGATTACATTGAGGGAATGTTGGGATTGAAATTCCATAACCTTACACGCCTTGACCTAGCATTCGATGACACTCGCAACCTCTCCAAACGCCTAATTCGTGCTATTCGTGATGAGGCTCTTATCCCTATAGTAAACGGCACAAAGGTAACAGATAGGGATAAACTCCTTGAAGACATACTCTACATTGGCGTTGGTTCTTGTCGCAGAATTAAGGAGTACAGCCTCATCGTTCAGCAGAAGAATGGCGATTTACGCCTCTCTGCCTACAACAAGAAACGAGAAATTGAAAGCAACAGTGGCAAACACTACATTGCAGAAGCCAATGGCAACCCAAACTACCTTTTTCGTTTAGAGGTTCGTGTAAATGGCGATACCTTGCGAGAATATTTTCAACACTTGGGTATAGAGTATAATTCTATGTTGTTTTGTAAAGAGGATTTCCTTTGGCGTTTATTCCTTGACTTTTCAAACAGAGTGTTACGCTTCCAAACAGTTAAAGGCAAACAGACGCTCGATGTTATTGATATGGTCATTCAAAATAAATCTATCCATTGATTGTTTCATAGATTAAAAGAATATAACTTTGCATATACTCATTGATTTTAATAATTTATAATTATGAAAAAACAAGGTAATGATTTAACAACATCGCAAATTGCGCGACAAAATATTTTAAATAATTTCTATGCTCTAAAAGATATCCAAAATCAAGTTGGATTACAAGGAATAATTTTCAATAATGAATTCAAATTCATAAAGAAACATGTCGCAGAATTCTTTGGTGTAGAAGAAAGAACAATATCATATTATTTAAACTCCAACAGTAAGGAATTGACAGATAATGGATATAAAGTATTAGAAGGACAAGAACTAAAAGATTTTATAGTTGCGATAGAAAAGCAATTCCCTAATAACATCAACTGGAGTATTGATAAACGCACGCCTAAACTATCTATCTTTAATTTCCGTGCCTTTTTAAACTTGGCAATGCTTATTACCCGTAATGAAAAAGCAAAACAAATTAGAAGTATCATACTGGATATTTCTATTACTTCTATTAATAAACGCACTGGAGGAGGAACAAGATATATAAATAGTCGAGATGCAAACTATATGCAAAGTGCAATGAGCGAGCAAAAATATAGAAAGGTCTTGACTACAGCTATTGGGCAATACGTGGATGGTATATCAAATGCTAAATATTCTCAAATAACAGATTATATATACAAAGCGATTTTTAAAGAAAATGCACAGGAATATGCTCAAATTTTAAAATTAGAGGATATTGATAATATACATGATACAATGTATTCTGAAATATTAATGGTTATCGCATCATTTCAAAATGGCGTTGGTTTTGCTATTCAGAAGGAATTCAATGAGACAAGCAAAAGAGTTTCTATTGAACGTGTAAAACAAATTATTGATGATTTTGCTAATAATCCTTTGCAAATCCCATACCTTGAAGATGCGCGAACAAAAATGGCGTCAAGAGACTTTTGTTTTAGAGATGCACATCATGATAACATTGCAGAATACATATCTCCTGTCCAACCTAACGATTATGAAAAATTTATTGGCGAACATACTGATGGATTTTTACAAGATTTGTTTAACAATAGAGATGTAATGAAAAGGCTAAAGAAATGAGTTTGGATGTAACTAGTTTAAAATATCCTACTTATGAGCAAGTCATATGGTTGTATGACCGTGTTGTAGAAATAAGTGATGGAGGTATAAAAGGATTCAGAGATGAGGGTGAGTTACTTTATGTTCTTGAAGCAATAAAAAATGACGACTACTTTCCCGAGTTTATTTCCAAACTGGCTTTTATAATACATCGAGTATGTGATGGGCATATATTTAAAGACGGTAATAAGCGTATGGGATTAGCTCTTGGAGGGTTATTTCTTCAATTAAATGGATTATACAAATCGAATATGATGTATATCCAAAGAATGGAGTCTATAACATATCATATTGCTGCAGGAAATATCAACAGTACTTTATTGACAAAAGTTCTGGAATCAATAATCAACAAGGAAGATTATGATGAAGACTTGAAAATTGAATTACTTACAGCATTTGAAAATAATCAGGTTGATTATTGTATGAACTAACAGTCTTCTCACAATTTTTCATCTAATATTATGTGTTTAAATATCAATAAGATACACATTGTTTTGGATAATCTTTAGGAAAAGATTTTTCATAAAGATATTGTTATATGAAAAGACATATGTATAACTTATAATAATAGGGCTCTATACAGTTGCTATCAATCTACTTGATATTGTAGCGTAGGGTATTAGTAAACCACCCTATGAATACATAGTATTTTACTCTAATTGATTGATATAATATAGAATAATCTATATAAAACCTATGTATGAATTTGTAGCAATGTATCAAACTAAAAATGTATCAATATAACCTAAAATATGGTCGTATTGATACATTCTTTTTGTATTAGTCTAATCTAAAATATTAGGTTAAGTAGAAAAAGAGTAAATAGTAAGTAACTTTTTTGGAAAAATTATTTTTACCTGAAATGATAAACAGTTTTTACCTATACTACTAAAATGTTTTTTTGATAAGCGAAAGGGGTTACATACATAAAAACGCCCCACGAGGGGCGTAAATGCTGTTTTAAGGCTTGATACCATTACCAACCTTGTCAAATTAAATCAATTCACCATTTGACTTTATAATTTGAACTCCATAAACTAAAGAAAGAGCTTTTGAAAAAGCATAGGCTAGATGTTTATAACTCTCCTTTTCACCAACTTTAAATTCATTTGAATATATCGTATTAAAAACGACAGACATAAATTCTTCAGATGGATTATTTGGTAAGAATTGCATATAGCGTTCTTTTACAATTTTCCAAAAGTTTAAAATCATTTTTTTCTTTTCTTCTATGACAAAAGGTTGATTAATTTTCACAACTCGTTCAGAAACTTTTTCAAAACAAGAAATTTCCACATTGCATACTTGCTCTTTCATCAATGCTTTATAGGTTTTAGCTTGTGAAAACACATTGGCTAAACCATAATATTTTGCTAATTTGAATTTATTAGTCTTTCCAAAAAAAACATAAACTGCAACATCGCCCAATATCAGTAATAATGTTTTCTCCTTTTTATCGTAATCTGAATAAATAAATCCAGACCCCACTTTACAATAATCCTTACAATAAACAATACAATAATCAAATGGTAAATTTTGCATTATGTATGATAAATCTCCTTTTAAATCCCTTGCCTTTATATAAGAATTAAGCCTTTTCCCCATTGCACTAACAATATGAGTAGGCAATTTTAAAGATAGCATATCAAACTTTGCCATTCTCCATATAACAGACAACCAAAAGAAATAGGATATATGAGTTTCTACTTTTCTATTTTCAAATAAGGAATTTCGATAAGGAGACTCTAATAAATCTGCTAGTTTTTTTTCACAATATGAACAAAATATAAAATCCCTAGCAACATATGTTTGTTTATAATCCTCAAGTTCCTCATCAGAAAGTTCGCCAAAGTTATTTTCAACATCATCAGGGCTTACCTCATTACCTATATATGATTTTGTAATTGCACCATAAATTTCGTACAAAATTTCTTTATTCCTTTTATAACTTTTGTCAGAACTTGCAACCATAGAAACCAAGAAACTTGGAATAATATGAGAATTTGTTTTATTCGCTTCTCTGTTTTTACATATTGCGCATAATTTAATTTCCATACACATAATAGATAAAAATTGATGTACAAATCTAACATCTTCTAATCATATACGCAAAACACATAAAACATCATTTTTTACAAAAAGTTACCATATCGTAACCCTCTGCTTTCAAGCAATGAACGAAATCCACCACTTTTAGAAAGTCTTCCTTTAATTTGGCTGTGCCGACAATTTATCGCCACGGCAAAGCGCAAGCAAGCTCGCCTTTGCTCGTTTGGCTTAACGAAAGGT
This sequence comes from Bacteroidaceae bacterium, assembly GCA_045636545.1. Lineage (GTDB taxonomy): Bacteria > Bacteroidota > Bacteroidia > Bacteroidales > Bacteroidaceae > HGM04593. Next base: position 4,441 of record JAZTXR010000050.1, read on the forward strand.
TGGCTTCGCCGACAATTTCTCGCCATGGCAAAGTGCAAGCAAGCTCGCCTTTACTCATTTGGCTTGACGAAATTGTTCGATAATCTGTCACAAATTTGCACGATTGAATGAAAAGAGCAGTGCTCTTTTTTATGTTTTACATACAGTATATTTTACCATTCAGCGCTCTCAATCCCCATCCACTCCATCACTTTCTGGAACTCCTGTTCAAAATTTGGAGTGAGCAGGTCATGCCCCATTGCAGCTTTTATTTCATCGAGAGTCCAGAAGCGGCCACCGTCGAGTTCTTCGCTTGGCGTGACTGCACCGTCATACACCGCGCTGTATACATAGACAAGTTCCCGCTCGCGTTCACTCTCAAACAGATAGCTGTTCAAAAAGCGCGGTTCACAATCGGTTATTCCAAGTTCCTCGCAAATCTCTCTTTTCAGCGCAACAGCAACATCCTCTCCATAGTCGACGTGCCCGCCAACGGCAGTATCCCATTTATCGGGCTGTATTGTTTTCCACACTGGGCGGTGCTGAAGATACAAGCGACCTTGAGAATCAAACAAATGCAGATGCACCACCGGGTGTAATGATTTTGTACCATCGTGGCACTCACCGCGCGTTGCGCAGCCTATAACCTCGCCTGCCTCATTGACAATGGGCAACAACTCTGAATTGTTGTCTTTTTTCATAATAGACTTTTTTACAAAAATACATATTCCGTTGCGTTAAAGTCTATAAAATAGTGTTTATTTTATTTTTCAACAACATATTTCATAACAAATATGAATAATAACAAAAAAAACACTATTTTTACACGTTAAATGATAACTACAACCTATAACGAAATAGTGCAATGAAAGCAAATTCTACGATTATCAGGTTTTTATGCCTCTTTTTGTGCCTTGCCGCCAGCATCGGCGCATTCGCCCAGGCCGGTCACACAATTACTGGTACCGTTGTGGATGAACTTGGAATGCCGTTACCGGGTGCCAATGTTGTTGTGATGAAGGACAAGAAGATGGTAAAGGGCGCAAGCACCGGTTTGAATGGAGATTTCAAGATTGACCTTTCTTCCATAGAAAACGGAAAGTTGACTTTGGAATTCATATTCCTGGGATTGAAGTCCCAGACAATAAAGCTTACCGCACAGAACATAGGCAAACCTTTTAATGTACAGCTTGTCCCCGATGATGAGATGCTGGAGGAGGTGACTGTCGTTGAGGACGGTTATGCCCGTTTGCCGCGCAAGGATATGGTCGGTTCATTCACGACCGTCAAGGCCGACGATATAATGATGCCGGCATACCAGAGCATTGACCAGATGTTGCAGGGTAAGATTGCCGGCATGTCGGTAGTGAACACATCGGCACGTGTGGGTGCATCGCCAAAAATTACCATCCGCGGAACATCAACCATCCTTGGAAACACAAGCCCGCTGTGGGTTGTAGACGGTGTAATCCAGGAAGACCCGCTCTCAATCGACATAAGCGCGGCGCTGACATCGGACATGAAGGAGCTCATCGGTAACCAGATTTCGTGGCTGAACCCACAGGACATTGACAACATCACGGTGTTGAAGGATGCCTCGGCAACAGCTATCTACGGTTCAAAGGCTTCGAACGGTGTAATCGTCATCACCACCAAGAAGGGAACACCAGGCCGCATCAGTGTGAACTACAACACAAACGTATCGGTAAGGGAGCGCCCCACATACGAGATGTATGACTTCATGAACTCATTGGAGCGCATACAGTTCAGCAAGGAGGCCTACGAGGCCGGCGTACGTTACCAGCAGGAGCCGTTGCCACAGATATACACCTACGAGGGTTTGATGGCGATGTTCAACAAGCGCATGATAACAGAGGAGGAGTTCTCATACCATCTGCAGCGCCTTGAGACAGTGAACACCGACTGGTTCGACCTGCTCACACGTAACTCGGTGAGCAACAACCACAACCTGAGCGTTTCGGGCGGCACGGACAAATATACCTACAACGCCTCATTGGGTTACCAGATAAACAACGGCTACGAGGTGGGCAACAGCAACGACCAGGTAACCACACGATTGAGCATAAACAGCAACGTAAACGAGAGGCTCAGCATCAGCGCACAGCTCAACGGCAGCATAAGGAACTCCGACGGTTACGGTGCCGGTGTAAACCCCTATAACTATGCAATGAACACAAGCCGTGCCATCCCGGCATATAACGAGGACGGTTCACCGGCCTACTATTCAAAATACTACACATACCAGTACAACACACAGCTTGGCGGACACAACCAATACTCGACCAATATCTTCAACGAGATGGAGAACAGTTTCTCGCAGAACACGGGAACGTCATTCAATGCATCGCTGAATGTGAACTACAAGATTCTGAGCTGGCTCACATATCAGGGAACTGCAAGCATGTCTTTGAACAACAATGCCAGCGAGAGCTATGCGGGTGAAAAGACATCACAGGTCGAGCAACTGTACCGTGGTTTCCCCTACGGAACAGAGAAGGCCGGCTCGGAGAAATACAATGCGGCACTGATGCCCTACGGCGGTGTGCTGCAGCAGGCAAACTCACAGACTGTGTCATACAGCACATCGCACCGTCTGGCATTCTCAAAGGAGTTCAACGAGAACCACCGCCTCAATGCCATGCTTGGTATGGAGGTTCGCTCAAGCAAGGGCAGCAGCGAAGGCAACACCGTGTGGGGTTATGTCCCCGAGCGCGGCGAGATTCTGGTATCGCCCACACTGCCCGAGAACTTCAAGCCCATTGGCAGTGATGTCTCAATAGGTTGGGGCGCACTCTCACAGCTGTACAACGGCGGCTGGAGCAAGACATCCACACTCACCAACTATGTATCGTTCTATGCAACGGTAGCCTACTCCCTGAAGAACCGTTATGTATTCAACATGAACGTGCGCTCCGATGCATCGAACCGTTTCGGTCAGGACGTGAACAAGCAGTTCGACCCCACATGGTCGTTCGGTGCATCGTGGAAGATGGCACAGGAGCCGTTCATGATGGAGAACCTGCCTTGGCTCGACCAGTTCAACATCCGTGCGACATACGGTATACAGGGTAATGTGGTGAACTCCTTGAGCCCCGAGATGATTGTACGCTATCAGGGCCTGCACACCAGCTACAACGAGTACTACCTCACAATCTCGAGCCTGCCCAACAACCAGCTCAAATGGGAGCGCACAAAGTCGGCCAACCTTGGTCTTGACGTTGCGCTGTTCGGCATAACAATGAACTTCGAGTACTACAACCGCCGCTCGAATGCCATCATCCGCCAGGACATTGCACAGGAGTATGGTATGGAGTCCATGCCGCTCAACGGAGGCCTCATAACCAATCAGGGTGTAGAGTTCACACTCAACTACACCCCCATACGCACCAAAAACTTCGCATGGACTGTGGGTATGAACGCCGGCAAGAACTGGAACCGTTCCGAGACCGATGACCGCACAGCCAAGGCCGATGAACTGACACACTATGACTTCCTCAGCGGCAACAGCAGTCGCCCGTTGAAGCAGGGCTACCCGTTGTCGGCATTCTGGTCATACAAGTTCACCGGCCTTGACGGCACAAACGGTCACCCCACATTCGCTCACGCGACATACGACGATGTTGACGGTGACGGCAGCGTTGACCCAACAACATTCCTTGTATACTCGGGACAGAGCGAACCCGACTTCTCTGGCGGTTTCAATACAAGAATCCGTTGGAAGGATTTCAACTTCGGCATTGACTTTGCCGCGAACCTTGGAGCACAGAAGCGCCTGCCCAACCCTTACTCGACATTTACATACGGCAAGATGCCGGACATCTACAGTAACCTCTCAAAAGAGCTGAACAACCGTTGGAAACAGCCCGGTGACGAGGCTCACACAAACATTCCGTCGCTCTACACATCGGTGCGCGACCTCTATAACTTGAACCTGCCCAATGGACTGTATGACGACATATACTCAATGTGGGCGCAGTCGGACGTGAGAGTTGTGGATGCATCGTTCCTGCGCTGTACACAAATTTCACTTTCGTACAACGTGCCACGTAAGGTATGCCAGAAGATTGGTCTCTCACGCATATCGGTAAGCGCAAACGTAAACAACCTGTTTGTGATTGCAAGCAAGGAGTGGAGAGGTTATGACCCGGAACTTGGCAACAGCATACAGCCAAGAGTTTACTCAATAGGACTTGGTATAGGACTTTAAGATTTTGGATTTATGAAAAAGCTATTTAATATATTTGCGATGAGCGTTGCCCTTGTGTCGGCAACATCGTGCGGAGATTTCCTTGAACCCAATTCAACAAGTGAATTCGTTCCCAAGGATGCTGTGTCACTCAATGAGCTGTTGCTTGGCGAGGCCTACCAGCGCAACGACATGACAGGGTTCAGCATATTCCTCAACCTGCTCGACGACGACATTGAGGCGGCTCCCTACCAGATGCCGACCGATGGTTTTGAGGCCGAGAAATACCTTGCCGCATTCACTTGGCAGCCCGACATGTTCGAGATGATGGAAGAGGCTGCCGCAGGACACACGAACATATACCAGTCCTACTACGAGGTTATTCTGGGTGCCAATGCGGTAATCGACTACCTGCCCAATGTGGTTGACACACAAGACAACATCAACAAGGTGAAGGCACAGGCATACGCGCTGCGCGGTTTCTACTACTTCAACCTTGTGAACATATTCGGCAAGCCATACAACAGTGACTCAACAGCACTTGGCGTTCCTTTGAAGCTGCAGAGCGGCATTGAGCCAAGCGATGACTACCTGAAGAGAAAGACCGTTGCCGAGGTTTACGCACAGATTCTGAGCGACCTGCACACAGCCGAGGCCACATACCATGAACTGCCCGAGAGTGAGCAGTGGAGCGACAACTACCGCACAAGCCTGCCCATGGTGCAGCTGATGCTCTCGCGTACATATCTATATATGGAGCGTTGGGAAGAGGCTGCACACTATGCAAAGCTGGTCATTGACGACAAGCGTTTCAAGCTAGTCGACCTCAATGATGTACTGCTTGAAGACCTGAACGACGACGGTGAATATGTGAGAACCTACCTTAACATGCCGACATACAGCTGTAGCGAGACAATTTGGCCATACGGTAACGTGACCGATATGTTCAAGTGGGGATATGACTATGCAAACACCACCAGTTCAATCTCGGGACAGAAGATGCACGCCTACTTCCAGGCATCGGAGAGCCTGCTCTGCAGCTATCTCGAGTGGGATTTGCGCCTGATGCACTACATCGTTCAGGCACCCGACGGACAGGGCGGTGAGATGCCTATGGCGTTCGGCAAGGTGAACATTGGAACAACATACTACCTGCCATTGACGGCAACCGGCACATTCGGCCGCTGCCTGCGCCTGTCCGAGGCATACCTGAACTATGCCGAGGCAATGGCAATGCTTGGCGGCAATGGCGACGAAGAGGCAACTGCAGCGCTTAACACACTGCTCGAGAAGCGCTTCGACCCCGAAGACTTTGAAGAGGTGGAGTTCGAGAGCAACAGCGACCTGGTGCAGTTCGTACGCGAAGAGCGCCGTCGCGAGCTGTGCTACGAGGGACATCGCTGGTTCGACCTTCGCCGTTGGGGCATGCCGGCCATAACACACACATGGCACGACAACGAATCGCAGAGCAGCGACTACACATTACAGAAGGGCGACCTGCTCTACACCATCCCCATCCCCGATGAGGCCTTGCAGAGCAACAGCAGCCTTGAACAGAACGAACTGCCGGGCAAACGACTACCACAGTAACAGATACTCACAGCATTGGAATATTATGAAAAAGCATCTTTTTACAGCCGCAATGATATTGGCAAGCCTTGCATCCCTGTGCGCTTGCCACGAGGATGTCGACATTACCCCATCGGGCAACTACTCACCCATACGTGGAGGCTTCCCGCAGGGTGAAAGCAAGTACGACTCTCTCATCTATGACATAAAGCAGGAGTATGGCGTATACCTCCTTTACAAGGACATCACCGAGGAGGACCTGAACCGCGACTGGGTTTCTGTGGGAACAGGCGACATCTACGTTGCCGGATATGACGATGAGCGCGAGGATGGCGCATGGAACCTGCCCGACGAACAGTTGCCGTTCTATGTAGACTACTTCTACAACTACATCTTCCCAAACATAAGCCAAGAGTTTGCAAAATCGTCGTTCCCTGTGAAGATATATATGATACACAACCTGCGCACCGAGCCACGCGATTTTGACGAGGACAGCGGCGAGAGTGGCGGCGGAACAACATTAGACCCATACAAGACAATAAAACTGGGCAACTTCGACAACTGGGCCATCAGCTTCAAGGACGAGATTATCAATGGCAGCGACACCGAGTACGCACTCAAGCAGCTGCGCTGTGTCTTTATGATTGAGGCTCTAAAGAATGCCATGGAGAAGGGAGAAATTACCTCGCCCGATGAGTTCTGGACAGGCTTCGACTTCAGCGAAGGCAAAAAGATGGACCACAAGGATCCGTCGAAGGAGAACTACAAGTACAAGCTCGGCTTCATCGATGACCTGAACGACAACTTCGGAACAGGCCAGCTGAAACAGCTGTGGCGACCGTTGGAGACCGTAACCAGCTGCTACTATTGGGAAAAGGGCAAATACAAGGAGTATAACCTTTTCAACGCATACGTAAAGAATGCAATGTGGCTCACCCCCGATGAGTTCGAGGCACGCTATCCCAAGGTTCTCTACCCCATGCTCACCGAGAAGTACGAAATCACAGTCAAATATATGAAGGAGCAATACGGCATAGACCTGCAAGGCATTGCATACGGAATAAAGAATAAAGAATAAACAGACCATGAAATTCAGAATACTCCATTTCGCCTTGGCACTGGCAGCATCATTTGCAGTGGCCTGTGGCAACACATCTGACGGAAATGTAACGGAACAGGAGGTTGCACAGCTTGATTCACTATGGAAACGACAGTTCGATGATGCCGGCAGCATCATTGCATTGCATGACTCAATCAGCTGCGCGACAGCTGCGGAGAAGAGTGGCGTTCACACCCTCAACCAATGTCACTATGTTTGGCACAGTGGCGAGTATATGTTCAGCTGCCGCGGCAAGAACGAAGATATTTACGAATTGCCACAGTACGCCACCGAGTTGTCATTTGACAACAAAGTTGTATCACAGTTTGCAGCAACAAAGAAAATAGGCAAGTTCGCCGACCACTACTTCACCCTGCAGGCTATGAAGAGAGGCGATAGTTTCAACGACTCGCGCGACGGAGTGACTGCAACGGTGTTCTATGAGATAAGGGCTCTCAACGAGAATGACTATGACAAACTGCGTACTGTTTTCACAAGCAAGAACAGCGCACTGCACAACGAGTACCTTGAGCGACTTAAGTTCCCGCTGCAGAACAGCGGTTGCACCGATGGTCTGAAGAGCGTAGAACCACTCATTGAGAAGAACGTTGCCGACAGCCCGCTGAAAGCCGAGATTCTAGCAATGTACGAGACATTCACACGCATTATGCCCGGCAACCCGGCTCCCATATCGGTTCTAAAGGATGCCGAGGGCAACGAACACACATTCGAGGAGTTCAAGGGCAAGGTTCTTGTCATTGACGTATGGGCGACATGGTGCCACAGCTGCCTTGCCAACATGCACAAGTTCGCAGGCATGCGCCAATGGTTCAGTAAAGAGAGCGACGTGTGCTTCATCACTGTATCCATAGACCGCATTGAGGACAAGGATGTTTGGTTGGAGGCATTGAAGAAGCACAACATGAAGGGCATGCTCAACCTGTTCCCAGGCTGCGAGGCGCAGTCACAGTTCGAGACCGACTTCCAGATTTCAAGTGTCCCACGCTATATAATCATTGGCAAGAAAGGCGAGATTGTATCAGCCCACGCACCCTCCCCGGGTCCCGAGATGGCAACAATGATTGAGAGGGCGCGTTTTGCCGAGTTCTACACAGGCCCGGGCACCAATTTCCAGGATATCACATTGGAAGAGGCAATTGCCAAGGCAACCCAAGAGAAGAAGCACATTTTCATAGAGTGCCACACCGATGGTTGCGTGCCATGTAAGATGATGAAAGACAAAGTGTTCCCGCACAATAAAATGGCCGAATACCTGAACAGAGAGTTTGTAAGCATAAGCGTTGACAACGAGAGCGGTGACGGACCGCAGATAATGGAAAAGTATGACGTGCAGATGTTCCCCACATACATAATCCTTGAGCCGAACGGGGAACTTGGTGACATAATAATGTCTACAGAAACAGACATAGACCTCTTCATTGAGAAGATTGAGGAAATCAAGAACAGGAAATAGTCAGAAGGAACAGTATATTACATTGGCGGGTTGGCAATTGCCAACCCCCCAATGTAATATTTAACACACACTATACCGCATATATATCAGGTTTTTGCTATCTTTGCAGACTGAAATATCCTGACAAAATTAAAACATATCGATATGAAAAAAAATCTACTTTCACTTTTAACTTTTTTTTGCGTTCTGGCAACAGCCAACGCCGAGACCTACACCCACACATTCAAGAGCGGTGAACTCACAACCGGCGGTGGCACAGTAACTTTGAGCGGCATTGATTGGAGTGCATCTGCAGCAACAGAAATCGGTTGGAACAACACAAAGGGCATACAGTTCGGTTCAAAAAACAACCTCAACCCTTCATACACATTGAGTACATCGGGCTTTGCGGGGTGCACCATCAGAAGCATAACCGTGAACAGCAGCATTGCAGCCAGCGGCGATGCAAAACTTACAATCACAGTGGGCGACCATACATCGGATGCCTACAAGCTTACCACATCCAATGCAGCCTACACATTCGACTGCGATGACACCACTGGTGACATCACAATCAACTGGGCAGCATCAGAGCGTGCATATTATGTAAAGAGCATCACCGTTGAGTATGAGTTGCCGTCGGACATGGTAAATGTTGAAGCACCAACTTTCAAAACCCCGGAAGGTGTATATGAAAACGAGGTTTTTGTGGTGGCCGAAACATCTGTTTTGAGCGACACTTTATACTATACAATAGATGGAACCACACCCAGTTTCGAAGAATACCACAGCGAGCCACGTGTAGGAACAACCAAGCGCAGTGGATACTACGTTCTGAACGAGACACTCAAAAACAGTGCCACAATCAAAGCTATTGCCATAAGAGTTGACGGAGAAACAGTTTACCGGAGCGAAGTTGCAGAGGCCAGCTACATTGTTTCACCAACCAAGCCATACGTTCCTGCAACAACAATAGCAAGCGGTGAGAGATATGCATTCGTGGCAAATGACAGTGTTGCCGATTTCCTCTTCGGTGCCACAAACGGCAACCTGCAGAGCCGCAAGGTATCAGGCAAATATGACAAGTACATTGAGACTGTAGAATACAATGCATTCACCTTCACAAGCACCGATGGCGGCTACACCATACGGGATGCCGAGAACCGATACATGTATCTCGAAAGCAATGACGGCAAGGTTTCATTTGCAGCAGAAAAGCCGGCGACAGGCGCAGTGTGGAGCGTATCGATTGAGAACGGACAGGCTACTGTCAAGAACGGCAACAGCACCCTCTACTACTCTGCAGGCAATGACAACTTCGGTTGCTACGCCAACAAGGCAAGCGATATGGTATTGCCTTCAATCTACATGGTACGCGAATATCCAAAGGCTACTATCGCCCCCGAGAACGGAAGCTACGTACAGGGTCTGATGGAGTTCACAATCACCTGCGACGAGGGTATTGCAGTGTCAAACGACTTCAGCCTTAAGGCACAGAGCGGACAGCGCGAGGACCGCACATACGAGATTGACAAGACATACAAATGCACACAGGTCGATGCCAACACACTCAAGTTCCAGATAGACGAGGAGTTGGTATCGGTGGACAACATCAACATCGACCTCATCATCACCGGTGATATATTCCTGAACCCCGAAGGTATGAACTACAAACACCCAATCAAGGGACGATGGACACGCAGCATCTACTCATATACCCACGTCGGCTCATCGGCGGCAGCGGCAATAACAAGCGTTGAACCAGCCGACGGCAGCAAGGTAGAGTCATTGAGCTACATCCTCTTTACATTCAGCAACATTGCCACCACCGTAGACACATCAAAGGAGGCAAAGCTCTACAAGGAGGGAAGCGACGAGACCATCCCATTCTCATTCACCAACCTTAAAGAGGACGGCACATACGCAGCACAGAATCAGGGTGCCCTCTTGCTTGAGACACCTGTAACCGAGAATGGTACATATATCCTTGAGATTGCAGACGGCTATTTCGTTGACCGAAACTCAAAGGAGATTAAGGGCATCACACTCAAGTACATTGTTGAGAATGAAACAGCCATTGAAGATATAATAGCAGAGAGCGAGAACGGCTGGAGAGTATACAACACAAGCGGTATCAAGGTTCTCGAGACCAAGGATGCATACAAAGTAATGGCATTGCCAAGCGGCATATACATCGTAAACGGTACAAAGACAGTCATCAAGTAAAAATTAATGACGACCAGTCAATGAAGGGTGCCGTCGGCACCCTTCATTGCGTTAATTGAAAAAGAACGGAAGAAGAAACAGATGAGAAGCATTTTTAAAAAGACAACCACGTTTGCAACCATAGCACTTATTGCAATGGGATGTTGCCTTATAGGCTGCTCCACAAAGGAAAAAGAGAGCATGCAGGAAAGCGAAGAGGCAACAACCGAAGATGCTGTGGAGAAAGCGGTGGTAATGAAATATGGGCTGCCCATAGAGAATTTTACAGTCATATACGACACCATAAAACCCAAGCAGACAATCGCCGACCTTCTCTATGGCCTTGGTTTCAACGCCAACCAGATACACTCACTGACACAGTGCCCCGACTCTGTTTTCAACGTGCGCAAGATACGCCCCGGACAGGTCTGCGCCCTGCTATGCGAAAAAGACAGCATCAACACACCCCGTTATTTCATCTACGAAGAGAGCCCCAAATCATATATCACATTTGACATTGCCGACAACTACCGCGCCGAGCGCAAGCGCAAACCAGTGGAGTGGCGCGAGAGCGAGGTGGCGGGCACTGTAAGGTCGTCGCTGTGGGTGGCAATGGAGGAGAACAACGTATCGCCATTGCTGGCAGTGGAGATGTCGCATATCTTCGGTTGGTCCATCGACTTTTTCGGCATACAGCAGGGCGACGAGTTCCGTGTCATATATGCACAGGAGTATGTAGAGAACACTCCACTCAACAATTATCGCATACACTCGGCATCATTCAAGGCCTCGAACAACCTTGTCTATGCAATCCCATTTACACAAGCAGGCGAAGAACTATTCTACAACAGCGACGGGAACAGCCTTGAGGGTGCGTTCCTGAAAGCACCCCTCGACTACTACCGCATATCGTCAAAGTTCTCTAACAGCCGCTACCACCCCGTTCTCAAGCGCCATCGTGCCCACCACGGCGTGGACTATGCCGCCCCAAAGGGAACACCGGTATATGCAATAGGCAGCGGCAAGGTCATAAAGAAAGCCTACCAGGCAAACGGTGCGGGCTACTACCTTAAGATACGCCACAACGCCACCTACACAACAAGCTACATGCACCTCTCGGGCTATGCTAAAGGGCTGAAAGAGGGCGATTACGTGAAGCAGAAACAGGTTATCGGTTACGTGGGCTCAACAGGCCTCTCAACTGGGCCACACCTCGACTTCCGCGTATACGAGAACGGCAAGCCCATCAACCCACTTACAATAAAATCACAGCCCAAGATGCCAATCAGCGAGGAGAACAAAGCGGCTTTTGCCGTTGTATGCGATTCGCTTGTACAGCGCCTTGCTGCGATACAGATGGCAACAACCGTTACAACGAACGATTCTATAAGGTAAGCACCATACTTTAAAATAACATAAATATAGCTCAGGAAACACGTTCAGAGGGCTATATTTATGTTTTACTCTATTTCTTTCTTTTGGGATTTGCAGGGAACCATCCCTTTTCCACTCTTTTCTTTTGCTGGAACACCTCACCAATGCTCCAGAAAGAGGAGAATGCCACAACGCCCAATAGTATTGAGATTATAAGGTTCGCAACCAACAGCGATGCTATAGCCGACAGAATGCCAAGCAGCAGAAAAAACCACCAGCTCTTTACACCGATATGATACTCCGCCTTTATCACCAACGGATGAAACAGGCCGATGATAAGGAACGTGGCCACACCTATAATGATTCCCGAGAAATTGAAGTCCATACTGCAAAACTTTTGCTTTTAAACAATACAGTCAGAGTCTGGTTCATTGAACCAGGCTCTGACTGTATGATTGTAAATTACCATTTCACAAACCTATGTGTACGCACGGCATCACCACTCTTGATGACAAGAATATATGCTCCCTGCGGTTCACCGGCAAGCGACACTGCAGCATCGGCACCCTTGGCGACAGCTTTGCCTACCGACATTCCGCCCAGGTTATACACCGCCACATTGGCTTCACGGCCTACACCGCAGCATACAACAGTCTCTTTTGCCTTATCATACTCTACCTTGCAGCCACTAACACCGACCTCACCGATAGAAGTCTCTACACCATTAATGGTGCTTACGCGCAATGTGTGTGTACACTGCTGATATGAAGGACAGTGATACTGGTTCTCTGTACCCGGACCGCAGCTGCCGTTACCAAGACCACGCTGCATATAGTCGAACGTTGCATAGACAACATCGTCCTTCTTCAAATCCCAAGGATGAAGTTGGGGGGTGAGATACTGGCGCTGGTCATAGTGAGAGAGCGAGAACGATACCTGGCCATCGGTCTCAATCCTGATAGCATTGCCTGTCTCGGCGTTCCACATTGTAAGGTCGCGCAATGCCATGCGGTTACCGTGTGACTGCGGGTGGGGGTACATCTCGAACATATCATCGACTGTCGTTGTGTAACGGCCGAGGAATGAGCCTGTCTGACGGTCGATATAATTCTCCCATGGGCCTTTGGCATAATATTCGACATTCTCATAGCCGGCAGGGAACAGCATGTCAAGGCCAATGCGGCGCAAGCCCGAAGCCTGCGGATTATACACCACCTTCATATCAACCACGCCGTTTGAATATACCGAATAGGTAATGACATACGGACATTTGTCATGTCTTGCATTGACTGTAATATTGCATGTCTTGCCATCGCCGGAACGTGCGCTTGTCACTGTTGCCGAACTGATGGAAGCCTCATAGTCACCGAACTTGTGTTCACCGTATGGGCTCTCGTTCTCAATCCAACGGACATTGCTGTAAACAGGATACTTGCCCGGTTCAACAACCTGTACTCCATTTGCAATCCACTCGGTGATGAAGCCCTGTGCATCGACCTTGAAACTGATGCAGCTGTTCGATACAGAGACACCGTTGCTCTTGTCTACGGTAAGCGTCTCGTCACCCCGAACAACAAGGGGCAATGCGCTGCGCTCCTGCAGTACAAACTGCTCGGTTGCCATTGGATAACCGGCCTCGCACCAATCCTCGGCCTCATTTTTTAGCAGCAGGACATTGAGGGCATACTCTTTACCCTGCTCCATTGCTGTAGCAATGGTCAATGGCACAGCAGCAGTAGCACCCGGAGCTGTAGATGGCATTGCCACCGTATTTGTCTCTACCACATCACCATTACAAAGCACCGTGTAACGCAACATGAAATTGTCAAGATTGGTGAAATTATATTTGTTCCTTACCTGAAGCACACCGTTGCTATATGTGAATTTCGCATACTGATATACCTTTTTCACCTCGGTGAGCTTTGCAGTCCATGCACGCTCGGCTGTCACGACACCGTTGTTGCAGAAGTTGCCCTGGTGAGGACCGGGATAGTCATAGCCTGTGGTAAAGTGCGGGAAACCGTTCTTCTCAAGCACACCGCTCTTTATTGCCTGCGGGTCATAGATTGATTGGTCGACCCAATCCCAGATACAACCGCCTATACCATATTTACTGCCCTCTATAATATCCCAATAATCCTGCAGGTTACCGACAGCATTACCCATAGCATGCGCATATTCACAAAGGAAGAATGGCTCGCCACCGATGCTGTTGTTGCAATGGTTACGTGTGTAATCGAGATTCGGGTACATCTTTGAATCCATATCGGTATTCTTAGCCGAGTTCACGTTCGAGTATCCCTCGTAGTGTACAGGACGTGAATCGAGAGCTTTGGTTGCCGAGTATGTGGCATCGAAGTTCACGCCGACACCAGACTCGTTACCGAGTGACCAGAACACCACTGACGGGTGGTTGCGGTCGCGTATGACCATGCGCACAGTGCGGTCGACATACTGTGCCTGCCAGGTAGGGTCGTTTGATATGCTGTTGTCCTTCTTGTCGCTCCAGCTCTTGTGACACTCCACATCGGCCTCGTCCATCACATAAAGACCATAGTAATCGAACATCGCATACATCTTGGCAGCACGCGGATAGTGGCTTGCGCGAACAAGGTTCACATTAGCCTGCTTCATCAGCTCAATATCCCTGAACATTGTGGCAACATCCATTGTGCGGCCATAGAGCGGATGGGTATCCTGGGTATTCACACCCTTGAAATAGACACGCCGGCCATTGATGAGCACCACGCCGTTCTTTATCTCAATAGTGCGGAAACCATACTTTGTAGAGAACACCATCTCCTCATTGCCGGCAGCATCCATCTGGCGCACAATTACTGTGTAGAGGTTAGGTGTCTCTGATGTCCATGGCAACAGAGCCGAAAGAGCATCAAAGAGAACATTTTTCTTCATACTCCTTACACCGGTCGCAAACTCAACATTCTCGCTCTTTGTAGCCACCACATTGCCATCCGGAGCAACAAGCTCAACCTCGACAAGCTTGCTTACAGCCTCACCTCTACGGTTGTCAATCTCAAGCGCAACATTCATGCTGCCGCCGTCAAATGTAGAGTTAAGGGAGCTTGTGATATAGTGGTCGCTAACGAAAGTTCCGGGGGTAGCATAGAGGTAGACATCGCGGTGCATACCGCTCATGTGGAACATATCCTGACCCTCGAGATACGATGCATCGCTCCAGCGGAACACCTGCACGCAGATATTGTTCTCGCCCGTACGCACATGGGCACTCAAGTCAAATTCGTGGTCATTGTTTCCACCCTGGGTATAACCTACATACTCACCGTTCACCCACACGAACGCAGCACTGTAGAGGCCGTCGAAATGCAGGAACACATTCTTTGCATCCCAGCCCTCCGGCAAGGTGAATGTGCGGCGGTACGAACCAACAGGGTTGTCACCCACGCCGGGCACCTTATTCTTGATATAAGGAGGGTTGTTGAGGAAAGCATACTCCACGTTCACATAGAGCGGAAGGTCATAACCCTTCATCTCCCAGCAAGAGGGGACCTCAATGTTGTCCCATGCAGAGACATCGGCATCATTGCCCCAGAAATCATCCTCGCCCGGGCGTACTGACGGTTCGGGGACAAGATTGAATTTCCACGTACCGTTGAGCGAGAGATAGTCGGCCTTCTCGGGAGTGAGCCATGCCTTGTCATAGTTCACATCGGCCTTCATGGCATCTGTGGTGCTGTACGGAATGAATGTTGCACGTGCGGCCTCCTTGTTCTCCTCATACACCTGCTGGTTCTCCCAATAGTCGCCCACCGGACCGGCAGCCACGGTAAAGAAGAACTTGCTGTTGTCGCCATCCTTGTCGGTAGAAGCAACGAACCTGCCATCACCCGACTTGAGATAGAACTTTGTGCCCTTGTATGTACCGGTAAGATAAAAATATCCGTCACCGGCATCCTCAAGTGTCACGTTCTGATTCTCATTCGTTGTCTCGGTAGTATATACAAGCGGTGTCCTGTCGCCCTGGAGGTACATATCCATTGACAGGTTGCAGCTGTTCGATGTAAGTACGAGACCAGTCTTTCCGTTAGAGACTCTCCATATCTGGGTGTCATCACCCTCCACATACGGTTTCAAATCAATCAGAGCCGCAAGCTTACCGTCAGCCGGAGCTGTAAGCACGTTCCTTGTCGCAACATTGCTTATGACATAGCTCTTGCCGGCATAGACCTTTGCCTGCGAGAACTGCTTGCCGGTATTGTGGAAGAAGTAGAGAATATCCTGGTCGGCAAACTCTGTGAGCATCATGGGATATCCGTCGGCCGATGGTGCAAGGTACTGGTAGGGGTTCGATGCATTTGCCATGCGGTTGTAACCGTCACCCGGAGCCACTATCTTGAAACGCTGGTTGGGATTTGCCGGCTCATAGTTCCACTGTACGGGATGGCCAACACCGGGTGCCATGTCCATTGCCTTGCCCGATGTGGGGTTCACAAAAGAGAATACGCCGTCGGTCTCCGTGGGGTACATGGCCCACTCCTGTCCGGCACTGGCCTCATCACCGTCGGCAAAGATTATACGCGCATCGTTGTTGAAATTGTCGCCGTTTGAAAGAAACTTTCCGTTGGCGAAATTCTCAATACGGTACACCGTGACTTTTTCCACAGTAGGTTGCAGTTCCTGGGCTACGAGTTGCTGTAATGGAATAAACAATGCGAGCAATGCACAAAAGAGTCGAGTTACTTTTTTCATATTTGATTGTATTGATATTTCACGTAAATGCAAAAATAAGATAAAATAATTAAAACAAAAGAATAATTTGTACTTTTCACATTGTTCGTCTATTTTTGCACAATAGGACTAATAAAAAACACACGATATGAAATCAATCAAAAGAATCATGCAGGCAGCAGCCATTGCATTGTTGCTTGTAGCGCCAACAGTCTCAAAGGCGCAGTATGTTCCTACCGCCGAGAACCTGAAATCGCGCCAGGAGTTTGCCGACAGCAAGTTCGGAATCTTCATACACTGGGGCATATACAGCATGTTCGCACAAGGCGAGTGGTACCTGCAGAACTACCCTATTGACAAGGCCGAGTACGCAAAGGCTGCCGATGCCTTCTACCCCCACCGTTTCAATGCCAAGGAGTGGGTTGCGGCAATAAAGGATGCCGGTGCAAAGTACATCTGCTTCACCAGCCGTCACCACGACAGTTTCTCAATGTGGGACACCGGGCAGAGCGACTACAACATCGTCGATGCCACCCCATTCGGCCGCGATGTCATCAAGGAACTGGCCGAGGAGTGCCACAAGCAGGGCATCAGGCTGCACTTCTACTACTCTCACATCGACTGGGCACGCGATGAGTACCCCCTTGGCCGCACAGGTACAAAGGTCATCGGCCGCGACAAGACAAAAGCCGACTGGCCTGCATACTATGACTTCATGAACAAGCAGCTCACCGAGCTGCTCACCAACTATGGCGAGATTGGCGCAATATGGTTCGACGGCAAGTGGGACCGCGACCAGGACAGCATACCCTTCAACTGGCAGCTCGACGAGCAGTATGCCCTCATCCACAGCCTGCAACCCGCCTGCCTCATTGGAAACAACCACCACGAGACACCGTTCCCGGGCGAGGACATACAGATTTTCGAACGCGACCTGCCCGGTGAGAACAAGGCCGGATTGAGCGGACAGAGCGTGAGCCGCCTGCCACTCGAGACCTGCCAGACAATGAACGGCATGTGGGGCTACAAGCTCGTCGACCAGAACTACAAGAGCACCGAGACACTTATCCGTTTACTTGTGAGCACATCGGGCAAGGGAGCGAACCTGCTTCTGAATGTAGGCCCGCAGCCCAACGGCGAAATCCCGGCTGCAGCGCTTGCACGCATGAAAGAGATGGGCGAATGGACACGCGCCAACGGCGAAACCATCTACGGCACAACAGCCGGCGACATCCCTGCACAGGAGTGGGGAGTGACAACCCGCAAGGGCAACCGCCTGTTCGTACACATCTTCGACTGCAAGGAGAAGGAACTTACCTTGCCGCTCGGCTGCAAGGTGAAGAAAGCCTTTACATACAGCGACAAGCAGCCAGTCAAGTTCACAAAGACAAAGGAGGGCGTGAAACTGATGTTCAACGAAGTACCAACAGGTATCGACTACATTATTGAATTGATTACCAAATAAGAAACTTTAAAAGCAGAATATTGTCCCCCTGCTTTAGGGGGACGAGCAAAGCGGAGGGGGTATAACCAAGCTATGAGAACACTTGAAATTTGTGCCGGCAGCGTGGAGAGCGCCATTGCGGCACGTGACGGCGGAGCGCAACGCATTGAACTTTGCGCAGCATTGGAGGTTGGCGGCGTTACGCCGTCGGCCGGTGTCATTGCCCAGACACGCAAGGTCGAGGGGCTTGTGCTCAATGTCATCATACGCCCCCGTGGAGGCGATTTCCTCTACAACGAGTATGAGGTTGCCTGTATGGAACAGGACATACACACCTGCAGGCAGCTTGGCGCAGATGGTGTAGTCATTGGTGCACTTACAGCCGAGGGCGACATAGACACGGCTGTCTGCAAGCGACTGATTGCCGCTGCCGATGGAATGAGCGTGACCTTCCACCGCGCATTCGATATGTGCCGCGATGCCAAGAAAGCACTTGAGGAACTCATTGCACTCGGTTGCGACAGAGTGCTCACATCGGGACAGGCAGCAACAGCGCAGGCCGGTATTCCGCTCTTGAAAGAGCTTGTTGAGAAGGCGGCAGGGCGCATAATCATCATGCCGGGCTGCGGAGTGAGCAGCACGAACGCAGCAGCCATCCTGCAGGCCACCGGCGCAACGGAGATTCACGCATCGGCACGCCGTAGCGTGGGCAGCGGCATGCACTTCCGACACAGCGGGATATCGATGGGCAACCCCGACAGTGATGAATATGCCCGCAAGGAGACCGATGTAAACGAAGTAAAAGCAATTGTAGACAGCATAATATGAAACAGCTGAAGGAACGTATTCTCAAGGATGGCAAATGCCTCGAGGGAGGCATTCTCAAGGTCGACAGCTTCATCAACCACCAGATGGATGCAAGGCTCATGATGGATATGGCAAAGGAGATTGTAGATCGCTTTAAGGGAACAGCCATCGACAAGGTCATCACCATTGAGGCAAGTGGCATTGCACCCGCAATAATGGTAGCCTACCTCTTGGACGTGCCCGTGGTCTTCGGCAAGAAAAAGGTACCGAGCACAATGGACGGCATTATCAGAACCGAGGTATTCTCGTTCACAAAAAGCCGTTCATACAACATCTGCCTTTGCAACAGCTACCTGCAGAAAGGCGAGCGTTGCCTTTTTGTCGACGACTTCCTTGCCAACGGAAATGCAGCACTGGGAATTCTTGACCTTGCCGCGCAAGCCGGCGCAGAGGTTGTGGGAATGGCGTTCCTCATTGAAAAAGGGTTCCAGGCCGGCGGCAAGCTGCTCCGCGAGAAAGGCATCCACATCGAATCACTTGCAATAATCGAAAACCTCGACAATTGTAATATAGAATTTAAATAAACAAGGTTAACTTTAGAAGCTGTTTGAATTTATGTCCTTGAAATTCAAACAGCTTCTAAATCATTTTACAATAATCTTCTTGCCGTTATGTATATATATACCCTTAGACGGGTTTTCAACAGCACGGCCACCAATGTTGTAAAAAAGACCGGACAATCTTTCAACAAACACATTTTCGACAGTCGTCTCCTTGTTGATGTCTGTCAATTCAAATGGTTTCTCCACAGCACGTGTTGCGGCCAATTGTGCCTGATAGAGACTTTCATCATCCATACCTACAATGCCATCTCCTATGTTCTGCCCCTGAATCTGGTTGTTCTGCAGAAAATCTTTATCAATGCGTGTAGTATCACCAATGACACCAATATCTGTTATGCCCGCCTCTTTAAGAAGAACAAGGCAATTCGCATATGCGGCACATAAGCAACCGATACCCTCCTGAAGATGACCTGTATCAGCCATCAGAAAACCATTAACACCCATGGTGTCATACTTGCGCACTGTACGCAGATTCTGTAATGCAGTACCATAAGGGAATAGAACTGTTACAGGAGAATTATCCAACAGGTTTTTTGTATTCTCAACAATATCGGCCCAAAAGCTGACCAGTTCGTCATAAGTAAAATAGCTTGAACTATGGATGCTGAACCACCCGAGTTTGATTTCATCACCAAGTTTGTTTACAACGGAATCACACAGATTATTGATATACGGTTCATAATATATCCCGTAACTCTTTCTTACCGTTCCGGTAGCATTCTGGAAAGTCACTATATCCCAATCGTCGTTGAACAAGACACCATTGGCATCATAAGAGCCCAACAGTGTCCATGGCTTGGCATTTGTGCACTTATACAGTTTATATACCTTTGGAGAATATGTGACACCATTCTGCACAACATCTCTATTTGAAAAATTTGCCATGTGCTGAACCAATGAACTTCCACCATTATAAGCTATGGCAATGGTCAAATCAACATCCGGAGCTATATTCTTCATTACAAACGGGACATAGCACAAGACATCCATAGAGAAAGAGTTGCCGAAACAGAGCAACTTGATTGTTTTTTTATCAGTTTGCTCCTCATCACTGTTTTTTGCAGTTGCCGGAACAGCACATAGCAGCAATAATGCCACAAACAAAAACATTTTCAATTTATTCATAAACCCTTTTTTGAACACATAGATAAAATTCTTTTATTCAAAGAGACCGAATGTATCTATCGGTCACAAATATAAACGTGGAACTTTTATCACCCTTCCACTACCGAAAAGCCAAGTGCTTCAACGGCTTTTACAACATCATCTTTACTTGGGTTGCCGTGAACGATGGTGCGGCCGCTTGCAAGGTCTATCTCCACACTCTCAACACCGGTAACCTTTTGGATTGCAGCCTCTACATTGCTCTTGCAATGGTTGCAGTTCATTCCTTTTACCACAAAGCTCAACAGCGCGGTGCTGTAATACCCCCTCCGCTCCGCTCGTCCCCCTAAGGCAGGGGGACAATTCAATTTGCGACAAACATATTGTTGAATGAACGCATTTACCAACAAAAGAGCAAGCACTATGCTGCACACAACATTAAAATAAGATACCCCGCTGCAACTGTGGCAGCTATGGATGTGTGCGAGCGGCATTGTGAACCACTCGCGAGGCAACAGATAGTCAATACCCAAACCAAAAAGGATTGCACAACCGATAATAGAAAACAAATAGGTAATAAGACTCTTGCGCCCCATTACCTTGCCTATTACAAGCAGCGATGCCACATTGACAGCCGGGCCGGCCATCAACAGCACAAGCGCTGTGCCGGGTGACAGTCCTTTGAGCATAAGAGCAACGGCAATGGGGATGCTGCCTGTCGCGCAAAGATACATAGGAATGGCAAAGAGCAATACCATGAGCATACTTGCAAGCGGTCTGCCGGCAAATAGCGAAAAGAAGGAATCGGGGACAAGAACGGTTATCACCCCCGCAACAACAAGCCCCATCACAAGCCAACGGCCAATATCCTGCATCATCTCAATATATGCATAGCGTGCCGCACTCTTTATTTTTTGCGTGAATGTAACTTTTTCTTCATTTGCGCAACAGTTTTGCGCCACTCCATCCGCAGCCATCGAGGCACTACTTTTATCCACATAATTCGCCAATGTTCCGCCAAAGAACGCCGTTACAAGCGCCGCAAACGGGCGCAACAGGGCGAAGGGCAAGCCCATGAGCGAATAGGTTGCAATGATGGAGTCCACCCCTGTCTGCGGTGTGGCTATGAGGAAAGATATTGTAGCGCCTTTTGATGCACCCTCCTTGCGCAACGACATAGCCGTGGGAATCACTCCGCACGAACAAAGCGGCAGCGGAATACCCAGAATGGCGGCACCCAGCACTGAACGGAAATTGCTTCCGCTCAAATAACGGCTATAAATTGCCCTTGGAACAAATGCGTGCATCAACCCCGCCAAGGTAAAGCCCAGCAGCAGATAGGGCGACATGCTGTTTACAAGTTCAAGAATCTCTTTCATTTTTTACAAAACAGTTTGTCATACGTGAGTACACACGGGATACTTCGCTATGCTCGGCATGAACATATCCGTTACTCGCCAAGCTGCTTTATTACCTTCACCAGCTGCTCGCCAAGGTTTATTGAATATCCCTGTGACACAAAGACAACGCGGTTGAAGGTGTCGGCCACAAGAATCAACGGACGGTTGGGGTTCTGCAGCTTCATATTGACAACAATCTCGTTGTAGATTTTATCATTGATATCGGTACCCCACACTACAGTAGAGGGCAAATTGGGGAAATCATTGACAAAACGGCCGGCCTCGTCCTTGTCGCGGAACAGCAGCACCATCTTCTGCCCCCACTTTTCGAAATCTTCCTTATATGGCATTACATCGCGCAAAAAGTGGTTTGTAGGCTCACTGCCGGGTGCAACAACAGCAATGATGTAGTAACCGCGGCCGGTTGATGAGAGCAACGAGCGTTCGCGTTGCTCGGCAAGGTCATAGAAAAGGTTCTCGCTATTGAAATCGCCAATCACCTGCAGCTGTTCACTGCTCTCGCGCTGCACGTATGCAATGTTGCACTCCTTGCCGGCCTCGACATTGAAGAACGTGAGGTGTGCAAGCACGCTGCCGTCGGCCATTCGTGTGCCGGTCATCATAAAGTAGTCGCCGGCATCGAGCGCCTCACCATCCTTGAGCAGACTCTCCCACGTAATACCCTCCTCGGGGTAACCGAGCAGCTGCAGACGGCCGTCGACAATCTTCGAGATTGAGAAGTGCGAGTAGTAACGCGGGTTATCAATGAAACGTGTGGGGGTGTACGATGCCTTCACGGTGCCCTGCGGAGCGGTTCTTGCCCCAGTGGCGGCAACGTCAAAAGCAACATCGACCCACTTGTTGTTCTCCATATACTGTGTCTTGCCCGTCACCTCGTCAATGCGTGCAGGGATGCCCATTGCACGGGCTACCGACACAAAGAAGATGTCGCGTGAATGAGGATCGGCAACGCGCATCTCCCACACGCCGCGCGGCGACATGCAGAGCGAGAGCGGGTTCCACGCTGCATCGGCTTTTATATTCTCGCGGCACCACTTTACCCAACGCTGCGGGTCGCCGGCAAAATGCTTTCTCTCGGCCTCGTTGAAACAGCCTTTGAAGAACTCCTTATAGGGGGTAATCATCTCGTTGCTTACACGCGGGTTGAGTATGTAGTTGCGGTAGACACTGTCATAGCTGCCGTTGCGCGCCGTGTGCTTCAGATGGTCGCGCAGCACCGGCAGGCTCACGTCGCGCAAATCCTTGTCCGAGATGCTCAACAGAAGGTAGTAGGCAAGTTCCAGTTGCTCACGTGGTGTCTCTGACAGGAATTTCCTTATTGTGACGTGGTTGCCGCGTGACTTGAGCAGCAGTTCGGCAACAACCTTTTCGTGGCCATCGCAGTACTCCAGCTTGCGGGCAAACGCCAAAGCCTCATCGGCTGTCATGAATGTTGCCACGTAGGCATTGCGCAAGGAGTCCTCATGGGCAAAGCGGCGCACATTCTCGGCAGCCTGCGCCTCGCTCACGAAAGGCACTGTATTGCGCTCACGCGGGGGGACGATTTCCATCTCCAGTGTTGCATTGTAACCCGGTGCCTTGTCTACAACAAGCTTCACATCATTCTCCTTGCCTGCAGTGAACTTCACAAAACCGAACTTGCCTCCGGCCGAAGCCCAGGCGACCATATCGCCATAGCCCGTTGTGATTGATGTGCAGCCATTGTCATCGGTCTCCTTCTCTGCGGCAGTGAAGAACTCGGCATAGTTGAATATCTTGAACTCCACTCTCGCCTTCAACGGTGTGCCGTTCTCATCGACAACGTTTATCCGGGTTGTAACGACAGGAGCATAGTTGGCAGTGACGTTTATCTCGGTGTAACAGGGTGTCACGCTCAACACCTCCTCGGGGCCATCATAGCTGCCGAACACATTTGTGTGCATGAGCATACCGCGCGAAGCGGGGGCATTGAACCATGCGAGGTCGAGCACAGGCTCGGGCTCACAGGCACCAAGGAAGTGCCACTCGCCATCGACCCATGCCTCTACCCAAGCGTGGTTGTTGTCGGTGTGCGCCCAACGGGGGGTATATACCTGACGGGCGGGAATACCCACAGCACGCAAGGCGGCGACAGTGAATGTAGATTCCTCGCCACAACGGCCGTATGCAGTGCGGACGGTTGCCAAAGGCGAGCTGGTACGTATGTCGCTCGGGGTGTATGTCACCTTTTCGTGGCACCAGTGGTTGACTTCGAGCACCGCCTCGCGCATCGTGAGGTCCTGCACACGCTCCCGAAGTTCCTTGTAAAAGACCGCACGGCTGCCGTCAAGGTTCTCGTTGTTCACCCTGACGGGCAAGACAAAATGCAGGAACTCCCTCACCGGGACACTGCTGCCCCAAGGCATCTCCTCACGTGCCTCAAGGGCATAGTCCACGTTCTCGAGATGGAAATCGGCACTGTAATCGGCAATATCGGGCAACGGCATATAGGCATAGAGGAACTGCATGGCCTGCAACCTTTCACCCGAAAGGGTAGCGAACACATCGAAATAACCATTATCGGTCACAACCTTGCGGCGTGCCTCGAAATCACGCGCAAACTTGCCGCTCCTGTCAAAATTCTCACGGGCCATCAACGGCATCAAAGAAAGCATTGCTGCTGAAAGTAAAACTATATATCTTTTCATGGTAAAATATTTTCTATGGTGTAAATATAGTAACATTTAGCCGAAAAAAAGGCAGAAAGCGGGAAATATTGGGCAAGTGATTCACTTTTTGCAGCCAACAGCACCATCAATCAATGTTTTTTTATACTTTTGTATAGTCAATGCCTATGCACAAAAGAACATACAGACGTGAGTGAAAACAGAAAAAACATACCGATAAGAAGGCTGGTCCAATGGCTGTGGTGCAACTCAAGGGGGGTACGCGGGCAGGCAGCCACAAACACCGGCATAGGCCTGCTCGATGTGGTGTGCCAGCTGTTGTGGGTACTTGCCTGCAAACATGCCATTGACATCGCAACCGGAATAAAGGAAGGGTCGCTTGCGACTACCGGCATTGTCATAGCGGCGCTGATGCTCGTGCAGATTACATCGCGCGCCGTGAGCCGATGGATACACGCCGTCACCGGCAACAAGGTGCGCAACAGGATGCGCCGCGACGTCTTTGCACGCCTGCTCCGCTGTGACTGGCTGCACCTGCAGAAGCACCACACAGGCGACCTCATCAACAGGCTCGAGGGCGATGTGTCGGGCATCACCACACTGATGACAGAGGTGATACCGGCGGCCATTGTTGCAGGCACGCAGCTGCTTGCATCGTTCGCGCTGCTGTTCACCATGAGCCCGCTGCTTGCCGTTGCAATTTTCATAACACTGCCCATCTGCCTGGCTGTGAGTCGCGTGTATGTGAAGAAGATGCGCAGGCTGAACCGCGACGTGCGCGACAGCGACAGCCGCATACAGTCGGTGCTCCAGGAGAGCCTGCAGCACAAGGAACTGATAAAGTCATTGGAGCAGAACGACTCGACCGAACAGCAGCTCTCCGATTTGCAGAACCGCCTGCAGAACCAGATTGCAAGCCGCACGAAATTCTCGCTTGGCGCATACTCACTAATCCAGCTTGGCTTTGCCACAGGATATGTGATTGCTTTCATGTGGGGAGTGGACAGCCTCGCAAGCGGCCTGATAACATACGGAACCATGGCGGCATACCTGCAGCTTGTCGGCCTGATACAGCGCCCTACAATGGATTTGAGCCGTTACATCCCGGGCATAGTGTCGTCATTGACAGCTGCCGAACGCCTTTATGAGCTTGAGGACATTCCCATTGAACAGCAAGGCAATGCCGTGATGCTGAAAGAGACAGCCGGCGTGCGGTTCAGGAACGTGACATTCCGCTACGACGAGGGCAAGCGATTCATCCTCAAGGATTTCAATTTTGATTTCCCGCCCAACAGCAGCACTGCCATAGTGGGCGAGACCGGAGCTGGAAAGACAACGCTCATCAGGTTGCTGATTGCACTCATCAACCCGTTGGAGGGCGACATAGAGCTGTACAACAACACCGAGCACCACGCATCGTCCACCCTCACCCGCCGCAATTTCGTGTACATTCCGCAGGGCAACAGCCTTGTAAGCGGCACAATCAGGGAGAACCTGCTTATGGGCAACCCAAATGCCACCGACGAAGAGATAAAGGAAGCACTGCGCATTGCCTGTGCCGAGTATGTATACGAACTGCCCGATGGCATAGACAGCCCCATTACGGAACGTGGTGGTGGCTTGAGCGAGGGACAGGCGCAACGCATTGCCGTGGCAAGGTCCATTCTACGCCCGGGCAGCATCCTCATTCTCGACGAGGTGACATCCGCACTCGACGAGGCCACCGAACAGGAGATGCTAAGGCGCCTGACACAGAGCCAGATTGGAAAGACACTCATATTCGTCACCCATAGGCCGGCGGTAATCGACTACTGCACCCAGGTACTGAGGATTGAGAAACCATAAGACCAACGCAAAGAACACCCAAGCACACGGGTGTTTTTGCATTTTATATTCAAGAAGGCAATAAATGTGTTTTTTTGCCGTTAAAGAAAAGATAAAATATTACAAATACCATGATTGAATACTTGAAAGGGGAACTTGCCGAACTGACACCTACCACAGCCATCATTGAGTGCTGCGGCGTGGGATACGAGACAAGCATAACCCTGAACACATACAGTGCATTGCAGGACAAGAAAAACGTAAAGGTGTATATCTACGAAGTCATACGCGAGGATACACACCAGCTTTTCGGGTTCAGCCACAAGGAGGAACGCGAGCTGTTCCTGCTGCTAATCTCGGTATCGGGCATCGGCGGCAACACCGCACGCACCATTCTGTCGGCATTCACCGTCAACGAACTGTGCGAGGCCATATTCACAGGCAACGAGGCGGCCATAAAGAGCGTAAAGGGTATTGGTCTGAAGACAGCACAGCGCATAATAATTGACCTGAAGGACAAGATAAAGGGCATTGGAAGCAGCGTGCAGAGCACTGCCACAGCTACCCTGCTGCCCGACAACGATGTCATCGACGGCGCAGTGTCGGCGCTCATCATGCTCGGTTTCCCCGCCGCAGCTACAAACAAGGTGGTGCAGGCTATTGTGAAAAGCGAACCCGCAGCCACTGTGGAGCAGGTAATAAAACTGGCATTGAAACAGCTGTAAACAGTTATGGGCAAGCGCACGCTACTACTATTCACCCTCATTCTCGCGACAATGACAATTCTCGCGCAGGGTGGCGTGCGCAGTGACTCCATACGCAAATCATTAAGAGAGAGGAACAGGGCAAAGGCAGAGAACAGCGCCGCACAGGACACCGTGCAGGCGCGTTTCCCCGTAGCCGAGACCACACCGAACAGTTTGGGCGACATACAGCAGCGCCCACTCGACCTGAAAGCACCCGAGAACATAGTCACCGACACTGTCTACAACGAGGATGACGGCACATTCCTGTTGAGCACAAGGCTTGGAAAGGGCAGTATGCTCACAGCCCCCATCCTGCTCACACCCGAGGAGTATGCAAAGTGGAAGGAGCGCAATGCAATGGGCAGCTTCTTCAGGAAAAAGAACTACGAGGCGTGGGAGAACAGCCAGAAGAAGAACAAGTTCGACTTCACAGACATGCACTTTGACCTGGGACCCGCCGAGAAGATTTTCGGCCCCGGCGGCGTACGCGTGAAGACACAGGGAAATGCCGAGCTGAAGATTGGCTACTCGATACAGAGCATAGACAACCCCGCACTCCCCTCACGAAGCAGAAGGACAAACAGCTTCGACTTTGACGAGAAGATAAACCTGAGTGTGCGAGGCAGTGTGGGCGACAAGATGAACATGGACTTCAACTACAACACCGAGGCTACATTCAGCTACGATGCCAAGAAGATAAACCTGAAGTACGACGGCAAGGAGGATGAAATAATTAAACTTGTAGAGGCCGGCAACGTGTCGTTCCCCACAAACTCAAGCCTCATCAAGGGTGCATCGTCACTCTTTGGTATAAGGACCGACCTGCAGTTCGGCAAGCTGCTGCTGCAGACCGTCATTTCGCAAAAGACCTCGAACAGCACCGTCGTGAACTCAAAGGGTGGCACACAGCTCACCACATTCGAGATTGAGATAACGAACTACGACGAGAACAAGCACTTCTTCCTTGCGCACTATTTCCGCGACAACTATGACCGTTCAATGTCGCAGCTGCCCACCGTGCTCTCGGGCATAGACATCAGCCGCATCGAGGTGTGGGTGACCAACAAGACCAGCGACTACAACAACCCGCGTAACATTGTGGCCTTCACCGACATTGCCGAGAACCGCCACATCAGCAACCCCTTGTGGAGCGCCACAAGCAACAACGCCATCCCTCACAATAACGCCAATGACCTCTATGCACAGATGAACACCACATACTCGGGCATACGAGACATTGACCAGGCGAACAACATACTTGGCGAGATTGATGGCATTAACGGAGGTTCGGACTATGAGAAGCTGTCGAATGCAAGGCTGCTCTCGTCATCGGAGTACACCCTCAACAGGGCGCTCGGCTACATCTCGCTGAAGACCCCTTTGAGAGCCGACGAGGTGCTTGCCGTGGCATACGAGTACACATACGGCGGACAGACGTTCCAGGTCGGTGAGTTCTCGAGCGACGTGAAAGAATCAAAGAGCACCATCTATCTGAAGCTCATCAAACCCAACGCCTGCTCACCAAAGAACGGTTGCTGGGACCTGATGATGAAGAACGTCTACTCACTGGGCACACGCAACCTGCAGAGCACCGACTTCAGACTCGATGTCTACTATGCAAGCGACAGTTTGGGCACAAACATCACATACCTGCCCGAAGCGGGTATGAAGGGCAAGCCGCTGCTGCAGGTTCTGGGGCTCGACAGGCTCGACAGCAACAACAGCAAGGAGAACCCCAACGGAGTGTTCGACTACATACAGGGATACACGGTGGATGCGACATCGGGACGTGTCTTCTTCCCGTCGGTGGAGCCGTTCGGCAGCTACCTCGAGAACAGGATTGAGGATAGCGACATTGCAGAAAAGTATGTTTTCCACGAGCTGTATGACTCGACAAAGACCATAGCCAAGCAGATTGCCGAGAAGGACAAGTTCTACCTCATTGGCGAGTACACCGGCAGCGCGGCAAACGTGATACAGACCGGTTCGACGAATATCCCCCGCGGTTCGGTGGTGGTGACGGCCGGCGGCGTGACACTTGTGGAGAACAGCGACTACCAGGTCGACTACTCATCGGGAACGGTGACGATACTGAACCAAAACATCATAGATGCGGGCACGGACGTGCAGGTGTCGCTCGAGAGCAACACCCTGTTCAACATGCAACGCAAGACGGTACTTGGACTAAACTGGAAATATGATTTCTCGGACGATTTCAAGTTTGGCGGTACGCTCATGTCGCTCTCCGAGAAACCGCTGACCACAAAGGTCGATATGGGTTCGGAGCCACTCAACAACTTCCTGTGGGGTTTCAACCTGTCGTGGAAGAAGCAGAGCCAGTGGCTGACGAACATCATTGACCTGCTGCCGCTCATAAGCTGCACCGAACCCTCATCGATAAGCCTCTCGGCCGAATTTGCAAGGCTCGAGGCCGGCACATCGAAGGAGGTACAGAGCGAAGCATCGTACATCGATGACTTCGAGAACACCGAGAACGGAGTGGACATCTCCTCACCATCACAGTGGCTGCTTGCCTCACTGCCACATGGTATGCAATACAGCAACCTCTCCAACGACATACGCACAGGCTACAACCGCGCACGCATCAGCTGGTACGTCATCGACCCGCTGTTCACACGCCGCAGCTCATCGCTGACACCGGCGCACATCAAGAGCGACGTGGAGCAGCTCTCGAACCACTATGTCCGCGAGGTCTATGAGCGCGAGCTCTATCCCAACAAGGAGTCGACATACGGCGAGTCCTCTACCCTGTCACTGCTCAACGTCACATACTACCCCGATGAGCGAGGCCCGTACAACCTTGACACGGATGTAGACTTTGAGGGCAGACTCAACGACCCTGCAAAGCGCTGGGGTGGTATAACGCGACAGCTCACCACCACCGACTTCGAGAGCGCCAACATCCAGTACATTGAGTTCTGGTTGCTCGACCCGTTCATCTATGAGCAGGCAGGTATGGGTGGCGACCTCTATTTCAACCTCGGCGAGGTATCGGAGGACATTCTCAAGGATGGCAAGAAGTTCTACGAGAACGGCTTGCCATCGGGCAGCAACCAGTATGAGTTCGAGGAGACCGTGTGGGGACGTGTACCCACAAACACAAGCCTTGTCTACGCCTTTGACAACAACGCCGATAGCCGCGACCAGCAGGATTGCGGACTCAACGGTCTGAGCAGCACCGACGAGGCCGCACACCCCACATACAAGGCATACCTTGAGGCACTGCAGGGACGTGTGCGCCAGGAGGTATATGACAGCATCGTGGCCGACCCTGCCGGCGACAAGTACCACTACTTCCGTGGCAGTGACTACGATGCGGTGCAGCGCAGCATCATCGAGCGCTACAAATACTTCAACAACACCGAGGGCAACTCGCCAAGCAACAGCGACAGCGAATACAGCAGCGCAGCAAAGGTGACTCCCGACGTTGAGGATGCCAACCAGGACTTCACGATGGATGAGTACGAGAACTACTTCCAGTACAGGATATCACTGCGCCCCGAGGATATGCAGGTTGGCCGCAACTACATCACCGACAAGCGCACAGTGACCTCGAAGCTGCGCAACGGCAACACCGAGAGTGTCGACTGGTACAAGTTCCGCATCCCCATCGACGAGTATGAAAAGGTTGTGGGTACAATACGTGACTTCACCTCAATACGTTTCATACGTATGTACATGACACAGTTCCAGAAGCCCGTGACACTGCGTTTTGCGACAATGCAGCTTGTACGTGGCGACTGGCGCCCCTACCTGCAGCCCATTGCATCGAAGAACAACACCACGCCGACCGTTTCGGGTGAGTTCACCACATCGGCCATCAGCATCGAAGAGCACGGCGACCGCAAGCCGGTCAACTATGTGCTCCCCCCAGGTGTGACGCGTATCATCGACCCCAGCCAGCCACAGCTGCGACAGGACAACGAACAGGCTCTTGCGCTCAACATCAACAACCTTGGCAGCAAGGAGAGCCGCGCCGTGTACAAGAAGAGCAACCTCGACATACGCCAATATGAGCGCATACAGCTGTTCATACACGCCGAAGCGCTTGAGCCCGATGCCACACAGCTGGGCAACAACGACATGTCGCTGTTCATACGCCTTGGCTCGGACTACAAGAGCAACTACTATGAGTATGAGGTGCCGCTGACAATAACCCCTCACGGCTCATACGACGGCAACAGTTCTGTCGCCGCATCCATCGTGTGGCCACAGGAGAACATGATTGACATCCCGCTCAGCAGGCTGTCGGACATCAAGATACGCCGCAACACGCTGCGCAACAGCAATGCCGAGGGTGTAACGAACACCACAATCTACAGCGAGTATGACAGCGAGACACCGAAGAACAGGATAAGCATCGTGGGCAGCCCCTCGCTGGGACAGGTGAAGGTGATGATGATTGGTGTGCGCAACAACAGTTCGAGCAGCAAGTCGGCCACAGTGTGGGTCAACGAGATGCGCCTCATAGGCTTCAACAACAAGAGCGGATGGGCGGCACAGGGCAACCTGAACATAAAGCTCAGCGACCTTGGTACCTTTGCGGCGCAAGGCAAGATGGAGACCGCAGGCTTCGGTGGCATCGAGGAGAAGCTGGCCGCACGCCGCACCGACGACCACTACCGCTACTCACTCACCGGAACATTTGACGTGGGACGTCTGCTGCCACGCTCGTTCAAGGTGAGCGTGCCCACCTACTACTCGTTTACCGAGGAGGTGACATCGCCGCTCTACAGCCCGTTCGACACCGACCTTGCCTTTGACGATGTGCTCGACACATACGACGAGGCCGGCCGTGATTCAATCAAGAACATCTCGGAGGTACACTCCGTGATGCGCAACTTCAGCGTCAGCAACGCCAAGATAAACATATCGAGCAAGACACCAATGCCATACGACCCCTCGAACATAAGCCTCAGTTTCTCACACTCTGCCACCAACAACAGCGGCAGCACAGTGAGCTGGGAGAACCGCATCAACTGGAAAGCCTCGCTCTCATACAACTATTCAAGCCCCATAAAGACCATAAAGCCGTTCGGTAAAATCAAGAACAAATCAAAGTGGCTCAAGATATTCAAGGAGTGGGGAGTGAACCCGTTGCCGCAGTCACTGGCACTGAACACCGACATGACACGCACATACCAGGAACTCCAGCGCCGCGACCTGCAGTCGATGAGCGGCGACAACGAGATTCCGTTGACATTCTCGCAGCAGTTCAACTGGAACCGCTCGATGGCAATCAAGTGGGACCCGACGACCAACCTGAGGATGAACCTCAACACCGGTACAAATGCAGAGGTTGAAGAGCCGTTCCTCCCGGTAAACAAGGAGAGATACCCCACAGAGTATGCCGCTTGGAAAGACTCGGTGAAGCACAGCCTGCAGAGCTTCGGCCGCCCGCTGAGCTATCAGCAGAATTTCAGTGCATCATACACCCTGCCGCTCAACAAGTTCCCCGTATTCGAGTGGCTCACCGCCGATGCAAGCTACTCGGCAACATACAACTGGATGAGGGGCAACAACGTATCGGGCGTGAACGTCGGCAACAACATTGCCAACAAGCGCAATGTCAGTCTCAAGGCAACGATGAATTTCGAGAAGCTCTACAACCTTGTCCCTTACCTCGAGGAGACAAACAAGCGATTTGCAAACAGCAACAAGAAACAGAAATCGTCAAAGAGCCAGAAGCCCAAGGTGAACAAGGCAAAACCGTTCACAAAGGAGCTGCGCCTGAAGAGCGACACCACCGTAACCCTGACACATAACCTGAAGAACAAGAAGCTTGAGGTGGTGGCACGTACAAAGAAAGGCGAGCCGTACAAGCTGAAATACAAGGTCATTGACGAGAACAAGATTCTCATAAAGAACCTTGACAGCGTGAGCATAAAGGTTACCGTCACCGCCAAGCAGCAGAACGGTGAACGCAGCAAGTTCGCCAAGGCAATGCAGTACCCCACACGTGTGCTGATGATGGTGCGCAACGCATCGTTCAACTACACCAACGCATACGCCATGAACCTGCCGGGCTTCATGACCGATGCCGGTGACATATTCGGACAGAAGAAGGTGGGTGACATCTACTCGCCGGGGCTTGGCTTTGCATTCGGCCTCACAGACGACACCTTCCTTGAGAAGGCACACAGGCTCAACTGGTTGTTGCGCAGTGACAGCATCGCATCGATGGCAAGCTCCACTGCTGCCGAGGACCTGCAGGCCAAGGTGACACTCGAGCCGTTCAAGGATTTCAAGATAGACCTCAACGGCAGCTGGACACGCAACCAGAGCAAGAGCATACAGTTCATGTACGACGGTATGCCCTCGAACGAATCGGGCGGATTCTCGATGACCACCATCACCATAGGCACATCGTTCGGTGGCGGCAATGCAAAGAACAACTACCACTCCGACGTATATGACAAGTTCATAGCCAACCTCGACAAGAACCGCCGTGGACTTGAGGAGCTGTACAAGGGTAGCGAATACCCCGTATCGAGCAACCTCGCAGGGCAGAAGTATGACCCTGCCAACGGCGGCGTGGACTTATACTCGGCCGACGTGATGATTCCGTCGTTCCTGGAGGCATACACCGGTATTGGAGGCAATGACATATTCCCCAATATGCTGCGTATGCTGCCGAACTGGAAGATAAAATATTCGGGTCTGTCGAAACTGCCGTTCTTCGAGAAGCACTTCAAGAGCGTGAACATTGAGCACGGATACAAGAGTGTCTATGCAGTGGGAACATACAGCACATACGCCACATACATGGAGTACAGCCGTGGCATAGGCTTTGTGAACAACACCACCACGGGGCTGCCCATGCCAAGCAGCCGCTACAATATAGGTGCAGTCTCCATAAACGAGAGCTTCTCACCGCTCATCGGCCTCGACGTGACAACGAACTTCAACCTGACACTCGGCGCAAAGTACATCAAGTCGAGAACACTCAACCTGAGCCTCACTGCAATACAGATGGTTGAGACACAGAACCAGGAGATATCGTTCAACCTTGGCTATAAGATTATGGACACCAAACTGTTCGGCAAATCGGGCAAGGCAAGCAAGAGCAAGCAGAAGAAGGGCGGGAACGACATCAACATACGTGCCGACTTCTCGTTCAAGAACCTCTCGTCCATCTGCCGCAGCATTGACAAGGGAACCACACAGGCAACAAGCGGAAACAAGGCGTTCAACTACTCGGTGACAGCCGACTACACATACAGCAAGACACTCTCGTTCAGCCTGTACTTCGACCGCCAGAAGACCATACCGCTCATCTCGACAAGCTCGTACCCCACCACTACCACCGACTTTGGTGTGAGTATGAAATTCTCGCTGACACGATAGGAAAAGACAAATTATGAGAAGATACACCATAACAGCACTCTTGGCAATACTGCCGTTGCTCTCCTTTGCCCAGAAATATATTGTGGTATCAAAGAAGGCATTGCAGCTGTTTGTCATCAACGAAAAGAACGACACTGTATTCAGCTGCCCGGTGTCTTGTGGGACAAACCTTGGCAACAAGACCGAGGTGGGCGACAAGAAGACCCCCGAGGGCGAATTCAAGATAAGGATGATGTACGATGCCACATCGTGGAAGCACGATTTCGGTGACGGAAAGGGCATGCGCCTTGGAGCATACGGCCCGCTATTTTTCAGGCTCAATGTTCCGGGCTTCAATGACATTGGCATACACGGCACCATTTTCCCCGAGAGCATTGGCACCCGCAACAGCGAGGGATGCGTGAGATTGAGGAACGAAGACATCAAGGCGCTCTACCCCCACTGTCACATTGGAATGAAAGTTATTATAGAGCCTGATAACGTGGAGTGAGCAATAAAAGGAAGTCATTCACCCGTATAGCGGATTTTCTCATACACATACTCTCCGCTCAACAACTTTATATATCTCTCTTTACACTCATAATGGGGGCTTATAAGATTCAAGCTATCACTATAATATGATGTTTCAACGCCACCGAGTTCAAAAAGTATATGATGAATGTTATCAAGTACAAAGGGGCGGTCAACAGCTTGCTGTATTCTGTCTATGACATCAGGGCGTTTCTCCTTGTATAAATCGGAACACCAGATTACAAAAGGAATTTCAAATTGATACTTAAGGCTCAATGGGGTCATTTTACCATAATCTCGTCCACACTGTCCCCTGTAATCATACGCTTCTTCACCATGATCCGAGAAATAGAGAAGCACGGTATTGCTATCCCTGAAAATATCTATAATCCTACTCATGACATAGTCATTATAAAGAGTTGCATTGTCATAATCGGCTATGTACTCCTTCATTTCATTTGTCAGGAAAGCATCGTCCCTTTTTATGCTATCTGCGGTGAAATATTTGAAAGTATCGTGTGGGAAGCGAGATGATGGCGTCACATGTTGCCCCTGCAAATGGAAAAGTATCAGATTATGCTTATATGCCTTAATATCAACATCATTATTGAATGACTCTACGATACCGCCATCAAATTCATGCGACTCGCTATTCGTCAAGGTATACATAATATTCTGTAAATCGGGGTTGTACAAAAAGCTATTCAGGGTAAAGGAGTATGTAGCCATCTTATCATTATCACGCTGATTATCCCAAAAACAGACATTATACCCGGCCTTTTTGAATATGGTAAGAAATGTCGGATAATTGTACCATTGTTCTTTTACGCCGTTGCTGTTACAACCAAATATTTCCCTCATCATAATACTGGTACTTTTTGAGGAAGATATGACATCATTGAACACGAACAACCTGCCATCCTGCTGTTCTTTTTTTAAATTTGGAGTGGTAGCAAGACTATAGCCATACAGTTGGGAATGCCATTTGATATAAGACTCACCAATCACTACAACAACGTTTATTGAATCCTCTTGTGTGGTGTATGCATTCTCGGCATCATGGACTTTCTTGTTGACCTCAATGGCATCCGCCACATTCCTTGACATCATCTGCAATGTCACCAAGGAGGTGTATATTGAAGACAGCGGATCAGCTGGTGGCTGCAAGCTGTTTATAAAGTCGGGGTTTTCGGCATTGTATACCCTCCAATATATGTTTGTCGAAAAAAGTCCGAATGACAATATTGCAGCCAGAAACAACGAAAGACACCTTGTCGTGAGCAAAGCGAGAAGCGGGGTTTTCTTCATTTTACACACTCTTTTCTTTATGAAGAACCAAGAAACCTCGGCTACAATAATTGCCGAGACATAACCAAGGATAAGCCTCAGCAAAGGCAACATTGAATAGGAGAGAATATATTGGTCTATGAATTCCTTCGATTCGGTCGCGGTTGTCTCTGCCAAAAGGACAAAACAGGTAGGAGATATCTCAAGCCCGAATTTTGACAGCAGAAAATACCTTATAGAGAAAAGCAGTATTATAATCAGATAAAAAAGAGACTTGACACAACGTCTGACGGTGTCCTTTCTTATCACGTTCAGAACTGCCGCCAAGAGATATGCAAACAGGAACAATATGGCAATTCTGCCAAACAAGTTCAAATATGTTGGAAACTTAGAAACATTCTCAAGTACATTTGCACGTTGCACTATTAGCTCACATATCGTTTTCAATCCCATCAGTTTCATAAAGAACATGACGAAAGGAAGTTCACTCAAGAAAGGCTTTGACAGACTGTACCATCCACAGAACATAGATTTGAAGGTGCAGTTACTGTCATTCAGAAAATCGTGTTTCATAGTTTGTGTAAAAGACTTACAACCGTAAGACGTGACGTGTTTTAAACAAAAAAAGTGGAAAGAGACAACCGCCTTCTCCACCTTGTACCTCGGTCGGGAATCGAACCCGAATCTAATCTTTAGGAGAGACTTATTCTATCCATTGAACTACCAAGGCCTTTTAAAATTGCCGTTTTACCATAAAAGGAGAGACGGCAATCCATTTTCTGCCGCGAAGATACAACAATTATTCGCAAACGTCAAGTGCTTGCATATCATTTTTAACTATAAGACACTCTTTTTTTCGCAGGGAACAAAAGACGGGATTCTCTTTAGAAGTGTTTAATATCTGTTTAATATATTTTAATATGAAACATAAAACCGCTTATGGATAAATGTATTATCTTCGCAAGCAAACCGACAAACATTCCTATTGATGAGAACCATACTATCATTGACACTCCTGTTCATAACAATTGCCTTAAAGTCGCAAAACTACGACAGCATCTGCCAAAAAGGTATTGATTACATCAAAGAGAACAACTACGCCCAGGCTGTACAGTGCTTTGAGGAAGCAGTGGCCTGCAGCACGGGCAACAGCGAAAAGATATATGCACTCGCAAACCTCGCATACTCGTACCAGATGCTTGGTGAATTGCCCAAAGCCTTGAAGGAGTATGAGAAGGCGCTGGAGATTATCCCCGACGAGCTTACCCTCCTGCAACAACGGGCAAACATCTACCTGCAGCTCGACAGCACGGAACGTGCGCTTGCCGACTATGACAGGCTGCTCAAACACGAGCCGAGCAACACCGGGGCACTGCTGTGCAGGGCACACATATACACCAACACCGGCATGTACGGCAAAGCATGGGAGGATTACAGGCAACTGCAGTACTGGCTCCCCGACAACTTGAGCGTGCAGCTTGGAATGGCAATGCTCTACCAGAAGGAGAAGCGCTACGACGAGAGCCTCATGCTCCTGTCGGCAATGATTGAGGAGAACCCCGACATTGCAGAGCTTTACATCGCACGCAGCAACCTCGAGAGGGAACGCGGACACAATGAGCTTGCAATGATTGACCTTGAGAAAGCTATAGTCATTGACCCCGGGAATGCCAACAACTACATTCTGAAATCAATCATCTATGAGAAGATGGGCAAGAAGGATGCAGCAAGGAAATGCCGCGAAAAAGCGGCCTCACTTGGAGCCGACAAGGATATGATGATATTTTAAGGCTATGTTTTCATACCCCTCAGCCCTGTGGGCAGCTCCCCTAACTTAGTGGAGCACTATAATTGCAAACAAGCAGCCACTCTTTTGGAAGAGAGACAAGCGTGGCGAAGGGAAATGGAAACAAATCACGGAAAAGGGAAAAACTCTTCCTCTTTCACAAATATCTCAAAGGCGCTCCCCTGAAACAGGGGAGCAGGCGGCTTGCCGACAGAGAGGTATGAAATCCAAACACACACGCGGAACAACCTTTCTCATCCACCGCAAGCGGTCTTGCAATGCTTTTTGCCTGACAATTCCTGAACAAAGAACAGCAACATCACCTGTAAAAAATATTTACATAGCGAAAACGCTGTAATAACTCAAAAAAAACACGAAAACACTGTTTTTTATAAAAAATGGTTGTACTTTTGGGGGAACATTGAAAAACAACCATCATGACAGAGAATTCACCGGCTCCCTACAACATAAGGGAAAAACAGGAAAAGAACGCGGCATACCGCTCGCTCATACGCGCCGAACTGGCCGATGAGCTGTATGACCGCATACTCAACATAATAATCATAGAAAAGCGCTACCGCAACAAGGACTTCACGGCAAAGGAGCTTGCCGTTGAGCTTGGCACCAACACAAGGTACATTTCGGCGGTAATCAATTCACGCTTCAACACAAATTTCTCGTGCCTCATAAACGAGCACCGCATAAAGGAGGCGCAGCACAAGCTCGTCGACAGGCGCTACCAGGAGATGACAATCGAGGAGATTGGCAAGAGTGTCGGCTTCGCCAACCGCCAGTCGTTCTACGCATCGTTCTACCGTGTCGTAGGCGAGACACCCAACAACTACCGCAAGAAACACACAATAACCAAGTAAACCGGGGATGGAAGAGTGCATAAACGACAAGGTACGTGAGATTAAGAAATCGCTTCGCCTGGCAATGAACGGCGTAGTGTCGACACTGCAACGCCGCCAGGGACTTGATTACAAGATAAATTTCGGCGTGGAAATCCCACGCCTGAAGGATATTGCCCTGGCACACGCAAAAGACAAGGAACTTGCCGAGAGATTATGGCAGGACAACATAAGGGAGTGCAAGATGCTGGCCATATTCCTGCTACCCGAGAGCGAGGTGGAGAGCGTGGCCGACAAGTGGATTGCCGAGACAAAGTTCACCGAGATTGCCGACCACCTTGCGATGCACCTGCTTTGCCGAATGCCCGATGCATGGGGCAAGGCGCTGCAATGGACGGCAAACAGCGAAGGCCTGCACGCATATTGCGGCTACCTCACGATATCGCATCTTGTGCGCAAGGGCACAGCACCCACAGGGGAGCAGGAACTTGAGTTTTTCAGCAGACTTGCAGGCCTGCATGACAAGCACGGTGTAGCCGGCAGATGTGCCCTCAATGCAGCGATGAACTACCTGGACCGCACACCCGGTGCAGCAAAAAGGTTGAGGGAAGCAATAGCTGCACACAGCACTACCCCGCCGGCAAGCCTCACAGCGCTGCTGGAGAGCTTTGATGAATAGACAAAAGACGTGCATGCACGTCTTTTTTTTGCCCTAAAGCCGACATTTGCCATTTTTTATGGAAATTTAAACCCATTTATCTACCATATTATAAAAATAAACGATAACTTTGTGTGTTGAAACTACGATAATGGCTTATACCGGCCTGTAGCACCGGAGCTTCGGGGAGCGGCAAGAAGCCTGCATTGTGGAATTGATGGGAATATGGACAGCAACAGGATTGTGGAAATTGCAAACCGGGTATTCACGGAATACCTGAAAGAGAACAGATGCAGGCGCACACCCGAGCGTTTCGCCATCCTCGATGCAATATATTCAATCAACGGTAGCTTTGAGATAAAGGAACTTATGGAGTACCTTGAGAAGAACGTGAAGTTCCGCGTGAGCCGTGCAACCATATACAACACCATAACAATGCTCATAAAGGCCAACCTTGTGACACACCACCAGTTCGGTACCGTGTCGAAATACGAGAAGTGCTACGGGACTTCAAAGTCATACACCATCTGCACAAAGTGCGGCAAGGTTACCGAGCTGAGCAACATTGACATAACAGACGAGATAACAAAGAACATAAAGAAATTTCATTTAACCCATTACTCGCTGCACCTTCACGGGCTCTGCAACAAGTGCAACCAGGCAATGAAGAGACGTAAGGCAAAGCTGACAAAAAGTATAAAACAATGAAACAGAACATCGATGTACTATTAGGCCTCCAGTGGGGCGACGAAGGAAAAGGCAAAGTCGTTGACGTATTGACACCCAACTACGACGTTGTCGCACGTTTTCAGGGCGGTCCAAACGCCGGCCACACTTTGGAGTTCGACGGCAAGAAGTTCGTTTTGCGTTCAATTCCATCGGGCATCTTCCAAGGAGGCAAGGTAAATATCATAGGTAACGGTGTTGTGCTCGACCCGGCCCTTTTCAAAGGCGAGGCCGAGAGCCTCATCGAGGCAGGCTATGACCTCACAAAGAACCTTTACATCTCAAAGAAGGCACATCTCATCCTGCCCACACACCGCGTGCTCGATGCCGCATACGAGGCTGCCAAGGGCGATGCCAAGGTGGGCACCACCGGCAAGGGCATAGGCCCCACATATACCGACAAGATAAGCCGTAACGGCCTGCGTGTCGGTGACATCCTCGAGAACTTCGAGCAGAAATATGCACAGGCAAAGGCACGTCACGAGCAGATTCTCAAGGACATGAACTACAGCTATGACATCACTGCAATTGAGCAGGAGTGGCTTGCAGCAGTAGAGTACCTCAAGAAGTTCCGCCTCATAGACAGCGAGCAGCTCATCAATGACCTGATGAACGAGGGCAAGTCAATCCTTTGCGAGGGTGCACAGGGCAGTATGCTCGACATCGATTTCGGCAGCTACCCATTCGTAACATCATCGAACACAGTATGCGCGGGTGCCTGCACAGGCTTGGGTGTTGCTCCAAACAGAATTGGCCACGTCTATGGTATCACAAAGGCATACTGCACACGCGTTGGTGCCGGTCCGTTCCCCACAGAGCTTTTCGACGAGGACGGCAAGCTGATGCGCGACCGTGGCCACGAGTATGGCGCCGTGACAGGCCGTGAGCGCCGTTGCGGATGGATTGACCTTGTAGCGCTCAAATACACAATCATGATAAACGGTGTGACCCACCTCATTCTCATGAAGAGCGACGTGCTCGACACATTCCCCACAATAAAGGCTTGTATCGCATACAAGAAGAACGGCGAGACACTCACTCACCTGCCATACGACATTGAGGGCGTTGAACCTGTATATACCGAGGTAAAGGGTTGGATGACCGACCTCACCAAACTGCGTAGCGAGGAGGAGCTGCCACAGGCATTCAAGGATTACATCGCGTTCCTGGAGAAGGAGCTTGGCGTGCCCGTGAAGTACCTGTCAATAGGCCCCGACCGCGACCAGACAATCACACGCAATATCCAATAACATTTAAAACACAATATGTAGGGGCAGGGTCAGCCTGCCCTTACTTATTGAAATTTCAAGAAACAATATAGATATTTTCCTCGTTTATGTCATCCCGAACCTTGCGTGAGGGATCTTAAAAGCAATATTTGAGATATCTCACATACGGTCGATATGACATACATTTGTTTTGGGTCAACATCTATATTATTACCAAGTAAATTTTAGAAACAATACCATGTTCTTAACAACAGCATACACAACAGTAGGTTACAACTACACATACCTGATACTGTTCCTTGGCATTGCCATCGTAAGCTACATTGTACAGGCCAACCTCAAAAGCAAGTTCGAGAAATACTCAAAGATGCCCGTAGCAATGACCGGGCGCGACGTTGCCGTGAAGATGTTGCACGACAATGGCATATATGACGTAAAGGTGACCAGCACGCCGGGCACACTCACCGACCACTACAACCCCGCGACAAAGACGGTAAACCTGAGCCAGGGTGTGTACAGCTCGGCAAGCATTGCCGCTGTGGCCGTTGCCGCGCACGAGTGCGGACACGCTATCCAGCACGCAAAGGCATACGCTCCACTCAAGATGCGCTCGGCTATGGTACCTGTGGTCTCTTTCTCGTCGAACATAATGAGCTGGGTGCTGCTCATAGGCATCCTCACTGTGCAGTCCATGCCGGGACTGCTGCTGGCAGGCATCATTCTGTTTGCGACAACAACACTCTTCAGCTTCATCACACTGCCTGTTGAGGTAGATGCAAGCCGCAGAGCGCTTGCCTGGTTGCATACTGCCGGCATAACAAATTCACAGAACCACAAATTCGCTTGCGGAGCACTGCGCTCGGCAGCATACACATACGTTGTTGCAGCACTGTCGTCACTGGCGACACTGCTCTACTATGTAATGATATTCCTTAACAGACGCGACTAAAAAAACATCAATAGACAATGGCAGCAAAACCATCAATACCAAAGGGAACAAGGGATTTCTCACCCATTGAGATGTCCCGCAGAAACTACATATTCGACACAATACGCAAGGCATTCCACCTGTTCGGGTTCCAGCAGATTGAGACACCGGCAATGGAGAACCTCTCTACGCTCATGGGAAAATATGGCGAGGAGGGCGACAAACTGCTTTTCAAGATACAGAACTCGGGCGACTACTTCAAGGGACTCACCGACGAGGAGCTGCTCGGCCGCAACGCCGCCAAGCTGGCATCAAAGTTCTGCGAGAAGGGCCTGCGCTACGACCTTACAGTGCCTTTTGCACGCTACGTGGTAATGCACCGCGAGGAGCTCACATTCCCCTTCAAGCGCTACCAGATACAACCCGTGTGGCGTGCCGACCGCCCACAGAAGGGACGTTACCGCGAGTTCTACCAGTGCGATGCCGACATCATCGGCAACAACTCGCTCATCAACGAGGTGGAACTCATACAGCTCATCGACTACGTCTTTGAGAAACTGGGCATACGCGTTGCCATAAAGCTCAACAACCGCAAGGTGCTTGCCGGCATAGCCGACGTCATTGGAGAGCCCGAGAAGATAATAGACATCACCGTAGCCATAGACAAGATTGACAAGATTGGCCTCGACGGTGTCATTGCCGAGCTCAAGAGCAAGGAAATAAGCGACGGGTCAATTGAAAAGCTATTGCCCATCCTCAAGGCACAAGGCAACAACGGGGAGAAGATGCAGATTCTTGCCCAGACACTCAGTGGCAACGCCATTGGCGAGAAAGGTGTAGAGGAGCTGCAGTTCATACTCGATACAATAAAGGGCATGGGAATAAAGAGCACGCTCGACATTGACCTTACCCTTGCGCGCGGCCTCAACTACTACACCGGCGCAATCCTTGAGGTGAAGGCGCTCGACGTTGCCATCGGCAGCATCACAGGCGGCGGACGTTATGACAACCTCACCGGCGTGTTCGGCATGGACGGAATGTCGGGTGTAGGTATCTCGTTCGGTGCCGACCGCATCTATGATGTCATGAACCAGCTCGACCTCTACCCACAGGATGCCATCAGCACCACAAAGGTGATGTTCGTGAACTTTGGCGACAAGGAGGCATTGCGCTCACTGCAGATTATCGGTGAGTTGCGCAAGGCCGGCATCTCGGCCGAGCTTTTCCCAAGCAGCGACAAGATGAAGAAACAGATGGGATATGCCAACAACAAGGCCATTCCGTTTGTTGCCATCATTGGCGAGCAGGAGATGACCGACGGCACCGTCGCACTGAAGAACATGACTACCGGCGAACAGAAAACAGTTACCGCCGAAGAACTGAAAGAACTGCTTGCGTAAAAGCAGAACCTACATAACATAAAAGCGACAGGTCACTTTTTTAAAAAGTGACCTGTCGCTTTGTTTATACCTCAACTATCTCATCAAAGAGTTCTCCCCACCCCATGTCGGTAGCATGACCTATTTTTAGACCATAGAACCTTGTACCCGACCTCCGGTACTCCGCAAGCCGTCTGCGTTGAACAACACCACACATAGGTATGATGAAATCTGTACACCATAGAACATCGGCCGAAGCGTATGTACCCTTCTCAAGCAACGCGAATACAATATCCAGCATACGCGCGGCATTTGTGCCACCATCCGACTTGTGCCTGAAGAAATTCAGCAATGCTGCGCGGTCACGCATCACATTGATTGGCTGCGCATCGACCGAAAAAGAGACAAGGAAAAGGTCGCGCCGCTGTCGCTCGGCCATCAAAAGCAGTTTCATCATCAGCGAGTTCACCAACAACTCCGGGTGCCCGCTCATGCTTCCCGAACGGTCAACACACACAATCATTGGACCTTTGAGCCTTGCCGGCCTGCGGTTCAGCCCCCTTGATGGCTTCAGGAGCTCGCTCTTGTGACGGAAGCTCTGCAGGCTATTGGTCGCGTATTTATACAAAAACACATCGTAGAGGGTGTCGTCACCACAATGCGCACACTCAAGCGGAAGCATCGACCTGATATCCTGCCCCAACGTCACACCCAGTATGTCACTCTTTGAAGCATGCTCAAGTTCCATTGCACCTCCATAAGATACAGACATACGCCTCTTGCCATTTTCGTCGGGCTCACGCCCCATCATGTCGGCAATCCTTTGCAACTGAGGATACTGTTTCTGCACCCTTGCCACACACAGGAACTGCTCAAAGACAAGAGAATTCCACTGACCGGCCATCATTCCCCAGGCCTGGAAGAACATTTCCTTCTCCACTCCGTTCTTTTTAAGATATTCAGGGATGCCCACAAGGTTCTGTTTCAGGATTTTACTGTTGCGTTCCTTTAT
This sequence comes from Bacteroidaceae bacterium, assembly GCA_045636545.1. Taxonomy (GTDB): domain Bacteria; phylum Bacteroidota; class Bacteroidia; order Bacteroidales; family Bacteroidaceae; genus HGM04593. Next base: position 49,382 of record JAZTXR010000050.1, read on the forward strand.
ATCCTCCACATCGCGCCGTTGTTGTTCCTGCCGGCGACGGTCAAAAGCCTTGTTCCAGTCATCAATCATCCTTTTCCACACCTCCTCATCGGCAAGTCCGCCTTCACTTCCGAATTTTTCCCTGTAGTAACGCTCGTCAAAACCAAACTGCTGGAACTCATCGCTTATCTCCGAGAGCAGCCTGTTCCACCCGTCACGTTTCTTGCGTTCACTCCAAAGGAGAGCATGCCTCATTTTTTGCAGTTGCCCTTGCGCACATGAGTTCCTGAATTTCTCGCGTGTGACAATCTGTTTAATGAATGCAAGCATATTATCATAGAAGACGCGTGCCTTGACATCGTCACTCAACACATTGTAAATGACAAAAGGGTCGCCCATTACCTCATAAAGATAATTCTCGAGGTAGTCTGTTACACATTGGCCGCTCCTGTCGGGCAGGATTCCAGTCTTTACAAACCCATCAAGGATATTGACATAGTGCCACCCCTCGGCATACATTTCACTCACATCAGCCATAGAGCAACTCGCTTATATCAGCCCTTGTCAAAGCAATCCGCCTCATCATTTCACTCACCACGGAGCGCATGCGTTCCGCATCGGCCGGGTTTATGAAAATATTGTCGGCAAGGCAGCTGTTTATGCCGTTCAATCCAGCAGCACACTGCTCAATCTCGGCCTCATAGTCATACCCGTCGGCAGTGAACAGAGAAGCCTGCCTGTTCTGCAGCGCAGCCATCTCGCGCGCCGAATAGCGTTCCAACTCACAGCGCACACCGTTGATATACAAGAACTCCCGGTCGCGCATTAGCCTTACCTTCTCACCGCTGTTATAATTTGTATTATTGCCAAAGGCTCTGATGCGCTCTTTCGCAGGGTCGGTCGCATCGGTATACAGATGCCCCGACACGGGATTACGCTCCGTTATGCTTGGCAGGCGATGATAATCCGAGGCAAAGATATATGTGTTACCCGTGTTGTATGTACTCAGCCTGTAATAGAAGTCATCGTACAATATCAGGTTGACATCCTCGGGCCTTGCCTGCATTCTCGTCTCCTCGAGCGCAGCTGCAGCACGCTTCATACGCACAGCCTTCTCAACCCGCTGCTGCAATTGCACATGCCGTTTGTCAAGCGCCGCAAACAGCGAGTTTGTGACCACCTCGCGCACCACTGCGCACTCGGCAGGCTCGTTCCAAAGACAATGCGCAAGCACTGCAACATCCGAAAGGTTTGTCTGCCTGCGACCGTGTACAAAAGCCGATGCCCTCAACAGATTCACAGCCTTTTTCCAACGGCGGTCACTCACATATATGCTGTACACCGCACCACTCTCCTTGTCCGTCATATTCTGCAACTGTTCACGTATGTAAAGAACACTCTCCATGACAGCGGCATCAACATCCACCGCTGCAATCTCCCTTCGCCATTGTTCATATTCAGCGCCGGTTATCTGCAGTTGCTCCAACTGTGCCGGATACTGCACCTCGTCGGTATCAAGTATCATTGAGAGAAAAGCCTTTTTATCCTTGACACCCTGTGACATATAACGCACAAGAAACCTGTCCCACAGAGCCTCAAGCCCCTCACCATCGGCCGGCAATTCATTACTCGCCGCCACCAGCAGCTTGAGGGGCAGAACCACCTCGCTGTTGCCATTACGGAAAATCTTTTCATTCAGGGCTGTAAGCAGAGTGTTCTGGATTGCCGGCCCCGCTTTCCATATCTCGTCCAGAAAGACAACATCGGCAGTCGGCAGATATCCGTCAATGACACGCTCATAGGTATCATTCTCCTTGAGTTTGCTGATGCTCACAGGGCCAAAGATATCATCGGGGGTACTGAAACGCGACATCAGGTACTCGAATGAACGCGCACCGGCAAAAGCATCCTTCAACCTGCGCGCCACCATACTCTTTGCCACACCCGGTGGGCCAAGAAGAATCATACTCTCACCGGCCAACGCCGCCAACAATCCCAAACGCAATTCAGTCTCCTTCTCGTACACACCGCGGCCTATCTCGCCAAGCAAAGCCAATATTCTGTCACGTATCTTCATTTTTCAGTCCTTATTTACGCGAAGATAGCAATAAATTGAATGAAATCAAACGGCATCCCACCGTCACTATTACAAAAAGAACCTCTTAAATGAATATAGCAGGATTTAGGAACTGTTTAAGAAGCTGTTTGAATTTCTAAAAAAAATAACGAAACAAGGGTTACTTTTTGTATTTTCTGTCATTTAACTGACAAAAGCCACAAATTGTATATCTCTTCGAAAAAAAGAGATTGATGAAATAATCGATAATAAACACAAACAAAACTTATACAATTATGAAACATCTAAAAGGATTATTTACAGCACTTTTATTATTGTGTTGCATGGGAACTGTGAAAGCAGAAGAGGTGACAATCGACGGCATCAGGTACGATGTTATTACTAAAGCAAAAAAAGCAACAGTAATTAAGGGAGGCAATTATTCCGGGGAGATTGTTATACCAAGCGAAATAACACACAACGGAGTGACATGCAGAGTAACAAGCATTGGAGGTAGTGCGTTCTATAATTGCAGAGGCCTTACCGGCATTGAAATCCCAAACAGCGTAACAAGCATTGGAGACGAGGCGTTCTATAATTGTACTGGCCTTACAAGCATTGAAATACCAAACAGTGTTACAAGCATTGGAAAATATACGTTCCAATATTGCTCCGGCCTTACTAGCATTGAAATCCCTAACAGCGTTACAAGCATTGGACGTCATGCGTTCTATGGTTGCACAGGCCTTACAAGCATTGAAATACCAAACAGCGTAACAAGCATTGGAGAGGTGGCGTTCTATAATTGCAGAGGCCTTACCAGCATTGAAATACCAAACAGTGTTACAAACATTGGAAAATATGCGTTCCAATATTGCTCCGGCCTTACAAGCATTGAAATCCCAAGCAGTGTTACAAGCATTGGAAATGGAGCGTTCCAATATTGCTCCGGCCTTACAAGCTTTGAAATTCCTAACAGCATAACAAGCATTGGAGATGAAGCGTTCGAGGGTTGCACCGGCCTTACAAGCATTACAATACCTAACAGCGTTACAAGCATTGGAACTGAGGCGTTCTATAATTGCAAAAGCCTTACAAGCATTGAAATTCCAAACAGCGTAACAAGCATTGGAAGCTCTGCATTCAGTAGTTGCACCGGCCTTACAAGCATTGAAATCCCGAACAGCGTTACAACTATTGGAAGTGCTGCGTTCGCTGGTTGCTCCGGCCTTACAAACATTGTAATCCCTAACAGCGTAACAAGCATTGGAGGTTGGGCGTTCTCAGATTGTACCGGCCTTACAAACATTATAATCCCCAATAGCGTTACAAGCATTGGAAGCTCTGCGTTCTATGGCTGTACCGGCCTTGAAACAGCAACAATAGGAAGTGGTGTGAAAAACATTTATTCAGTAGCATTTGCAAAATGTGAAAATCTTGCAGATGTTTATTGCCTTGCGACAACGGTGCCGTCGACAAGTAGCGATGCTTTCAATGAGTCTTACCCCGAGTATATGACACTGCATGTGCCTACCGAGGCTATAAACAGCTATAAGACAACTGCGCCGTGGAGCAGTTTCGGAACTATTGTTACACTCGACGGGGAAGATTATGTTGAGCCCGAAGTAAAAGTTTGCGCTACACCTGTAATATCATATAGCAACGGCAAAATTGAAATTGAATGTGAAACAGAGGGTGCAGAGTTTATAACAACTGTCACAAACAATTATGCAAAAAATTACTACAGCAACAAATTTGAACTATCGGCAACATACGACATCTGCGTTTATGCAATGGCAACAGGTCACGAAAATTCGGAGACAGTCAACGCGACACTCTGTTGGATTGAATGTGAGTGCACCGCAGATGATACTGGCATTATCAATATCCCGGCAAAAGCAGCACTTGTAACATCAAATGGCGGTGTATTGTCAATCTGTTGCCAGCTTGACGGCGAGGAGGTTGCTGTCTACACAACCGACGGTGTGCTCGTTGGCGCAGCAACAATCGAAAACAGCACGGCAACAGTTACAACAGGCCTTTCAAAAGGCGACATTGCAATAGTAAAAATTGGAGAAAAGAGCATAAAGGTCGCTGTCAATTAATAAAACAAAAACATGACAACTCAAGAGCGGAGGGGTGGTTTGTACCCTTCCGCTCATGTGTTATGCATCGGTAGTATCAATATCTCCTCTTTTATACCTAAAATAAACAGAATTTATTTTGCTGTCAATAATGTTTAAATTACCTTTGCATATAGTATGCCTGCGTGATAACACTCCACAGACATAAAAAACGAATTTTTACAAAATTAAATTATTTATACTATGGATGTTATTAAGAATTTGATTGAGCGCGCTCAGCAGAACAAGCAGCGCATCGTTCTCCCCGAGGGTACCGAGGAGCGTACATTGAAGGCCGCAGACAAGGCTGTTGCCGACGGCATTGCAGAGATTATTCTTCTTGGCAACAAGGAGGAGATTCTTTCACTTGCACAGCAGCATGGCCTTGCAAACATTGAGAAGGCTACAATCATCGACCCATGCAACAACCCCGATGCCGAGAAGTATGCAAACCTGCTCTTTGAGTTGCGCAAGGCAAAGGGTATGACAATGGAGGATGCACAGAAGCTCGTTTGCAACCCATTGTATCTTGGTTGCCTCATCATCAAGAACGGCGATGCCGACGGCCAGGTGGCAGGTGCACTCAACACAACAGGTAACGTATTGCGCCCTGCATTGCAGATCATCAAGACAACTCCGGGCATCAGCTGCGTAAGCGGTGCAATGATGCTCATCACAAACGCAAAGGAGTATGGCGAGGACGGCGTTCTCTTTGTTGCCGACGTTGCAGTTACTCCACAGCCCGATGCTAACCAGCTCTCACAGATTGCAGTGTGCACAGCACAGACAGCAAAGGCCATCGCAGGCTTTGAGGAGCCACGTGTTGCAATGCTCAGCTTCTCTACAAAGGGTTCGGCAAAGCACGAGATGGTAGACAAGGTTGTTGAGGCTACACGCCTTGCACACGAACTCGACCCCGAACTGTCACTCGATGGCGAGTTGCAGGCCGATGCGGCTCTTGTTCCATTCGTAGGCCAGAGCAAGGCTCCCGGCTCAAAGGTTGCAGGCAAGGCAAACGTCCTTGTATTCCCCGACCTTGGCGCAGGCAACATCGGTTACAAGCTCGTTCAGCGCCTGGGCCATGCCGAGGCTATCGGCCCCGTACTCCAGGGTATTGCACGCCCTGTGAACGACCTTTCACGCGGTTGCTCAATCGAGGACGTATACATGATGATTGCCATCACTGCAAACCAGGCTATTGCAGCAAAGAAATAATTAAGGTAACAAACAAATAAATATATAAAGAAATGAAGATTCTTGTATTGAACTGCGGAAGTTCATCAATCAAATATCAGCTCATTGACATTGAGTCAAAGAACGTGCTTGCAAAGGGTGGCATAGAGAAGATTGGCCTTGAGGGCTCTTTCATCAAGTTCAACCTGCCCAACGGCGAGAAGGAGACAATCTTCGCATCTATCCCCGAGCACACAATTGGTGTACGTCTCATTTTCGATATCCTTACAAGCGAGAAGTTCGGCGCAGTAGGCTCTATCGAGGAGATTGATGCAGTAGGTCACCGCATGGTACACGGTGGTGAGAAGTTCAGCGCCTCTACACTGCTCACCGACGAGGTTCTCGAGGTGTTCGAGGCTTGCAATGACCTTGCCCCACTCCACAACCCTGCAAACCTCAAGGGTGTGAATGCCGTTAAGGAGGTTGCTCCCGAAATGCCACAGGTTGGTGTGTTCGACACAGCTTTCCACCAGACAATGCCCGACTACGCATACATGTACGCTCTCCCATATGAGCTCTATGAGCAGTATGGCGTGCGCCGCTATGGTTTCCACGGAACATCGCACCGCTACATCACAAAGCGTGCCCTGGAGATGCTGAACATACCGGCAGAGGGCAGCAAGATAGTCACTTGCCACATTGGTAACGGCGCTTCGGTTGCTGCCGTAAAGGATGGCAAGAGCGTTGATACATCAATGGGTATGACCCCACTTGCAGGCCTCATGATGGGTACACGCAGTGGCGATGTTGACCCGGGTATTTTCCCATACGTCATGGACAAGACAGGCCTTGACATGCAGGGTATGATTGACATGCTCAACAAGAAATCGGGCGTTGCCGGTATCACAGGCATTTCATCGGACATGCGCGAGGTGAAGGCTGCTGCCGATGAGGGCAACAAGCGTGCCCAGCTTTCAAACACAATGAACTTCTACCGCATAAAGAAGTACATCGGTGCATACGCCGCTGCCATGGGCGGTGTTGACGTAATCATCTTTGCAGGCGGTGTGGGTGAGAACCAGGCAGATTGCCGCGAGGCAGCACTCGAGGGTCTCGGGTTCCTTGGCGTTGAGCTTGACAAGGAGGTCAACAACAAGACACGTGGCGAAGAGGCTGTGCTCTCTACTCCAAATTCAAAGGTCAAGGTATTGCTTATCCCAACAGATGAGGAGATGATGATTGCAAGCGATACATACGAGATTGTAAAGAACATGAAGTAATCATTCCAAGCAATAAAAACAGTAGAAGCCTTTCCGTGCGGAAAGGCTTCTACTGTTTTTATATATGACTTATTTTATTCCTCCACGGCAACCTCCATACTATCTGCCGCAGATGCGGTTGAGCGCGCTTCGCTCTTTTTCAGGAAATCGAGCATATAACGTGCTTCGCCAAGTAAATCCTCAACCTTCTTCACTGCAAGGATTGCGCGTGAGAGCTCATAGACCTTGCGTATGGCAGCCACATCGGCAGGGCGCAAGGTATAATTGGCCTTAGCATTCGCCCCTGAGAGTTCCACCTCTATCGGGCCCTCGGTGAGAAGAAGAAAATCGACAAGGCCTGCATCCTCGCCATATTTGTAGTCGCGGCGCTCATTGTTCACTCCAAGGTCCTTGTAGTTCCTCTCGAGGAACGGCTTGTCACACAAGACGTATGTATCGCCTGCCGACAGTTTCACACATTTGTGCCTTATGCTCTTTCCACGATAGAACGATGTGAGGTACATTGCGCCGTCCTCATGCACACTTGCACGCAGGAAGTTATTGTAGACATTCTGTGCAATAGTCTGTGAAGGCGCGGTGTAATAGCCTTTGTTCTGATAGCGTTTGTCGAAATTGAAATCGAATGTCGTCGCCAAGGAGTCGCGCGCCGCAATGAGCGACTGCAGTTCACTCTCATAAAAAGCGACATTGCGCTCGCACTCCTTTTTCATAGCCTCGCGGCGCAGTATCTCGGCCTCACGCAGTGTCTTGTAGGCCTTTGGCGATACAATCTTTATACTGTCGAGCAGAGCACGGGTATTGTTGTAGTTACCGCTCTCATACTCCACGCGGGCGCGAGAAAGCAACTCCACGGCCGGGTCTTCAACCTTTGACACACAAGAGAAAGCAAAAAGTGCCGTAACGGCAAACAGAACGGCTTTACCGGTTTTTATCATATTCCCCAATTATTAGATTCATACTTCTACAAAAGTAGCATTAATTATCGTTATTTGCGGCATGGCGTGACTTTTTTTGCCATCGTGGAGATTTATTGCACAGTTTTAACGGGTATCTTTTTATTTATAATGTCAAATTGAGTATCTTTACAAGCACAAAATTTACAAGACGATGTATAAGCCGACAAGAGAAGAACTTTGCAAATTGCTTGACACTCCCATCTTCCGCAAGATTTCGGAGACTGCCGACGAGTTGGGCGTGGAGTGCTACGTGGTTGGCGGATATGTACGGGATATATTCCTTGAGCGCCCATCGACCGACATTGACGTGGTGGTTGTGGGCAAAGGCATTGAGATGGCGCGCGCCTTCAGCAAGAAGCTGGGCAAGGGTGCGCACCTTGCAGTCTATGCAAACTTTGGCACGGCACAGGTAAAATACAGAGAACACGAAATTGAGTTTGTGGGTGCACGCAAGGAGAGCTACAACCGCAACTCGCGCAACCCCATTGTGGAGGACGGCACATTGGAGGATGACCAGAACCGCCGCGATTTCACCATAAACGCAATGGCAATATGCCTGAATGCAGCCCGCTTTGGCGAACTTGTAGACCCGTTCGACGGAATGCTCGACCTTGAGGACCGCATCATAAGCACACCGTTGGAACCGGGCATAACATTCAGCGACGACCCGCTGCGCATGATGCGTTGCATACGTTTTGCCACACAGCTGAACTTCCACATAGAGGAGGAGACCTTCCAGGCACTGTGCGACAACAAGGAGCGAATAAAGATTATCTCGCGCGAGAGGATAAACGAGGAGCTGAACAAGATTCTGCTCTCACCAATCCCGTCGAAAGGATTCATAGAACTCGACCGCTGCGGCCTGCTTGAAATAATATTCCCCCAACTTGCTGCAATGCAAGGCGTTGAGACACGCAACGGATATAGCCACAAGGAGATGTTCTACCACACCCTTGAGGTGCTCGACAACATAGCCAAGAACACCGATGACCTGTGGCTGCGCTGGGCAGCACTGCTGCACGACATCGGCAAGCCCAAGACCAAACGTTGGGACCCCGTGCTCAAATGGACATTCCACAACCACAACATCGTCGGCGAGAAGATGGTGCTGAAACTGTTCCGCGACTACAAGATGCCGCAGAACGAGAAGATGCGCTACGTGGCAAAACTGGTATCGCTGCACATGCGCCCCATTGCCATTGCCGATGACGAGGTGACCGACTCGGCCGTGCGCCGTCTGCTGTTCGACGCCGGCGACGACATCGACGACCTGATGATACTCTGCGAAGCCGACATCACCTCCAAAAACGAAGTACGCAAGAAACAGTTCCTCAACAACTTCCAGATTGTGCGCCAAAAGCTCAAGGACATTGAGGAGAAAGACCGCATACGCAATTTCCAGCCACCCGTAAACGGCGAGGAGATTATGCGCATTTTCAACCTGGCACCATGCGCAGAAGTGGGCACGCTCAAAAGCTCCGTCAAGGATGCCATACTCGATGGAGTAATCCCCAACGAACACGATGCTGCACTGCAGTACATCCTTGAGTGCGCCGCAAAGATTGGCCTTGCACCCACAAACAAGTAACACGATTAAAAAGACTATGAAGAAAACCCTTTTCCTACTGAGCATCATATCAAGCATTGCCGTAGCTACGGCACAGGATATCACATACGGCCGGTACATGGAGCGTGTGTTCAACAACAACATCGCCCTCACGGCCAGGGAAATGGATATAGAGATTTCCGATGCCACCGTAGAGAGCAGCAAGGTGTACAACGACCCGAACCTGGCAATCACATACACCAACAACGAGGATTGGAGCAAAGGACTTGGACAAGGCATTGAGTTTGAGCTGGGCAAGACATTCACGTTCGGTGTGCGCCGCAGCCGCATTGACCTTGCCGAGAGCGAACGCCGACAGGCAGTTGCGCTACTGGAGGAGTATATGCGCAACTTCCGCGCCGATGCCACAATAGCCTACCTGGAGCACCTGCGTGCAAAGATGATGCTTGCCGAGGCAACGGAGATATATGGCGATATAAGCGAAGTGGCTGCAAACGACAGCCTGCGCTACCTGCGTGGCGACATTGCAAAGAGCGACTGGCTCGAGAGCCGCATGGCGCAGGGTGTTGCAAAGAACGCAATGCTTGCCGCTGAGGCCGAACTGCGGAACAGCGCCATAAAGTTGGGATATTACATGGGCGACATAAACGGTGCAGCATCGCTCAACGGCGCAGGCACACTCGACATTGACGACAAGGCAATGGCATTGGAAGAGTACACCCGCACGGCGCTTGAACACCGTGCCGACATTGTTGTAGCACTGGCCAACGCCGACATTGCCGTCGCTGCACAGAAGTTCAACAAGGCACAACGCCGCCCCGAGCTTGACGTTGTCCTTGGCGCCACATACAACATTGCCGACCCCAATTTCACAACCATAAAGGCCGGTGTTGGTGTTCCGCTCAAATTCTCGAGCCTGAACAAGGGTGCACGCCTACAGGACGAGCTGCTGGTAAGGCAGGCAAACGTGGAGATTGAAGAGGCACGCCTGATGGTTGCTGCCGAGGTGATGCAGGCATACAACAATTTTGAATATGCCACCAGGCAGAGCGAGACATTCTCCGAAGCAATGCTAAACGATATGCAGCAGGTTGTGGAGAGCAAGAGAAAGGCCTACGAAATAGGCGAGATTTCATTCCTTGACTATCTCCTGGTGCAGCGCAACGAGAGCGAAATGCGCGGAGAGTATATCAACGCCCTCTTTGGCAAAGCAGCCGCCTGGGTGGAACTGCAACGCGCAGTGGGAATAGAACTGAAATTCGGAGCAAACTGAATAACAAACAGACAAGATACAAATAAAAGCGATACCGGCCGGTATCGCTTTTATTTGTGAGCATTACTTGAACAGACTCTTGTGCTTGTATGAGATACCATTGACACTCTCCACTCCCGCAACGTCCATGATAGTGTACATTATACTGTCGGTGCGGTAGGGGCGATTCACGGAGGTCTCAATCCTCTGCTGCAGTTCGGGGTGCTTCTCGCGGAAAAGAGGTGATGTATAGACCATCAAGGGGATATGTTTAACAACAAATTTATGCCGGTCATCAAATTCAGTAGCATGAGTACAGATATCATCCGATGAACGGAAAACATCCTCACCGTGATCCGATAAATATACCACAATAGCATCCTTATTATCAAACAATCGCATCAACTCATAGACCACTGAATCATTATACAGCACCGAGTTATCATATTCGGCCAACATCTGTCTTTTATCAGATGACAAACAGGAATGAGAGTTATCATAATCACCCGCTTTAAATATTGAAAATGCCGATGGATAACGTTGACTATACCCCGCGTGAGAGCCCATCATTTGGACAACAATGAATTTTGATTGTGCACTATCAGACAAGTACTCTTCTACCAATGGTATAAGTTCTTCGTCCTTATTATTTCGGCTAAGACCGCTATGCTTATCACCAACAAAAACTTGCTCATCGCACAAATCTGCAAAACGACCTACTTCATTATCATAAAATCCGGTTTTGCTTTGATTTGAAAACCAAGAAACTTTAAAACCGGACCTTTGCATCACCTCAATAAGTGTCAGACACTCATACCACGCAATGGAGTCACTTTTAGAATCTATGTATGACATCATTATTGACTTCATTGCAGGTATAGTTGTCACACAAGCAGAAGTTATATTTTCATAAACAAACAACACACTATCACTTTCCAATTTTTCCAGCAAAAGGTTTGTTTCCTTTTCATATCCATACAATGAACTATGAAATTTTGAAAAGCTCTCTCCGATAATAAGCACTATATTACCAACTCGCTCCCCGGCACATATCACCGATGGATTCTGCCTATATTCACGTAAATCGGGACATTCTTTTGTAATAAGATAATATAGATTACTATCTTTTACCTTATTGAATTGCCTTAATGATATTGATGCTGAAAAAAGTAAGAATATCAACACCACGCATCTGCCAATATAATTCCACTTGAAACGGAGTTTCCTTAAATAGTAGAACAGTACAAAAACTACAGAGAAAATTACTGACAGAATCAACAGATTGTCTATAGTGAAATATGTATCGATGTACTCTACCGTTTCGTCAGGGTTTGTCGCCAATACAGCAGCAATGGCATCCTTGGTTATTGTCCCAAAAGTTTCATTATACAATAACAGCAGATAGATGTCAACAAAAAAGAAGAAACCTGCAAATACAAGAAGCGCTGTCTTGTAGAATCTTCTTGGACGTTCAGGCAAAAAAACAACAGGCAAAGCCAATATATAGCAAGATAAAAAAGCAAAAGATGTTTTAAAGAGAGGTAAAAACGAATGCAACACCAATAATGAGTAAATATCCGGAACACCTAAAAGCAGAAAAAGCAAAGCAAAGAATGCAGGCTGGCATGTAATCGGCTTTGCAATGAAACGCAATGCATTGATTACAAACTTTTTACAACCAGCAAGAGTGATTTTCATAGCAATATTTTAATTGTGTTGTGTTCTATGTGTTCAAATAATAGTTATTAGCAAGCTACCATAATTCCCCAATTACCGGTAACTTGCTGCAGACAGGCTTTAAAGGTCCTTACTCTCGCCTTCTATGAAGTATTTGCGTTCTATTGTCTTGCCGTCAAGGACAACGTATGCAAAGGTATTTATCCAGTCACCAAGGAATATGCACCGCGAGTTATCGCCCAACTGCAAGTCTACATCAATGTGACGGTGACCAAAGATAAAACAGTCGACAGTTGTATGTTTCTTCAGATATTCACGCGCAAAGATTATACAATCCTCCCTGTCGGCACTCACAAAGGGGGTATCGCCTTTCACTTTGTGCTGTATCATACTGTGTTGCGCCCAACGGTGTCCCATCCAGATGCTCCAGTCGGGGTGTACCTTTGAGAACATCCAACGCAAGAAACGGCTACGGAACATCCATCGCATAATTCTATACCCCCGCTCCTTTGAAAACTCATCACCATGGGCAAGGAATATCTCATTGCCATAGAGTTCAACAAGGCAGGGCTCACGATGTATTGTCACGCCGCACTCCTTCTCCAGGTAATCCAGACACCACTGGTCATGGTTTCCAACAAAGAAATGTACCTCAACACCCTTATCGGTGAGTTCGGAAACCTTTCCAAGAAAACGTGTGAAACCTTTGGGTACAACATAGCGGTGCTCGTACCAGAAGTCGAACACATCACCAAGCAGATACACTGCTGCCGCCTCGTCCTTGATTTTGTCGAGGAACGACACTACGCGACGCTCGTGGGTGCGACGGTGCTCAATGGCCCATGAGCCAAGATGCACATCGGAGAGGAAATATATCTTTTTCATAAAAAATGTATATGTTTCAAAGCAGACCAAGCTCAAGCTTTGCCTCCTCGGTCATAAGTTCCTGGCTCCACTCAGGTTCAAAGACAAGATTGAGGTTCAATGCCTTGACACCTTCTATTGACTCCACTTTCATCCTCACATCCTCCATCATGAAGTCGGCGGCCGGACAGGTTGGAGCCGTGAGGGTCATATCGATATCTACAGTAAAGTCATCGGCTACCTCAATGCGATATATCAGACCCAAGTCATATATGTTGACAGGTATCTCGGGGTCATACACTGTCTTTACCATCTCAACAATTTTCTCTTCTATTTCAAACTTTTCCATATCATCAACACTTTTTTCAGAGGCGACCCTCATCGTTATAACTGAAATATGCTCCATCGGTGAGCACAATGTGGTCGAGCAGGCGTATGTTCATCACCTTGCAGGCCTGCGCAAGCGACTCGGTGAGCTTGTCGTCATCGCGACTGGGCTTTATGTTGCCCGACGGGTGGTTGTGGCACAATGCGATTGTCGTGGCGCGTTTCATAAGCGCCTCACGTATTACAAGGCGTATATCCACCACCGTTGCCGTAAAACCGCCGGTACCGATGAGCACGTGGTCAATGACACGGTTCATGCGGTTCAGGAGCATCACGTAGCAACGCTCTACAGGTGAGTCGCACAGGATTGGATGGAAGTAGCGGTAGAGGTCGAGCGAGGATGCTATGCAGGGCTGCTCACCCTCGTTCCCCTCGCGACGTTTCCAGAGTTCGCAGGCCGCCATAATGCTTATGGCCTTTGCCGGACCGATGCCCCTGAATGTGCACAGGTCATCGACCGAGAGTTTTGCAAGCTCCGATATGCTGTTGCCGCACGAAACAAGAACACGTTTCATGAGGTCAACGGCACTCTCCTCGTCGTTGCCCGACCCCACAAGAATAGCCAACAGCTCCGACTTGCTGAGTGTAGAGATGCCGTTCTTTATAGCCTTCTCGCGCGGACGGTCATCCATCGCCCACTCCTTGATGCTCTTCCTTTGCCTTGTCTCCTCCTCTGCAACCATCAGCCCCTGTTGTATATTTTTGTAAGACTCTTTTTTGTTTCAAGCGGCTGCCCAAGTATCATCTTGAACCACAGTGCCTTCAAGAAGCCCATTCCGTAACCAGTTATCTGCACCGCTGCTGCAACTACCGACAGCAACGCCACCTTCAGGCTCCTGTTCTTCAGCAACGAATCGATGAAGATGAGCATTGCATAGAGCAACGGCAACAGCAGCAACCACGGACAGAACAGCGATGCCACAAGCAGAGCAATCCCCATGACCAGCAACAGTGCCGGCGCGGTGTGTACAATCTTCAGCGACCCCGGATGCAGTATCTGCAACCATATTCTTGCCTGACCGAAGTTGTTCACCTGCTTGTAGAAACGGCTCATATCAATGCGGCGCTTGTGATACACGAAGACGGGACGTATGAGACGTATCTTGAAGCCGGCATTGCGTATGCGTATGCTAAGGTCAATATCCTCGCCCATCATATCCTTGAAATCGCCCACCGTGTCATAGACATTCTTTGAAAAGCCCATATTGAATGTTCGGGGGCAGAATTTCTCCATCACAGCCTTGCCGCCACGTATGCCGCCCGTTGTCCAGAACGATGTCATTGCGTGGCTCACAGCCTTCTGCATATCCGAGAATGAACTGTCGGCAGCATCGGGGCCACCGAAACAGTCGGCATAGTCACTTGCCATCTCGGCCTCGAGTTTCTCGAAATATGTGGGTGGCAGTATCACGTCCGAGTCAAAGAAGAGCAGATAATCACCATTCGCCCTTTGCATACCGTAATTACGTGTCTCGCTGCGGCCGGAATTCTCTTTATAGTAATAGTGGATAGTAAAAAAAGAACGATAGTGACCAAGCAAATGGTCACATCGTTCTTTTGAGCCATCCTCTATAATAAGCAACTCAAATGGTTTTACCGTCTGAGCCATCAGGCTGTCAAGCAGTTCCTTGACCTCGCCCGGCCTGTTGTAAACAGGAACAATTATAGAGTATAACAAAACTTTGTCTTTTAAAAGTTAAACTTGTCCATTGAAAAGGCCGTAACCTTTTAATGAGTCAAGATTATGCCTTTACACGGCCAACGTATGAACCGTCACGTGTGTCAATCTCAACAAGCTCGCCCTCGTTGATGAAGAGAGGTACGCGAACCTCGGCACCGGTCTCCAATGTAGCAGGCTTTGTTGTGTTTGTTGCAGTGTCACCCTTGAGACCAGGCTCTGTGTATGTGACTGCAAGAACAACCTTCACAGGCATATCGGCAAAAAGGATTGTCTCGGTCGAAGCATCGGTAACAACCTCGAGTGTCATACCCTCCTTCATGAAAGCAACACCGTTAATCTGCTCGGCAGGGATGGTAACCTGCTCGAAAGTCTCCTGGTTCATGAATACATACTCTGCACCCTCCTGATAGAGGTACTGGTACGGACGGCGCTCAACGCGAACATCCTCAAGCTTCTCACCGATGTTGAAACGGCGATCCAATACGTAGCCGTCAACTACGTCCTTAAGCTTTGTACGCATGAAAGTGTTACCCTTACCAGGCTTTACGTGCAAGAAATCGATACAGAAATACAGCTTGCCATCCATGCGGATTGCTGTACCTTTTTTAATGTCTTCTGCATTAATCATAAATCTACTATTTTTTGAATTAAACTATTACCTTCCCGAAAAACTTTGCAAATATAGCAAAAACGAGCGAGAAATACGAAGCTTGCTTCAGTATTTTTCACATCAAGCGCCAGCGAGTGCCGAGAATGACAACAGCTTTTCACAACCTGCACAAGTAAAAATTGCAAAAAGAGTTTTACAAAATTTCATATTCTGCACGTTTTGCGTTATCTTTGCATCAGTTACAAATTGGTCTTAATCTTTAGATTAAACCTTTTTACATTTTTGCAGTCAAAATTCTATTAAAAACATCACACATTTTATACAATGAAAAAATATCTCAAATGGGGAATGGTTGCGGTCATTGTTGCCGGAGTCTCGGCTTTCGGTTTTTACAAGCTGGCACCACGACAGAACGAAGAACTTGCCACAACCGAGAATGTACCGGTCAAGAACAACAAGAAAGTGTTGAACGTAACAGCAAAGATTCTGAAACCGAAGTTGCTCACTGACGAGATTCTCACCGTCGGTAAGCTTGTGCCCGACGAGGAGGTACAACTGACATTTGAGACATCGGGTAAAATAACCGACATATTCTTCACCGAGGGTACATTCGTGGAGAAGGGTACCCTGCTGGCAAAGGTCAACGATTCACAGCTGCAGGCACACCTCTCACGCCTCGAGGCACAGGTTCCGCTTGCCGAGGACCGCGTCTACCGCCAGAGTGCGCTGTTGCAGCGCGATGCAGTGAGCAAGGAGGCGCTGGAGATTGTCAAGACAGAGCTTGCGACACTGAAGGCCGACATCGAGCAAGTGAAAGCGCAGATAAAGATGACCGAGCTGCGCGCACCGTTCAACGGCATAATAGGTCTGCGCCAGGTGAGTGTGGGTGCATACGCATCGCCCTCTACAATCATCGCCACACTGACATCAATTTCACCAATAAAGATTGAATTCTCTGTCTCGGAGCGATATGCAAGGGACGTGAAGAGGGGCACAAACCTCACGTTCAACGTCGACGGCCACACCACCCCGTTCGAAGCGCAGGTGTATGCCACCGAGTCGAGCCTTGACCCCGAGACACACAACCTCACCGTACGCGCATTGTATGCCAACAGGGAACAGTTGCTCATGCCCGGCCAATACACTGCCATCAGGCTCAAGCAGAAGGAGATTGCCGATGCAATCTCGGTACCGGCCGAGGCCATCGTACCCGAGATGGGCAAGAACAAGGTATTCGTGTACCGCAGCGGCAAAGCCGAGCCCATTGACGTGACAACCGGCCTGCGCACCGATGCCGAGATACAGATTGTCGAGGGCTTGCACAGCGGTGACACCATACTCACATCGGGTACCCTGCAGTTGCGCAAGGGCTCGGCTGTAGTGATTGAAAGTTTTGAGTAACGCACGCCAAAGAGAATATTTTTTATGAACATTTCCGAACTGAGCATACGCCGCCCCGTTCTTGCAACGGTGCTTACCATCATAATCATCATATTCGGCTTCATCGGTTACAACACGCTTGGTGTGCGCGAGTACCCGTCGGTGGACAACCCCATCATCTCGGTATCGTGCAGCTATGCAGGTGCCAATGCCGATGTCATCGAGAGCCAGATAACCGAGCCGCTTGAGCAGAACATCAACGGTATCCCGGGCATACGCTCAATCTCCAGTGTGAGCCAGCAGGGACAGTGCCGCATCACGGTGGAGTTCGAGTTGTCGGTAGACCTTGAGACCGCTGCAAACGACGTGCGCGACAAGGTGTCGCGCGCACAGCGATTCCTGCCACGCGACTGCGACCCCCCGACCGTGTCAAAGGCCGATGCCGATGCCACACCAATCCTGATGATTGCCATACAGAGTGCCAAACGCTCGCTGCTCGAGCTGAGCGAGATTGCCGACCTCACCGTGAAGGAGCAGTTGCAGACAATCCCCGACGTGAGCAACGTGCAGATATGGGGTGAAAAGCGCTACTCGATGAGAATATGGCTCGACCCCACCAAGCTTGCAGCACACGGCCTCACTCCCGTGGACGTGAAGAGCGCCATCACAAACGAGAACGTCGAGTTGCCGTCGGGCAGCATCGAGGGCAACACCGTGGAGCTCACACTGCGCACAATGGGACAGATGCACACTGCGGGCGAGTTCAACAACATAATATTGAAGAAGAGCGGCGGCAACATAATACGCATAAGCGATGTGGGCCACGCCGAACTTGGCCCGGCCGACATAAAGAGCTATATGAAGATGAACGGCGTGCCAATGGTGGGTGTTGTAGTCATTCCACAACCGGGTGCAAACCACATTGAGATTGCCGATGCGGTATACG
Source organism: Bacteroidaceae bacterium (assembly GCA_045636545.1). GTDB lineage: Bacteria > Bacteroidota > Bacteroidia > Bacteroidales > Bacteroidaceae > HGM04593. The sequence goes on from JAZTXR010000050.1 coordinate 67,313, forward strand.
GGCGCATGGAGCAGATGAAGAAAGACCTGCCCGAGGATGTGGAGTACACATACGGTTTCGACAGCACCAAGTTCATCCGCGCATCAATCGATGAGGTAAAGAGCACCATCTACGAGGCATTCATCCTTGTGATTATAATCATCTTCCTGTTCCTGCGCGACTGGCGCGTGACACTCGTGCCATGTATCGTAATTCCGGTATCACTAATCGGTGCTTTCTTTATAATGTACATTGCCGGTTTCTCAATCAACGTGCTCACAATGCTTGCCATTGTGCTCTCCGTTGGTCTTGTGGTGGACGATGCCATTGTGATGACCGAGAACATATACATACGTATAGAAAAGGGAATGAGACCGCTGAAAGCAGGTATCGAGGGTTCAAAGGAGATTTTCTTTGCCGTCATATCGACCACCATCACCCTGCTTGCCGTGTTCCTGCCCATCGTCTTCATGGAGGGAACCAGCGGCCGTCTGTTCCGCGAGTTCAGCTTTGTGGTGGCCGGCTCTGTGGTAATCTCGTCTTTTGCAGCGCTCACGTTCACACCGATGATTGCCACCAAGCTGCTCAAGCGCCGCAAAGAGCAGAAGTGGTTCTACCGTAAGACCGAGCCTTTCTTTGAGGGACTTAACAACCTCTACTACAAATCGCTCAACGGGTTCCTGAAGATACGCTGGGTTGCTATACCGGTACTGCTTTTAATGTTCGTGCTCATTGGTTACCTGTGGAGCAAGATACCCGCCGAGATGGCACCTATGGAGGACCGCTCACAGATTACCATCAACACCCGCGGTGCCGAGGGAGCGAGCTATGAGTTCATGCGCGACTACACCGAGGATATCACACTGCTTGTCGACTCCATTGTCCCGGATGCAGTGTCGGTTACCTCGCGCGTTTCGAGCGGTAGCGGTAACATAAGGATAACCCTGAAAGATATCGCCGACCGTGACTACACCCAAATGGAGGTTGCAGAGAAGCTCACCGCAGCCATTGCCGGCAAGACAAAGGCAAGGGCGTTCGTGCAGCAGCAATCGTCGTTCGGCGGCCGCCGTGGCAGCATGCCCATCCAGTATGTGATACAGGCCACCAGTACCGAGAAGCTGCAGGAGGTGTTGCCCGTGTTCCTGCAACGAGTGCACGAGAACCCCGTGTTCAAGATGGCCGATGCCGACCTCAAGTTCAACAGCCCCGAGACACGCGTGAACATCAACCGCGACAAGGCCGGTATGCTGGGTGCGAGCGTGCGCGATGTTGCCGAGACACTGCAATATGGTCTCAGCGGACAGCGAATGGGCTACTTCTACATGAACGGAAAGCAGTACGAAATCATTGGACAGATTAACCGCGCACAGCGCAACACCCCATCGAGTGTGAAGTCTATATACATACGTTGCGACAACGGAGAGATGATTCAGCTCGACAACTTTGTGGAGTTTGTAGAGTCGACGGCACCGCCAAAGCTCTACCACTACAACCGTTTCCTGTCGGCAACCATTTCGGCAGGACTTGCCGAGGGCAAGACTATTGGTGACGGACTTGCCGAGATGGACAAGATTGCCGAGGAGGTGCTTGACGACACTTTCCGCACAGCGCTCAGCGGCGACTCCAAAGAGTTCCGCGAGAGTTCTTCGAGCCTCATGTTCGCATTCATACTTGCCCTGGTGCTCATATACCTTATCCTTGCAGCACAGTTCGAGAGTTTCAAGGACCCGTTCATCATCATGCTCACCGTGCCGCTCGCAATTGCCGGTGCACTCATCTTCATGAACTACAGGGACATTACAATGAACGTGTTCAGTCAAATAGGTATCATCATGCTCATTGGCCTTGTCGCAAAGAACGGTATCCTCATCGTTGAGTTCGCCAACCAGAAACAGCAGGCCGGCGAGAGCAAGATGGATGCCATCAAGAGCGCATCGCTGCAGCGCTTGCGCCCCATCCTTATGACAAGTTTCTCAACAATACTCGGTCTCATCCCGCTGATGTTCGCAGCAGGCGAGGGTGCAAACCAGCGCATAGCCATGGGTACGGCGGTAGTGGGCGGTATGATTGTATCCACAATTCTCACAATGTACATAGTTCCGGCCATATACAGCTACATTTCAACGGAGCGTGAAGTAAACAAAGAGGAGGAAAACAGATGAAAAAGACCCTATTGACAATATTTGCCGTTGCAGCGGTTGCAATGCACTGCAATGCACAGACATTCACCCTGAGCCAATGCCTCAAGAAGGGGCTTGAGAACAACTACTCGCTACGCATCACACGCAACGACGAGGAGGTTGCCCACAACAACGCCACAGCGGCCAATGCAGGATATATGCCAACCATTGACCTCGCGGCAGGCTACAACGGTTCGCTTGGTGGCAACAGTTCAAAGATGCGCGCAACCGGAGAGATTGAAAAGAGCGGCAACAGCTTCGACAACAACGTAAGCGCCGGGGTGGATGTAAACTGGACCATTTTCAACGGTTTCAAAACAAAAACCACATACAAGCAACTGAAAGAGATGGAGAAGATGGGCGAGACCGCAACACGCCTTGCCATTGAGGATTTCATAGCCGGTCTCACTGCCGAATACTACAATTTCCTGCAGCAACGCATGCGTCTTGACAATTACTACAATGCAGTATTGCTTTCCAAAGAACGTCTGCGCATTGTAGAAGAACGCTACAACATAGGTAATTTCTCGCGCCTCGACTACCAGCAGGCAAAGGTCGACTTCAATGCCGACAGTGCCCAGTTCATGAAGCAGCAAGAGGTTGTAATTACATCGCGCATTGCGCTTAATGAGATGATGGCCATTGAGCAGGTCTACACCCCCATTACAACTGTTGAGACAACCATTGAGATTGACAGCACGCTCGACTTCACATACCTGTGGAACAGAATGCTCGAGAACAATGCAAGCCTGTTGCTTGCCGACCACAGCAACAGAATCACCGAGCTCGACTACAAGAAAGTCCTCTCGCGCAACTACCCCTACCTGAAGCTAAACGCCGGATATGACTACAGCTTCAACAACTACGGCAAAGGGACATACATACACCGCAATGGTTGGGGCGGAAACGCATCGCTGACCATTGGAATCAACCTATGGGACGGAAACCGCCGACGCGAGAAGCGCAACGCACAGATTGCAATAGAGAATGCCAAACTGCAACGTGAAAAGTTGGTTCTATCCTTGAAGGCAGACCTTGGCAACATGTGGCAGGCATACCAGAACAATCTGCAGCTTCTGAACCTTGAGAAGCTGAACGTTATCACGGCACGCGAGAACCATGATATTGCAAAGGAGCGTTATATGCTTGGCGACCTCTCGGGTATCGAAATGCGCGAGGCGCAGCAGAGTCTTCTGCGCGCCGAGGAGCGCCTGCTCTCTGTTGAGTATGAGACAAAAATATGTGAGATATCATTGTTGCTCATAAGCGGCGACATTGGCAATTATCTTGAATGACAAGAATCGGCATAAGGAAACAACCGGCATAAGACTTTTTTTGTACCTTTGCAGCCCAAACAGAAAGAATAACCACATAAAAATGAAGAGAATACTATTCGCACTACTGTTGATATCGCCTTTGAGCCTGCTTGCACAGGTTACGGGTTCCATCCGAGGCATTATCATTGAGGATGAGACCGACGAGGCTCTGCCCTTTGTAACCATTGCACTCACCCCCGAGGGTGGCACTGCACCCACGGCGGGCTGCAGCACCGGCGAAGACGGTTCGTTCCGTCTCAGCAACATCAAAGCCGGCAAATACACCCTCACCGCATCGTTCGTCGGTTATCTCGACGACAGCCGCAAAGTGAGCATCACCGCCGACAAGAACAACATGAACATTGGCACAATACGCCTCAAGAGCGACCGCAAGCTACTGAAGGAGGTTGTCGTTACCGAGCAGCGCTCGCAGATGAGTTTCGAGATTGACAAACGCGTGTTCACCGTTGACCAGAACCTTGCCACAACCGGCGGTTCGGCAAGCGACGTGCTGGCCGACATCCCATCGGTCGAGGTTGACAACGAGGGCACCGTGTCACTGCGCGGTAGCGAAAGCGTTACCGTGTGGATCAACGGCAAGGCAAGCGGACTCACAAGCGACAACCAGGGCGACATCCTGCAGCAGTTGCCGGCCGGCTCAATCGAGAAGATTGAGGTAATCACCAACCCGTCGGCAAAGCACTCGCCCGAGGGAACAGCCGGTATCATCAACATCATACTCAAGCGCGACCGCAAGGCCGGTTACTATGGCAGCGTGCAGGGTGGTATGGATTCAAGACTGGGCTACAATGCCGGTGGCAACATCAACTACAGCAGCGGCAAGGTCGATGCATACGCGGGTATCAACTACCGCAACATGAGATTCGAGAACGAGGGCATTACCGACACAAAGTATTTCGGCTCGGACCAATACCAGAAGCAGACAAACATAGGCAGCCACAACCCCAACAACATCTTCGGCCGCGCCGGCATCACCTGGCGTTTTACCGAGAAGGATGAGATTTATGCCAATGTCATGGGTATGTTCGGTGGTGGCAGACACAACAACGAGATTTCGGCAGTCAGCGGCCCCATCGGGAGCGACGGCACATACGCCGACCCAACACAACGGATGACCCGCACCACCACACAGAAGGGCAAGCCCACGATGTACAATGTAGAGCTGGGCTACACACACCGTTGGAGCGACACCCATTTCCTTGACTTCTCTGTGGGACACCACCAGTGGGCACAGCAACGTAATGCCACCTACCGCCAGACAACCGAGTTCTTTGGTGTAGACACAACCACAATGAGCTCCTACCAGTTCCAGGACGGACAGAACAGGAACAACAACACCGAGATAAAGCTCGACTACGAGTACAAGATAAACGAGAACCACCGCATAGAGGCCGGTTACAAGGGCGATTTCTCCGATGACAGGAGCCCTGTCATAACATACACAGACGAGGAGCACACACAGCTTGACGAGAAGCTCTACAACCAGTTCCGCTACAAGCAGAACACGCAGGCGTTGTATGCAACATACTCGGGACGTCTGGGCAAGTTCGGCTACCAGTTTGGCCTGCGTGGCGAGTACTGGAACGTAAAGACCCAGTCATACGGTTACGAACAGGAGCAGAGCGGACAGATTCCGGGATACACATCAAATGACTTCTTCAAACTTTTCCCCAGCGCATTCATAAGCTACGAAATCAGCGATGGACAGGAGTTGCAGGTAAACTACACACGCCGTCTGCGCCGTCCTTGGGGCGGACAGCTCAACAATTTCCAGAACATCAGCGACTCCACGAACATTTCGTTCGGTAACCCTGGGCTGACACCCGAGTACTCGAACGCATACGAACTCAACTACCTGAAGAACTGGGAGAACCACACCCTCTCGCTCTCGGGTTACTACCGCACCACCGAGGATGTGATTGAGCGCATAAGCTACAGCAGCGGCATCGGCAGGGTAATCTACACCACATTCGAGAATGTGGCAAAGACACAGTCGGCCGGTCTGGAGATTGTGGGCAAGAACAGACTCTTCAAGGTGCTCGACCTCACCACAACAGTGAACCTGTTCTACTACAAGCTCGATGCATTCAAGTATATAATCAACGGATATACAATTACCGGCAATGCCGATGAGAACTTCTCGTGGAATGTCCGCATGACTGCGAACGTAATGCTCCCCTGGGGCATCTCACTGCAGGCAACAGGCCGTTACGACGCAAAGCGCATTGTGGCACAGGGCTACCGCGAGCCCAGCTACTCGCTCGACCTTGGCCTGCGCAAGATGTTCAACCAGCACTGGAGCCTGAGTGTCAATGCACGCGACATCCTTGACTCGCGCGGACGACACAATGTGACGGTCAATGACACCTTCTACCGCTACTCCAAGAATTCACACGGCGGCCGCACCTTCGGCTTCACACTCACATACAGCTTCGGTAACATGAAGGCGAAACGTCCCGACCGCAAGCAGATGCAGGAGATGCAGAACAGCGGCGGCGGATATGACGAGATGGGCGGAATGGGAGAGATGTAAAAACCGTAAATAAGGCATCACAAATGGCAGAAGCGACAAGTTTCTGCCATTTGTTGTTTTTTTGTTCAAAAAATTTCCACTTTTCACAAATGTTTACGAAATTTGACGGCAACAAACAAAAACTTCTAAAAAGACCATAATATGGCAAAAAGTGAAAAGACACAGAAGGTCGACCAGATTGTAGTGCGTTTCTCGGGTGACTCGGGCGACGGCATGCAGTTGGCCGGCAACATCTTCTCTACAATCTCAGCAACAGTGGGCAATGACATCTGTACATTCCCGGACTACCCCGCCGACATACGTGCCCCACAAGGAGTACTCACCGGTGTATCGGGTTTCCAGGTACACATCGGCGCCGACAGAGTATTGACCCCCGGTGACCAGTGCGACATTCTGGTGGCAATGAACCCCGCAGCCTTGAAGACACAGTACAAGCACTGCAAACCCACAGGTGCCATAATCATTGACAGTGACTCGTTCACCGAAAAAGACCTTGCAAAGGCCGAGTTCAAGACCGACAACCCCATTGCCGAACTTGGCATCACATGCGAGGTTGTACCATGCCCCATAACATCGCTTTGCCAGGCAACACTTGCCGACAGCGGAATGGACAACAAGAGCATTCTGCGCTGCAAGAATATGCTTGCACTGGGACTGGTGTGCTGGATATATGACCGCGACCTTGGACTCGCCGAGAACATGCTGCGTGCAAAATTCGCAAAGAAACCCGAGGTTGCCGAGGCTAACATAAAGGTGCTGCGAGCAGGATATGACATGGGACACAACACCCACACATCAATCTCACACACCTACACTGTTGAGAGCGACCGCGAGAAGAAACGCGGCAAATACATGGACATCAACGGCAACAAGGCCACAGCATACGGTCTCATTGCCGCAGCCGAAAAGGCCGGGATGCAGTTGTTCCTTGGCTCATACCCCATAACACCGGCCACCGACATCCTGCACGAGCTTGCAAAACACAAGTCGATGGGTGTCATCACAATGCAGGCCGAGGACGAGATTGCCGGCTGCGCATCGGCAGTGGGTGCAGCCTACGCCGGAGCACTAGCCTGCACATCAACATCAGGCCCTGGCGTATGCCTCAAGAGCGAGGCCATCAACCTTGCCGTCATCACCGAGCTGCCGCTTGTAATCATAAACGTGCAGCGTGGCGGCCCATCGACCGGCCTGCCCACAAAGAGCGAACAGACCGACCTGTTGCAGGCACTCTACGGCCGCAATGGCGAGAGCCCCATTCCCGTGATTGCAGCCACATCGCCTACCGACTGCTTTGATGCGGCATACAACGCCTGCAAGATTGCAGTCGAGCGCATGACCCCCGTCATCCTGCTCACCGATGCATTCATTGCCAACGGCTCTGCAGCATGGAAACTGCCCGACATAAGCCAATACCCCGCCATCACTCCACCATACGTGAACGAGGGGATGAGAGAGGGTTGGAGCCCATACAAGCGTAACCCCGAGACCGATGTGCGTTACTGGGCTGTCCCAGGCACACCGGGTTTCACCCACCGCATTGGCGGACTTGAGAAGAGCGCAGCCACAGGTGCCATAAGCAACGACCCTGCCAACCACCACAGCATGGTCGAGACACGCGCCCGCAAGGTTGCGAAGATAGCCGAGAGCCTGCCGCCGTTGCAGGTTGAGGGCAGCGAGGATGCCGACCTGCTGATTGTAGGCTTCGGCGGCACATACGGCCACCTGTGCGAGGCCATGCAGCAGATGAATGCCGAGGGCAAGAAGGTTGCCTTGGCGCATTTCCGCTACATCAACCCGCTGCCTGCAAACACAGCAGAGGTTCTGCGCCGCTACAGGAAGATTGTGGTTGCCGAGCAGAACATGGGACAGTTCGCCGGCTATCTGCGCACAAGCATCGACGGCATCAGCCTGCATCAGTACAATGAGGTAAAAGGACAGCCATTCGTGGTTGCCGACCTTGTCAAGGAATTCACAAAAATCATGGAGGGATAAGACTATGAGCGACTACACAGCACAGGATTATAAGTTCGGACAGCCACGCTGGTGTCCGGGTTGCGGCGACCACTCTTTTTTGGGTGCACTGCACAAGGCAATGAGTGAACTGGGCGTTGCGCCACACGACATTGCAGTGATTTCGGGTATCGGTTGCTCGTCACGCCTGCCCTATTATATGAACACATACGGTTTCCACACCATCCACGGCCGTTCGGCTGCCATCGCAACCGGAGCAAAGGTAGCCAACCCGGGGCTTACGGTGTGGCAGATTTCGGGCGACGGCGATGGCCTTGCCATCGGCGGCAACCACTTCATCCATGCGGTAAGGCGTAACATCGACCTTAACATGATACTGCTCAACAACCGCATCTATGGTCTCACGAAAGGCCAGTATTCACCCACATCGGTACGCGGTTTCGTGAGCAAATCATCGCCATACGGCACGGTCGAAGACCCGTTCCGCCCCGCCGAACTATGCTTTGGCGCACGCGGCAACTTCTTTGCACGTTGCGTAGCGACCGATATGCAGGCAGCAGTGGGATGTCTTAAGGCTGCTGCACAGCACAAGGGCGCATCGGTCGTGGAGGTGCTGCAGAACTGTGTAATCTTCAACAACGGCACCCACGAGAATGTCTACACCAAGGAGGGGCGCGCAAAGAACGCCATCTACCTCGAGCACGGCAAGCCCATGCTCTTTGGCGAGAACAAGGAGTATGGACTTATGCAGGAGGGATTCGGCCTGAAAGTGGTGAAGCTTGGTGAGAATGGAGTGACAGAGAGCGACATCCTTGTACACGATGCACACTGCAAGGACACAACCCTGCACCTGAAGCTTGCACTGATGGAGGGACCCGACTTCCCCATCGCGCTTGGAGTTATACGCGACGTGGAGGCAATGACATACAACGATGCCGTCCACGCACAGATTCAGGAGGTGAAGGCCGCAAAGCCGTACCACACCTTTGACGAACTGCTTGCCACAAACGAGACGTGGGAGATAAAATAAAAAGCTATTTGATTCTCTAAAAAAAGAGCATAAGAATGGAACCGGCCGGTATCCCCTTATGCTCTTTTTTTTACACTTTCATTCATATAAATTTCTTGTAAATGTTTTACAAAATAAAATATTTGTATATTTTTGAAATTGGTTAAAAGCGTTACCGTCAACTGCTTTTTGACAAAATGCAACGATATTTTACAAAATAGAATAAATTTATAACTCCGGGGGAGCCTATGCGCAATACACAGCGCATTAATCCTCCAAAATTGAAATAATATGAAACTGTTAAAAACTATTGGAAAGTCGCTTTTAGCGGCAACATTCCTGGGAATGACACTGACTTTCGTTCCGGTCGAAGGTTGGGCAAAGACTGCAACCATGCAGCAGAAGGACGGTACTGTCAAAGGAACCGTAGTAGATGAATTCGGCGAACCGATGTTCGGTGCAGTAGCATTCGTCGTTGGAACAACCAATTCATCACCCATTGACTTTGATGGTAACTTTGAATTGCGCAATGTAGAGAAAGGCGCAACTATCCGCGTAACACTCATGGGCTACAAGTGCGACGACCAGGTTTGGAAGGGCGGCGCGCTCAAATTCGTGATGAAAGAGGAGTCTACAGCCCTTGACGAGGTGGTTGTGACAGCCATGGGTATCATGCGTAAGGAGAAATCATTGACATACGCCACACAGCTCATCAAGGCCGACGAGCTATTGAAGGCTCCTGATGCAAATATCGCGAACTCACTCGAGGGTAAGATTTCGGGTATCACCATCACCCCAAGTGCCGGTGGTGCCGGTGGTGCATCAAAGATTGTGCTCCGTGGCAACAAGTCAATCATGGGAGAGAACGCACCTCTTATCGTTGTCGACGGTGTGCCTATGACAAACAGCATCCGTGGACAGGTAAGCGATGCCGCAAACCTCACATACTCAGGAGCATCTGAGGGTAGCGACCCGCTTTCAATGATTAACCCCGACGATATCGAGTCTATGAACGTGCTAAAGGGCGCCAACGCAGCAGCCCTTTACGGTTCACGCGCTGCCAACGGCGTTGTCATGATTACCACAAAGAAGGGTAAAGAGGGTAAGATGGAGGTTGCTTTCAACTCAAGCACCACATTCGACAGCCCACTTCTCACTCCGGATTTGCAGAACTCATATGGTGGTTACCGAACCACATCACTGGGCGGTTCTTTACTATATGACAGCTGGGGAAACAAACTGACAGGCAATGGCGGTCATGTATTTGAAGTGGCAAGTAACAAACAATACTTCCCTGACGGAACAGTAAATGCCGCTCAATTACGCAATTATGCCAAGAATGACATTAATGAGTTCTTTGGCGTAGGAATCAACGCAAACAACTCGGTTTCGGTTTCAGGTGGTACAGAGAAGATTCAGACCTATGTATCTTACTCTAACACACAGTCAATCGGTATGGTCTCTACAAACAAGTACGACCGTAACACATTCGCATTCCGCCAGAACTACAAGCTTTGGGACAGAATCACATTGACAGCCAATGTAAACTACAACCAGGCAAAGACACAGAACCGTATTGGTGGTGGTACCATAGGTAACCCAATCTATCACCTCTATACCACTCCACGTGACGTGGACATGGACTATTACAAGGACAACTACAGTGCTAAGGGCAGCTGGTGGTCTTCAGGTGACGCAATGGGTAATGGAACACAAACCTATTATGTGTTGAATGAAGATGGTTCTTACTCAAAAGCGACAGGACACGTATTGCTTAATGGTCCTCAGCAGCAGTATGCATTCCAGGGTCCTACATTCAACAACCCTTATTGGCTCACCAACATGATCAACAGTGAGAACAACGAAGAGCGTTTCACAGCTTCATTCAACGCGACAGCGAATCTCCTCGAGGGTCTTAACTTCCAGGCACGTGTATCTATCGACCACGCCAAGTATCAGAGCGAGGGTCATACATATGCATCTACATGGGGACCTACAGACATGTATAAATACGGTATCTACCACTTGTCAAACAGTAGAACGAATGAGATATATACCGACTACATGCTCTCTTATAATAAGGAGTTCAACAAAGACTGGGCATTCAATGCATCAGCCGGTTATGTAGGTCACACAATCAAGGGAACAGGCAGCAGCACTTATATCGACAATGCGACCGTGGATATGCAGATTAATGGTATCGTAACAGAGTTGTCTACAGCCATAAACTGTTTCGAACCCAACTACGGAGGTTCCGGTGTTACATCAAAGAGCAAGAGCTCTAACTGGGACCAGGCTGCTCTTGCTACAGCACAGGTTGGTTGGAGAGACGTACTCTTCGTTGACGCATCATACCGTCACGACTGGTACCGTCCATTCAAGCAGTTCTCTTACCTTGGTACAAAGGAGAGCTACGGTTACTTTGGCGTAGGTGCCAACGCTGTTCTCAGCGACATGTTCAAGATGCCCGAGTGGTTCACATACGCGAAGTACCGCTTGAGCTACTCTGAGGTAGGTAACTCAATTCCTAACTACGTTTACAATGCTGTATCCGTAAATAAGGTTACAGGCGTAGTCAGTACTCAGTCAAGAAACTCATTCATTCCGGTGCCAGAGAAGACAAAGTCATTCGAGACCGGTCTCGAAATGCAGTTCTTCAACGATTGTCTGAATGTCGATGTCACATATTACAATTCAGCAATGCACAATTCATACCTCGAGATTGCAGGTACAAACGGTAAGGCGCAGCCTGTGAACAGCGGTATCATCCGTAACCAGGGTATCGAGCTCTCTGTAGGTTATGATTGGAAGATGAGCAGCAACTGGCGTTGGCAGACAAGCGTGAACTTCTCTTACAACAATAACAAGATTGAGCAGACTTCAAAGGACAAGTATGGCAACGACAAGGATATGGCAACCACACTTGCAAACGGTAAGATCCAGTTGCTCTACAGGAAAGACGGCTCATACGGCGACATCTATATAACCGACTTTACACGTTATAGAGACGATGTATATTCATACACAGTCTATACCGATGCGGTTGACCAGAATAACCTTCCCATTGTTGTAGAGACCACAAAGTATAGCAAGACTCCTGTTGAGGCTGTATATGATGCAAATGGCAAGATGATAAGCTCAGAGTCATCATTAATGAACCGTGCAGGTGACCTCTATCTCGCAAATGGCAAGCCTTCTCTTGGTGGTTATGCCGATGTAACAGATGCGGGTAAGCTACGTGTACGTGATGCTAATAAGAAGTTCCAGAAGTATGCAGGCACACTCAACAGCCCATACCAGCTCTCTTGGTCAAACACATTCACATACAAGGATTTCTCACTCTACTTCCTCATCAACGGACGTATTGGCGGTAAGGTAATTTCACTTACCGAAGGATATCTTGACAAGTGGGGTGCTTCCAAGCGTACCGGCGATGCACGTCTCCATGCAGAGAAGAACAACATCTACGCAGAGGATGGACGTCACGGTATGTACCTGAATGAGGGTCGCGACCTTGTTGCAGTAGAGGACTACTATACATTTGTCGGTTCAAGCGATGCCAGCAGCTACATCTACGATGCCACAAACTTCCGTCTTCGTGAGCTCTCATTGGGTTACACATTCCGCAACCTCTTCGGTGACTACAAACACCTGAACGTTTCATTCGTTTGCCGTAACCTATTCTTCCTTTACAAGGATTCTCCGGTTGACCCAGACGTATCATTGTCAACAGCCAACGGCCTTGGCGGTATTGATGTATTCAACTACCCATCAGCCCGCAGCTTCGGTCTCAACCTCAAGGTTAACCTTTAATTGTCTGGAACCACTATTAAATAACGAATAAAAGAATATATTATGAATAAGAAGTATCTAATGCTCGCAGGCTCGCTTTTCTTCGCCTCTGCTGCATTCCAGTCTTGTCTAGACTTTGATGATCCGGGCAATGAGCTTGGTCTTGGTTCAATAATGACAGAGACAACCAAATATGTCGGCAATGTCGATTCAATACCCTATTTGAACCAGCCAACAGAGTTGGGTGTCAACAATGCCATCGACACCTTGAAGAAGTATGGTTACCTTGGACAGAACCTCCAGGGTCAATGGTGCTTACGTGGTGCCAAGGAAAGCGACAACAATGGTCTTCCCAGCCCTCACGCATACCAGCGTCAGTATTCATTGGGAACTGATACATATTCACAGTACTTTACAATTCCTCACAAGGACTTCATGTATGGTACTATCACATCTACATACAATGTATCGCCCGACTTCAACGGTGACGCTCTTGGCGCATACGGATTGGCAAAGAATGCCCTTATGCCCCTGTTGCACCATCCTATGATAGACTCAATCCCTGAGATCAAGGCTATCAACTTGCTGTACTACTGTTTGGGCGCACAGGAGAAAGCTGACCTTGCAGGTCCTTTCACCTATCTCGAGGATAAGCAGAACTCGGAGAATCCTTCTGAATACAACGACCTTAAAACTATCTATTACGGTATAGTTGAGAACATCGATACAATCGTTGCCTGTCTCCAGCACTATGAGACCCGCCCCGATTGGTATAAGGAGAAGATTGCCGAGCTTTTGATGGAATATCATCAGACCAGCCGTGTATTCTTGGGTGGCGACTACAAGGACTTGTCATCTTACATAAAGTTGGCAAACTCATTGAAACTCCGTATGGCTATCCACATTGTAAAGGTTGAGCCCGCAACAGCCAAGCTATGGGCAGAGTCAGCTGTAGATCCGGTAAACGGTGGAGTTGTCGAGTCGTTCGAGGACCAGCAGGGTATATTCCCTTCATATACAGGATTTATCCATCCTTTGAAGACCGTTCAGGAATGGGGCGACTTGCGTTTGTCGGCATCATTCGAGAGCCTTTTGATGAGTCTCGACCATCCATATACAAAGTACCTCATTTTGCCTAACAGTATAGATCTTACCAACACCGTGACCGGTGAGGTCACACCGGCAGGTACAAGAATCTGTGGTATACGTGCAGGTCTGCTTGTAGGTGACGGTCAGACTGTTGCGACCAACCCATTGGCTGGATATTCAACACTTGACGGCAACCTCTTTGCCGACCGTTCAATGTCTCCTCTTTACTTCTTGAAGTGGGCCGAGGTTGACCTGTTGCGTGCAGAAGGTGCACTCCGTGGTTGGAGCATGGGCGGCAATGCACAGTTCTTCTATGAGCGTGCAATCCGCAACGCATTCTTCGAGGAGCCTATATTTGTCATGTACGGCGGTACTTATGCCGACCTCGTAGAGGACTATTTGAATATTGAGGAGGCTTTGCCTTATGTCAATGTTGACCCTGTAGGTTCTGGTGAAGATTGGCCAAGCGTAACAAAAATCGGTGTAAAATGGAACGAGGCTGACGACAACGAAACCAAACTAGAGAAGATCATCACTCAGAAGTATATCGCACTCTTCCCTCTCTCTACTGAGGCTTGGGCTGAGATGCGCCGTACAGGTTACCCCAAAATGTTCCCCGTGCTTAACAGTGACGACGGTGACGGTTCTATCAACCAGGGTGACATGATCCGCCGTATTCCATGGGTTCCAACAGACCCAATCGCTGCAAATATGGTTGAGACCAGCGGTATCCCTGCCCTCAGTGGCCCGGACGAGCAGGCTACACGTCTGTGGTGGGATGTTGATGCGCCAAACTTCTAAAAGAATCAATAATTCATGTAGATTGTATCAACAGATGCACTCTACATGAATTATCTAAAACAAACAGAAGAGGATTATAAGAATTTTTTTTTTGAGATATCAATTATTAACTAACCCATTTTTTTGTGATTATGAAAAAAACTTACATCGCAGGATTTGCTGTTGCATCTTTGTTCGTTGCAGCTACAGCAAATGCGCAGTCCTTGAAAGAGGGCTACATCGAGTGGGGTCAATTCGGTCAACAAACTGGTACCATCATCAAGAATTGGACTCCTGGTGATGAGCTTACAGAGGATGAGAATTTCTTCATCTCTCGTGTAAAGCCTAAAGCACGTTTCCGCAATGCCGCAACTCAGGTTCGTCAGAACATCACACCCGAGAACGACAAGAGAATTCTTTTCTGGGTACCTATCGACGACGATAGCGAAAAGTCTCCTAACAAGACAAATGAGAATGCTCTTCCTAACGGTACATTCGATTCTGAGGTGTTCAACATGTGGCAGTATATCGACCACTATGGTAACTGGACAGCTCCCCAGGGCCGTGTTCCCGGTGTCTTCTCCGACGTAGCTCACAAGAACGGTGTTGCCGTATCAGGTGTAGCAGGTATTCCTTACGGTGGTTTGGGCACAGCATGGAAAAATGCGTTGGCAGATTTGGTAAGTGCCGGTGCAGCAAAGACAGCCCAGTTCCTCGCATACTACGGTATCGATGGCCTTGGTTACAACTCGGAGTTCTCAGGCGGTGCAGCAACAATGCAAGCTCTTATGCCTTACCACAGAGAGTTGACCCAGATTGCAAAGGCCAACAACCCTGTATTCGAGAATGCTTGGTACGATGGTACAAGTGCTTATGGTTCAATTATGTTCGACCAGGGTTATGGTGCTCACAACAAGAAGGTTGCCGAGGGTGCTTCACTCTTCTTCAACTACAACTGGAGCTATGCAAGTTTGCTTTCACGTTCTGTAGACAATGCAAAGAATGATGGCCGCAATCCTATTGAGTTCCTCTATGCCGGTGTAAATATGCAGGGTGGCGAGCCCAAGAACGGTGTTAACTGGACATTGCTCAAGGATTATCCTATCTCTATCGGTCTTTGGGGTGCTCACAACCAGAATATGTTC
>JAZTXR010000051.1:0-29350 GCA_045636545.1 Bacteroidaceae bacterium
AGAAGGGAAAAGCTGTAAAGGTTGCTTTGATTGCTGTTGTGAACAAACTATTGAAACAGATTTTCGCTATTGTGAAGAACAATTGTGCATACTGTGAATTTTATGCTTAATTTATTTGAATTTTAACACAGTTCATCCTGAACGGATGTGAAGGATCTCATAACCACGCAGAACAGAGATACTTCGCTTTGCTCAGTATGACAGGGGTCGCCGGGGTCAACTTCTATATTATTGCTTAAATAAAAGCGTGCCACATTTTCATTTCATAGTGACACGCTTTTATTTTATGAGGTACTTATGACACCACGCAACACGCAGGTCAGTCTCTACAGTTTACTTCATCAGCTCGATGCTGCGCTTTACAAAATTGTTCAACGCTTCGCCTGTAAACATATTGTTCTGTAACAGAGTGATGTTAAAGAACTGCTTCACGGTGCTTAGGCACAAACCCCTCTGTTCTTCGACCACCTTCCCTAAAAACAGGGGAGAAATCAACTTACATAAAGTGGCGGTATTGGTCAATTTTTCTTCAAAATTCTTCCAAATTTCCTATAAATTTATTTTTATTTGTTCAATTATTCTCAACTTTGTAAATTTGAAGGGTTATGTTGAAGGATATAGAACTATTGGATGGTGGAAGTATCTTGAATGGGCTTCGCTTTCCGCATAAGATAAATAGAGTGACTCAGATAGTTATCACTGCCGGACAGTTCTCGTGCCTTGTGGATTTTCATATATGGTCATTGAAGGCTCCTGCTGTGGCTCTTTTCCTGCCCGGTCAGGTGGTCGAGTCTATAGGACTTGATGAGGATTTCGCCGGGTTCGGCATGGTTATGAATCTGGAATTTACAGATTCGTTGAATCTGCCCGTAAGTCTGCAAGAAAGGCTCTTTATCAAGGATACGCAGTTTTATAGTGTTACGGTTGAGGTCATTGATGTCCTTACATCTCTATACAAACAGGTCTCAAACGTGATGAATCAGCACGATAATCCATACAGAGACGAAATAGTAAGACATCTGTTTTCGGCCTACTATTATGGACTTGGATATTATATGCATGGTCTTCAGAGTCTGCCATCGGCTATGACGTCTCAACAGGAGAAATGTGAGAAGTTCATGTCTCTTGTAGCTTGTAATTTCAAGACTCAAAGAGATATAGGCTTTTATGCAGACAAACTTTGCATGACCGGCAAATATCTCTCGACTTTGCTTAAGCTGGAAACCGGCATGACTGCTATGGATTGGATAGAAAAGTATGTGGTCCTTTATGCCAAGAGCTGTCTGTCATCAACATCTATGACTATACAGGAAATCAGTGACGAACTGAATTTTCCATCACAGTCGGTATTTGGAAAATATTTTAAGAGGGTTGAAGGTGTCTCTCCAAAAGCATACCGCCACTCCTTGTCAAAAGAGTGACGGCAATGTTACATAATCTCAGCAATGAGGTGTGCCGAAGAGCGCTCACGGCATCTGCCATCTTCGATTACTGTTTTCATGAATGGATGTCTGAAATGCAGATAATCCTCAATCAGGTTGTTGATGAATGCGGTGATATCTTCACCTCTACACATGTTCTCCTTGTACTCAACCGTAATTTTATTCTTCCAATCTCTTCTGAGCAGTCTCTATAGCAATCACCTCTGTTTTGATGCTGTCATTTTTCAGTTCCGTCTTTTTTTTCTTCAAGAAAGTTCTCAACGAATTTGTCCTCGATTTTCTGGTATGTGCCCACGACTGCATCTTCAATCTTCTGATAAGTTCCTACTACAGTGTCCTCAATCTTCTTATATGCACCGACTACTGTTTCTTCAATCTTTGTCTTCTTTGGTTTAAGTGTTGCCATAATTAATTTGTGTTAGAATGTATATGTTACTGCGAGTTTTACATTATGTGCAAAAAAAGCTAAAAATCTTTTCATCTTTTTACTACTTAAATTTTAGCAACAATATAGCAACTGACCCGCAATTCATTTATTTCGCGAACTTGTCATTCCTGAATAAAAGTGAAGAATCTCAAACCGCGTTTTAAATAGATGCACTGCCTATGGCGATTTTGCAAACACTCGTTGTAAAAACTCAAGTAAACTTGGTTTTAACTCGTTCAATTGCAAAATTCGACTTCGCTCAGCATGATATTTAAACGTTGGGTCAACATCTATATTATTACTTTAATTTTACGCTTGCAAAGGTATAGCAAGAGAATGAGAATGATTTTTCAGAAAAACCAATAAATTGGTCAGATTTGCCAAAGTTGTCAGGGCGGTAACGGTTTGCTCTTTAACTGTTTGGAATATTAAACCAATCCAATGGCAAAACTGCCCAAGTTTATGGAATTTATGTTAGAGTAACATATAATAGTATATATGGAAAGCGAACGAAACAGAAGTGAGTCCCAAAGTTTGTCAAAAAACCTTGGGACTCACTTCAATACTTTTCTATTTTTATTACTTCATCAGCTCGATGCTGCGCTTTACAAAATTGTTCAAGGCCTCGCCTGTGAGCATATTGTTCTGCAGCAGGGTAATGTCAATGAGTTGTTTTACCGTGTTGTCACCGGCTGCGTACTCTGCGAGGATACCCTCCTTCTTGCTCTTGGCTGCGGTAATCTGCTTCTCAATCTCAAAGAGTTCGTCCTTCTCGCTCTGTGGAACATCCTCCTCCTTCTTGCCTGTGCGTGCATCGTAGAGTGCCTTGCGGCGGCTCTCGAGCGACTCTGTCTGTGCGTTCAGCGGCTGCAGCTTCTCGGCGCATGTGCTCTCGGCGTTCTCAAGCACGCGCTTGATGAGCGGGTGCTCCTCGTTGAGCAGCAGGCTGTACATGTCGGGCATCTCGCCATAGAATGACATACCGCTCTGTATTGCAGCCATGTCCTTCATGCGGCGCATATACTCGGCCTGTGTAATCATCACCGGCGCGGCAGTCTCGCCCATAGCCTGTGTCATTACGTGGAACTCCTTCTTCTCCATCTTTGGCAACTGGCTCTCGAACACGCCTGTCAGCACCTCGCGCTGTGCAGTGCCAATGATGCTCTCCTTTCTCTCCTCTTTAACAATGAGGTTGTCAATGATGTCGCTGTCAACGCGTGTGAAGCGTGTCTTCTCGAATTTCTGCTCGAGCAGGCTGATGAGCGCTACGTCCAGCTGGCCGTCCATCAACAGCACGTTGTAGCCCTTGTTCTTGGCATTGTCAATGAAACTGTACTCCTTCTCCTTGTCGTTAGAGTAGAGGTAGATGACGTTGCCATCCTTGTCGGTCTGCTCGGCTGCCACAAGTGTCTTGTACTCCTCGTAGGTGTACATCTTTCCGTCGGTGTCCTGCAAAAGCGAGAACTTGTTTGCTTTGTCATAGAAATCCTCCTCGGTGAGCATTCCGTAGTGGATGAAAATCTTCAGGTCATTCCACTTCTCCTCGAACTCTTTGCGGTCATTCTTGAAAATCTGTGCCAAGCGGTCCGATACTTTCTTTGATATATATGTCGATATCTTCTTCACGTTTGAGTCGCTCTGCAGGTATGAGCGTGACACGTTCAACGGAATGTCGGGCGAGTCAATCACACCATGCATCAATGTAAGGAAGTCGGGTACAATGCCCTGTACCTCGTCGGTCACATAAACCTGGTTGCAGAACAGCAGAATCTTGTTCTTCTGCAGTTCCAGGTTGCTCTTTACCTTGGGAAAGTAGAGCACACCCGTGAGGTTGAACGGGAAATCAACGTTCAGGTGAATCCAGAATAGCGGCTCGTCGCTCATTGGGTAGAGCTTGCGGTAGAACTCCTTGTAGTCCTCGTCCTTTAGTTCACTTGGCTTGCGTGTCCACAGCGGGGTGGTGTCGTTGATTATGTTGTCCTCCTCGGTCTCAACCTGCTTGCCATCCTTCCACTCCTTCTTCTTGCCGAATGCAATCTCAACAGGCAAGAAACGGCAGTATTTGTTCAAAATTCCGCTTATGCGGCTCTCGCTGAGGAACTCCTTGCTGTCGTCATCAATGTACATGATGATGTCTGTTCCTCTCTCGGCCTTCTCAATCTCCTCAAGGGTGTATTCGGGGCTGCCATCGCAACTCCATTTAACAGCCTGTGCACCGTCGCGGTACGACTTTGTCACAATCTCAACCTTCTTCGATACCATGAATGCCGAGTAGAAGCCAAGACCGAAATGGCCGATGATGCTGTTTGCTGTGTCCTTGTATTTCTCGAGGAAGTCTGTTGCGCCCGAGAGTGCTATCTGGTTGATGTACTTCTCAATCTCCTCGGCTGTGAGACCTATACCGTTGTCGCTCACAGTGATGGTGTTGGTGCCAAGTGCTACCTTTACTCTTGGTGTGCCAAACTCGCCCTTGAATTCGCCTTTTTCGTAAAGGGTCTTCAGTTTCTGTGTGGCATCGATAGCATTCGATACAATCTCACGCAGAAAAATCTCGTGGTCGCTGTACAAGAATTTCTTGATTACGGGGAAAATGTTTTCGGTTGTTACCCCAATGTTTCCTTTCTGCATATTGTTAAGTTTTTAAGTTTGTAGTCTTAATTAAAATCTCTTTTAAATCATTTTAAGATATCTCCCATACGGTCGATATGACAATGTGCGCGAACCTTGTCATCCCGACAGAGCCTAGCGACGAGGGATCTCATACAAATGCACAGGATTATCTCTCCACCTATATAAAACAAAAAAAATGCCAGTTGTTCTGTAACTGACATTTTGGCAGATAATGAGTGACTGAAAAATGCTTTTCTCTCAACATAGCATCAATATCATCATCTGCCCAACAAGTATTCTCAAGAACATTGCAAGCGGGTACACCGTTGCGTAACCCACAGCAGCTTCGCCGCCTTTGCACTGCTGGTTCGAGAAAGCCAATGCCGGAGGGTTGGTGCATGAACCGGA
Organism: Bacteroidaceae bacterium; assembly: GCA_045636545.1. Taxonomy (GTDB): domain Bacteria; phylum Bacteroidota; class Bacteroidia; order Bacteroidales; family Bacteroidaceae; genus HGM04593. The sequence goes on from JAZTXR010000051.1 coordinate 4,888, forward strand.
TATGACACCAATGAGGGTGTTATACTTGATTTTAAGAACATAGCGGCCAACAACTCCTGCTATTATAATTGGGACTATTGTTATTATTGCTCCATACAATATCCACATATATCCCCCCTTGTTGACTATAGTATCCACAAAGTCGCCTCCTGCACCCAGTCCTACACATGCAAGGAATAGCGTTATGCCAATTTCTCTAATCATAAGGTTTGCACTGGTTGTCGTGTATGTAACAACGCCCATCTTGGGCCCGAAATAACTGACGAGTATTGCTACGATGAGTGGTCCTCCTGCAAGTCCAAGTTTTATTGGTGTTGTCAGCAGGGTGCCGCTCAGCGGAATGCTTCCTAAAACACATCCTAAAGCTATTCCTATGAAAATTGGTATAAGATTCGGGTGGTCAAGATATTTGCGCTCATCTCCGAACATCTTCTTAATACCATTAACAGCAGTCTCGTGTCCTACAATGGTGATTATGTCACCGACTTGCAAACGGAAATTGGCAGTCGGAGCCAAGTCAATACCGGCACGGTTTACGCGAGTTACTGTAACGCCGAACTCTTTTCTTATGTTAAGTTTGCCTAGTTTTGCTCCGTTTAGTTTATGGTTGGTGAAAGTGATTTTGCGCGATATCAATTCTTCGTCAATTTTAAGCCACTCCTGTTGCACCCGTATACCCATGAGTGATGTCAGTTTTTCGTGAATATCCTTATCGGCAATAATGAGTATGCGGTCACCGATTTCAAGTGTGCTATGCGAATTTGCAATATCGCAATGTCCGGTCAATTTGTCAATTTTTCGTGAAACAATGAAATTAAGGCTACTTCTCTTCCTTATCTCTTCAAGTGTTATGCCTGTAATCTCCTTGTTTGTGACTTCAAGTGACAGACGCTGTATCTCTACATTGCTGTTCTTCTCACGGCTGAATATTTTCTCTCCCTTATAAAGGAACTTGATGGCGATAATGGCCAATATGCAACCTATCACTCCAAGTGGATATGCAACGCTGTAGCCTAAAGCAATGTTTGAACTCTCGTATCCATTCATCTCCTTGAATGTGGTTGATGCAGCGCCCATTCCGGGAGTATTCGTTACCGCACCGGACATTATACCTGTGATTGTATCTACACTCTCATTTGTCGTGAATATCAGCAACAATGCAACAAGTACATCAAAGAGTACTATGATGCAGGTAATAGTATTCAGTTTTAGACCTCCCGACTTGAAACTTGAGAAAAATCCCGGACCGACCTGTAGTCCAATCGAGTATACAAACAATATAAGTCCAAACTCCTTGACAAAATGTAGCAGTTCGCCGTCAAGACTCATTCCGTAATGCGAAAACAGGATACCGATAAACAATACCCATGTGACACCGAACGATATGCCGGCAATCTTTATGCGGCTAAGGTATACTCCTATTCCCACAGTCAGGGCTAGCATTATCATAGAATGTGCTATGCTACTTCCGTACAGTAAATTCCTAAAAAAATCAATGCAGAAATCCATAATTGTTACACTTGTTAAAAACTGTGCAAAATTATTGAATTCCTGCAATATTGAATGTGTACTATCTATTAAGAATAGCGATGATGCTTATTGCTGTTTCCGATAGTCGCTGTTGCGGTCAATCAAATCTCTTTACCTCGAATTTCAGCTTCTGTTCGCCTGCTGTGGCAACTATTGTGTCGCCGGGTTGCAGTGCGCCGTCGAGCAACAGCTCCGAAATCTCATCCTCCACATAGTTCTGCAATGCGCGTTTCAGCGGACGTGCGCCATACTGTATGTCATAGCCCTTGTCGGCGAGGAAACCCTTTGCCTCGGCAGTCATCTCAATGCCGTAGCCAAGCTCGGTGACACGCTTGATGATGTGTGCCAGTTCAAGGTCGACAATGCTGGTGATGGCCTCCTTGCCAAGCTGGTCGAAGTTTATGATTTCGTCAATGCGGTTTATGAACTCGGGTGCAAAACGCTTGTTCAACGCTTTCTGTATCACAGCGCGCGAATACTCCTTGTCGCCGGCGCGCTCGTCCTTGGCAAAGCCAATGCCGCTGCCAAAGTCCTTCAGTTCGCGTGTACCGACGTTCGATGTCATAATAAGTACCGTGTTGCGGAAGTCAACAGTGCGACCGTAGCTGTCGGTGAGGCGGCCTTCGTCCATAACCTGCAACAACAGGTTGAATACATCGGTGTGTGCCTTCTCAATCTCATCGAGCAGGACAATGGAGTAGGGGCGGCGGCGCACACGCTCGGTTAGCTGTCCGCCCTCCTCGTAACCAACATATCCCGGAGGTGCTCCCACAAGGCGCGACACGGTGAACTTCTCCATGTATTCGCTCATGTCAATGCGTATAAGTGCATCGGCGCTGCCGAACATGAACTTTGCAAGCTCCTTTGCAAGCAGTGTCTTTCCCACACCCGTGGGGCCAAGGAACATGAATGTGCCAATTGGCTTGTTGGGGCTCTGCAGTCCCACACGGCTGCGCTGTATGGCCTTGGTGAGCTTTTCAATGGCACTATCCTGTGCAATCACCTTGCTTGTGAGCTCGGCACGCATGCCTTTGAGGCGTGTCCACTCATCCTGTTGCATACGCTGCATGGGTACTCCCGAAATCATTGACACAACACCTGCAATGTCTTCGTCGTCAACTGTCTGGCGGTTGTCGGTGAGGCTCTTCTCCCACTCGGCTTTCATCTGTGCAAGGCGACCTTGCATCTCTTTCTCGAGGTCGCGCAAGTTGGCGGCGTGCTCAAAATCCTGGTTCTTTACCGAAGCGTTCTTGTCCTTGTTTATTATACTTATCATCTTCTCCTGTTCCTCAATCTCCTTTGGAACAACGATGTTTGTTATGTGCTTGCGCGCACCCGCCTCGTCCATCGCATCTATTGCCTTGTCGGGGAAACAGCGGTCGGTGATGTAACGGTCTGTCAATTTGACACACGCCAGCAGTGCCTCGTCAGTGTATGTGACATTGTGGTGGTTCTCGTAACGCTCCTTTATGTTCTTCAGGATTGTGTATGTATCCTCGACCGATGTGGGCTCCACAAGCACTTTCTGGAAACGGCGTTCAAGCGCACCGTCCTTTTCAATGGTCTTGCGGTATTCGTCGATGGTAGTGGCGCCAATGCACTGTATCTGTCCACGCGCGAGCGAAGGCTTCAGGATGTTCGCCGCATCCATTGAACCCGGGGTAGAGCCCGCGCCGATTATGGTGTGTATCTCATCAATGAATATTATGATATTGGGGTTGTTCTCAAGTTCGTTAATGATGGCCTTGAGGCGTTCCTCGAACTGTCCGCGGTACTTTGTGCCCGCAACTACGGCTGTCATGTCAAGCGCCACAATGCGTTTGTCGAACAGCATACGCGATGTCTTGCGTTCCACAATGCGCTGTGCAAGACCCTCGACAATGGCCGATTTTCCAACACCAGGCTCGCCAATGAGTATGGGGTTGTTCTTCTTGCGGCGGCTCAGAATCTGCGATATGCGCTCAATCTCCTTCTCGCGCCCCACAACAGGGTCGAGCTTACCCTCGGCTGCAGCCTTTGTCATGTCAACGCCAAAACTGTCCAGCACAGGGGTGTCGTTCGATGGCTTTGTCTGCTGTTTCTGGTATGTCTGCTGTGCGTTGCCGGCGTTGCTGCCGCTTGGCAATGTCTCTTCGTCATCGTCCTGGTCGGTGAAACCGAATCCGCCTGTCACGTTACCGTTGCCCGTGTCGGGCATCTTCGATTTTATGATGTCAGTCACTTTCTGATATGTGACATTGCTTGCATCCAGTATGTCGTATGCCACACTGTTGCGCTCACGCAGTATGCCCAGCAACAGGTGCTCGCTGTCGGCGTTCGCCTTTCTCGAGCGTGCCTCAAGTGTGGCAAAGCGCAATATCCTGGCCGTGCTCAGGCTCATCTCCACCTCCTCGCTGCCGGGCGCATCGGTTGCCGATGCACCGGCTGTCTGCTGCTCAATGCGTTGCTTTATTTCCATTACATCAACTTCCATGCCGCATAGAATCTCCACTGCGATGCACTTCTCCTTGCGTATTATGCCCAGAAGCAGGTGCTCGGGGTTTATTGTCCTGCTGCGCAGGCGCGTAGCCTCCTCCCTGCTCAATGATAGTATCTCTGTTATTTTCTGCGAAAATTCATTTCTCATTTTCCTAATCCTCCATTTTGAATATTCGTGTCCGGTTGTTTTTCCAAACGCGAAGATAAGTTATAAAAAACAACTATTCTTCCCTTTTTTACATAAATTATCTTACAAAAACCGTGCCAAACTATTAAAAATGACAAAAATAATATTGCAATGCGAACAAAATGGTGCTCAAAGACCCTTTGCGCGCGATTATTTTATGATTTCTTGCCGATAATGACACATAATCCTTGTTTTTTTTGTAATTTCGCACTTTGTAAGCACTGCTTTGTGTAGTGCGCAGGAGTAAAACGCAATAAACTAAAAATATATACAATAATGTTCAGAACAAAAACTTGTGGCGAACTCAGGTTGGCCGATGTAAATGCAACAGTGACCCTCAGTGGTTGGGTACAGCGTGCGCGCAAGATGGGTGGTATGACATTCGTAGACCTGCGCGACCGTTATGGCGTGACCCAGCTTGTATTCAGCGAGGATGTAAATGCCGAACTTTGCGAGAAGGCTTCGCACCTTGGCCGTGAATATGTAATCCAGGCAACAGGTGTTGTCAGCGAGCGCCAGAGCAAGAATGCGAATATCCCTACAGGTGATATTGAAATCATAGTAAGTGAGCTCAATATCCTCAACGAGGCTGCAACTCCTCCTTTCACAATCGAGAACAACACCGACGGTGGCGATGACATCCGCATGAAGTACCGTTATCTCGACCTTCGTCGCGAGACAGTGCGCCGTAACCTTGAGCTCCGTCACCAGATGACAATGGAGGTGCGCCGTTACCTCGACTCAATGAACTTCATCGAGGTTGAGACACCAATGCTCATTGCATCAACTCCCGAGGGCGCACGCGACTTCGTTGTTCCCTCACGTATGAACCCCGGCCAGTTCTACGCACTGCCACAGAGCCCACAGCTCTTCAAGCAGTTGTTGATGGTTTCGGGCTTCGACCGCTATTTCCAGATTGTAAAGTGTTTCCGCGACGAGGACCTGCGTGCCGACCGTCAGCCCGAGTTTACACAGATTGATTGCGAGATGAGTTTCGTTGAGCAGGAGGATGTGATTTCACTCTTCGAGGGCATGGCAAAGCACCTGTTCAAGACCATCCGCGGTGTCGAGCTCACCGAGGCTTTCCCACGCATGACATGGCACGATGCCATGAAATACTACGGCTGCGACAAGCCCGACACACGTTTCGAGATGAAGTTCGTTGAGCTCATGGACATCATGAAAGGCCACGGCTTCCCCGTGTTCGACAGCGCCGAGTATATTGGCGGTATCTGCGCAAAGGGTACAGCAACCTACACACGCAAACAGCTCGATGCCTTGACCGACTTTGTCCGCCGTCCGCAGATTGGTGCAAAGGGTATGGTCTATGCACGTGTAGAGGCTGACGGAACTGTTAAGTCAAGTGTCGACAAGTTCTATACACAGGAGGTTCTGCAGGCAATGAAGGCAGCTTTCAATGCTGAGCCGGGCGACCTCATTCTCATCCTCAGCGGTGACGACACAATGAAGACACGCAAGCAGCTCTGCGAACTCCGTTTGGAGGTTGCTTCACAGCTTGGCCTGCGCGACAAGAATAAGTTCTCTTGCCTGTGGGTTGTTGACTTCCCGCTCTTCGAGTACAGCGAGGAAGAGGGTCGCTACATGGCAATGCACCACCCATTCACATCACCAAAGCCCGAGGATATCCCATTGCTCGATACCGACATGGGCGCAGTGCGTGCGAATGCCTACGACATGATTATCAACGGTGTTGAGGTAGGTGGCGGTTCAATCCGTATCTATGACAGCGAGTTGCAGAACAAGATGTTCGCTCTCCTTGGTTTCACACCAGAGCGTGCACAGCAGCAGTTCGGTTGGTTGCTCGATGCCTTCAAATACGGTGCACCCCCTCACGGTGGTTTGGCCTATGGTCTCGACCGCTGGGTAAGCCTCTTTGCAGGCCTCGACTCAATCCGCGACTGTATCGCGTTCCCCAAGAACAACTCCGGCCGCGACACAATGATTGATGCACCATCGGTTCTCGAACCCGAGCAGTTGACAGAACTTAATATCGTTGTCGACATCAAGGAGAAGTAAACAACTGCGTTACGCATGCATTGTAATTTATTAGAAGTTGTTTTAATTTATGTCCTTGAAATTTTTATAGGACTTTTTTAGGATGTTTTTTCTTTTTTCAAAGGCAAGCACAACTCACGTATAATGTAATATTATTTTCTAAAGAAATTGAAAAAGCTTCTTATTGGGATAACAAAAATGAGGGTGACCCTTTAATACTTTTTGGGTCACCCTCATTTTTTGTTGGATTTTACAACGTCCCTTACTTCAAGTTTGCCTTGAAGAACTCTGCAATCTTCTCGAACAGGTGATAACGTGTGTTGTTGCCATAGTAGATGCTATGGTTGCTGTCAGGGTAGAGCGCCATCTCGAACTTCTTGTTCGCCTGTGTCAGTGCGTGGGTGTAACGAATCATATTGCGCAGGTGTACGTTGTCATCGGCTGTGCCATGGATGAGCAGCAGGTGTCCGCTCAACTTGTTCACGTTCACTATTGCCGAGCCTGCATCGTACCCCTCCTTGTTCTCCTTTGGAGTGCGCATGTAGCGCTCGGTGTACACGGTGTCATAGAAGCGCCAGTCTGTGGGGGCTGCAACGGCAACACCGGCCTTGAACACTGCATCGTCCTGGCTCATTGACATGAGGGTGTTGTAACCACCGAAGCTCCAGCCCCAGATACCGATGTTGTCCTTGTCAACGTAGGGGAGTGAACCCAGGTACTTCGCTGTCTCTACCTGGTCGCCCGGCTCGTACTTACCGATGTTCAGGTAGGTGCACTTGCCGAACTCTGTACCGCGGCCGCCTGTACCGCGACCGTCAACGCATACCATAATGAAGCCCTCACCGGCCATATAGCTCTCGAACATAGCATTGCCATAGTTTCCAATGTACCAACTGTCGTGTACCTGCTGTGAGTAGGGACCGCTGTATTGGAACATCACAACGGGGTACTTCTTGCTTGCATCAAAGTCGGCAGGCTTTACCATCCAGCCGTTGAGCTCAACACCGTCGGTTGTCTTGAAGGTGAAAAACTCCTTTGTTGGCATGTCGAACTTCTTCAGGCGCTCCTTGAGGTTGGCATTGTCAATGAGTGTCTTTATTACCTTACCGTTGTTGTCATTGGTGGTAACGGTGTGTGGGGTGTTGATGCTTGAGTAGGTGTTGATGAAGTACTTCATTCCCGCGCTGAAGACGGCGCTGTTTGTTCCCTCCTTGGCGGTGAGCTTGGTCTTTTTGCCCTTGGCATTTACCTTATATATATACTCGCGCAGGGGGCTGCCCTCGTTGCTCGAGTAGTAGAACTCGTTCTTCTTGCTGTCCCAACCATAGAAGTGCTTTACCTCGAACTCGCCTTTTGTTATTGGGCGCACGAGCATGCCGTCAATGGTGTAGAGGTAGAGCTGGTTGTATCCGCTGCGCTCGCTCTGGAATACGAAGTGCTTGTCATAGAACTCGATGCCGGCATATACCTGCTCGTTGAGGTAGGTGTCGCTCTCCTCACGCAGGATAGTCTTACCGATGCCCGAGCGTGGGTTCACTGCCTGAATCTCAAGAATGCTCTGGTGGCGGTTGAGTGTGAGCACGGCAAGCACATCGGGGTTCTTGGTGAACTTGATGCGTGGGATGTAGCCCTCCTCGGGGATATTCACGTCGAGCTTGCGTGTCACGCGGCTCTTGATGTCGAACGAGTGGACCGAGAGCTTTGAGTTTGCTGCACCGGCAACAGGGTATTTGAAACTGTAGGGGGCGCAGAAGTCGTCATACTCGGTGTTTGGCTTGCCTGTGGGGATGTACATTGGCATGTCATACATCATCACCTCGCTCTCGTCGTACTTTATGTATGCAATCATCTTGCTGTCGGCGCTGAAGTCGTATGAACAGTTGTTCATGAACTCCTCCTCATTCACCCAGTCGGGGATACCGTTGATTATTTTACGGAACTCGCCGTCGGTGGTAATCTGCGACTCGGAATTGCCATATAGCAGCTTCACAAGGAATATGTTGTTGTCGCGCACAAAGGCAATCATTGTGCCGTCGGGCGAGAACTTTGGTACCTGCTGTGCGCCGTTCTGCGAGAGTGGCTCAACCTTGTTGTTCTTGCGGCTGTAGATGTAGTGCTCGGCTGTGAACGAGTTGCGGTAGATGCCCTTTTTCTTTGTCTGCAGAAGGATGAGCTGCTCGTCGGGCGAGAACTGATAGCCGTCAATGTGCTTCTGCCCGAAGCCGCGTGCTGTGGCAGCGTTGAACAGTGTGTCTACAATGGCGCCGTTCTTGAACGAGCCCTTGAGAATGAGGCTGCGGTCGTCGCTCATGCGTGCGAAGTGTTCGCCGTCGGCCATAGGCTTTATAGATGCGTAGGTCTGTGGCCAATAGCCGCCATGCATTACATCGTGGAGTGTCACTTTATCGCCTGCAACGGCTGAGAGTGACATCACAAACAGTGTGATTAAGGAAAATAGTTGTTTCATAATGGTTTATTTTTTTTGTTGTTTTATATTCTCTCTAAATATTTCTTCTCGCGTTGGTGTTATCCTAAACGTGTGTGATGGATTTTTCACTGCGTTCAAAATGACAAGTGCTGATTATTGACGATATGTATTACTTGTACCACGATGCATACATTATATAATCGTTGGCTATGCGCTCGACTATATCTTTCTGCTGCCCGGGGCTAACCTCCTTTATCTTTTTGGCGGGCACACCGGCATAAATCCAGCCGCTCTCCACGCGCATTCCCGATGTCACCAGCGCGTTGGCCGCTACAATGGCTCCGCTCTCAACGACTGCATTGTCAAGCACCGTGGCACCCATCCCTACGAGGCTGTTGCTCTCTATGGTGGCACCGTGGATGGTAGCGTTGTGCCCGATTGATACGTTGTCACCAATGACGGTCTTTGAACGCTGGTAAAGGGTATGTACCACTGCGCCGTCCTGAATGTTCACGTTGTTGCCGATGGTGATGCTGTTCACATCGCCACGCAACACCGTGCCATACCAGATGGAGCAGTTTTCGCCCATTGTAACATCGCCTATGATGGCTGCAGTCTCTGCGATGAAGCAGTCATTGCCAATGACGGGCTTGAATCCGCGTATTTCTCTGATTATTGCCATAGCTTCTTATTGGTTTTCTGTTGCCGCTGCTGCGTTTTCGCCTCCCTTTGCACTGCCGCGCCTTTTGTGGCGATGGTGTGGGCGGCGGCGCTTGGGCTTTTCGCCCTGCGGTGCTGTCATCTTCTCTTGCTGTGGCGCGGCTACGGGCGCAGTCTCTTTTGGTTTTTCACTGCCGGCCTGCGGCTTTGTATTCTGCGGCTTCTCGCTGCTGGCGGCTTTGTCGCCACGCTTGCGGTTGTTTCTCTTGCGGTCATTGCCGTTTCTTCCACGTTTCTCCTTGTTGCCGCCTCCGCCACGTCGTCCCCTGCCGCCTTTCTGCTTGCTCTTGGGTTCGTAGGCCGGTGCCTCGCCAAGTGCTGCAGGGAGCTCCATCTTGGGCACTTCCTGCTCAATGAAATCCTCAATGCGCTTGAAGTATTCCTGGTCCTCAACGTTCACAAATGTTATGGCACGTCCCTTTGTTCCCGCGCGTGCCGTGCGGCCAATGCGGTGTATATAGTCGTCGCAGTCGCGTGGAACGTCGTAGTTTATGACAATGCGTATGTCGTCGATGTCAATGCCGCGTGCAAGGATGTCGGTAGCCACAATCATGTCTATCTTGCGGCTCTTGTACTGGAACATTATCTCATCGCGCTCGCCCTGCGAGAGGTCGCTGTGCATCTCGCCCACATTGAAGCCATGCTTCTTCAGTGTGTGCGAAATCTCCTTCACCTTTGTCTTGCGCGATGCAAAGAGGATTACTCTCTCGCTGCTCTCGTTGTCGAAGATGCTGTTGATGATACCAAGTTTCTGTCCCTCGTGGCAGATGTAGGCCTGCTGTGTAATGCCGTCGGCCGGCTTTGCCAGTGCAAGGGTAATCTGCAGCGGGTCGGTGAGGATGTCGCTTGCCAGCTTACGTATCTCCTGGGGCATTGTCGCCGAGAAGAGCATTGTCTGCCGTTCCTTAGGCAACTGCTTGGCGATGGTCATTATGTCGCTGTAGAAACCCATGTCGAGCATGCGGTCGGCCTCGTCAAGGATGAAGAACGATACCTTTGAGAGGTCTATGTTGCCCAGGTTTATGTGGCTGATGAGACGGCCGGGGGTAGCGACAATTATGTCGGCGCCCCTTGACATTCCGCGCAGTTCCTGCTCGTATCGCTGTCCGTCGTTTCCACCATACACGGCAACGCTCGACACGTTCATGAAGTAGGTGAAGCCCTCGAGCTGGCGGTCAATCTGTTGTGCGAGCTCGCGTGTGGGGGCCATGATTATGCAGTTTATCGAGTCCTCGGGGTAGCCGCCCTGGCACAGTCTGTTTAGAACGGGCAACAGATAGGCTGCAGTCTTTCCAGTGCCGGTCTGCGCCACGCCAATTAGGTCACGTCCCTCCATCAGGGGCTGCAAAGTCTGTTCCTGTATTGGAGTGCACTTTTCAAAGCGCATGGCATCAAGTGCATCAAGCACTTCGTCTTCAAAATCAAAATCTGTAAAATACATAACTATTTGGGTGCCTTTTTGTAAAGGACAATTGCTATTATTGAATAAATTATGTTCGGTATCCAGGCCGCCAGTGCAATGGGGATATGTTCTGCAAAGGCCGACGATATGCTCTGGAACACTATGTATGAGAAACTGAGCGCGAGTCCAATTCCCAACGAGAGTCCCATACCGCCTTTTACCTTTCGCGAGGAGAGCGAAACACCTATGATTGTGAGTATGAATGCCGCGAATGACATTGCCATTCGTTTGTGGTATTCAATCTCAAAACTCTTTGTGTTGGCAAATCCTTTCTTCTTCTGTTTGTCAATGTACTTTCCCAGTTCGGGGGTTGTCATTGTCTCCTCCTGTCCTTTGGAGATGAGGAAGTCTGCGGGTTCAATGTGCAGCAGGGTGTCAAGCGGCTCCCTTTTACTCTCCCTGATAATTTCCTTGTCGTCATACAGTTCGCGTATTCTCCAATGGCGCGCAGTCCACACACCCGGCCTGTCCGGGTTGTATGTTATGGTTCTGGCCTCCATGTGCGAGACGAGTTTCTTGTCCTCGAACTTGTCGAGCATGAAGCGCCAGCCTGTGTTGTTCCGGTTTTCGTAACGCTCTATGAAAGCAATGGTGTTGTCGTCAATCTTCATCTGTATGTCGTTTGCCGACTCCACCTTCTTCTTCCTGTTGTACTTCTGCTCGAATTCGAGTTTCGTGGCAGTGCCGTTGGGGATTATGAAGGCACTCATCAAATATGTCATCACCGATATGACACCGGCGGCAACCATATATGGTTTTATCAATCTTTTGAAACTGACACCCGATGCCAGCATTGCAATTATCTCGGAGTTGCCCGCAAGCTTTGACGTGAAATATATTACCGAGATAAAAACGAACAGGGCACTGAACGTGTTGGCGTAATATGGTGCGAGGTTGGCATAATAGTCAAATATGATTTCATTCATCGGTGCATTCGAACTCACGAATTTATCTATCTTTTCGTTATAGTCGAACACAATGATGACAATGATAATCAAAAGCAGAGAAAAGAAGTATGTTCCCAAAAACTTCTTTATAATATACCGGTCCAGCCGTTTCAGTCTGAATATTTCAAGCCATTTCATATCGGGTTGCCTTGCTGTTGTTTCATCACCATTCTTTTCTCGGTTTCTTTACAATCGTCTTGTGACTTCTTCAAGCATACTTTTCTTCCAGTTTGCATAGTCGTCCTGAAGAATGTGCTTGCGTGCCTCCTGTGTGAGCCATACATAGAACGCCAGGTTGTGTATCGAGGCAATTTCCAGCGCCAACAGCTCCTGTGCAGCGAACAGGTGTCGCAGATAGGCCTTGCTGTAGAGCGTGTCTACGAACGATGCACCATCCTCCTCAATGGGCGAGAAATCATATTTCCATTTCTCGTTACGCATGTTCATTATGCCGTGTTTGGTGAACAGCATTGCGTTGCGGCCGTTGCGGGTGGGCATTACACAGTCGAACATATCCACTCCGCGCTCAATGGCCTCGAGTATGTTTGCCGGCGTGCCGACTCCCATAAGATAGCGGGGCTTGTCGGTGGGCAGAATCTCGTTGACAACCTCAATCATCTCATACATCTTCTCGGCCGGTTCGCCTACAGCCAAGCCACCTATGGCGTTGCCGGCAGCCTCTTTCGATGCGATGAATTCGGCCGAACGGCGGCGAAGGTCGGGGTAGACACAGCCCTGCACGATGGGGAAGAGCTGCTGCTCATAGCCATACATCGGCTCGGTCTCGTTCAGGCGGCCTATGCAGCGGTCGAGCCAGCGGTGTGTCCTCTCCATTGATTTCTTGGCATAGTCATAATCGGCTGTGCCGGGTGTGCACTCGTCGAATGCCATGATTATGTCGGCACCTATGCTGCGTTCGATGTCCATGACCCTCTCGGGTGAGAAGAAGTGCTTGGAGCCGTCGATGTGCGAGCGGAACTCCACACCCTCTTCGCTCATCTTGCGTATGTCCTTGAGCGAGAACACCTGGAAGCCGCCGCTGTCGGTGAGGATGGGACGGTCCCACATGTTGAACTTGTGCAGGCCGCCGGCCTTTTCAAGCACGTCAAGCCCCGGGCGCAGGTAAAGATGGTAGGTGTTGCCAAGGATTATCTGCGCCTTGATGTCCTCCTTGAGCTGTGGAATCTGTACGCCCTTTACAGAGCCCACAGTTCCCACAGGCATAAAGATTGGGGTCATTATGTCACCGTGGTCGGTCGACAGTATACCGGCTCTTGCCTTGCTGCCGCTGTCGGTATGTAACAGTTGGAATTTCACGTTTTCAGTCCATTAGGTTAACAGGGTTCTTTACTTTCTCTTTGAGCAGTGCAATTTCAAGCACCTCCTTTATGTCATTGACATAGTGGAATGTGAGACCGTTGAGGTACATCTCGGGGATGGCATCTATGTTGCGCTTGTTCTCCTCGCAAATTACAATGTCGGTTATTCCGGCACGCTTTGCTGCAAGAATCTTCTCTTTTATACCGCCCACGGGCAGCACCTTTCCGCGCAGGGTAATCTCGCCGGTCATGGCAATGTGTGGCCTCACGCGGCGCTGTGTCAGTGCCGATGCCAATGCTGTAGCCATTGTTATGCCGGCCGATGGGCCGTCCTTTGGAATGGCTCCCTCGGGGACATGCAGGTGAATGTTCCATTTCTCGAAAATCTCGTATGGAATCTCAAGTTCCGCAGCGTGTGACTTTATGTATTCAAGCGCAAGCATTGCCGACTCTTTCATCACGTCGCCAAGGTTGCCGGTGAGTGTCATCTTCTCGCCCTTGCCTTTGCTCAGACTTGTCTCTATGAACAGTATCTCACCGCCCACGGCTGTCCATGCAAGGCCTGTGACAACGCCTGCATAGTCGTTGCCCTGGTACTTGTCGCGTGAATACTCCTTCACGCCCAAAAGTTCCTGCAGGTCGGCAGGCTTTATGCTGCGGTTCTTTATCTCGCCGGTGGTTGCCTTCTGGCATGCAAGACGGCGGCACACCTTGCCAATTCTCTTTTCAAGCGTTCTGACGCCCGACTCGCGGGTGTAGTCCTCAATGATGTGTTCAATAGCCTGTTTGCTGAATGTTACCTTTTCGTCGGCAATTCCGTTTGCCTCCTTCTCCTTTGGAATCAGGTGGCGTTTTGCAATCTCAATCTTCTCCTCGGTGAGGTAACCGCTTACCTCGATGAGCTCCATGCGGTCGAGCAGTGGGGCGGGGATGTTCGAGAGGTTGTTTGCGGTGGCAATGAACATCACTTTCGACAGGTCATAGTCTATGTCGAGGAAATTGTCGTGGAATGCACTGTTCTGCTCCGGGTCGAGCACCTCGAGCAAAGCCGATGAGGGGTCGCCGTGGTTCGATGCGCCACCAACCTTGTCAATCTCGTCAAGAATGAACACGGGGTTGTCCGTGCCGGCCTTTACAAGGCTCTTGAGTATGCGGCCGGGCATGGCGCCAACGTATGTCTTGCGGTGTCCGCGAATCTCCGACTCGTCGTGGATGCCACCGAGCGACATACGTACATACTTGCGCTTCAGCGCCTCGGCAATGGATTTTCCAAGCGATGTCTTGCCCACTCCCGGAGGGCCGTAGAGGCAGATGATAGGGGCTTTGAGGTCGCCGCGCATCTTTATCACAGCCAGGTGCTCGAGGATTCTCTCCTTTACTTTCTCAAGGCCATAGTGGTCGTGGTCGAGTACCTTCTGTGCGTTGTTCATGTCAAGGTTATCCTTTGAATATTCGCCCCATGGGAGGTTTACGAAAAGCTGCAGATAGTTGAGCTGTACGTGGTAGTCGGGTGTCTGCGGGTTAATGCGCTCGAGCTTCGAGACCTCTTTGTTGAAAATCTCGGCCACCTCCTTGCTCCATTTCTTCTTGCCGCCTTTCTTGCGCAGTTCGTTCACATCCTGGTCCTGCGGGTTGCCGCCAAGCTCCTCCTGGATGTTCTTGAGCTGTTGCTGCAGGTAGTATTCCTTCTGCTGCTGGTCAATATCCTTCTGTGTCTTTGCCTGGATGCGGCTCTGTATGTCCACCAGCATCTTCTCGTGGTTGAGGATGGTGAGCAGGTGATATGCACGCTCCTTGAGCGACATCTCCTCAAGCAACGCAATCTTCTCGGTCAATGGAGCCTTTATGTTGGCGCAAAGGAAGTTGATGAGAATGCTGTCATTGCCCATATTCTTCATTGCGAATGCCGCCTCGGGGTTTGTTCCGTTGGCCTTGAATATCTTTGTAGCAGTCTTGCGACAGTTCTGTATCAGCAGGTTGAACTCCTCGTCATGTAGTGTGGGGATGTCATTGACCGGCATCACGCGACCAAGGTGGTAGGGGCGTGTGCGTGTGATTTCAAGCAACTGTATCCTTTGGTAACCCTGCAGAATTACGGTTGTCGAGTTGTCGGGCATCTCAAAGACCTTTACAATCTTCGCAACAGTGCCATAGGGGTAGAGGTCTTGCATGGACGGTGTGTCTACGGTGGCCTCCCTCTGGCACATCACTCCCATGTAACCACCGCTTTTCTCAAGCTCCTTAATCAGTTGCAGTGACGATTCGCGGCCTACCGATATTGGCAACACGGTAGTGGGGAAAAGAACCATATTCCTCAATGGCAGAATTGGCAACTCGTCGGGTATGTTGGCTTCGCGTATCTCCTCCTCGCAGTTCCCTTTGAATTCGGCTATGAAGGAAAAGGAACTGTTCTCAATGTTCTCCTCGGGAATCAACTCCTCAAAATCGGGCAGCATCCCTTTGCTCTTTTTTCGTGTCATTGTTCTTTGTAGATATTTGCAGTTATACTGTAATCCGTTATTTCTCTCTTGATAAATCGCGCGAAGATAATGAAAATTGCCGAATAAATGAAATTTTATATATATAATGTGTACCGCCCGTTGTTTTGGTTGCGGTTCTGTGACATCAGTGCTCAATTTGAAATCAAAATATTTTTTTGGTTTGTTTAATTGATGTAATTTTGCGTTATCAAACAAAAGAACTGAAGTGCCGGTATGGACGGTGGTGAAAATAAACAGAACATTTTGTTCCTCATTAATCCCAAGTCAGGGGTCAGCAGGAAAAAACGTGTGCCTCAGATGGTTGAACGGTATATCGACCATGCCAGGTACGATGTCACCGTGTGCTATACCCAATATGCCGGCCACGCTTACGAACTTGCAAAAGAGGCTGCCGCAACGGGGGTTGACGTAGTTGTTGCTGTGGGCGGTGACGGGACAGTGAACGAAGTGGGGCGTGCTCTTGTGCACACCGGCACGGCGTTGGGTGTGGTTCCTTGCGGTTCGGGCAATGGATTTGCCCGCCACCTTGGAATTCCCATCGGTATAAAGAGTGCGATAGAGTTCATCAACAAGGCGCAGCCTGTCGATATCGATTATGGTAAAATAAACGGACAACCGTTCTTCTGTTCGTGCGGAATGGGATTCGATGCGGTGGTAAGCAGTGATTTTGCAAAGGGAAAGGCGCGCGGCGTGTTCAATTACATAAGATACTCCCTTCTCGATTGGGTGAAATACCGACCCGAGACATACGTTGTTGAGACCGAGGAGATGAAAGAAACTTTCGAGGCTTTCGTAATAGCTTGTGGCAATGCTTCGCAATATGGCAATAATGCATACATAGCTCCTTTTGCATCAATGTGTGACGGTATGGCCACGGTGTCCATTCTATCCCCCTTCAATGCTTTGGAAGTGCCAATGATGGCTACTCACCTGTTCACACACACGTTTGATGAGAGCACTCATGTGAGCACGGTTGTTGCCCCATGGATACGTATTGTGCGCGAGAAAGCCGGGCCTGTACATTACGATGGTGAACCATACGAGATGGAGAAGGAACTGTTCATTGAGATGGTTGCTGGCGGGGTGAAAGTGCTTGCCGCTCCCGGCTGGGACGGAACATGTGCTCCGGTACCAATATACCGCCAGATGTATGAGCTGTTCGCCGGCTCATTGCCCGATGTTTCCGATTTCGAAATAAAGAAAAAGAAGTGATTTTTTCTTTGAAGAATGTTTACTTATGCAATGCTTGATGCTTGGCTCTCTGCAAACATATACAGGTGCTTCTCATAGCTTCAAATAAAAGTCACCCAGTATTTCCCTTGCTTCGTTACTATATTCCCCTGGGGCAGTTTCCAGAACGAGCGTGCTCTCTACAGCGTTCTCCTGCGTGTTGAATCCGAACTCAATCAGAACCCTTTTTGGCGCTTTCTTTGGGGTGGTCTTTATGAATGTGATGCGTGTAGGGTAGAGCTCCCGCTCTGCTGCCGCAGCTTTCCATTCGTCCATTATATCGCAAGGGATTACTATTGACACGCTGCCGTCGGCACTTAGCAGCCCGGCGCATTTCTTAAAAAAAGCATTGCAGTCAAGCGAATCGCTGTGGCGTGCGAGAGTGCGCGACGTATCGTCACATTTGAGGCTGTTTACAAAATAGGGTGGGTTGCTCACAATTGTGTCGAAACGTTGTTCGGTGGTATATTCCAACAAGTCGCCGTTTATGATTTCAATACGCTCTCCCCAAGGCGAGCTGTCGGCGTTTATGCGTGCCTGTGTGGCTGCTTTCTTGTCAATCTCAATGCCGGTTATTGTTGCATCGGAACGCTGTGCGGCCATTATAGAAATGAGTCCTGTGCCACAGCCGATGTCGAGTATCCTTTCGCTCTGCCTGCAGTCGAACCAGCCACCAAGCAGGCATCCGTCGGTACCTACCTTCATTGCGCAGTCGCTCTGCTCGATGGTGAAACGTTTGAATTTGAAATAGCTGTTCGGCATTGTGTGTGTTTGGAAATAAAAAATGAGCGTGCCTTGCACACTCATGGGGTTGTGAGCCGAGTCGGGGACTCGAACCCCGGACCTACTCATTACGAATGAGTTGCTCTACCAACTGAGCTAATTCGGCATTGTTTTAATGTTTGCATTCACGCGGGGTTGCTAAATCTTTCCCCTTTCAGCTTTCCCTTTTACCTTTCCCAGACCTCCTTGTTCATTATTTGGACGAATGAGTTGCTCTACCAACTGAGCTAATTCGGCATTTGTCTTGCGTTGGTAATCGTGTATGCCTTTACCCGTACCTCCTTTTTAATCATTGGACGAATGAGTTGCTCTACCAACTGAGCTAATTCGGCATTGTTTTAATGTTTACATTCACGTGGGGTTGCTAAATCTTTCCCATTTCAGCTTTCCCTTTTGACCTTTCCCCAGACCTCCTTGTTCATTATTTGGACGAATGAGTTGCTCTACGTGCCTGAGCTAATTCGGCATTGTTTTGTTGTGTTTGAAATCCTTTCACGATTTTCTGCCACAAAGATATACATAAATTGTGATGAACAAAATATTTTTTGCCTAAAATGTGATGCTGAATGTTGTAGACTTCGGTCAAAATCCCTATATTCGCACTTGGTCAAATATAAACAATGTTGATTATGGAAGTGAAAAAGTATATACAGGAGAACGAGGAACGTTTTCTGAAAGAACTGGAATCATTGATTGAGATTCCAAGTATAAGTGCAAAGAGCGAACACAAGGCCGATATTGCTGCGTGTGCCAAGAGATGGAAACAACTGCTTCTTGAGGCAGGTGTCGATAAGGCCGAGGTTATGCCGTCAAGTGGTAATCCGCTTGTCTATGCACAGAAGATTGTAGACCCTGCTGCACCCACAGTGCTTGTCTATTCGCACTACGATGTAATGCCGGCCGAGCCGCTTGAGCTTTGGAGCAGTGACCCTTTCAAGATGGTTGTCAAGGATGGCCGCATTTGGGCGCGTGGTGCCGACGACGACAAGGGGCAGGCGATGATTCAGGCAAAGGCATTTGAGTATGTGGTAAAGAATGGCCTGCTCAAACATAACGTGAAATTTATTTTTGAGGGTGAGGAGGAGATTGGCTCGCCAAGCCTCAATGCATTCCTCAAGGAGAACAGGGAACTTCTGAAGGCTGACATAATTCTGGTGAGCGACACAAGTATGCTTGCTGCCGAGTTGCCTTCATTGACTACAGGTTTGCGTGGTCTTGCCTATTGGGAGGTTGAGGTTACCGGCCCTAACCGCGACCTGCACTCGGGTCACTTCGGTGGTGCTGTGGCAAACCCCATCAATGTGCTTTGCGAGATGATTGCGAAGATGACCGATGCCGACGGCCGTATAACAATCCCTGGTTTCTATGACGACGTGGAGGAACTCTCACGCGACGAGCGCGACATGCTTGCTTCAATTCCGTTCGACGAGGCTAAGTACAAGGCTGCCATAGAGGTGAATGCATTGCGTGGCGAGAAGGGATACTCGACCCTTGAGCGCAACAGCTGTCGCCCGTCGTTCGATGTCTGCGGTATTTGGGGTGGTTACACCGGTGAGGGTAGCAAGACCGTGCTGCCGTCAAAGGCATACGCCAAACTGTCGTGCCGCTTGGTAGCACATCAGGACCACGAGAAGATATCACAGATGTTCGTTGACTATTTCAGCTCCCTTGCCCCCGATTGTGTAAAGGTCATGATAACCCCCATGCACGGCGGTCAGGGCTATGTGTGCCCAATTACTCTCCCTGCGTACAAGGCTGCCGAGGCCGGTTTTGAGAAGGCTTTTGGCAAGAAACCTCTTGCAGTGCGCCGTGGAGGCAGCATCCCCATTATCAGTGACTTTGAGAAGATTCTTGGCGTGAAGACAATCCTCATGGGCTTTGGCCTTGAGAGCGATGCCATCCACTCGCCAAACGAGAACTTTAATCTCGATATCTTCCGCAAGGGTATTGAGGCGGTGGTTGAATTCCACAAGAACTATTCCAAATGATTATACAAAAGCGTAATATGAATTAAAACAATTACTATGGCTTTAACGTAATAGACCATCCGTTGGTACAGCACAAGTTGAGCATCATGCGCAATAAGGAGACTTCTACAATGAAATTCAGAGAATCGCTCCATGAGATTTCTGCCTCGAGCTCCATGGTTTCAACCGCATTCGTCTCATGTGTCTTGTGGCATCTCCGCAGGGCATGAAAGCGGTCGAGGATAAATATCCCGACATCGATATTTACGTAGCTGCTGTCGATAAAGACCTTAACGACAAAAACTACATTCAGCCCGGTCTATAGGTGATGCCGGTGACAGAATCTTCGGCACAAAGTAAAGATATATGAAGCGGAATGGACAACATACATTCCGCTTCATTGTTTTAATAGAATTATTGTGTCGGTTGGTTGATTTTATTTGGCTGTTTTCTTCTTTTACTTTTTATTTGCGTGTAAATAAACAAAGAAATGTCATGAGAAAATTTACTTTTTTGTGTTTGTTTTTTGTAGGACTGTTTACTGCATATGCCGAAAACACCTACTCGTATCTGACTTTTGAAACGACGGATGGTGCAAAATTTTCTGTGCAGGCATCATCGCTTTCTCTAACTGTCAAAGGAAATGTCCTGACGGTAGGAGAATACGAATTTGTTGTTTCTAATTTGGCTAAAATGTATTTTTCTGCAGTCGATGAATCAACAACGACAAGTGTTGGCGTAGCCATAGATACTACACTTGACGAGGCTGTGGAAATCTATAATCTGAAGGGGAGGAAGGTGGAAAAGAAAGAACTCGTAAAAGGTGTATATATTGTAAAAATGAAGAATGGGGTCAATAAAATAGTTGTAAGATGAAAAAGATTTATATTTGTTTTGCAGCCTTTTTATTAGCTGTTACAGCTGTTGGCCAGACATTTAATGTACAAGTCGGAAATGTCGTTTACAGATTCCCGGCTTCGCGTACAGGTGATATGGAATTTGTCGGCGGCAACACGCTTGTGGTCATGGGTAAGAGTTTTGCTTTGGCTGATGTCAGCGCCATGAGTGTTGATGAAGCCTCTGTTCAAGATGACAATGTAGTAATAAGTTATAATGACGGAGCTGCTATGGTTGAAGTGCCCGGCAATGTGGCCCGGTTTGTTGATGTTGCGGTGAACGGCGCTCATGTAAATATCGCCCAATCCAATACTGATGCCGTTGATGGCAATGAGATTACATATATGCTGAACGGTACAACAGCCGACGGTAGCTTTTCTCTTTCAGGGGTATATAAATGCACTGTGCAGCTTGCTGGACTCGATTTGACAAATTCTCAAGGCGCAGCCATAAATATTGCAAACGGCAAACGTATTAAGTTGAGTGCAAAGAAAGGTAGTGTAAATTCTTTGACAGATGGCTCAAATGGCTCACAGAAAGGTTGTATATATAGCAAAGGCCAATTGCAGATTCAAGGAAACGGAGTTCTCAATGTGACGGGCAATACCAAGCATGCCATAAAGAGCGGTGACTATATCTCTGTAAAAAACCTGACATTGAATATAACAAAAGCGATTGGTGACGGCATCTCGTGCAACGGGTATTTCCTTATGGAAAGTGGCTCTCTTACAATAAATGGTGTGGGCGATGATGGAATCCAATGCGACCTTGACGGTGACAGTTCTACAGGTGAAACTGCCGACCACGAAGATGAAGACAGCGGCAATATTTATTTGCAGGGTGGTGCTATTGACATCTCTGTTACAGCCGATGCAGCAAAGGGTATCAAAAGTGAGGGCGCAATAAAAGTCTATGGTGGAGATGTTGCTGTCACTACGTCAGGTGGCGGAGTGTGGGACAGTGAGGATGTAAAGACGAAAGCTTCGGCATGTCTTGGCGCAGATGGTGACATCTTTATCAGCAATGGAACGCTCAGTTTGGCAAGTAGCGGGGCTGGAGGTAAAGGTGTAAATGCCGATGGGGCATTTACTGCTGTTGGTGGTATGCTTACGGTAAGTACATCGGGTAATGCCGTTGCGGCATCTTCAAGTGGAGTTTTATCAACTATTACATCATCGCAACAACTCGACCGATACGACAGTGACTATAAGTCGTCTCCAAAAGGTATCAAAGTTGACGGCGCAATTTGCATAGGCGACAGCGCTGTGCTAAGTGTTACTACTGCCGGTGCCGGTGGTGAAGGTGTCGAAAGTAAATACTCAATAGAGATTACGGGTGGGCAGCTTACGGTCAATTCAACGGATGATGCCATAAATGCTTCTTATGAAACCTCAACACAGGGGACGGGAGATATAAACATCAGTGGAGGATTGGTATATGCGCGTTCTACCGGCAATGACGGAATAGACTCCAATGGCAATTGTTACATAAAGGGTGGTGTGGTGTATGCCGTTGGTTCTTCACAGCCCGAGGTTGCAATTGATGCCAACAGTGAAGAACAGAAAAAACTATATGTAACAGGTGGTACCATTATTGCCATAGGTGGTTTGGAGAGTGGTAGTAGTCTTACTCAAGCCTGCTATCAAGCCTCTTCGTGGAGCAAGAACACATGGTATGCCATAACTGTCGGTAACGAGACAATTGCTTTCCGTACACCGGCGAGTGGTGGTAGCACACTTGTCGTTTCTGGAACTTCACAACCCACGCTCAAGTCTGGCATTACTGTAAATGGCGGAACAGAAATATTTAATGGGAACGGATTCGTGGAGGCCAGTGTCAGTGATGGCTCTTCTGTTACACTTTCGTCATACAGCGGCGGAACCGGTGGAGGTGGAGGAAGACCCGGGTGGCATTGATAGTTTGTTTTCTGTAATTACTTATGAAACATATATCTGCTACAAAACAATCTCGTTTGGAGAATGTTATATATCTGACAGTGTGGGGGGTGCTGTTTTTGGCTCCAATTCTTACCGCACATGTGCGAGCGACATACAATTCCTATTTTAGTTTTGATTGGGGAGAGGTTTTTCTCGTTTGGCGGCTACTTGCAGCGTATTTTCTGCTGTTTGTCTTGCATAATTCCCTATTGGTGCCATTGGTGTATCTTAAGCGCAAAATAGTATTATATTTTTCGGTTGTAATCATTCTTGTAACAGCCTTTGCGATTTGTCAATATAATCATAAACCAAAAGGGGAAGGAAAAAGGCCGCCAATAGAACAACGTGCATTGTTGTCTTCAGGTGCTTCGGCTGAGATACCCCATAGGCACCCACCATTACCACCACCGCATCTTGTGGATACTCGCAATCTGATGTCTGTCATTATGCTTGTCTTTATGTTTGGTGCAAATTTCGGTATCAAAGGGTATTTCCGTGGGCGTAATATTCGTGCAAGATTGTCTGAATTGGAGAAACAGAATCTTGAACATCAGTTGGAGTATTTGCGATGTCAAATAAATCCACATTTTTTCATGAATACTCTAAATAATATTCATTCTCTTGTTGATGTTGACCCCGAACAGGCCCAAAAAGCAATTCGTGAACTTGCAAAGATGATGCGCTTCGTGCTATATGAAGAGAATAAACAAGATGTTCCTCTTTCTCACGAATTGGAATTTATCAGGCATTATATGACGCTTATGCAGTTACGTTACACGGATGCAGTTCGTGTAGATGCTGAAATTCCTGAAAATGTTCCAGATTGTCGGATACCTCCGATGATTTTGATTACATTCATTGAAAATGCTTTTAAACATGGTATAAGCTATCGGCATAACTCATTTGTCTGTGTAAAAATTATTATATGCGAAAGGAGATTGCAATTCATTTGTAGTAATTCAAAAGTTGATATATCGAATGAAGAGAAAACCGGTATAGGGCTTGTGAATGTTCGTAAACGCTTGGACTTGCTGTATGGTAGTAAGTACAATCTCTTCGTTACTGATAATGCAGATATTTATAGTGTTAAACTTATTGTTCCGCTAAAATGATGATGAAAATACGTTGTGTTGTAATTGATGATGAGCCATTGGCTCTTAGACAACTTGTTGATTATGTAAACAGAGTTCCATTCTTGGAACTTATTGCTGCGTGTAGCAGTGCTGTGGAGGCTTTGGAGTTAATGGATGATAAAACCGTTGATGCTGTTTTTTGTGATATAAATATGCCCGACCTTAATGGGGTGGATTTTGTAAAATCGTTTGTGAATCCTCCTTTTGTCGTTTTTACTACGGCTTACTCCGAATATGCCATTGAGGGCTTCCGTGTCAATGCTGTCGATTATTTGTTAAAACCCTTTGGTCTGCGTGAATTTCAAAAAGCTGCAATAAAATTAAAGGATAGAATGTACGCTTCATTTCCGCAACACGACCAGTTGCAGGATATGATTTTTTTAAAGTCCGACCGCCGTGTTATCAGAGTTGATATTTCTCAAATACAATATATTGAAGGAATGAGTGAATATCTTAAGGTGTGGGTAAATGGAGAAACAAAGCCTATTATCACCCTTTTGTCTATTAAAAAGATAGAAGAGTGTTTACCAAACTATTTTATCCGCATTCATCGTTCATATATAGTCAATTGCAGGATGATACGTGAGGTAGAACGAAATCGAATAATTACAAAATCCGGCGCGAGTTTTCCTATTGGTGATATATATAAAGATGCATTCCGTGAGTATTTGAATACGATGTTAGTGGATAAATGAAATGTAGTCGGTATATTTTTTTGATATTTATTGTTTGTTTTTCCCTTTCTCTTGTACGTGTGTTGATAAATTTTTACTATCTTCGCACCGTTAAAACAGAAGGCTATGAAACACAGAGCAATCAAAAATATTGTTGTTGCGGGATGCAAAAAGAGTCCCGTTGCCGTTTTTGCCCCTGTTTGCTGCACAAATGATATTTATTTTATGTAATTTTATTATAGTCGTTTCGCTTG
>JAZTXR010000052.1:0-28973 GCA_045636545.1 Bacteroidaceae bacterium
AATGCTTTTGCTGAAAGCTTCAATGCTAAAATCAAAGCGTTCAGAGCGCAACTCAGAGGTGTTACTGATTTGAAATTTTTCTTATACAGACTAACCAAACTTTTTGCATAGCCCCCTAGACTTTGCAGGTGAGCCAAAGAACCAAAGCGCCCGGCACGCGGAAAAATCAGTCAGGCTCTTCTTTGTTCAGGAATTGCTGCGCAATATCCTTCAGTCGAAAAACCTTTGTTGCTTGAACTTGCCTTTTGCTTTACGGCGCTCCGGAACTTGTGCGGTATGGTGTTATAAAGAAAAATATAACACCCCGCACTGCAGACAGTCCTCGCTTATTCCCGTAAACCAAAAGAGTTCAAACTGTGATTTTTAACGGTGCCGGTGTTTCTTTGATATTGCCATTGTACGCAGTAAAGTGCGCGATTGGAGATTCGTTGCAAAAGGTAATTCCCCGCCAAGGGCGGAAAGTTACGCGTAAGCGAGCGAAAGCCAAGCTTGTTTGAGATTTTGCGGCGAGCGCAAGTAACTTATTTAACGGGCAGCGTTGGGAGGCACAGAGAGCAGTCGAGCAATGCTTGGAAACAGGTGGCATGATGTTTGAGCGTAGCGAGTTCTTGCCGCCCCAAGCATTGCGACAAGCAGCGAACGACGAGATGTGCACCGACTGAAAGATGTCGCAAAGCGACTCTTGAACAAAGGAAGCATCGAATGCTGTACACGACTGCCCACGTTTTTGGTACTTTTTCAAAAAAGTACAGAAAGAAAGACTTGAAGAAAATGTAGAAGGATATTAAAGGTTGAGGACCGCATACAAAAATTCTTAAACTCCCCCATCTTTTGCAGGTGAGCCTATTTCAACAAATGAAAATTCGGGATTTACTATGTTTGTGTGGTAAATCCCGAATTGCATTTTGTTTTAATGTACCCAAATTTGGTTAATTGTTGTCATTCTATTCGGCAAGTTTTTATGCCGTTCCTTTTCTTCTAGTTCGCCACACTAAGTGCCATACCCTGAAGAGTGGGTCCCATAGCATCTCACCGGGGTAATGTGCCAGTATTGTAAAGGTGCGCCTTACAAGGTTGCTTATGTGGGCGATGTTCATTCCACGGCTTGTGGAGTTGTAGCGTGTGTCATATTTACCAAAGTTCCCTGCAGCCAATATCTCCTTTAAAAGGAACTCTCCCTCCTTCGCGTTGGGCTCAACAATGCAGTGCTCGTTGTCAATAGCAAATATGCGTTGCATCACATAGCACACAGCCGTGGCAAATTTATACAACCCCAGGTTCTTTACAGTCTCTTGGTATTCCCTTTTTTCCTCGTTGCTCATTGGCTGCAGCATTACAAAATAATAGTCAAGCACTTGCCTCATGCCAATGCCTTCGAAAAACAGATGGCGGAATATGTGTTGCAGAATATAGATTCTGTTGAACAGGGGAGTTGGAGCAGGGAATGCCCCGCCTCTTGTTTCAATGACGTTCGCAAACTGCTCGTTGGCACATTTTGCAAAGAACTTCTGGAATTTCCTGTTTGTGAACGGGTTGCACATCCACGATGGGCGGTAGTGCACCTCAATCTCCAACCCGGGTGCAATGGGAAAGTCAACATGGTGGTATGTAGGCTTGCATTGGGGTATGAACTTTTTCACGTAGCCAATCACCTTTTCATCGCCACCGCCAAGCCAGATGTCAATGTCGCCTGGTGTGCGCAGCGCAGGGGTGGGGTACAGTTGTGCAATGCCCTGTCCTTTGAGAATACAGTTGTCAAAACCCTCGCTTTTGAATTTCTGCGATACTGCGGCGCATTTCCTGTCCAGTTCGGCATTCTTTTTCCTGATACTCTCGCACAGCGTGTACCACTGCAGTATAATCTCCTTTGGTGGGCGTTGCTCGGACGGCAATGCTTCCACTCCTGCGAATGCAATACCGGCAAGGGTCTGTTTCTTTGCCATTTCAAACAGCTCCTGCCACTGTTGCGGTGTGGGGCTTTGTGGCAATGAGTCACCCTTACCGATACCGCACCTTATGAGGCTGAAAAAAATCTCTGTTATAGAACCGTTCCCTTTCATTTTGTAAAGCTGTTTGTTTCGTGTCAGTTTGTAGACACAAAGGTAATACACACAGTGCTCCCTTTGCAAGAATATCGGCTGTTTTTTTCTTTCATCCGCAAGCCGGGCCATTGACCGGTGCATGAAACTCCTGTGCACAAAGTGGTAAAACAGCAACCTTGTTCCTTGCAGTGGTGTGTACTTTTGCAGTGCGAACATCGCAGGTGCCGCCGTTTTTTCTCATACGAATAATATATTTCTTCCACTTGGTATCTTTTGAATTTTTTTTCGGCGGCACCTGCTTTAAGAGGGCTAATTGCTAACACAAATTATATGGAAAAAACAAAAATGAAAATCGAGTATCGTAAACAGATTGACAGTGAGACCGCTCCGTGGCAGCTGCTCACTAATGTTGACGAACTTATCTGGAACGGAGTCTATGCTCTGCGTGTGAGTGACGATGACGGCTCGCACAAGCTGCCGTTCAGTTTCGCTAATGATGACACGGTGACGGTGGTCGTCAAGGACCATTCCCACGAAGGAATGTTGGAGAACGGACGTACCATTGTTCAGACAATCACCCGTGTGGAGCGTTCCACCGGCAAGGTCTTTGTCTACACACGCACGCGCTGCAATGTTGACAACACGCCCAGTTGGGGCTATTGGACTTTGGCTACCGATGGCGGAGCAGTGATTGAAATACCCAAGGCCACGCAGGTCTCGCTTGGTGGTGTTGTGGTTGGTGATGCTCTTGCTGTCGATGCTGACGGTAAAATCTCTGTTGCGGCCGGCGCAATAGGCGATAAGCAGCTTTCGCCATCCATCACCGGCCGAATAGGTGAGATGTCAGACAAATTACAGCTTGCCGAGTCGCTTGTAGCAAATGACGGAATAGTGTTGCACACCGGTTCGCTGGTCAAGAACTCAACCCCTTACAGCGGTACTGCGTTCCGCGCTTATACCACCAGGATACAGGCCGGTGGCGAGTTGCTTGTCGTAAACGCAGGGTACAGCATCAGCACCTGCAAACTGTTCAATGGTGAACAGGAAACGGCGTTTGTTGATAATCTTGATGTCTCGCAGTATCATCTCGCAGACAAAGGGTGCTGTTACCAGTTCGAGTTCAAGAAGCAGGACAAAACCTCTTTTACCACCGATGAACTTTCGCAGGTCATCAAATCCTTTCATCGCAATCCTGTGTCGTGGAATGCAGGCTGCAGCATCGATAATTTCCTTGCTCCTGGCACATACACCATCAGCGGCGCAAGGGAAAACCAGGCCGACGGTCTGCCCATTGCCAACACCGGCTCAATAGATGCACGTCTGGTTGTTCTCTCGGGCGAAGCCTGCGTGACACAGGTTCTCACGTTGCTCAACGTGGACGGCGGCGATGGCAACATATACACACGTACCAGGCAGGGCGGCAAATGGGGCGAGTGGGGCAGGCTGCAGACCAATATAGAGGTTGGGCAGGTCGAAACTCTCGACGGTTTCGTTGACAATGGCATATACAGCGGTGTATGGAGTACCGGGCACAACAACGCCGGTCCACAAACCTTTGTGTGCGTTGTCATAAATGACTATGCCCTTAAAATATCGCCACGTAGGGTGTCGCAATTCGTGTATGGCCTGTCAAAACAGGATGGCAGCGTTGTCTGTATATCACGTGCCGGCAAGGGCGATACTGTCACTTGGGGCGAGTGGAAGGATATCAACGAGGACAATATCAAGAGCCTTCTCCGGGGCACCGCAGTGAACAGCAATGGTTGGAGCGAGCCTTTCAAGCGATTGAAGGATGTAAGCACTTTCCAGGAACTTATTGAGGGTGTGTCGAAGAATGGCGTAAAGACACAGCCTGGGCTCAACGATATGCACGGCACAACGGCCGCAGCCACAAAGGACTACATGGGCTGTTTCAGGGTCAATGTCAACGGTGCGCCAGTGGAGGTGTTCTCGACGGTCGACGGGTATGCGACAGACCGATGGTCGCAGGTCATTACAACATCGCGTGTTCTTGTGAATGAGGTTGGGGTAACCGAACTCTCCTACAACACCCCCGAACCAACACACAAGTACCGCAAGTTTACCCGCACACAGAAGTTTGAGATTCTCAACAAATATGACGAGGCCAACGTCATCAGACGTTATGCAAGGAGCTGCAACGGTGGTGTGTGGAGCGATTGGAGAGAGATTGGCGGCCAGTATGCCGATTCGTGCAACTATGCCAAGCGCATAGCCGTTTTCGGCGGCTCCTTCGCGCAGAATATGGCGGTCAACTCTTCGGACTATCAGTTCGACTACAAGGGGCAGAAGACAAACCTGTTGCCTTATATTGCCGACAAGCTGGGCGCCACAGCCTTTGATGACTATGCCGTTGGTGGGCAGGGTATGATGGCTGCCGACAAGGAGAATGGTGGCAAGTTCTATGTTCCCCTCATCAAGCAGTTGCAGACAGCCGGCGCCGGGTACGATGTCTACATCATAATGGGCGGCATCAACGACTACGGTCAGAACGTCCCGCTTGGCACAAGCCAAGGTGCAGTCAATGACACCACCTATTGCGGCGGATTGAAGAAAGCCTTTGACTGGATAAAAGTGGCTAACCCCGATGCCCGCATATATACCATTACACCATTCAAGGCTTTTGATAATGGAACCAACAACCATCAGGACCGCTATTGGAACCCGCGCACAAACATAAAGAACGCCGACGGGCACACCTTCTACGAGTATGTGCAGGCGCAGAAAGAGGTGGCGCAGATACACGGCGTTCCCTGTTTGGACCTCTGGGCAAACCAGCAGTTCAGCGGTGCGCAGGCATCCAAGTACTACATAAGTGACTACACCCACCCCAACGGCAAGGGATACAGGGCTGTCGCCGATGCTATGGTTGAGTTTGTTGCATACGGGGTGGGCTGTGGTGCTGTTGATTTTGCCGCTCTTGCCTCACCTCTCATAAAACCAGTTGAGCAGGCTGTTGCCAGCGAGGCTGCACGTGCCCGGGCGGCCGAGGCCGATGCTGTCGAAAAGGGGCGGCAACTTGCATTGAGGGCGTTGTTCGTGGCTGCCGGAGCTGAATACAATAGTACAGAAGCCGACAAGAAAAAGACAACCGCATGGGGTGAAACTGTAATCCACAAGAGCGGACATTATTATTTGAATGGGTTAGGTGATATTACCGAAGAACAGATGATTGAAATATATAATAAAAAGGACGTGGTCCATAACCTGGATGTTTCAAGAGGGTGTACAGCTGCAAGGCTGCGTACTATTTTCCCTGCAGGCAACTCTATCGTTGCACAGAATCTGGCAAATAGACCCTTGGCCGGTACTGAGTTTTTCTATCAAAGCTTGATGGAGGTGATTCTTTGGAGTACAACATCGAACTTGAGCGAATTGTATGCATTGCCGGTTTCTTCACTTTATCAGACATTCAGGAATTGCCAGAACCTCAAGCGCATAGGTCTTATGAATGTTTCCTCTGTAACATCCTATGTGAATACCTTTGCCGGTTGTTCCAGTTTAGAGTATGTGTGGCTGTTGGGGTTGTCCAAGGATGTTTCTTTTGCAGATTCCCTGTTGCTCGATAAAAGTTGTGTCACATATATAATTGAAAGTTCGACACCGCAGGCTGCCATAACAATAACTCTGCACCCCGATGTCTACGCGAGTCTTTCGAATGATGCGGATGTTATTGCAGCTCTTGAGGCACAACCGCTTGTGAGCCTTGTCAGTGCGTAACGAGGTGAAAGGTGAAAAGTGAAAGGTGAAAAGTGATGAATAATGTAAAACAACAACAAATTATAATCTATGAATAAACTGGAAAAACAGGAGGGTGTCTATTACACCCAGAATACCCCGAATCTGCCAATAGAAGAACGTGTATTCTTCCGCGAGGGAAAAGGCGTGAGTGCCACAAGTGAACACTATCGGGTGGCAACGGCTGCAGAGCTGGCTGCGTGGGAAGAATACAAATGTAGGGTAGAGGTCTGCTCGCCCGAGTAATGCAACGTCTGTTATTTAATCATATTACAGACATTGTAGAGACAGACTGATGTGTCTGCCTTGCATCAGCGTGAGTTTTAATTGTGTAGCAAAAAACGGCTAATAAATTTGCGGATACATGAATCTTGCACTATCTTTGCATTGTTATACAATTTTAAAAAAGCAGAACCCCCGTAAGGGGAAGAAAGCGTGCCCCGTTGCGATAACGCGGCACGCTTTTATTAGTAACAGGCAGGCTTTGTGAGTCTTCTTCCCGCAAGTTCGGTTATCCATTTACTCAACTCGCTTTGCACTCTTCTTTGCTTTATATTCGTTGTGTAGAATCTTTGGCAGGGTTTTGATGATACCCCAACAACGTTTAATCTGTTTCTTAGGTTCAGTAAACAGGCGATGTGCGAATTCCAGATGATATTTTTGTAGCCATTGAGGACTACGCCCTGGTACGTCGGGCAGTTTGCTGTAGAAACCAAAAACAGCCCCCACTGCAATCATTACACCTCTGTTCAAGTATGGCTTCAGCCGGCTCATGAAAATCTCTTGTTTGGGAGCACCAAGAGCCACCCAAATGATGTCGGCGCAGTCCTTGTTTGCACTCTCTGCAATCTCCCTGTAGTCGAATTCATCGACATTGCAGTACGGCAGTTCCATGAAAGTCATCTCTTTCACCTCGGGATAGTCCTTTGCAAGGTTTGCTTGCAGCGCATCCAGAATCCTTTGGTTTGTTCCCATGAACAGCATCCTGTATTTCCTTTTGCCAACTATGTCAAAGAAAATGTCACTGCCACAATACTGCCTGTATCTTATGCCATAAATCCATTTGATGAATATCGGTGCCCAGCCGCTGTCACATATTGAGAACATACTTCCATTGACAACGTCTCTGTACTCAGCGCTGTGGTGTACCATGTTTATCACATTACCGTCGGGCGCACAGATATAAGCAGATGACCCACAATTCACCTGCTCTTCAATGCGTTTGTGGATTGTAGATATATCAAATTCGTATTTTATGCCAAAATGTTCTTCCATCGACACAACTCTGCAATAACGGCTTTAGTGTAAAATGCAACGCCCGATGCCTATTGTTGATGCTCTTGTAGTTCTTATTGTGTAAAATGAATCACCTTTACGAAGATAGCGAATAATTTCCATTAACGCAAATAAGTTGTTTCAATTTCTAAAAAAAACAAATCCTATGGAAGCTGAATGTTTCGCCGTCCTTCATGTTCAAAATGTCTGTTTCTTTTTTGCTCTGTAAAAAAATAGGCGATATAAATAACGTGAGTTCGATATAAGAAAATCAAATCGCGAACCTGTCATCCCGACAGAGCGTAGCGACGAGGGATCTCAAAAATATCGTAAAATAAGAGATCTCTCACGTACGTTCGAGATGACAAAATACGCTAAATTTTAGTATAAATTCTTATATCGAACTCACGTTAAATTCAAAACAGCTTCTAATGTGTTCCGATAAAATGCGTTTACTGTTTCTCACTACTTTCGATACCTTGAAACAAGGCATTTCCTACAAATGACAAATCGGGAACCGTTGTTCCCGATTTGTCATTTGTAGGAAATCATTTGTTCCATCTTAACACTTTCTCAATACTTGAGAATGGTAATGCTTCCTGGAAACTTGTTCTTCCCAATCTGTAAGGATTTGTACTTTTAGTTGTTTTTGTTCCTCTTGAGTTGATAGCGTATCTGTATCCGTTTTTCAGTAACAGGATATCCGATAATTCCCAAGTACCATCCCAGTTATATACAAACACTTCGCTGTTCATACCCCATTCCTCACACTCTTTGCGTGCGCGTTGCATCTCGTAGTTGATATACACGCTTGGTTTCTTGCCTGTGGGTATGTTATGACGTAGTGAGTGGCTCACGCAGTCCCAACCAAGCTCTTTCATCGGTGCTATATATTTACCTTTTGTCCTGTTCTGGAAACCGGTCCAAAGGTATCCCTGTATAAGTGCAAGATTTGTCTTTATTCCATTGTTGACAAAAATGTTTCTTGTAGATTCTGTCAGGTATAAAGCATCAATCCTGAAGTCATCGAACATGAAGAATGCATATTTACCGTATTTCATACCGTCATCCATATATTCAACAAGCTCGTCCATATTCAGAGTCTTGTACTCCTCCTCCTTCATAATCCTACAAATATTCGACAGTCGTTCCGACGACACGTCGCTGCTTGTATACGGAACATTGCCCTCTGGGCTGTCTGCTTCCACATGGTGTCCCATAAGTCCAATCAGGAATGGTGAGCGTGAAGTCTCGACGTATGGCTCAGACATACGTGTAGTACCGGCAAACCTTTTATTCAGGTATCCGGTTTTTCCATCCAGAATGTCAATGTCGGTTACATTGATTTCGTTGCTAATGCAGATGTTTCGTATCATATCGTAGTCAAGCAAACGGAAATCCCCATCAATGCCGACAAACACTCCCTCATCGGTGCAAACGGCATCAAATGTATGCGTTGTGCAGTCTACGGCCTCCCGCAGAACAACCGGCCAACTGTCCAAGTGGTATTGGAAAGTGTTTACCTGTGAGAAGTTTGTCACGTCAAAACTTTGATAGTAATTGCCGACAAGTTTCAATTTAGGGAACTGCATAATGCTGTTCATGACCGCATTGGCATCCAGCAAAGGGTGTACCATAAAGTCGTTGAATGCGGCATTTGATTCCACAGCCTGGCACAATTCTCCCACGGTCATATTATCCCTGATTGCAACCTGTGCAACTTTCACATCACCATCATAGAGCGCAAGCTCATTGTTTTCGAGAGCGATGCTGTAGTTTACATATTTTGCGAGCTCATTTTCGCGAGCTGTGAGAATCTCGGCTGTAGGCTCTTCATCATACTCTTCGCCCTTTAACCATAACATGAGGCAAGGCTCACCCGTGAGCGGTTTGTAGAAATCCTGTGAACGCACAATGGTGTCCGCTCCAACGATAAAGCCGCTTCTGAATGCAGGCACCTGCGCATCGGCCATTTCCACTGTTGCTTTGTCGCCATAGTAGCGTACTTTCATTGGCTTTGGTGCGCGGCGCAGTACCTCTACGCTCCTGTCATTGCCAACCATGTCAAAGCTTGCAATGGTTATTGGCTCGGCATCTATGTTTACATCTTTGTCAATTGTGAAATCGAACGAGATACGGCAGAAGTTCTTTAATATTGGTATTACGGTTCCTTTGCCTTCTACATTCTTGAAGCGCGAAATTTTTGCACCAAGTATTTCTACATCCGATGTACGTCCTTTGGGAGTAAAATCTTCAACAGCAACAACTGAACTTCTGTTGGCGTATGACAACTTTGTAAAGCGTCGCAGGTAATAGACACCCTCCTTGTCTGTAAGGTCAATGGTATAGCTCATTGTGCTTTTTTCGTATGTCGCATTGTTGCGGTCAACCGAAAAGGCGCATACAGGGTTCAGGTTCTCGTCATAGAGAGCCTCGGCGTGGTTGCTGGCATATTTTGTTACCAGATACTTGCCACCGCCGTACAGCATCACCATCTTTTCCTTTTCAACAGGCATAAGGGCATATTGACCGGCGACAGAACTGCCGAACACATACTCTGTTATGCTTTTGTTTTTTGAAATCAGGTAGTGGTCTGTCAGTGAGTAGTAATTTGTACAGATTTCACTGCTGAGCATCTCTTGCGACATCATTTGTGTTCCTTTCTCAACAGGGGGTAGCACCTCGGCAAGTTCCACAAACGATACGCTGTCGACATCGGTGAAAAGATATTGGTGTGTAATGCCATTGTTCAGGTGTATTGTCATCACACGCTCCTGTGCCCATGATGGCATACACAACACAGTCAACAGGATGTAAAAAGATAAAATGCTACGTTTCATATATACTGATTATTTAATAAAAACCTTTTTGTAACTTCCGTCTTTCATTTTCATAATATAGAGACCGCTTTTCCGGGTGTTGACGTGCCTTACACCATTGAAGTCATATATCTCTACCGGCGTTGTCGATATGCTCTCAACATCTTCAATATCAGTTATACCGTCTTCGCCGGCCACCCGTATTTTTATTCTTTGCGAACCTACTATAATAGGACTATCCTTGTATTGGCTGCTCCGTGCTGTTATTGACATAGTCCAGCGGAACGGCGCAAGCTCCTGTGACGATTTGTATGCCTTTGTCATGTACCCGCCATCAAGGTAGTAACACCCTCTCTTGCGCAAGTCTGTAATGGTTTTGTATCCACCGGTGAACGTATACAGGAATTCTACCGATGAACAGTCAATCGAGAAGTCCTCGGTGGCGTAAAGGCAAGTGTTACCAATCTCCATACTCTTTGTGCCACACTCCTTGGCACGTATCAGGTATGGATAATTTGCCTGTAGAATCTTTGTCGGGTCACATCGCTTTATCTCAAGCTCAATACGGTCAAAGACACCGTCATTGTTGTCGTCGTACTGGTGGAAATTGTTGATGAGAGCAAATTCAAAATCGTCGGTTAATTTTGCCGGCTCAATTTCAAAAGGAACATATAGCGATTGCCATAGTGTGTCGGAGAATGTCCTTATGTAGGTGATGTCGCAGTCCTCAATGTCTGTTTCATTGATGTATTCTGTCAGATTGTCATTGTCTATTACAATCTTCTTGAGGTTTACTTCCTGTTTGCTCTCGTTGATGGTATATTTGGCAATATCCTTGAATGGATAAGCTACCTGTATGTCTTTAGTGCTGATAATCAATAGATTACCACCCCCCCCTCAGGGGCGAGGCCTGTGTCACCGGCGCTTTGGACATGGTGTATCACAGGTTTGTCAATAAATGAATATTGAACAGTTGTTCCATCTTTTTTGTATAAGGTAAGAACCTCTGATTGGGAATATACCGTTATACATGAAAATAAAAGCAGTATGGTGGAAAAAGTTTTATTCATTATGGTTCTGGTTCTTATTGATGTGATTGGTTATGCTTCACTGTTTTTAGAAGTTGTTTGAATTTATGTCCTGAAATTTTTATAGCAATAATATAGATGTTGATCCTGCAATGTCATTTTTCGGACAAGCCCTCAACAGCACGTCCGACAGAGACAATGTTGCGAGTAAGTGAGTGCAGCATCAAGTTTACTTGAATTATGCCGAGCGTGAGCAACTTCACTAAAAGTAAAGCGACGAGGGCTCTCTAACAACGGCAAACGAGATGTCTCCACTACGGTCGACATGACATCTACGCGTTTTTTCAGTATATGGGTCAACAGCTATATCATTACCATTATTTTTGAAAGAAATTCAAACAGCTTCTTGATACAAGAGGCCGGTCAAAAGTAATTTTTGCTCGGCCTCATTGTTGTTAGTCCATTATTTGTGGCTTACGCTCGAAAAGGTGTTTCAGGAAAACGAACATTGCAGGCAGGAGCGCTCTGAAAATTCTTTTTGAATGTCCTTTGGGGTTCTGTGTAATGCGGTACAGCCACTCTAAACCAGCTTTCTGATACTTCTCGGGGGCTCTCTTTGCCACACCGGCAAGAATGTCGAACATTCCACCGACACCATAGCAGACACCTGTGTTCAGTTCGTTCTTGTATGTGGTTATGAACCTCTCCTTGAAGGGTGATGGCATGCCAATGAAAAGATAGTCGGGACTTTTGCTTGCAATGTCTGCAACAATCATCTTCTCGTCCTTGAAGAAACCGTTGTGGAAACCGGCAATCTTCAATCCAGGATATTTGTCACCGATAACCTTGGCCAACTTCTGCACAGTCTCCTCCTCTGCACCAAGCAAGTATATGCTGCGTCCTTTTTCGTTGGCAATGTTAAGCATGTCCTCGAAAATGTCGGCGCAAAGAGTCCTCTGCTTTACCTTGTAGAACTTCATTTTCAGGTAAAGATAAACAATTGTTCCGTCAATGTTTACAATGTCGGAACTGTTTACATAGTCCTTGAACTTCTTGTCCTTTTTAAGCAATGCAAACTGTTCGATGTTGACACCTGTCAGCTGTATTCCCTTTTTGTTCTTTTTGAAGCACTCTTCAACATACTCCCTTGCCTCGGCAGTTGTTATAGGGTTTATTTTTATCCCACAAGTATGTATAGTGTTCATCTGTATTACTCCTTTCTCCAAACCATTTTGTTAACAACACCGGTGTAGCTCTGTATAAGCTTGACAATCTTTGTAGATACATTCTCGTCGACATAGTTTGGAACGGGCAGGCCGTGGTCGCCCTCGTCATTCATTCTCACAGCAACTTCAACCGCCTGCAACAAGTCGTGCTCATTGATGCCGGCAAGTACAAAGCAACCCTTGTCAAGAGCCTCGGGGCGCTCGGTACTTGTGCGTATGCACACTGCGGGGAAGGGGTGTCCTACGCTTGTGAAGAAACTGCTCTCCTCGGGCAGTGTACCGCTGTCGCTCACTACTGCGTATGCATTCATCTGCAGGCAGTTATAGTCGTGGAAGCCAAGTGGCTCCTGGCGCATAACGCGCTTGTCGAGTACAAAACCGCTTGCATCCAAGCGGTTGCGGCTGCGTGGATGGCAACTGTAGAGGATTGGCATGTCATACTTCTCGGCCATTGCGTTGATGGCGTTGAAGAGTGAGAGGAAGTTCTTCTCGGTGTCGATGTTCTCCTCGCGGTGTGCGCTGAGAAGAATGTATTTGCCCTTTTCAAGCCCAAGGCGCTTGTGTACATCGCTGGCCTCAATCTCGGCAAGGTTCTCGTGCAGCACCTCGGCCATTGGTGAACCGCTGACGTATGTGCGCTGTGGGGCAACGTTGCTTGCATTGAGGTAACGGCGTGCGTGCTCGCTGTAGCAGATGTTCACGTCTGAGATAATGTCGACGATGCGGCGGTTGGTCTCCTCGGGCAGGCACTCGTCCCAACAGCGGTTGCCGGCTTCCATGTGGAAGATAGGGATGTGCAGGCGCTTTGCACCAATCACTGAGAGACAACTGTTGGTATCGCCAAGTACAAGCACAGCATCGGGCTTTGTCTGCACCATCAGCTTGTAGCTTGCATTCAATATATTACCCATCGTTGCACCAAGGTCGTCACCCACTGCATCCATATATACCTCGGGGTCTTTCAGCTTGAGGTCGTGGAAGAACACACCGTTGAGGTTATAGTCATAGTTCTGGCCTGTGTGTGCAAGGATACAATCAAAATATTTGCGGCATTTGTTGATAACTGCAGCCAAACGGATGATTTCGGGACGTGTACCAACAATTATCAAAAGTTTCAGTCTTCCATCGTTTTGGAACTTGATGTCTGAATAGTCTGTTCTTATTTCCATAGTTTTTACTTATGTATTTTGTTCTGTTTGGGCTTTTGATTGGGATTCTTCACAGCGTAAAGAATGACATTGTCATAGCCATTGTTGATTTTATACCGGCTCGCCGTATGTGTCGGGGCGGGTGGGGTCAAAGTTCTCGTTGCACCATATTATTGTCACAAGGTCATCTGTCTGTGACAGATTTATGATGTTGTGGGTGTATCCGGGAATAGTCTCTACAACCTGTATGTTGTCGCCACTTACTTCAAAATTGATAACCTCGTCGCTGCCGTGCTTGCGTTGCTGTATAAGGCTGTGGCCGTGTACAACAATGAATTTCTCAATCTTCGTGTGATGCCAATGCTGTCCCTTTGTTATTCCGGGTTTTGAAATGTTAACGGCAAACTGTCCGTGATGCTCGGAACGTATAAGTTCGGTATAACTGCCACGAGTGTCAATGTTCATCTTTACCGCGTATGCAAATTTCTCCTTTGGCAGGTAGCTGAGGTATGTGGCGTGCAGTGCTTTCTCAAAAGCATTGCTCAACATTGGGACAGACAGCCCCTCGTTCATGCTCTTGAACTTGTTGAGCAGTTCTACAATCTCGCCCAGTTTCACTCTGTGTACAGTGGGAACGTAGCAGAACTTACCGTCTGCATGTTCTTTTCCGGCAGCTGCTGCAATCAGTTCATCCACAACGTCGTCAATGTAGCAAAGGTTGAGCACAACGTTAGGGTCATTTACCTGAATTGGCAGGTCGTTGGCAATGTTGTTGCAGAATGTTGCTACCGCGCTGTTGTAGTTGGGACGGCACCATTTTCCAAAAAGATTGGGGAAACGGTATACAAGAACCTTTGCACCTGTCTCGGCCGAGTAGTCGAACATCAGTTGTTCGCCGGCGCGCTTGCTCTCCCCGTACGGGTTGTCAAGTTCTGCCTGTGTCGATGAACTTATCATCACAGGGCAGTTGTTCTTGTATTTCTTGAGAGTGTCCAAAAGGGTAGAGGCGAAGCCGAAATTGCCTTCCATGAATTCTTTTGGGTCCTGTGGACGGTTCACACCGGCAAGGTTGAACACGAAGTCGCACTCCTTGCAATATGTCTCAAGTTCCTGGGGCGTGCTGTCAATGTCATATTTGAAAATCTCCAACCCCTCGGCTTGCAGGTCATACCATTTTGCTTTGCCCTCGGCAATGTTTGCGAGCTGTGCACAAAGGTTCTGTCCCACAAAACCATTTGCACCGGTAACTAATATTTTCATTGTTGTCTGCTTCGGTTTAATTTTTATGGATTGAGTATGTCTTCTTCGCAGAGTGGGGCGTATGCACCGTCTTTTGCTTCAAAGATAACAGTGCCTGGTTCAAGAACCTTGACTGTATGCCACTGTCCTGCCGGAATCTGCAGTGCCGGACAGGCACCACCAGCCTGCAACAGTATTGTTTCTGTTACCTCCCCATTGTCGTTGTAGAATATCTCCTCAAGTGAACCACGAACCATCACCACAGTCTCCGAAGAGAGCCTGTGGCGATGTATTGGTAGAACTGTATCGGGTTCCAACGCATTGAGCATGCGCTGCGAACTGTCCTCTGCCGATGTCCTTAAATCAAGGTTCATCCTGAGTCGCTCGCTTGCCTTTGCCTTGTCGGTCAGTGAATCGAGCAATACCTTGTCTATCTTCATTGTCTGTTCTGTTTTTGGCGCTTGGCTATTGGCTGTTGGCGCTTGGCTGTCCAACGTCAGACGTCCAACGTTTAATCCAATGCCCAGTGGCCAACGTTTTACTCAGAGCGTATTTCCTTGGCCTTAGAACGTGGCTGCAAGCCAAGGTCCTCGCGGATGAAGCGTAGCTTGAGCAACAGTTCCTTCATGCCCTCAACATCCAAACGGCGTGTGTTGTGGCTGTGGTAGTCCTCAATCTTTGAAACCTCCTCGTTGCCATCGGTGAAGAACTTGTCATAGTTGAGGTCGCGGTTGTCGCAAGGTATGCGG
This sequence comes from Bacteroidaceae bacterium, assembly GCA_045636545.1. Classification (GTDB taxonomy): domain Bacteria; phylum Bacteroidota; class Bacteroidia; order Bacteroidales; family Bacteroidaceae; genus HGM04593. The sequence continues at coordinate 15,283 of JAZTXR010000052.1, forward strand.
TAGTAGTCGCCCATGTCAATGGCCTTGGCCATCTCCTCGCGAGTAACGAGTGTCTCATAGAGCTTCTCGCCGTGACGTGTACCAATAACCTTGACCTCTGTCTCGCCATACTTGGGGTTGACCTGTGCGTATGTCTGCTTCAAGGCCTCGGCAAGTGTGACAAGTGTTGCGGCGGGAGCCTTCTGTACAAACAAGTCACCGTTCTCACCGTGTGTGAATGCATAGATTACCAAATCCACTGCATCGTCAAGGGTCATCATGAAACGGGTCATGTTGGGGTCGGTGATAGTGATGGGCTTGCCCTGTTCCATCTGCTCAACCCACAAAGGAATGACCGAACCACGGCTTGCCATTACGTTGCCATAGCGTGTGCAGCAGATGGTTGTCTTTGCATCCTTGCCAAGCTCACGGCCTTTGGCTGTAGCAACCTTCTCCATGAGAGCCTTTGATATACCCATTGCGTTGATGGGGTATGCAGCCTTGTCTGTTGAGAGGACAACCACGTTCTTTACTCCGTGCTCAATAGCCGATAGCAACACGTTGTGTGTACCAATGACGTTTGTCATTGTTGCCTCCATTGGGAAGAACTCGCACGAAGGAACCTGCTTCAATGCCGCAGCTGCAAACACGTAGTCAACACCACGCATGGCAACGTCAACAGACTCGCGGTTGCGCACGTTGCCAATGTAGAATTTCACCTTTGGGTTCTGGAGTGCATGGCGCATATCGTCCTGCTTCTTCTCGTCACGGCTGAAAATACGAATCTCTTTGATGTCGCTGTCAAGGAAACGACGCAATACTGCATTACCGAATGAACCGGTACCGCCTGTTATCAACAGGACTTTGTCTTTGAAAATTGACATAACCTTATGCTATTTATGATTTTATGTTATTTCTTACTATTACTTTTACACCAATTGCAAATATAATAAATTTTTGCAAAACAATATGTTTGTTTGAATTTTTATTTCTTAAATTGCTTTTTCTTTTGGTTTTTGGCTATTGGCTATCCAACAGCCAAAGTTTGATTTGGTGTCCAATGGTTAAATGCTATTGTATATTGCCGAAAGCCTATCGGACATTGTTCTAAGGCTGAACTCGGTTGCCGAAAGTTTGTATGCCTCGTCAGAGAGTCTTTTCCTGAGCTCTTTGTCGCTTATCAGCATTTCGAGCCTGCTTGCCAATGCCTCTGTATCGCCGGGATTGAATAACAGGCCATTCTTGCCATCAATCACAATGTCGGGGATTCCGCCCACCGGTGTTGTAATCACAGGCAGACCATACGCCCAAGCATCAAGCACTGCCATAGGGAAACCCTCGGCATAGCTTGGCAGGCAGAATATTGTAGATGTACGGAATACCTCCTCTTTTTTCTCACCCTTTATCCAACCGAGAAACTCCACCCGCTCTTCTATGCCATATTTCCTTGCCATTGCAATGCCCTCCTGCCGGTCACCATTTCCGGCAAGCAACAGGCGCCAGGTGGGGTACTGTTTTGCAATTTTGCCGAATGCTTCAATGAGGTCAAGGTAACCCTTTGCCTTGTACAATGTGGCGGCAAACAATATCGTGTTGTTGTCTTTCTTGTCGCCCTTGTTGCAATGTACGTCAGGGCAGGGGTTGTAAAGCACCTCAAAACGTCCTTTGGGATTGATGCGCGACAGTATGTAGTCCTTTATTCCGTTCGACAATGTAAGGCTGCGGTCGCAGTTCGTGAACATATCCTCGTACTTGCTGTTCCATATTTCGGACAGCTGTGAGCCGCAATGCAAGTGTATGACAGTCTTTTTGCCAAACAATTTTGCTAATTTAAAGAATATGTACTTGCGGTTGGCCGATACGGTGGTACTTACGTGTATGTGTACTATCTGGTAGAATGGCAAGAGAGCAATATATTTCAAAAGGCTGCTCAATAGTTGCCATAGTTTTCTTGCCATACCTTTGTCGATATGGCTTTTTATCCAATGACAGTGGTATTTGGCCCAAACCTCTTGCTTGCTGATGGCGCTTACAACAGTGGCTATGCCACCGCGTGAACGGTTTGAGGTTGATACAACAAGTACTTTGCGTTTCATATTAATGAATCTGTTGTTTTATTTTGAACTGTTCTTTAGCTTTGTTTCTGCGAAAATCTTCTCAAGCTCTTCGCGTGTGTATCGTTCGTTTTCAGGATAAAGTATTCGTTCATGTTCAAGGATTTCGTCTATGGTCCATTTGAACTTTATTGGCTTGGCTGGAACTCCGGCAACAATACAGTAGGGAGGGGTACTTTTGTTTACCAATGAGCAAGCGCCAATTGTACAACCTCTACCAATTGTTACTCCTGCCAGAATTGTTACATTTCTGCCTATCCACACATCTGATTCAACTATTACGTCCTTGTCTAACCCTTTAGGCTTTTCCGCTTCGGTTATTGTGCGGTAAAAACGTCCAAGAATCATTGCGTGGTTTCCTGTGGTGACTCTAAGACCTTCAGCAGCTCCAGAGTGTGGCTTCATTATGAATTTGGCATTTGTAGTCATGATGTCGGCGTTGCGTAGCCCGTTATCTCCGTATAAAAAAACATTTTTTGGGTTTGCAATGCGCAAAGGGGGCATTAATGTTACGTCGTCAGCAATGTATCCAAAGCGACTTCGTTTACAATCCCTAAAATAGTCTCTGTATAGAAAAAACAAACCTCTTACAATGTAGTGGTTTTTTATTTTTTGTATAAATCCCATGTCTTTAATATTTTATAGTTTCTTGTATAAATCTAAATACTTTTCTGCACAGATTGACATTGTGTAATTTTCTTCATAACACTTTATTACATCTTTCTTGCTTATTTTGTCGGGGTTTTCAAGCACTCCTTTTATTAAGGCATAAAAGTCGTCAAGCTTAAACGATGGTGAAAGGTAACCATTTGTGCCGTTGTTTATTACATCTACAATGCCGCCGGCCGGAGTGCAGATGGGGACAACTCCCATTGACATCGCTTCAAGCAGTGATAGAGGTAATCCTTCCCAAATGGAAGACATGACAAAAAAGTCGGCACAAGCCATGTAATCCCCAACGTTTTCTTTACGTCCCATTATTACTATTTGCTTGCCGTTTTCTTTGTAGGGATGTGTGCAATTTTCATAGCACGCTCCTAATACAACCAGCAAAAAGTCTTTGCCCTCATCTTCCAATTTCTTGAAAGTGTCAAAGAGAAGTTGCTGGTTCTTTGGCTTTAGAAAAGTGGCGACGTGAATGAATACTGGTGTGTTGCTGTTTTTTTTGAGATTGTTTATTTCATCCGATATGGCGCTATGCAACTCTGTTGTTTTTAGTGCTTCTCTACCGTTTGGGATGCAAATGCTGTTGTTAGAATTGTAATAATCTATAAATGATTTGTTACAAATATCAGAGATTGTTACAGCCTGGATATATTTATTGTATAGTTTTTTTTCTATTAGCTTTAATTTTCTATGGCTGGTGTTCTTCTCGGCCAATGTATGTAGAGTATGAATGTATTTGATTTTTCTCTGGAACAACGATGGCAACAGCAGATGAAGAACACTGGAATGTGCGTGTACCACATCGGGTTTTAGCTCCTTGATTATTTTGTATATCTTAAATAATCCTTTAATTGATAAACCTTTTGAGGCGTTTGCACATATATAATGTACTTTCTTTGACAAGGAACTCAGGTAGTGTTTGTCTTTGGGTCCGGAGTCTTTGTTTACGGCAAGAAGATAGACCTCATTGTTCTCGTCCTGAGAATAGTTATTGCACAAATCTACAATAAAACGCTCTGCACCACCCGGTCTCAAATTATATGTTATTTCAAGTATTTTCATATTTGTAGTATTTTGATTGGGTTAATGTGTTATTCAATGTTTGTCTATTCATTGAATATTGTTTCATAGTTGTTTATCATGGTGTTGTAGCTGTATTTTTTATCGAATACTTTATATGCACAATCTGATAAACGTGTTGCAAGTTCCGGTTGTGAAAGGAGTGTTATCAAATGCTTTTTCACTTCCACTGCATCGCCGGTCTTGAAAAGCAAACCGCTTTCGTTATTGGTTACCATGTCGTTTATTCCGGGCGCATCTGATGCTATGATGGCTTTTTTGTTGTACATGGCTTCGAGCAATGAAACTGATGTACCCTCAAAATCTGATGCAATGATATAAATGTCGGACATTTTGAAAACCTTATTTACCTCATCCTTCGGTACAAAGCCAAGGAAGTGCACTCTCTCTTCAATACCAAATTCTGTTGCTCTTTCTTTCAACGTCTGCACCAAATGACCGCTGCCTGCATAAACGATATGTGGATTGTAACGTTCAATCTCGTCTTTGCTGAACGCTGACACAGCGTTGAGTATAGTTTCGGGGTGTTTCATGCTCTTGATGCTGCCAACCATACATATCACATTTGCATTGGATGGTATGTCATACATTCTTCGTAGCTCCTCTTTGGGCTTATTGCTAACCTCGAAAGGCACAAGTGGGTAAATGACCTCGCATTCTGTGCCGTACTTGCTGTCATAATTCTTCTTTATGTCGTGAGAGACGGCGATGACCTTTTTGGCCTTTTCGAAGAATTTCTTATATACACCAGGCTTTTCCTCTGGGACTGATTTCCCGAAATGGATTATTGCATAGTAATCCCTGTGCAGGAGTGTGGCAATTAGGGTATAAAGATGCCATATTAGCCAATGTGCCTCTGAGAATGAAATAACCACCTTTTTTACAGAGGGGTGGAATAGCAGGTAAACAAGTACTTGCAGTGGAAAGAAAAACTTGGCAGGTTTAATCGGGAATGTCCTTGACCACTTGGCTCCACTAAAATCATAGGGCTGTGTGGCTTGGTAGGAAATGTCGAATTTCTCCTTCAACGTTTTGATGAAATAGTAGTTGAAAACTTCCATTCCACCAACTTTGTGTGGATAGATACCGTTTCCAATGACAAAATGCAGTCTTTTTTTCATAAGGAACAATATTAGTTTTGCTCAAATCCATTCAATGTCTTCTCCTTGGCCAGGTACACTTTTTTCATCAAGTAGCCAAGGGCGGGCATGTAGAAGAACCATGCAGCGCCTACCCAAGCGTATATTAGGAAAAGAACGTACATGACAACGAATGTAGAACCCATATCGGCAAAGTCGGGGGCATATTTCTTGTTTTTTATAAAGTATATAAAACAAGCTACAAAAAATATAATCAAAGCCAATCCGTGTACAAGTCCAAGTTCTATGCCAATAAAGCAAAGATAACTTTCCATTCCTAAAAGGTCATCATGCTTGCCGTCTTTCAGCAACACATCTGTAGAGTAGCCGATGCCATGGCCGAAAAGCGGTTTCTTCTCAAGATAAGTCATTGAAGCCGCTATCTGCATCTCGCGTGCATCGACACTACTTCCTACGAACTTTTCTCCACCTGTACCCGATGGCAATACAACGTCGGCAATTGATTCTACAAGTTGGGTTGAGTAGTCGGTAATAGCGGCAGGGAGTATGGGTGAGAGTATAAACATGCATATGACGGTCACTGATATGTATTTGAGGCTCTTTGCAATTCCTTTTCTCTTAATCATGAAATATATGAGCGCAACGATGAATGGAATCATGGCAGCGCGTGTTGCCGAAAGGAATATGTTGATAAAAAGCATTCCCAATGCGAAATATGCAATGTTGTTCTTTTTTTTGTTAAGGAACATTCCACACAAGAACAGTATGGCACACGAAAGACCATAAACCGATGACGAAATGTTGGCGCCGGTTACACGGAACGAACGGAAACTGTCGTCATATTCGAACAGGAAACGGTCTTCCAAACCAACTGCATCAAGAATAGGGTTGGTCTTTGTCACGGCTGTCATGAGACCAAATAGGGTGATGATGAGTGTAAAAGGCAGTATATTGTAGTATGCGGCACTCTTTGTCGTGTTGTAGTTGCCGTTGATGGTGTATTTCTCTTTATTACCGAGTGTTATCCAACCAAAAATAAATGGCATGATTTTACCTAAAAAGTATTGGATGCCTCGCCATATACCTGTTACCGGCCCCAGTCTTTCATCGAACAGACCAATCAGAATGCAACTTGCCAATACAATAATCAGTGGTGTCCATACTGGGCAATTTGCCATATTCTTGATCTTGAATTCACCGTGTATGGCCATTGAAGCAATTAATGCTGTTGCATAAAGCATATAGCCCATAAACAAGGAGTTGTTTATGAGATTTATATTGCCGGGTACCATAAAAAGACCCAAGGTAAAGAACATCAGTCTCTTTTCACCTTTGTTCTTGAGGATTAGAACGACTGAAAGCAGATATATGGCAACTAATATACTATACATACTTCATTAAATGTTGTTTTTGATATAATTGAAACTGTTGTTGCACATTTTTAGCAGTTTGTCGTTGACTTCGTCCCATTGGAACTTGTAGTCGGGTGATACCGGGTTCAGGCAATGTTCCAGCCCGGTGTTGTTCAGCAGGTCGGCCATTCTCGATACGTTCTTTTTCTTGTAGAACGTGGCAAACGGCCGGTTGAAAATGACACTGAACGATGTCGCATGGAACGAGTTGCTTATTACAAATTCGGCATTCTTTATAAGGTTTACAAACTCCTGTGGACCGGCATCCTTGATGTTTATTTGTGCATAGGGATTCTTGCCGAGCGCACACACGGCAACTATTTTATAACCATGGAGCTTGCTCAAGCGTTCGGCCTCTTTCCTTATGTCGTCGTTGTCCAGGTCTATGTCATATACAAGTATGTACTTTTGTGGGAACATCTTTTCCTCACCTGCAAACTTGCTCCACTGCTGCTTTGTGAGCAGATATACGGGGTCAACGACTTCTACACCCTCAACTCCAATTGTCTTGAGTATGCCAAGTGCTGTCTTTTCGCGTACCGAGATTGCATCAAATTTCTGCATCCATTTGTTCATCTGTATGCGGTGCTCTTCGGCAACCTGTGGAATACCGAAACTTGCTGCGTATGAAATGCGTCTGGTGGTCTCGTTGCCGAACTGCAGGAAGTAACCGGGGTCCTTGCCGTTTGGCAGGTTGCTGTTCCATATCTGGTCACTACCGGCAACGTATGCATCGGCAACCGGCGCATCTGCCGCCAGTTCCTCGTATGAGTTGTAGCGGCGGGTGAAATGCAGGAATTCCCTGTTGAACCTGTCGAAACTCTTCTTGCGACCGTATGTTGCAAACCTGTGGGGCGCAAAGTAACAGCACAGCAGAAAACGTATTATGTTTGACTTCATTGCGAGCTTGTAGTAATGTGAATTTTCGGGTACGTGCCAAAAATTGTAGTGTACGCGCATGTAGTCGGGCTTGTAGTCGATGATTTCCACATTGTGTCCTTGCGATATGAGGTACTCCTGCAGAGCGTATGCCTGCAGGCTCGCTCCGTAGTTATATACATCGTGGCAGGTTATTGTCTTTATGTTCATAGTGTATGTTTACTTGATAAATCGTTTTAATAAGTTCTTTATGGTTTTCCCGGGGTTCGTCAATCGCCTCTTGAGGTCTCTCTTTCTTCTGTCACGCTCAAGGAGTTTGCTTATGTCTACGATTGTGATATCTTTGTCTTCAAGCATCTCCTTGATGGTGTTGAACAGATAACTCCTTTTTGCCGGTTCTTTGACCTGACCTTCGGCAACAATGCCAAAAGGCTCTTCTATAAGAGTACAGCCAATGCTTTTGAGTATATCATTGCCTTTTGGCGTAAAGGCTATGGCACTGCTTGTTCCTTTTGTGTCGGTGCTGTATTTCTTGCCCCAAAGGTCGCCCAGTCTTATGTCGGCTGCCGAGTGGTTGTACTTGTACTTGCAATTGTCGTAACAGGCTTTGTTAAGGCAACTGTCATTGAGGAATAGCCTGATGTATGTACAACCCTTTGAGTAGGGGATGCTGCTTGTGGCTTTTTCTCCTTCAACTGTCACTGCATAGCTGTTACGCCAACCGTATGTCTTGTTGCGCCAGGTTGCGTTCTTTGTCTTTCCTGTTGTCTTTTCAATCTCGGCAAGGTATTTGTCCCAAGCGAGTTTTGATGGAACACCGTGGCAAAAGAAATCGAGCAGTACAAAATTATCTTCAACCTTGAATCTCTTGATATACCGGCGCAATGAGTCTATCTGGCAAGGTGTTCCAATTACAAGGTTCTTCTCCTTGCGGTTTATGGCCTTGAAGCCGTCGACGGTGTAGCTCTGGATGTATTTGCTGCCCATTGATGCGGCAAGTTCCTCCTCGTTTGTCGCAATGTAGTGCTCGGCTCTGTTTTCCTGTGCATTGTAGCGCACTGCGCAAACTTTGTATCCGTCATTGAGCAAGTGACGGCCAATCTCGTATCCAATGCCGCCCGATGAGCATTTGTGTCGCACCTCATTGTCATTGCTCCAAGCTGCATAGCTTGCAACGAATTCGTTGTTTACCGATAGGTTGCTGTCCTTTATTGAGCAGACACTCAAGCACGAGCCACAGTTGGTACAGGCTTCAATGTCATCAATTGTGGGCTCGTAAAAGCCACTGCTGTTAAGTCTTATGTCAATAATCTTTTTGGGACAGATTGTCGCACAGACACCACAACCGTAGCAATCCTTTATGCCGTATATGCTTTTATCTTTAGGTGTGCTCATATATACTAAACACTTTTTATTATATACTGCGGGCAAGGAATCCCCTTGCGTGTTCCCTTACTTTAGCTATCCTGTCATATAGTGCCGCCTTGTCAATCTTTTCGCTATCCAGCTCCTTGTAACTCTTGGCAAGGTCACTTGGCAACAGGTGGTTGGGTTCTTCCACTGTTTTCAGCAGATTGGTGATTCTGCTGCCTGTCTTGGACACCGGCTGAATGTATGAGAAGAAATTCTTTGCTCCCATGAGCATTGAGAATACACTGCCATGGAACGAATCGGTGATAATCATGTCGGCATTGTCGAAATAGCCAAGGAATTCTCTTGGGCCAATGTTGTTGTCAAGGATGTAGTCGGGGCTGTCGGCATCCAAATTTGGTCCTTTGAGTATAACCAGTTTCTTGCCGCTCTCTTTGCTCATTCTTATGGCAAAGTCAACCAATGGCTTGGTGTTGGTCAGTGAGAACAGCAATATGTAGTTCTCCTTGATGTCCGGTGCAATAGCAAGGCTTTTCCAATCCTCAATGTCAAGAAGGAATGTGGGGTCGGCTACTACTTCAATATTCTTGTCTTTTATGAAACTGTCAAGCAGCTGCTTGCCCTCGGCTTCGCGTACAGATATAGCTTCGTACGATGCAAGCCATTTCTTGAAGTCGGCTTTCTCCCTGTCGGTAAGCTCTGTTACTCCAATGCTTGTGGCGTATGAAATCTTCTTGCTGCCTTCGGGTGCAAAAGTAAGGAAGAAAGGCTCGATGCAGAACGGGTGCATAGGGCTCCAAAGCTGGTCGCTGCCCGAAACATAAACATCATATTCGGGTGCATCCTTATATATGTACCTTATTTTGCGGTATTCTTTAGAGTATTTGATGTCCTTGAAAAAGTCGTTGAAGCGTTGTTCTGATATTTCGGAAGCAAAACCTCTCCTGTCCTTGTATCCAAGCATCTTCTTGACAGCTTCGCGCAGTCTGTTCTTGAAAGAGTAGCGTGTGCTACGGTAGGGCTTGTAGCGGCTGTCATATATGAAACGTTCGTGGACAGGGCGCAGCAGGTCTATGATTTCAACGCTGTGTCCTTGCGATTCAAGATACTTGTAGAGTGCGTATGCCTGCAGGCTGCCTCCAAAGTTCGAGCTTTTATGTATGGTTGCGATGCCAATCCTTTTCATTTTACTTCTCTTTTGTGTGGAATGTTGTATAATCGGTATATTCCTTACGTGGAGATACGTTTACCTCGGCAGTCTCTTCAAGGCCGCCAATACCAATTACAAGTATTGGACATTCGTATTCCTCTACACCGTGTTTTGATAGTTGTAAGCGGTTTATTCCTTGCAGATGACCACAGGTCAAAGGTATTGTTCCCAAGCCTGTAGAGTGTAGTGCATTCAGCAGGTTCATTGCATAAAGACCACCGTCAACATACGCTTGGTTATTCTCATGGTGGGAATATGCGCGCATGTCGGAGGTGACAAGGATACAATAACTCATTTCGTCAATGAAGCCAAGAGCGCCGTGCTGTATCGTAAGAACCTCTTCCATTTCCTTGCCCTGATATATGTGTACATTCTGTGGCTGGCGGTTGCAAGCAGTAGGGGTGTAGCGCGCTATTTCCAATGCCTGCTTTATCTGCTCGATACTTGCATTCTTTGTGAAGTAGCGGTAAGAGTGTCTTGCTTTGATGAATTTGAGGTAGTCAATGTCTATAGCCTCTTCAACATCTTTTCTGTTGACGGTCATTGTTCCTACGCAACATGTGTTGATGGCACCGAACTTGGCAATCAGCATATTGTACTCCTTGACGATAGGTTCTATCTTTGGATTACCCTTGAATTTGTTTATATAGGTGTTGAGTACATTCAGTGTTTCGTTCACACTCTCCTTATTGAAGTTGGGGTTCTGGATGTATGTCTTCAAATTATCAATGAGTGCCATAATCTTCACAACTCCAAAAGCTTCTTTTGGAGTGCGGAATGAGAGACCTTTCTCAATGCCGTGAGTCTGTACCTTTATCGTATATTCAAGTCTATTGTAATTGTCGGCACCCTGATATTTTTTACGTAGCTTGTTCTGATATCTCAACTGCTGTTTGAACAATCTCTGATGGACAAAATGGCCATAAATTTTTTTTAGAGTAGTAATCATATCAATTAGGTATTTATTGTTTTCTGTTTATTTTCATTTTTTTGAGGAACATTCTGTTTATGGCTTCTCTTTCTTGCTTGGCAAGACCAATGAAGTATGCGAATACAAGTACTGATATTGCACTGACGAGACACACGGTTATTGTCGGGATTATGCCTTGTGCCATTGTTCTTTGCACTGCGTATGCCGGTACGGCAGCTACGGCCGATACAATGGCGGATGGTATTATTACGGTCTTTATGAATCCCCAATATGGTAATCCTGTCTTTTTGTTGGCAATGGCAAGGCGGATGAACAGGCTTATAGTACTAAGTACAAGCGAAACGTAAAATACTACATTCGCATTATAACCCAGTTTGAGGAATATCCATGATATTGGTAGGGTCAATATCATTGTAACACCAACAACAATCTGATATAATTTGATGTCGCCTGTCGCGTGAATGGCTGTCATCAGTGGCGTGGACATGGCATCAACGGCACTGATGATAACAATGATTCTTACGAATGATATGACATAGTCGGGTGTCTGTCCCAACCATAGTTGTATGATGGCAGGCGCTTCTATAATCAGTGGTAATGAACATACAAGTATAAGGAAGAATGACATCTTGGAGCTACGGTAGACAAGGTTGAACATCTCCTTGAGGTTGTTCTGTGCATAGTATTTGGTGATTTGCGGACGTACCGCGATGTAGAAATTCGAGAACAGCATTGTGATGGCATGGTTCAGTTGGTTGGCTATGCCGTGAGCCGCATTCACTGCTGCACCGAAATAGATGTTTATAAGTATGTTCAGACCCTGTCCCTTGGCTACGCCGGAGAGCGCTCCAAACAGGTTCCATCCCGAATAGGAGATAAGTTGTCTTGTAAGTGCTTTGTCCCACATGAAAGAATAATGTGTTTCCTGGAATTTCCTGATGCAGTATGTCCGGTGTGTAGCGAAGATGGCGAACGAACTCAGGAATGTGAGAGCTCCGTATAACGATAACTTATCAATGGGCGAAATGAACAATGCGTATGCTATGATAAGACGCATTACAGCTTCTACAATGCCAATGTATGCAAATGCGTTCATCTTCTCATGTGAAATGATTGCTGCATTGTAGGGTATCTGTATCATGGCACAGATGCTTGAGAGTATTGCAAACTGATAGACTATGTTTGCTGCAGACAGACGGTCGGGTGCTATGACCAACTGGGTGTTGACAAACCACAAACCGATGGTCTCGGCCAATAGCAGAAGCAGTATGGCAAGGGCTATATATATTGTCATGCAGGTGCTGAATACCTTTTTGAACTGTCGCATATCGCCCTTTCCCAGTTCAAATGTGAGGTAACGCTGGGTTGCAACGGCCATTGCGTTGTTTACAACTGCCATCATTGTGACAACGCCACCAACAACATTGTAGATACCGAAATCGTCAACTCCAAGTGCCTTGAGGATTACACGGCTGGTAAACAGTGTGATAAACATGACCACAATCATTCTTATGTAGAGAATTATTGTGTTCTTGGCTATGCGTTTGTTGTTGGTATTGCTCATTTTTTTATTTTTTTATTCAACTACCCATCTGTTGTGAACATACTCGGGATGTTTGTTCTCTCCTATAACCTTTGCCGGACACCCGACGGCTGTTGAATTCTGCGGTATGTCACGTATTACCACCGAACCGGCCGCAATTATTGTGTCATTTCCTATCTTTACGTCTTCTACTATGCAGACATTGGGGCCAATGTAGACATTGTCGCCAATGGTTGCCGGTGTGTGTTTGTTTGTTCCAATGGAAAGGAACTGGCTTATGTTTACATTGTTGCCAATGGTTGTTCCGCCGTTAATTACCACTCCTACTCCGTGGCCTATATAAAAACCGTATCCAATTTTTGTGTCATGCGGTATCTGTATACCGTATTTTATCGTGTAGTGATTGTGTAACCTCCTGGAAATGAATCCAATACCCCCCCCGAGTTCGATAGCCTCAACCAAAATGAATATCGGAAACAATGGTTGATGCCAAACACCGCTTCTCTAAAGAGTTTGAATGGACTCGCTTTCTTGCCGGTGTAGCGGTAGTAATCGCTTTGAATATATTTCCAAACTTGTTTCATACTGTTGTTGAATTGTTGTTTGTTTCGTTTCTTTGCCTTACTTTCGTTTCTTTATTGGGTATTGCCGGTAGGATGGTTGCAATGCCCCGGCAATGTTTAATCTGTTTCTTGAGTTTCCTGAATGTATAAGATTTTGCTAAATTACGGATTTTTTGTGAATTTACAAGCGCGTGACGTTTTTTTTGCAAATATTTGAAAAAAGTTTTATCGGACACCAATAAAAAAAGATAGGCTATGATTAGAATGACATTATCAGAGTATCTCCGCAAACCAAAGGATTATCGTGGAGAATGGACCACATAAAGATGGGATTTACCCAACTGGGAAGAAGAACGCAAGAAGTATATGGGCAAGCGTACACTTATGACAAATGTAGATGGTGCTACCTGCTTGGTTGTCGAAGGTCTCAGCCTTGAGATTATTGATGACACCGATTGGAAGAAACCCGATGCAGTCAGAAAAGAGATAAGTCGCCAATGCCTGAAATTCTTTACAGAGCGAGGCATCGAACCTCACTATGCCGATTGTCTTATCCGCTATAAGGACAACTACGATACCGTTGAAGTGCGTATCGCCATCGGAATGGATGTCGATACCGAAAAGGATGATGACATTTTCTTCTATTGCGACACGCTGGAAGACATGAAGTCACTTGCAGAAATCGGCTGTGAGGACTTTTGCATTGCCGACTGCTATGGCTTTGGAGTATATGAAGATTTATTATAAACCTAAAAAATATCGAGTATGAAGATTTTATGTCAAGAGCGTTATGACAAGGCTGTTGCCTACGCAAAGGAAATTAAGAATGACACCCTGCAAAAG
>JAZTXR010000053.1:0-49990 GCA_045636545.1 Bacteroidaceae bacterium
TGCTCTACCACTGAGCTATAACAGCGTTGAAAAAGAGCGGAAGACGGGGCTCAAACCCGCGACCCTCAGCTTGGAAGGCTAATGCTCTATCAACTGAGCTACTTCCGCAATACGTTTACATAAAGAATTTGCAAACAAACAAAGATAAACATCTCTTTTCAGCCATGCTATCAATGCCGGTTTGCATTCTCTTTTTCAACACATTGTGGGCAAAGATGGATTCGAACCACCGAAGTCGAAAGACAGCAGATTTACAGTCTGCCCCATTTGGCCACTCTGGAATTTGCCCTAACCTTTGTCACTATTTCAGAAAACGCATTTGCGACAACTTCATAACGAAATGCGCTTTCTTTTATTTGAGCCTCTTGTCGGATTCGAACCAACGACCCCGAGATTACAAATCACGTGCTCTGGCCAACTGAGCTAAAGAGGCGGTCATCGTTTGTAGCGCTGTTACCGTTGTAAAGCGAGTGCAAAGGTAGGGCTTTTTTTTTAACTACAAAACATTTTCGACTTTTTTTTTGAAAAAAATGCGATTTTCGCACCATTTTAATCAAAAACAGACTTTTTATGCACCACCGGCACCCTTTTTAGGACAAACAGGACTGAAAAGTCTCCAAGAAAAGCAGGCCGCCCAAAGCACTCGGCCAAGGCGGTCTGCAAAAGAAAAATCAGGGAACAGCCAAAGAAAACCCGGCCGCACGGATTATTTGTTTTTGTTCTTCTCGGCCTGAACCTTTATGGCATCAATCGCACCAAGGAGAGCATCCTCGAAAGTATCGCTTGTCTTTGAGGCAAAAAGTTCACCACCGGCCGCCGAAACACGCAGAGCAACCTCCTTATTCTTGGCCGTCTCGGGCTTAATCAGCTTCATTGTCACCTCAAGGACCGTTGCACCTTCGCAAAGCTTGTCAAGCTTAGCGACTTTTTTCTCCACAAACTCCATCAACTGCTGTGATGCATCGAAATGAACAGATTGAATTCTTGTTACCATAATTAAACCTCCTATATTTATTATTTTACGGCTCTTGGATGAGCCTTGTCATAAAACCCTTTCAAGTCCTCAAAAGTCAAATGGGTATATATTTCGGTTGTCGCCAGCTGCCTGTGCCCCAACAACTCCTTAACAGCTCCTATCTCGGCATTGTTGTTCAGCATCGCCGTAGCAAAAGAATGGCGTAGCACGTGAGGACTTTTTTTCTTTACTGAAGTGATGCCGACAAGACGACTGCGAACCATTCTATATATATATCCACCGCCAATGCGACCACCCTTTGACGAGAGAAAAAGAGCACCGGACGAAGACGAGGCGAATTTTTCACGCTCCACCAGATAAGCCTCAAGCGCCAACCTCAACCCTGCCGCAAACGGAACCACCCTCTCGCGGTTGCGTTTTCCCAAGACTTTTATGGAACAAGCCTGCATATCCACCGAGCAGACATCCAGCCCCACCAGTTCAGACAAACGCACACCTGTCTCATAGAAAAGCTGAATAATCACCCTATCACGACACGCCTCATACCCATCACCAAAGGAATCGCCATCAATGAGCCGGTCCATATCTTCCTCTTTTACAAAAGAAGGCAGCCTTTTTCCACCCTTGGGGCCTCTGAGCCCGACAACAGGATTCTCCAGCACACCGCAGTTCGCGCAAGCATAGGCAAAGAACGAACGCAAAGAACTCAACTTACGACACACCGTCGACACCTCGGCACCGGCATCCATCAGGGAAGCCACCCAAGAGCGCACCACATCTGCATCAGCCTCACAAAAAGAAAGAGACTCGTCCAAAAGGGCCACATACTCCTTAAAAGCCAGAAGATCTCTCTTGTACGCCCGCAATGTGTGCGCCGAGTAGCCCCTCTCAACTTTCAGATACCCTATGAATGAGTCTATAAACATATTCGTTGCCGAAAGAGATAGTCTTTCGGCAACGAATATAAATCAGTTTTAATTAAAAAACAAGAAAAAACGGGAAATTATTCCTCGTTTGCACGAAGCTTCTGCACGTAGATAGCATGCTCCATCTTCAAACGCTTCAAAACTGAAGGCTTGTCGAACTGCTGACGTGCGCGCAACTCCTTAACAACACCGGTTTTCTCGAATTTTCTCTTGAATTTCTTGAGAGCTCTCTCAATGTTCTCGCCCTCTTTAACAGGTACTACAATCATTTCCTATTCAATTATTTAGTTTATATTATTTTTCACTCTATACAAAATGCAGCGCAAAAGTAGATACTTTTTCTCAAATAGCAAAACTTTCGGACCGTTTTTTGCAGCAAGAGGACAAAAGTTTCCGTCAAGAAACAAAAAAGATGGCGACAAATGCCGCCATCCCATATATAATAAAGGGTTATTATACATTAGAGGTTAGGGTTGATGCTGCTCCACTCCTCGATTGCAGGAACAATGTTGAGGGTAACGAGCTCGTCACGCATCTTGCAAAGGTGCTCGTAGCTTGCATCGAGCTTTGCAATCTCCTCGGGTGTGCCTACAGGCATCTTGTATGAACAACCGTTGGCATCGAGAACTGTATCCATAGCCATCATGATGTGGTTGTACTTCTCGTTAGACACGTATGTACCTGCAGGATAACGGAATGTCTCGCCACCCATAACAGAACGAATCATCTCAACTGAAAGATAAGATGGGCTCTGGAATGATGAACGTCCACGCAACTTGATGATAGCCGCACCGCCCTGTGTAACGTCCTTCTTCATCTGCTCCCACTCCTCCTCGGGGAACTCAGCTGTACCGATGATGTCGGTCAATGGCTTGCCGGCAACCTTGACTGCACTACCGAACACAGCCATCTGCTCGCCGTGACCACCGTATGTTGCACAGCCGGTAACCTCGCTCATCATAACGCCGAACTTCTTTGCAAGAGCGTTCTGCAAGCGTGTAGAGTCAAGACCTGCGAGAGTTGTAACCTGACCTGGTTTCAAGCCAGAGTAGAGAAGCGTTACAAGACCTGTCAAATCGGCAGGGTTGAAAATGATGACAACGTGCTTTACATCGGGGCAGTATGTCTTGATGTTCTTACCAAGCTCCTCTGCAATCTTACAGTTACCAGCAAGCAAGTCCTCACGTGTCATACCCTCCTTACGTGGAGCACCACCTGAAGAGATGATATACTTGGCATCCTTGAACGCCTCGGCAACATCAGTTGTGGCAGTGATATTCACGTTGTCAAAACCGCTCTGACGCATCTCCTCGGCAACACCCTCTGGCGAGAACACATCGTAGAGGCAGAGATTGCTTGTCAAGCCCATCATCAAGGCAGACTGAGCCATATTAGAACCAATCATACCGGCAGCGCCGACAATAACCAATTTCTCATCTGTCAAAAATTTCATAACTTTAAAATTTTAAAGGTTTATATAAAAAAGTATCTGTTTTCAAAAAAAAGCCCCCTACAATCCAAGATGCGCAAACACCCTTGCCGTGGCACCAGCGCCGTCCGAGACAAGCCTGCCAGCCGCCTTACCTGCACGCACCATCAACTCATCGTCGGCAGCAAAAGCATCCATCCTCTCGGCAAAATCACAGGTAGCAACAATCTCAATACCACCGCCACATGCTTTCAGCAACTGCGCCTCCTGAAATTTAGCGTTGTTGGGACCAAAGAACACCGGCACACCATACACAGCAGCCTCAAGCACATTGTGGATGCCGGCACCGAAGCCACCACCCACATACGCCACAACGCCATAGCGATATATCGACGAAAGCAAACCATAGCAATCCACTATAAGACAGTCGGCACTGCGCGCCTCGTCAATGGAAGCTGTAGAATAACGCACGCAAGTACCCTCATATTGGGAAATAATGGCCGCCACGCGTGCCTCGTTCACCTCATGCGAGGCTATTATCAGTTTCCACTCTCTGTGGGCATTGAAATAAGGCATATATACCGCCTCATCCTCGCCCCAGGAACTACCTACCACAAACACCTTTCTGCCACCATCCATAAAGGCATCGACCAAAGGCAACTGACGTGCCTGCTCCAGTATCTTGGCCACGCGGTCAAAACGTGTGTCACCAACGACTGCAACCTTTTCAATCCCTACGGACTTCAAGAGCGCCTTCGACTCTTCATTCTGCACGAACAGACAATCAAAGCAGTGCAAAGCCAAACGGTAACGCCCGCCCCAAGGCTTGAAAAAAGCCTGTTCCTTGCGGAAGATTGACGAGACACTGTATACAGGGACAGAACGCCTTTTGAGTTCAAGCAGATAGTTTAGCCAGAATTCATATTTTATAAAGAACACCATCTTGGGGTGTACCATATCAAGGAAACGCTTTACATTACGCTTTGTATCAAAAGGTAGATAGCAAACTACATCGGCCTGCTGGTAGTTCTTTGCCGGCAGGTAGCCCGATGGCGAAAAGAACGTCAGCAGTATGCGGTATTCAGGATGTTCGGCACGCATCTTCTCTATCATGGGACGCCCCTGCTCAAATTCACCGAGCGAAGAGGCATGGAACCAGACATACTCGGCCTCGGAATTCAGTTTCTCCTTCAAGGTCGGGAATATCTCGCGATGACCGGTCACCATTCTCTTGGCTTTCTTATGCCCCAACAGAGCGGCCAGCCTCACAAAGAGAGCGTATATGTATATTCCGAACGTGTACATTGTGCCAATTATCCAAGAACTGTTATTGCACGGCGCAGACGTGAAAGAGTCTCTTCCTTGCCTATAAGACCCGATATATGGAACATCTGGGGACCCTTACCCTCACCCACCAGCGCAAGGCGGAAGGCGTTCATTATGTCACCCATTCCATAACCCTTGGCCTCAATCCACTCATGGACAGCCTTGTCCTGGCTTTCTATCGAGAAATCATCGAGCGACTCGAGGAGATCGGCAAGCTCGGTCATCTTCTGGGCAGAATCCTCTTTCCAGCGCTTCTTCGCAGTCTTCTCGTCATATACTACGGGCGCCTCGAAATAGAAACTGCTTGCATCCCAAAGTTCGTGAACAAAGTTCACACGGCCCTTCATGAGCGATACAATCTCCTGAAGATGTCCGAGTGTAGTCTCGACACCATGCTCCTTAACCACATTCATAAATATTGCGGCAATCTCACTGTCCGGTTTCTGCAGAATATATTCATGGTTGAACCACACCATCTTCTTATAGTCGAAACGTGCACCGGCCTTGCTACACTTCGAGAGGTCGAACTTATTCACCAACTCCTCCATAGACATCAACTCGACATCGTCACCGGGATTCCAGCCAAGCAGCGCAAGGAAGTTCACAACAGCCTCGGGCAGGTAGTCGCTCTCGCGGAAACCTGCAGACACAGCGCCGCTCTTGGGGTCGTTCCACTCGAGCGGGAACACGGGAAAACCAAGACGGTCACCGTCACGCTTGCTGAGTTTGCCGTTACCCTCGGGCTTGAGCAGCAGAGAGAGGTGAGCAAACTGCGGCATTGTTTCCTCCCAACCGAAAGCACGGTAAAGGAGAACGTGAAGAGGCGCCGAAGGCAACCACTCCTCGCCACGGATAACATGCGAAATCTCCATCAAATGGTCATCGACGATGTTTGCCAAGTGGTATGTAGGCAGTTCATCGGCCGATTTGTAGAGAACCTTGTCATCAAGAATCGATGAGTTTATGGTCACCTCGCCACGGATAATGTCATTCACAACCACCTTTTCGCCCGGTTCAATCTTGAAACGCACCACATACTGGTGTCCGGCCTCAATGAGCGCGGCAACCTCCCCGGCTGGCATTGCCAAAGAGTTACGCATAGATAGACGCGTAGCAGCATCATACTGGAAATTCTCAATCTCGGCACGCTTTGCCTCAAGTTCTTCGGGTGTATCGAAAGCTATATATGCCTTGCCGGCATCAAGCAGCTGCTTCACGTATGTCTTGTATATCTCGCGGCGCTCCGACTGGCGATAAGGGCCATATTGGCCACCGAAAGAGACACCCTCGTCGAACTTCACACCCAACCAACGGAAAGACTCCAGTATATACTCCTCGGCTCCCGGCACAAAACGGTTGGAATCGGTATCCTCAATGCGGAGCACGAGGTCACCGCCGTGCTGCTTGGCGAACAAGTAGTTATAGAGAGCTGTGCGCACACCACCGATATGCAACGGTCCGGTAGGGCTTGGAGCAAAACGGACTCTGACTTTTCTTTCAATCATAGTGTTCAAATATTAAATTCCAAAAAACAGTCAACCGGGCTTGCGGCCCTATAGAAACAGCAGAACCACACCGCACCCAATTAACAGCATATTCAGTACAAAAATAGCACAACTTATGTTTTTGACAAAATAAAATCATGGTTTTTTACGGCGAGGAGAAACGGTAGGCAGAACACCACCTGATTAATTTGTTTTTAGTCGATTTTTTGAATAGATTTGCAAAATGAACAACAAAAGCATCAGAAGCTGTTTAAATTTATATCGCCCAATTTTATAGGGAAAGGATTGGAAGTTGTTTGTTTATTTTTTAAAGGCACAAAGTGCCGGTCAAGCGAGTGCAAAGGAAATTCATTTACTTTGCCGAGCGCAAGGCTGTCGGACGTAGTCACAGCGGGCTATGCAACCGCAAAAAAAGAAACAAACAGACATTCTTGAACATAAAAAACGGTAAAGTTATCAGCTTCTATAAGAAAATCTTTTTTAGGAATTAAAACAGTTTCTTAATTATGGAAAATAAAGAAAGAGCATTGGCAAACTTCATATACAGTACAAAGGGTTTCATAAGCAGACACGGACGGAAGATATCACAGGTCTTGTTGGTATCCTTGTGCATAGCGCTCATAATATATTTTATGCCAAGAGAGAAGAGCGTGTTCTACAGCTTCAAGCTCAACGCCCCGTGGACACAAGAACAGCTGCGTGCCGAATTCGACTTTGACGTTCCTAAAAGTGCCGAAGAGATATCAGCCGAAGAAGACAGTCTGAAGTTGCTATCAGTCCCTGTATTCCAGCGCATAGGCACCAACAGGGGATATTACGAGACCGCCAGGATAGCATCATTCAACAAAGAGATGGACACCGAAGCCAGAATGCGCTTCTTCAACAACCTGAAGAGCCTTATCAACCAGGGCATCATCGATGACAGCGACACTGTTTACCTGAACAGGAACCACTACAACAAAATACTGACATACAGCGACAGCAGCAGGAGGAGACTGGAATCAAGAAACTTCATAACAGTTTCGCAGGCACGCGCCATCCTGTCGGGGACAATATCGGACACAACCGGCCTGAGCGCATTCGTTACCCCAAACTATGTATGTGACACCCATGCCAGCCTGCAGGAGCAGGAGAGAATGCTGAAGTCGGTAGACCCGGTATACAAGCACATAAAGGAGGGTGAGAGAATCATCGGCAACGGCGACATCGTAGACAAGGATGCCGAAAAGACAATCAAAGCATACCTTGAACAGAAGAAGGAGAGGGAGAAGACCGAATCGGAAAGCAACTGGAAGAACATCCTGTTGGGACAGATACTCTTCATCATCGTATGCATGGCCATACTGACGGCCTACATCTTCATCTACAAGAAAGATGTTGCAAACAGTAGCAACAAGTTCATTTTCACCATAATATCAGCAACCGCATTCCCTGTGATTGCCGGGATTACAACCATGCACGGAGACATAAGCATATTCGTCATACCGTTTGCAATACTCCCCATCACACTATGCCTTTTCATAGATGAAGGCACAGCCTTTGTGACAAGCTGCATTTCATTGGCAATGTGTTCGATAATGATGACATCACCTTACGAGTTCCTGCTGCTGCAGATACTTGCCAGCTGCAGCGCCATACTGAGCCTGAAGGACCTTTCGTCACGAGCACAGATGTTCAAATGCGTGGTCATAGTATTCCTCACATACACCGTCACATACCTGTGCTACAAGACAATCAACAATGCCGGATTGTCGGGAATAAGGACATTGATGTTCGCATACTTCGCAGCAAGTTCCATACTGACACTGCTCATTTACCCGCTGATGCTCATCATAGAACGCACATTCGGATTCATTTCGAGTGTCACACTGATTGAGTTGTCGAACCTCAACAGCAAGTTGCTGCAAAGGATGTCACAAGAAGCTCCGGGAACATTCCAACACTCGATGCAGGTAGGTAACCTGGCAGCCGAAGCCGCAATAGCCATTGGAGCAAATCCACTTGAAGTGCGCACCGGAGCGCTGTACCACGACATAGGCAAGCTGGAAAACCCCATATTCTTTACCGAGAACCAGAACGGAGGCATAAACCCGCACAACGCGCTCTCGCCCGTGGAAAGCGCACAGGTAATCATAAAACACGTAACAAACGGGCTTGCCACAGCTGAGCACGAAGGCCTGCCAAAGAAGATAAAGGAGTTCATAGCAACCCACCACGGATTGTCAAAAACAGGATATTTCTACATAACATACAAGAACGAGCACCCGGATGAGGAGATAGACGAAAAGCTCTTCACATATCCTGGCCCTAGACCTACAACCAAGGAACAGGCCGTATTGATGATGGCCGACTGCGTAGAGGCTGCATCACACAGCCTAAAGGAGTATACCGAGGAGAACATCTGCGACCTTGTAGAGAAAATAATCGACACAAAGTTCAAGGAGGGTGAACTGATGATGAGCCCACTCACATTCCAGGACATATATGCCGTCAAGGCGGTATTCAAGAAAAGACTTATGGCAATATACCACACAAGAATCAGTTATCCCACCGAGAAGAAGCAATGAACAGCTGCAAGGCGACACAGCAGGACACCGGAAAGCCTAAAAAAGATGTGACACGTGAACCAAATGGCGCCACGCAGCATTGTGTATGCACCATTACGGAGCTATCGCACGAAGAACTCAACAGCCGTCTTACACGCTTGCTTGCCGAACGGTTTGAAGAAAAGAGAAAAATCATAGACCGCATATTCACACTTTGTGACCAAAGATGGGATGACACCTTGTTGAAAGTCGCCATCCGCAGCTTCGGATTCGGCATACAGGGCGAGGTGTTCGAGGAGTGGGCAAACACGCTCAACACCCTGGCCTTGGGCAAGCATCGCGACAGCCTGATACAGGTAGAGGCCATTCTCTTTGGACAGGCAGGCCTGCTTGACACAGAAAGCATACCTTATTATTATAGGGAAGAGGCACTGAAGTGCAGCTACTATAATGAGCTTGTAAGGGAGTACCGTTTCCTGAGCAACAAGTTCAACCTCAAAAGCATTGACCACAAGATGTGGAGCAACGGCAACTCCACGCCACACCTGCGCATAGCAAGAGTGGCAAGCCTCTACCATCTTGGCAGGCTCACGATATCAGGCATCACTGCTGCGGAGACACTCACCGACACATACAGGCTCTTTGCCCACCCGCTTAACGGATATTGGCAGAACCACATCTGTTTTGGAGGAACGGAGACAAGCGGCAACGGGTGTATGAGACAGAAACAGGTAGATGTAATAATCATAAACTCGGTTGTACCGGTATTGTACATATACGGCAAGCACCGCAAGGAGGAGCGGTACAGCAAGATGAGCGAAGAACTGCTGCGCCAGATTGCCCCCGAGGAGAACAGCATAGTCAGGAAATGGCGCGAACAGGGAGTGAAACCTGCGTGCGCAGCCGATACCCAAGCCCTGTTGCAGCTGAGCAGAGGCTACTGTAGACCCAAGAACTGCATAGAGTGCCCGTTTGCACACCATCAATAAAGTTTCAAGACAATTCACAAGACTTCCAAAAACAGACAATAAAAGATTGAGGCCGCCTGTGGGCGGCCTCAATCTTTTATTGTGACTGGATTATATTACTTGGCAGCTTTCTTCACCTGCTTTGCAACCATTGCGTATGCAACAGGGGCTGCAATGAAGAGTGATGAGAGTGTACCGAATACAACACCAAGAATCATTGCAAACGAGAAGCTACGGATGCTGTCGCCACCGAGAACAAAGATACACAACAGAACAACCAATGTACTGAATGATGTATTCAATGTACGTGCGAGAGTGGTGTTCAATGATGTATTGAACAACTCGAGCTTGTCATGCTTTGGATACAGCTGGTTGAACTCACGGATACGGTCAAAGATAACCACCTTATCGTTGATTGAGTAACCGATAGCAGTAAGGATTGCACCGATGAATGTCTGGTCAAGTTCAAGCGACATTGGCAACAGACCGTGCAGGAGCGAGTAACAACCCATAATCATGAGCACGTCAATACCAAGTGCGAAGATTGAACCCACACTGTAAGCAACGTTGCGGAAACGGACGAGGATGTAGATGAAGATTGCAATCAAGGCAAGAATCACTGACACCACAGCACCCTCACGGATATCATCGGCAATGCTTGCGCCAACCTTCTGCGAGCTCTTGATTGAACCACCCTTGTCATCCATTGTATCACAGAAACGCTCGAATGTAACTTCGTCGGCAAGCATACCACCCTTCTTCAACGCTGCATAGATAACCTCCTCAACCTTCTTGTCCGAGTCGGTAGAATGGTCGTCAACGAGATAGTTGGTAGAGATACGTACCTGGTCACCGCTTGTACCATAAGAGATAACCTGAACGTTGGCATCCTTGATTTCAGCCTTCAACAACTCACGAACCTCGGCATCAGAAACCTTCTGCTCGAACTTTACAACATAGTTGCGGCCACCGGTAAAGTCGATGCTCTTTGCCATGCCACGCAATGCGAATGAAGCAACCATAGCCACAGCCAGCACAGTGAACACAATACCGGCCTTCTTTGCACCTGCAATGAAGTTATACTTTGTATCCTTGAACATCTTCGCAGAGAGCTTGGTTGTGAATGTGAGGTTTGTAAGCTTGTTCTTGTCGAGGAAACGCTCATAAACCACACGTGTAACGAACACTGCTGTAAAGAATGAACACAACAGACCGATAATCAATGTTGTAGCAAAGCCCTTGATTGGACCTGTACCGAAGTTATAAAGGATAATACCTGTTATAATAGAGGTAAGGTTAGAGTCGAAGATGGCAGAGAATGCATTCCTGTAACCGTCGCTGAGTGCAGCACGTACATTCTTGCCTGCACGGAGTTCCTCCTTGGCACGCTCATAGATAAGCACGTTTGCATCGACAGCCATACCCAATGTCAACACAATACCTGCGATACCAGACATTGTGAGAGCAGCCTGGAACGAAGCAAGGATACCCAATGTGAAGAAGAGGTTAAGAAGCAGAGCGCCGTTGGCAATCATACCCGGTACAATACCGTAAACAGCACACATATAAACCATCAGAAGGATGAATGCAATCACGAACGACATCAAGCCCTGGTTGATTGAAGCTGCACCGATAGAAGGACCTACAACGTTGCTCTCAACATCTCTCATAGGAACAAGCATCTTACCTGAGCAAAGCACAGTAGCAAGGTCCTGTGTCTCCTCGATTGTGAAGCTACCGCTGATGACACTGTGACCACCAGCAATGCGACCCTCGGGTACAGGAGCACTATAAACGACACCGTCCAGCACTACAGCGATAGGACGACGGCTCTTTGCGCAATCCTCGGTAAGGTTTGCCCAAGTGTGGGCAAACACACCGTTCATTGTCATGTTCACACAAGGCTTGTTGTTCTGGAACGCTGCTGTAGCCTCTGCAATGACATCGCCCTGCAATGGAGCGACACCGTCAACATCCTTGTCCTTGATAGCATAGAGTGTGTACACACCACCCTTTGAGTCGGCACCCCAATAGAGCTGCAACTCACGTGGCAATATTGTACGTGGGTTCACAGGATCGTTCTCCAAAGCCTTGCCTGCAGCAAGAACCTCGTCAATCTTTGCCTTGCCCTCACGGTTCACGTAAGCAACGATACAACCACCTGCATTGCCGACAAGACCTGTCAAAGGATTCACTGTCTCACCCTTGCTCTTTGCAACTTCCTCGCCCAACTGCATGATCTTTGGAAGAACCTTTACAAGCTCCTGGTCGGTATATGTCTCCCAGAACTGCAAGTTAGAAGAGCGTGTCAAGAGGTCGATTACACGTGTCTTGTTCTCGACACCGGGGAGCTCTACCATAATACGACCCTGGCCACCGGCAAGTTTCTGGATATTGGGCTGCGCAACACCAAAGCGGTCTACACGCGAGCGTACCACATTAAATGAGTTTTCAACAGCAACCTCAAGCTCTGAACGGAGTACAGCCTCAACCTCTGCATCTGTAGAGTTCTGGGCAACCTTATCCTTCAAAGCGCTTGAAGCGAAGATTGAAGCAAGTGTCTTGCCCTCGGGCAAGTTTGCGATGAACGCACCGATTGGGTCGCCATTGACATCCGACGCCTTCTGTGCCGCTGCGATAGCAGCCTCGACATCCTTATCTATGTTGCCGCTTGCGAGTGACTTGAGGAACTCGGGAACGGAAACCTCCAAAGTCACACTGAGACCACCCTTCAAATCAAGGCCAAGACCAATTTCCAACTCACGGCACTGCTGGAGTGTATAAATACCCAGCCAAACCTTTTTCTCCTTGTTGGTTTCGAGATACTCCTCTTTCTTGTAATCGAAGTATGCACTCTGCTCCTTCTCAGTAACTGTAACGCCACTGTCCTGAAGCTCAGAAACCCAACTTGCAGTCTGCTCTGTAGCCCATCTGTTCACCTCGTTCTTCTGACGGCTTGTCACGAATGAGAAAGAGAGATAGAACAGACACACAAGTGTCAGCAATACTGCAAAAACTTTTACAAATCCTTTGTTCTGCATTTTAATTAAATTTTATTGTGATTTATTTTGTTCCTTTTAAAAACGCGCAAATATAGCGTTTTTTATTTAAAACACAGCACTTTTTGCCCCATTTTCTTTATTTTAATAGTAGAAATAAGCACAAAACGTCAAAAAACGCAAGGTCCTTTGACAAAAAACAGCAGAATGTGCATAGCACAACGACAGACTGCAAAGCAGAAGAAATAGACCTCAAAAAAAGAAACATAAGAGGTTTGCCCGTCTTTGGCAACTACTTGGACGATGCATCAAAAAGGCGCATTTTCTCCTTCTCGCTCAACGATGCATAACCGCCTTTCTTTATTTTCTCAAGAATGGCATCTATCTCGGCCTCGTCAGACTTTTTACGTGCATTATGCTCATAATCGGCACCGTGCTTTCCACCAGGGGAATATGTGAATTTCTTTTTTCTCACCCTTCCTGTCCTCAAACGTTCAAACAAGGATTTCAGCCAATCGGCCGGACGACACACCACATCGGTCACATCATATCCTTTGCCAAGCATGACAGCAAAGAGATAACCGCCAAGAGCACCTCCAAGGTGTGCGAAATTACCACCGGCATTGTTCCCAGAGAGCATAAGCACCGAAATACACACTGTAACTATAGCAAAGGTGGAAAGTTTGACACTGCCGAAGAACAAAAGGCTTATCCTGTACTCGGGAGAGCGCACGGCCGCAGCCGTGACAACAGCAAGCACAGCCGCCGAAGCACCAACCAGATGCGAGACATCGACAACACCCACAAAATAAGGGAAGACGTTGTATGCCAACACAAAAAAGAATGCGCCAAGAATGCCACCCAGCAGATATACGCCCACAAAATGCCTGACCGAGAAGAAATCAAGGAAAATACGCCCGAAAACATATAGTGCGAACATATTCCAAAGGATGTGCATAAGGCCACCATGCACGAACATGTATGTAAACACGGTCCAAGGCCTGTGCGCAAGTGACACAAGCGAAGCCGGCAGTTCCAACCATGACTTTACAGTTGCCACAAGCATAGGAACATTCAACAGCACCGAAAAAACACCGATTAAAACAAGGATTATGTACACAACTGCATTTGCGTAGATAAATTTCCTGACGATGTCGGCAGCGCCGAACTGACGGACAAAATCCTTAAACATACGGACCTCCTATCTTATGGTTCCTACGCCACCAGATTATCAGCACCAGCCCGAAAAGCATTCCGCCCAAATGGGCAAAATGTGCTATACCGTCCATGCTGTTGGTGACTCCAAGCAACAGTTCAATTACGGCATACCCGGCAACAAAGAATTTTGCCTTTATCGGGAACGGGAGCGGAAAAACGAACATCCTCTCATTGGGGAATGACATACCGAAGCCGAGCAGAATAGCATACACGGCACCCGATGCGCCCACAGTTGTCCATAGATTCAGGAACTCACCCATAGGTATGACACCCGTCTGTGTCTTCACACCTTCGTATGCAGCAAGCCCCTCCTGTACAAAACTGACATACTGCACAGCCTCCTGCAACAGGCCGGCTCCGATACCGGCCACAAAATAGTATATCAGGAAACGCTTTACACCCCACACCCTCTCGAGCACTCCGCCGAACATATAAAGCGCGAACATATTGAAAAAGAGGTGCGAGAAGCCACTATGCATG
Source organism: Bacteroidaceae bacterium (assembly GCA_045636545.1). GTDB lineage: Bacteria > Bacteroidota > Bacteroidia > Bacteroidales > Bacteroidaceae > HGM04593. Next base: position 14,374 of record JAZTXR010000053.1, read on the forward strand.
AACATATAAGTGACAAGCTGATAAGGTGCAAAATCCGATGCCTTGAAGAAGTGCAGGCCAAGGATATCCGTCAGGTCAACACCCTGCCTCTTCATCACGAATGTGGCAAAGAACATCAGAACGTTTATGGCAAGAAGATTCTTGGTAACAACAGGTAATCTATTCATAGAAAAAACATTTTATAAACAAACACAAGGCAACACAGCCTTGAATCACGGATATTCTGCAAATATAATGCAAAAACCGCGCTCACACACTGCCAATCTGCAATTATCGGTTATTATCATGCATCAAGACCATTTTCCGACAAAAAACAGCCGCAAAATTACCGGTATTTATTATATTTGCAAATTATTGTTGCTTAACAAAAGCTAAAAACACGAATTTGAACAAAAAAACATAATAAGAAAATGAATATTGAAATTACATTGGCGCAGAGTGTTGCACAGACAATCAACAAGCTGTACGGAGCAGAGATCGACACCGAGAAGATACAGTTGCAGAAGACACGCAAGGAGTTTGAAGGCGATTTCACACTTGTAGTGTTCCCGTTCCTGGCACTCTCAAAGAAACGCCCCGAAGAGACAGCACAGGAGATTGGCGAGGAGTTGAAGGACAGCCTCCCCATCATCAGTTCATTCAATGTGGTAAAAGGCTTTCTCAACCTTGCCATATCACCAAGCTACTGGGTTGAGTTGCTCAAGCACATAGATGCAGCCGACAGATGGGGAACCATGCCGGTAACAGAGAACTCGCCACTTGTAATGGTAGAGTACTCGTCGCCCAACACCAACAAGCCCCTTCACCTGGGACATATACGCAACAATCTTCTGGGCTATGCCCTGTCGAACATCATTGCCGCAAACGGCAACAAGGTGGTAAAGACAAACATCGTGAACGACCGTGGCATCCACATCTGCAAGTCAATGCTCGCATGGCAGAAGTGGGGTAACGGCGAGACACCTGCAAGCAGCGGCAAGAAGGGCGACCACCTCATAGGTGATTACTACGTAGCTTTCGACAAACACTACAAGGCCGAGCTTTCAGGGCTTATGGAGAAAGGCATGAGCAAGGAAGAGGCAGAGGCTGCATCGCCACTTATGGCCGAGGCACGCGAGATGCTCGTGAAATGGGAAGCCGGCGACAAGGAAGTGCGTGCGCTCTGGGAGCAGATGAACGGCTGGGTCTACGAGGGCTTTGACGAGACATACAAGCGCCTTGGCGTTGACTTTGACAAGATATACTACGAGAGCGACACCTACCTTGTAGGCAAGGAAACGGTTCTCGGTGGCCTTGAGAAGGGAATCTTCTACCGCCGTCCCGACGAATCTGTGTGGGCCGACCTCACCGGCGACGGACTGGACGAGAAACTCCTGTTGCGCAGCGACGGCACATCGGTTTATATGACACAGGACATCGGTACTGCACAGTTGCGTTTCCGCGACTACCCTATCGACAAGATGGTCTATGTTGTGGGCAACGAGCAGAACTACCACTTCCAGGTACTTTCATTGCTGCTCGACAAGCTCGGTTTCTCATGGGGCAAAGGACTTGTACACTTTTCATACGGTATGGTCGAGTTGCCCGAGGGCAAGATGAAGAGCCGCGAGGGAACCGTTGTAGATGCCGATGACCTGATGGACGAGATGATAAACACCGCACGCGAGACATCAGAAGAGCTTGGCGGCAAGCTCAATGACCTCACAGCCGAGGAGAAGGCCGAAATCAACCGCATCATCGGTTTGGGTGCGCTGAAATACTTCATGCTCAAGGTCGATGCACGCCGCAACATGCTCTTCAACCCCAAGGAGTCCATTGACTTCAACGGCAACACAGGTCCATTCATCCAGTACACATACGCCCGCACACGCTCTATCGGCCGCAAGGCTGCCGAGGCCGGTGCAAAGAGTGCATTCACTGCGCCCGAGAGCATCAGCGAGAAGGAGTGCAACATCATCAGAATGCTCAATGAGTTCCCAGCAGTGGTGCGCCAGGCCGGCACAGACTATTCACCATCGGGCATTGCCAACTACGCATACGAACTAGCAAGGGAGTACAACCAGTTCTACCATGACTTCAGCATCCTGCGCGAGGAGAACGAGGAGACAAAGGCATTCCGTCTGTTGCTTACCGACAATGTCGGCAAGGTCATCAAGACTGCAATGAACCTGCTCGGCATTGAAGTTCCCGAAAGAATGTAATCACAAGCCGCAGCACAATGGCCAAAAAGAAGTACTACGTGGTATGGAACGGCCTACGGCCGGGCATATACTCCTCTTGGGAGGAGTGTCAAGCGCAGATAAAGGGCGTGAAACAGGCTCTCTACAAGGCGTTTGACACTCTTGCCGAAGCGGAACGGGCACATGCATCATCACCACGGCAGTATATCGGGCACGGCGCAAAAGCCGGAAGCAAAAAGAGCGCAACGACACAGCCGGCATCAATCATTACGAATGCATTGGCTGTGGATGCAGCCTGCAGCGGCAACCCGGGCATGATGGAATACCGGGGTGTCTACATAGCCACAGGCGAAGAGATTTTCCATTTCGGCCCTATGTTCGGCACCAACAACATCGGCGAATTCCTTGCCATTGTACACGGCCTTGCCCTGCTTAAACAGAAAGGGATAGAACTGCCGATATACTCGGACAGCTACAACGCCCTCCTTTGGATAAAGGGCAAGAAGTGTAAGACAAAACTTCCGCGTGACAACAGGAGCGAGGAGTTGTACACATATATTGAACGTGCCGAGAAATGGCTGAGAGAGAACAGCTACAGCACGACACTCCTGAAATGGGAGACCGACAAATGGGGTGAGATTCCGGCCGACTTTGGCAGAAAATAACAATAACACAAACAACAACGGCGCAGAATATGAGAGAGAGAACACTCTTCATTGTAAAATACTATTTCTCATTAATAGCTTTATCCATATTATATAAACCGGTTTTCCTTTTAATGAACGGAGGATGTGAGGATTACTCCATGGCAGATTATCTTTGTGTCATCTTTCACGGTCTGCCACACGACTTTGCTGTTGCCGGATATTTCACAACCATTCCCCTACTGCTTACGGCAACCACCCTTTTTGCAGACATTCCCCTAAAAGGATTCTTCAAAGGATACAATACTATTATCGCAACAGCCATCGCACTGGCCTTCGTAGCAGATGCTACACTCTACCCATACTGGGAGTTCAAGCTCGATGCCACCGTGCTTATGTATATAAACTCACCGTCCAATGCTGTTGCAAGCATATCATTGTGGCATCTTATACTCCTGACACTTATCTTTTCATCATTTTTTTCAGGCATATACCTATTACTTGGAGCCATTACACCGGAACGCTTCAATACCACTGGAAACTGCATCGGGAAGCGGATATTCCACTTGGCAATAGCCATACTTGCAGGAGGTGCCATATTCATTGGAATAAGGGGTGGGACAACAGAGTCAACGAACAATATCGGTTCGGTATTTTTCAGCGACAAGACCACACTAAACCACGCTGCAGTAAACCCGGTATTCAGTTTCATCTATTCATCAATGAAGGTTGAGGATTTCTCTAAGGAATATACATTCATGGACGATGAGGAGAGGGAACTGTCATTCAGTGGGCTATACTCCACAGACAATGAAGTTACCGACACCTTGCTCAACAAAGAACGCCCGAACATAATTACAATAATATTCGAGGGGCTGAGCGCTGGACTTGTCAAGGAACTGGGAGGCAAGAGTGGGGTGACCCCCAACATCAGCGCCCTTGCAAGCGAGGGAGTAGTGTTCACCCATTGCTATGCAAACAGCTTCCGCACAGACAGAGGTATAATATGCACACTAAGCGGATACCCGTCATTTCCCAAGACATCGGTAATGAAGGCGGCAGCCAAGAGCCGGAAACTGCCGTCGTTGGCAACATCACTTGCAAAAGCCGGCTACAAGAACACATTCCTCTACGGTGGCGACATCAACTTCACCAATATGAGAGGTTACCTCTACTCCACCGGATATGAGCGTATACTTTCGGACAAGGATTTCACCGCACAGGAACGCGCCACACACCAGTGGGGAGCCAATGATGACATCACGTTCGACAGGCTTTACCACCTTGTCATGGAGCAAGAAAATGAGCCTTGGCACATAACACACCTTACATTAAGCAGTCATGAGCCCTGGGAGGTCCCATACAGCCGCATAGCTGATGACAAGATCGCCAACTCCTTTGCATTCACCGATGAGATGCTGGGCAAATTCGTGAAGCGCCTGAAGGCTACAGACAAATGGGACAACACACTGATAATATGCATTTCCGACCATACCGTCACAGGTTACCCGGCCGGGATAAAACAGACCGACAAAGAGAGGAACCACATATTGTTCATGATGTCTGGTGGTGCCATAAAGAAAGCCAGACGTATTGACACGATATGCAACCAGACAGATTTTGTAGCAACCCTGCTTGCACAATTACAAATACCAAACGACGAATTCAGATTCAGCCGCAATATTCTCTCACCCCGATATACTTACCCGTTCGTATATCACTGCTACAACAATGGAGTATCATTGATGGACTCGACGGGATACAGTGTATATGACCTCACCGGCAAAATGGAGACAACAACACCGACAGAAGGAAATGAGAAGAGAATAAAGAGAGCAAAAGCAATATTGCAAAGCACATATAATGACTTTTTCAATCTATAACCCTACACTAAAACAGAGATTATCATGAAAGATTCCGGACTATATGAAAAAGTCAAGAAGGCATACAAAGGATGTTTTCCGTGCAAGAAGAGAAAAGGGAGGAGTATTTTCCGCGCCATTCTGCAGAACACATTATTATCATATTCCATACTCCTACTGTGCCAGTCAGTCTTCATAACCGTCAACAGCAAGATGTATGCAGGCACATTCGACAGCAATGAATGGTGGATGCTCCTTAAAGGAAATATCGTTTTCGCCACACCGGCAGTATGCTATCTGAACGCACTTTACATTCTTCTCACCCTGTTCCCTTTACATTACAAGGAGGGAAAAGCAATGCAGAGTATCGCAAAATGGGCTTTCATTATACTGAACGCTGCAGGCATCATAGCTAACCTGTGCGATTGCATATATGTCCGTTACACCGGACGAAGAACCACATGGGACATCTTCAGCGAATTCAGCAATGACGGCAACATTGCCAAAATCATAGGCTTTGAGGTCATGGACAACCTATGGCTTATTGCAATTGGTGCAGCACTCATTTTCGCCACATACAGGCTTTATACACCTGTCTCAAAAGAGTTCAAGGAACCTCCTCTTGTCCGTTACTATTTCCGTCACATCGCGCTGTTGGTGCTGATTGTACCGCTCATGGTCATTGGCATACGCGGTGGAGTGGGCAAGAGCGTGCGCCCAATCACCCTGAGCAATGCCAACACTTACGTTTCGGCACCCAGCGAGGCAACACTGGTACTCAACACGCCGTTCAGTATCATAAGGACAGCCGGCCGCAAGCCTTTTGCCACAAAGAGATATTTCACAGAAGACGAGGTTGATGCCATATACACTCCTGTAAAGCGCTACAGGAGCGCCATCGCAAACAGGAAGAACATTGTAGTGCTGATTGTGGAGAGTTTCGGAAAAGAGTATATCGGTGCCTACAACCCACGCCCGGAGGGCAGCCTTACGCCATTTCTTGACAGCCTCATCAAAAAAAGCAGAAGCTATCTCCGTTCCTACGGCAACGGACGGAAATCAATAGACGGAATGCCCTCGGTGCTCTCAAGCATACCAATGTTCGTAACCCCATTCATTTCATCATCGGCATCGCTCAACGACATAAGCAGTATAGCCGGAGAACTGGGCAAGACAGGATACAACAGCGCATTCTTTCACGGAGCACCTAACGGTTCGATGGGTTTTATGGCATACGCAAAAGCAAGCGGCTTTGACAAATATTACGGCAAGGAGGAGTATGAAGCATCGCCCCTCAATAAAGGCAAGGAGGATTTTGACGGCACTTGGGCCATTTGGGACGAACCGTTCCTGCAATATTATGCCGAGTGCATGAACAGTATGAAAGAGCCGTTCGTGACAGCCATGTTCACAGCCTCATCACACCACCCCTTCAACATTCCCGAAGAATACAAGAACACCTTCACCGCAGGCGGTGACCCGTTCCTCAAGTGCGTACAGTACACCGACCATGCCCTGAAGCAGTTCTTTGACTTTGCCGAGAGACAGCCCTGGTACCGGAACACTCTTTTTGTAATAACCGCCGACCACACGAACCACAGCATCGAAGAACGTTACAAGACACCCTCGGGAGTGATGGAAGTGCCCGTCATTTTCTTTTCACCACAAGGAGAAACCCCATTTGAACCGGGCATAGACACTACAATGATTGCGCAGCAGATTGACATCATGCCCACCGTGCTTGAATATGTCGGATATGACAAGCCATTCATCGCATTCGGCAAGAGCCTTATATCAACACCCCGCGAGGAGAGTTTTGCCGTGAACTACGCGAACGAGACATACAGATACTACAAAGGAGAGCAAATTTTGCTATATAACGGTGAGAGTGACACTCCATTGTCTATGTTCAATTTGCAGAATGACATAATGATGAAAAACAACATTTTGGACAACGAGTGTGTTCAAAATGATATGATACGCGAACTGCAAGCCATCATACAGCAATATATGGAACGCATGACCGCGAACAGACTTACAATAGAGAACGACACAATCAAATAAAAGGAACAATGTCAACCATCATCTACCCATCACCGATATTCGGGCCGGTAAAGAGCCGTAGGTTAGGTATATCATTAGGGATAAACCTGTTGCCGGCAGACGGCAAAGTATGCACATTCGACTGCATATACTGCGAGTGCGGGTTCAATGCCACAAGAAAGACAAAGGGTGCACTACCCACACGAGCGGAAGTGGCAACAGCGTTGGAAGAGAAACTGCTGGAGATGAAGAAAGACGGCGAACTCCCCGACGTGCTCACCTTTGCAGGGAACGGCGAGCCCACTATACACCCCCATTTTAGAGAAATCATAGAAGACACCATAGCCCTGCGCGACAGCCTGTGCCCCGCGGCAAAGGTCAGCGTGCTCACCAACGCCACGCTCATTACCCGAGATGCGGTTTTTGAAGCATTGAAAAAGGTAGACAACAATATCCTGAAGCTGGACACTGTCGACAGCTGTTACATCCACACTATTGACCGTCCGACAGGCAAATATGATGTGGACACCATCATAGGCCGTATGAAAGCGTTCGGCAGCAAAGCTGTAATACAGACAATGTTCTTGAAAGGAACAGTAGACGGACAGGATGTCGACAACACCGGCGACCGCTATGTATTACCATGGATAGCTACCGTAAAGGAGATTGCCCCACGAGAGGTGATGATATATACCATTGACCGTGAAACGCCTGTAAGCACCCTGCAGAAGGCTACACGCGAAGAACTTGACAGGATTGTGGGAATGCTGGCAGCAGAAGGAATCAAAGCTACGGCTTCCTATTGAAGCCGGGAATCAGGTGAACAGGCTTGCAACCCCATAAAAGGAGGCTGCTACAAAAGCATACCTAACGAACTTGCCAAGAGCCATTACTGCTATCACCTTATATTTGTTGACACGCATGACACCCAACGCCACCAATACAACCTCACCAATGGCCGGAACAAAGGAGAACGCCGCTGTCCAATAGCCATATTTCTGTATCAACCTGTCGGCGCGCCTCATCCTCTTCTCCGAGATATGTAAAAGTCTATAGACAGCGCCCTTGTCGGCAAGATAACCGAGCATAAAGCAGGTAATGCCACCAAATGTGTTGCCTATTGTCGCAACAATGGTAAGGAGCACAGCATTCATCCCCAGACCAAGGAAAAAGAGAAGCAGGACCTCACTTGCTATCGGCACCACCGAACCCGACAAGAATGAGAGCACCCCCATTCCCCAATAGCCATAATCCTTAAAAAAATCAATCAGTTGCTCCACCATAACGGATAAGTTGCAATTAGAATCATTATGAGATTGAGAGTAACAATATACACATTCAAAATTTTAGTCTCTTTACGCGCAAGGGTGTAAGAAGCCAATATTGCCACGAAAGGAAGCTGGCATATATAGAAAAAACCCGCACTGCCACCAATAACAAAACAGAGCAGCAACATATAAACCACGGCAACAATGACGAATGACAGGCGGCGGTGCAACGATGGCTTTGCTGGCGAAGAGCCCCCCACAAAAATCACAGCAGCAGGCAACAGCACAACAAGCAGAAACAGCAGCAGCAGAATGCCCAATAAAGAAAACACAGGAAGTTCAACATCAAATATCGCGGGCAAACCTGCTATAAAAGATTCCGCAATGCCACCAACGCCGGGCAGCACATAAGCAGTTCCCATCACAAGCCATAATGGAGTAAACAAACCCAGAAAGGAGGCCGCAACACCACGCACAGACAAAATGTTGGTCATTGAGCAGAACAGCAGGAAAAGCGGTATGAACCATAACGAACAGGGTGTGACAAAAGCCAACACACCCAACAACAGGAAAGAGGAGAAAAGAGGGCCTGTTGGCTCTGCACTGTATTGTGCAAAGAGCAACAGCACAAATGAGAGCAGGAAAAGCAATGCAGCCAAAGCCAATGCCGCATTGCCTCCAACAAAGGTGGAAAGAGCGACAAACCAGAGATAGAGTGCCCCTTTCCACTTTACATTACTGTCAAAGAAAGCCTGTCTTGACAGCAGAATTGCTGCAAGAAGATACAACAGCGCCGAGAGCAGATGCGACACGGCATTGCCCACAACCGGCAGCAGAGGAGCATCGGCAGGTACAGGCAGCCAATAGGCCGCCGCAAGAACCAACATCGACAGCACAAACAGTACCGTCGATGTATATCTGCCATTAACAAAGGCTCCGTGCAGCATTTTCCTTATAGGTCAAAACCGATGTCACCTCTGAAATACTTCTTCTCGAATTTTATTGCATTTGCCGAACGGAACGAACGCTCAAGCGCCTCCTCGCGTGTAGCGCCGTACGAAACTGCTGCAATCACACGACCACCGGCTGTAACGACCTTGCCATCCTTCTCGGTTGTACCGGCGTGGAAGAGTATACTCTCCTTCACATCCCCGAAGCCGGTCATTTCAAAGCCCTTGTCATAATGCTCGGGGTAACCGCCCGACACAAGCATCACACACACGGCATTTCGCTCATCGAACTCAACAGTTGTACCCGCAAGAGTTCCGGCTGCAACCTTTTCAAAAAGTTCGACAATATCGCTCTTCAGACGCAACATCACCGACTCCGTCTCCGGGTCACCCATACGTACATTATACTCTATTACCATTGGCTCACCCTCAACATTGATAAGGCCGAAGAAAATGAAACCCTTATAGAGCAGGTTATCCTTTACAAGACCATCTACAGTAGGCTTGATAATTCTCTCCTCCACCTTTTTCATCCACTCCTTTGTTGCAAAAGGAACGGGAGATATTGAGCCCATACCACCGGTGTTGAGGCCTGTATTGCCCTCGCCAATGCGCTTGTAGTCCTTTGCCTCTGGCAGAATCACATAATCCTTGCCATCGGTGAGTACGAATACCGAACATTCGATACCATCGAGGAACTCCTCGATAACCACTGTAGCCGATGAATCGCCGAACATACCGTCAAGCATATCATCGAGACTGCGCTTAGCCTCATCAAGTGTAGGGAGGATAAGCACACCTTTACCTGCACACAAGCCATCGGCCTTGAGCACGTATGGAGCCTTCAACCCCTCGAGGAAACGGTAGGCATCCTCCTTCTCGGCAGCTGTAAAAGCCTTGTAGGCCGCCGTGGGGATATTATGGCGCTGCATGAACTCCTTAGCAAAATTCTTGCTGCCCTCAAGTTCTGCAGCAGCCTTGGTGGGGCCTATCACTGCCACATTCTTGAGTCTCTCGTCTGCTGAAAAATAGTCATACACACCCCTTACAAGCGGATCCTCGGGGCCGACAACTACCATAGCAATGTCGTTGGCAAGGACAAATGTCGCGATAGCCTCGAAATCACACACAGCGATGTTCACGTTCTCGCCAACCTCTTTTGTACCGGCATTACCCGGTGCAATGTACAATTTGTCAACTTTAGGACTCTGAGCAATTTTCCAAGCGAGAGCGTGCTCACGGCCTCCGCTACCCAAAAGCAATATATTCATGACTATTCTGTTTTACTGTATTTTTTAGTTGAATCAAATATCTTTTCTCTTACCACCACGCAATGGCTTGAAATCGCCGCTGAAAGGAGCCTGACGTTTCCCATTGTCTTTGCGGTCAAAAGGTTTGCGGTCGGCACCACCTTTGCCTGCGAATTTGGCACCATCGCGATGCTCATTGCGTGCGCCACGGCGCTCGTCACGTGGAGCAAAGCGGTCATCTCTGCGGTTCTCGCGTGAACCGCGACGGTCATCGCGACGTTCACCACGGCCTTCACGTGAAGAAAAGCGGTCGTCCCTGCGTTCTCCACGTGGAGCACGACGATCGTCACGCGGTGCAAAGCCCTCGCGGCGCTCCTTTCTTTCACCCTCACCCTCGACGGGTTTTCTGCGGGCGGGTTTTCTGCGAGCCTTGTCGAAGTAAGCCTCAAGCTCGCGACGACGGCGCATTGACTCGTCATCAATCTCGCTTGAATAGTTGGCATCGTTGTTGCGGCTCTTTGAGGCACGCTCAGAGCGTGTCTCGCCGTCAAGACCAGTGAGGCGCGACTGGCGTTTCAAAGGAGAAAAATCTTTCTGTAACTCATTGCCATCGCCACGGAAGCCCTTGTACTTGCCTTGGAAAAGCTCATACTTGCGGAACTCGCAATCCAAATCGCCATTGAAGAGCGGGACACGCGCCGATGCCTTGAGACCTATCTGGTCAAAGCAATCATAGTTGTTGCTGATAACCCAGGCCACATTACCCTGGAAAGCGTGCTTCAGACGAGAGCCAAGGTCCTTATAGACCTGCAACAGTTTCTCGGGCACAAGACGTTCGCCGTATGGCGGGTTCACAACCATTATGGCAGGTTCCGGGTGTTCCTCGAAATCCTTGACATCGCGGCACTCAATCTCAATGCACTCGTTCATCATTGCCGACTTTACGTTGCGGCGTGCACAAGCCACCATACGGCCATCCACATCATAGCCATAAATCTTGTGCTTGAACTCACGTTCACGGGAATCGTCCTCATAGATTGACTTGAAGAGCGCGCTGTCATAATCTTTCCATTTTTCAAAGGCATAGCCCTGACGGAACACACCGGGAGCAATGTTGCGCGCAATGAGTGCTGCCTCGATGGGCAATGTACCCGAACCGCACATAGGGTCAATGAAGTCACATTCACCGTGCCAGTTGGTGAGCATAATCATGCCGGCAGCAAGCACCTCGTTGATTGGCGCACGACCTGTCTCAACGCGGTAACCACGGCGGTGCAATGACTCGCCCGAACTATCAAAGGCAAGAGTACACTCCTCACCGGCAATATGTATGTGAAAAATCAAATCGGGATTATTGAGACGTACCGACGGGCGCTCGCCATACTTGTCGTTGAAATAGTCGGCAATGGCATCCTTCACACGGTAGGCCACGAATTTGGAATGACGGAACACTTCGCTGTACACCACTGCATCCACCGAGAATGTCGATGCGGTATCGAGATACTGTTCCCAATCGAAAGCCTTCACAGCCTCATATACCTCGTCGGCAGTCGTCGCCTTGAAGTGAAGGAAAGGTTTCAATATTCGCACTGCGGTCCTCAAGTGGAAATTCGCCTTGTACATCATCTCCTTGTCACCGGTAAAAGACACCATGCGACGGCCAATCTGCACATTATTCGCACCCAATGCCACCAACTCCTTTGCCAAGACCTCTTCCAAGCCCTGAAAGGTCTTTGCTATCATTTCAAATTCACCCATAATGTAAAAAAATAACAACAGGGAATACCCCTACAAAATATTATGCAAAGGAACAAAAAAAAGCAATGCAAATCAATAGCAAGAGTTGATATTTGCGATTATTTGGGTTACATTTGCGTTCCAATTCAAACAACCCACACAAACAATGAAGAACAGGAGACTAATTTCATCATTCATCATACTCGCCGGCCTTGTATTCACTGCAGTTTTCTTGTCGAGCAACATAACACAGAAGCCGCATGAGAACAGCGGCATACAGCGCACAATGCAGGACGTTTTCCCGCCGGAAATACCAACGAGCATCATTTTTGCCGGCGACACGATTGACCTGACACAGCAGGACCGCCGCGAGCGCATTGACAAGGAGATACTCTCATTCACATACTCGCACATAAACACAATGCTCATCATCAAGCGTGCCAACCGCCTGTTCCCCATTGTTGAGCCAATACTTGAGGAGTGCGGTGTACCCGATGACTTCAAATACCTGATGATAATAGAGAGCAACGGCGACCCCGAAGCACTCTCACCTTCAAAGGCCGGCGGCCTGTGGCAGTTCCTTGAGAAGACAGGACGTGAATATGGACTTGAAGTAACCACTGAAGTCGACGAGCGCTATCACACACAGAAAGCCACACGGGCGGCCTGCAAATACCTCAAGGATTCGTACGCGCTCTATGGCGACTGGCTTACCGTCGCTGCAAGCTACAACACCGGCCGCGCCAATGTGACCAAGAGGCAGGAGAGACAGAAGGAGCAGAAGGCTATTGACCTTGTGCTGCCCGACGAGACATCGCGCTACATATTCCGCCTGATGGCAGTGAAAACCATCTTCCAATGCCCCGCAAAATATGGGTTTATGCTACGCAGCAGCGACCTCTACCCCACCATTCCCATTGAACGCGAGGTGACAGTAAACAGCACTGTAATAGACTGGCCCGATTTTGCAAAGAAGCACGGGCTGACCTTCATGCAGTTGCGCGAAGCCAACCATTGGATAAGGCGCACCACACTCAACAACAAGACCGGCAAAAGCTACAAGGTTCAGATTCCCGACAAAAACGCACTGCGCTACAACCCTGCCGAAACTGAGGCTCACAACCCTGATTGGGTCATTAGACAGTGAATGGTAAAAGGCGCCATTACGAGCGCCTTTTACCATTCACTGTTTTTAGAATATTACTTGCAGCAGCTGCAACGTGGCTTAATCTGCTTGAAGAAGTCATTGCCCTTGTCATCGACGAGGATGAATGCAGGGAAATCCTCAACCTCAATCTTCCAAATTGCCTCCATGCCAAGTTCGGGGTACTCTACACACTCGATACTCTTGATGTTGTTCTGTGCAAGGATGGCCGCAGGGCCACCGATTGAGCCGAGGTAGAAACCGCCGTGCTTCTGGCAAGCATCGGTCACCTGCTGACTGCGGTTACCCTTTGCAAGCATAATCATTGAACCGCCGTTCTCCTGGAACAGGTCAACGTATGAGTCCATGCGACCTGCAGTTGTGGGGCCCATTGAACCGCAAGGCATACCGGCAGGAGTCTTTGCAGGACCTGCATAGTAGATTGGATGGTCCTTGATGTACTGTGGCAATCCCTCACCGCGGTCGATGCGCTCTTTGAGCTTGGCGTGGGCTATGTCACGACCAACAATGATTGTACCGTTGAGCGAAAGACGTGTAGCGATTGGATACTGCGAGAGCTGTGCACAAACCTCCTTCATAGGACGGTTGAGGTCGACACGTACAATCTCACCCTCACCTGCGTTGCGCAATGCCTCGGGAATGAGTGTTGCAGGCTGGTCATCGAGTTTCTCAATCCAAAGACCGTCCTTATTGATTTTTGCCTTGATATTACGGTCGGCCGAGCAGCTCACACCCATACCTACAGGGCAGCTTGCGCCATGGCGTGGCAGACGTACAACACGGATGTCGTGTGCAAGATACTTGCCGCCGAACTGCGCGCCAAGACCAATGTTGTGAGCCTCCTTGAGCAACTGTTCCTCGAGCTCGATGTCACGGAATGCGCGGCCTGTCTCGTCGCCTGTTGTGGGCAGGTCGTCGTAGTAGTGTGTAGAGGCGAGCTTCACGGTGTGAAGGTTCTTCTCGGCCGATGTACCACCGATAACGAATGCAATGTGATAGGGAGGACAAGCGGCTGTACCCAGGCTCTTCATCTTCTCAACAAGGAATGGTACGAGTGTTGCAGGGTTAAGAAGTGCCTTTGTCTCCTGGTAGAGATATGTCTTGTTGGCAGAACCGCCACCCTTTGTAACCATGAGGAACTTGTACTCCATGCCCTCGGTAGCCTCAATGTCAATCTGTGCAGGGAGGTTGCACTTTGTGTTCACCTCGTCATACATGTTGAGTGGAGCGTTCTGGCTGTAACGCAGGTTCTCTTGCGTATATGTATCGAATACACCGCGTGAGAGCGCCTCCTCGTCGCAGAAGCCTGTCCACACCTGCTGGCCCTTCTCACCATGGATGATTGCTGTACCTGTATCCTGGCACAATGGGAGCTGACCCTTGCAAGCCACCTCGGCATTGCGGAGGAATGTGAGTGCCACATACTTGTCGTTGTCGCTTGCCTCGGGGTCGCTGAGAATCTTTGCAACCTGCTCGTTGTGAGCACGGCGCAACATGAACGATACATCGCGGAATGCTGTGCGCGACAAGAGTGTCAAAGCCTCGGGGGTAACTTTAAGGATTGGTTTACCCTCAAACTCGCCCATAGAGACACCCTCTTTTGTCAAGAGATAATACTCTGTTGTGTCCTGTCCGTGCTGGAACATGTGGGCATACTTGAATTCAGGAATTGCTGCCATAGTTTTTGTATGTTAATATGTTAAATGTTATTCGTTTTTGTTTTGTTAAGTGAATGAATAAAAAGATGCAGTGCAAGGCTTGCGAAGGCCTGAAAACCGCAGTTTACTTGAAGTAAATGAGGATTTTCAGGGCAAGCGTAACGCAGCAATGCGCTTTTTAGTCATTTACTTCCTCGTCGTAGGTTTGGTATAGGAAATCATTATACGGATACTTCTGCACGTGCAGTTCGCACACCTTCTTGTATATGATTTCCTTCAGATTCTCAATATTCTGTTTCTCTCGTGCCGAGATAAACAGGCAGTTGTCCGACAATTTGTTCATCCATGTCTCTTTCAGTTCGTCGAGTGTAATATTCTCCTTTGTCTTTGGAGTGAGGTCGTCCTCCTCTTTCTGTACATATGTGAAAGCATCAATCTTGTTGAAGATTACCATCAATGGTTTGTCGCCGCACTTGAGGTCGGCAAGTGTCTTTTCAACCACCTCAATCTGTTCTTCGAACTCGGGGTGCGACACGTCAACGACATGCAGCAGCAAATCGGCCTCGCGCACCTCGTCGAGTGTAGACTTGAACGACTCCACAAGGTCGGTAGGCAACTTGCGTATGAAACCTACGGTGTCGGAGAGCAGGAATGGCAGATTCTCTATGATTACCTTGCGCACGGTGGTGTCGAGCGTTGCAAAGAGCTTGTTCTCGGCAAACACCTCGCTCTTGGCAAGCAGGTTCATGAGTGTCGATTTACCCACATTGGTATAACCCACCAGTGCCACACGGATCAGGCGACCACGGTTCTTGCGCTGTATGCTCTTCTGTTTGTCTATCTGCGCAAGCTGCTCCTTCAAGAGCGACATGCGGCCAAGGATTATACGGCGGTCCATCTCGAGCTGTGTCTCACCCGGACCACGCAGACCCACGCTGCCACCCTTGCCGCTACCGCCGCCCGAGCCACCACCCTGACGTTCAAGGTGAGTCCACAGGCGCTGCAGACGGGGGAGCATATATTTGTATTGCGCAAGCTCAACCTGTACCTTTGCATGTGCTGTCTGTGCACGCATGGCAAAGATATCAAGAATGAGTGATGTGCGGTCAAGTATCTTTATCTTTATCTCCTTTTCAATGTTGCGTATCTGCTTTGCCGACAGTTCGTCGTCGAAGATTACCATACCAATCTCGTCATCGGTATCCTTGAGCATCTCGACATAATCGGCAATCTCCTTTAGTTTACCGGTACCCACGTATGTGACGGGGTGCGGATGGTCAATGCGCTGTGTAAAGCGCTTCACGACCTCGGCGCCGGCTGTCTGAGCAAGAAACTCGAGTTCGTCGAGATACTCGTTTGTCTTGCGTTCGTTCTGCGTGGCGGTAATCAAACCCACCAGAATGGCAGTTTCTTTCTTAGTTGTCGATATAACAAATTCTTTCATCCAAATATATTTTACGCGAAGATATACAATTTTGCAGAAAAACAGTTATCATTGCATTATAAATATTGCAAGAACGTGAGTTCGATATAAACTCAACTAAATCGCGAATCTCTCATTCCGACAGAGCGTAGCGGTGAGGAATCTCTAAATATTGCGAAATAAGAGATCTCTCACATACGTTCGAGATGACAAAATACGCTGAATTTTAGTATAATTCTTATTTCGAACTCACGGTGCAAGAATGAGGAAGATGCCGTTCATTCCATTACTACTTGTTTTACCAGCGATGAGAAAGGCTACCGACAGATGACCGAAAGACTGTTGATGAACAAGGAACACCGGCAATACTAATACTACATAATAGAAACCAATAGGAGAATGAGTAAAAAATAGCAAGAGCTATTGAATCATTACCAGGAACTATAACTGAAGATTTAGAAACTGTTTGAAATTTACATCGCCAAGTTTTTTTATATAGCAAAAACGGGATGTTTGTTTTATACATTTAAACTGTTTCTAAGAAATTTTAATTATTTTTGCCATCACATAAATTCACAATTACCTGTCATACTTTTGCAAAAGTATTGACAGTAAGATAATTTTATGTACAATACCACTTTAAAGTGATTTTTAACCAAAATATTAACTTTCTAAAAAAACTACTATGTTAGCAATTATCATTTGGATACTTTGCGGTGCAGGCTGCTATCTGCTTGCCGAGAAAAAGGGTTATAACAAAATCCTGGCAGCAGTTCTGGGTGTATTGGGAGGTTTAATAGCACTTATCATTTATGCTTGCTTGGAAAACAAAAACAAAGCATAAATAAGTCAAGCCCCAAAGTCTTAAAATCACATTACCCCGGAATCCAATGGACTCCGGGGTAATATTATGCGCAAAAGCGTTGCTACAATCACAACACCGCTATGCGGTAACAACCGCCGGCAACGGCCTTGACAAGACCTTTCATCTCCATTTCAAAAAGCAGGGGCAGGAGTCTGTTTATTGGGATGTTCAACTGCACAACCATCTGATTCACCTGCAGGCCGTCGCTGTTCTCGCGCAGGGCGGTCATTACAGTTGTTTCATCGGGCGAGAGGTCGGGGAACAGTTCTGTCTGCAAATCTTCGGCACTCTTTTTTGCAGCGGCAGCCTCCCAGTTCATAGCCTCGATGAAATCGTAGGCACTTGTTATCAGCGCAGCCCTGTTGCGGCTGACAAGTTCGTTGCACCCCTGTGAATACTGGTCGTTTACACGGCCGGGGAATGCAAAGCAGTCGCGGTCGTAACCCAAGGCGAGCGAAGCTGTGATGAGCGAACCGCCCTTTGATGCCGATTCCACCACAACCGTGGCATCGGCCATGCCGGCAACAATTCTGTTACGCTGCACAAAGAACGGTCTCAAGGATTCTGTTCCGCTCATGAATTCGGTGAGCAAGCCGCCATTTTCAAGCATCTGCTTTGCTGTAGCACGGTGCGCACCGGGATATATGCGGTCGAGACCGTGAGCAAGCACTCCAATGGTTGGCAAGCCGGCTTTCAGCGCCGCACGGTGGGCGCAGACATCAATGCCGTATGCAAGGCCGCTGACAATCAGCGTTCCAGGAGCAAAGCGTGCAAGGTCGGCCACAAAATTCTCGCACAAGGACTTGCCATATTCGCTTGCGTGGCGGGTACCCACGATTGATACAATGCGATGCGCATTCAGGTCGGCATTGCCGAGCGAGTGCAGCACAAGCGGGGCGTCGGCACACTCGGCAAGACGGCAAGGATAGGCCTCATCGCCATAGCAGACAAGTTTTATACCTTTCGACTCTATGAACTCCATCTCCCTCTCGGCACGTTCCACGAGCGAATGGTCGCACAGCAACTGGCGCAAGCGAAGAGATGCACCGGGCACAATATCGCCGATGTTGGCGGCATTCTCGAGCAGTTCCTTTGCACTGCCTACAGTTCCTATGAGTTCCCTTATAAGAGCAAGTTGCGACACCTGCACCCGTGAGAGTGCAAGCATCGCAACCTGCTCGTTAATTATATTTGCAGCCACAGCTGTTATTTCAAGATGTCGCAGAAAGTGCTGTCATTTACATATTTTGCAAACTCCAGGTCACCCATAGCCTTCTTGGCCAAAGAGGGGTCAAGCTCGACAGCCTTCTTCAAACCATCGTAAACAAAGCCTACGTTTGATGTGCGTGCACCAAGGACAGCCTTGATGTAGTATGTTATAGCATCGGGGTTCTCCATCTGCTCGAGAGTCTCTCGCGCTGCCACGTAGTTGTTGTTCAACACCTGTGCAAGCAATGCGCTGTTGGTATTCTTGCCCTTGAGCAACTCTGCTGCACGTGCATACTCGCCCTGTGCAATATACAGATTACCGAGAGCCTCGTCACCGGCCTTTGCATCGGCACCCTTTGCCATATAACCCTCACCATCGGCAACATTACCCTTGAGCAGCTCAAGATAGCCAAGATTCACCATCACCTCGGGAGCTGAGTTTGAAACACTCTCAGCCTTGGTGAAATAGCTCTCCGCTGTGTCATAGTCACCATTGTTGTAAGCCATCACACCAAGGTTGTTGTATGCGCGGTAGTCGTTAGGATAGAGTTTGATTGCAGTGTTGTAGATTTTGGTCTTCTCGGCCTCATCCTCGGTAAGGATTGATGCATAAAGAATCTCCTCGAGTGAGAGCTCGGCAGGGTTCTCGGCAAACTGTGCCTGAATCTGCTCATCGGAACGACCGATAATCTGGTAGTTCAAGGTAACACGTGCACGGCGCAACTTTGGAAGGATTTCATCGGCAAGCTCTGCATAAACAGAAGAGATATTCTTTATCTGCTGCTCACGCTCCTCGGGGTCGCTGTACATAGAAAGCAGACGGAGGATAAGCTCCTTGTCGGGGAGGTTAGACTGTGACACAAGTTCCTTGAAGCCTTCCCAGTCCTCAGCTGTGTACTCGCCCTCTACATAACCATCAAGCTTTGCTTTCTTCAGTTCCTTTTTCATCTGCTTTGCAGTATTGAGCTCGCGAACCACTGCAATGCCGTCATTCAGCATCACGCCACCGTCGGGAGAAGCGTATGCAGATACCTGGATGCCATCGAGCACCTTGTTCTCGAAATCGGTAGCAACATCCTTGAGCACAGCCCTGAGCTCACTCATCTCGGTACCGTTAAGCTCTGAAGCGCGAAGATTTGTCTGCTGGATAAGGAACATGATGTTCGCCTCCTTAGCCTGCTTGATTACACGCTGGAAAGCATCCTCGCCCACAGCAATGTTTGCTGTAGCTGCAGACTGGCGATAGAGTTGTGATGTTGCGACACAACCGTCGGCAACCTTAACCTCCGATGCAGCCTTTGTCTTGTTTTTCTTGTTGACAACGTAACGCAGATAGAGTTCAGCATCCTCCATTGCTGGGATATAATCGTACTGCACCTTCATCTTGAAGCTGCCGCCGTTCTCGTATGAAATTGCACGGTCATTGCCACGCACTTTCTCGCCCTGGAATGTAACAGGCTCAGACATAGCCTCACCACCCTCGTATTTGAGCACCGGAGTGATTGTCAACACAGATTTCTTGTTGAAGAATTTAGCCGGGAAGCGACCGTCAATGGTAGCAGGAATCTCACTGCCAACAACCTCCAACACACCCGGAGTCACAGTAAAGAACTCCGATTTCAAACTCTTCATCTTAGAGCTGCAAGAGCTCAACATAACAGCTGCCATAACAAGCAGCAAAGACATTTTTTTCAACATTGAATTATCGTTTATTGTTTTATTTTGCGTTCCCATCGCGCGCATCGTGCGCAATATTTGTGCAAAGTTAACTCTATTAATCCAAATATCAAAAAAAAGTGAGGCACACAAGTCCTTAATTTTACATTTTTTGTGTTTTGCAGTTACGGGGATGATGAAGGATTATCTCCTCGCGCAAGCGGGTACTGTCAATATGGGCATATATTTCAGTGGTGGAGATACTCTCGTGCCCCAGCATAACCTGTATCACGCGCAGGTTTGCCCCGCCCTCGAGCAGATGCGTGGCAAAGGAGTGACGGAATGTGTGGGGACTGACATTCTTTTTTATACCTACCCGCTCCACAAGCTGCTTTATGTGATGGAACACCGTTATGCGCGAGAGGGGTTTCTTCAAGCGCTCACTGATGAATACAAAGTCCTCGTAGCCACTCTTTATGGATATTCTGTTACGGTCAACAAAATATGCCTCCAACTCGGCAATAGCACGCGATGAAATGGGCACAAGACGTTGCTTGTCGCCCTTGCCGGTCACTCGGATGAACTGCTCCTTGAGGTAGAGGTCAGAGAGGCGTAGCGAACAGAGTTCGGACACTCGCAGACCACAACTGTAGAGCACCTCAATGATAGCCCTGTTCCTTTGCCCCTCATTGGTGGCAAGGTCTATTGCGTTGATTATATCATCTATCTCCTGCAAGGTGAGAACGTCGGGCAAACGCATTCCAATTTTTGGAGAACGCAGCAACTCTGTGGGGTCACTCCCAATGTAGCCATCCAGTTTAAGGAAACCATAGAAGGAGCGCAATGATGAGATTATACGTGCCTGCGAGCGGGCATTCACACCCACATCGGCCATTGTCACAAGGAACTCGCGCAAATCGTCGAGCGTGACGGTGAGCAGACGGTCGACATCGCCAAAGAAGAGCTGCAACTTGTTCACATCGCTCATGTAGGCCTCAACGGTATTGGGCTGCAGCGATTTCTCGAGCTGCAGATAGATGCGGTAACGCATGAGTGGCGATTGTGACTTCCTGTTCATCGGCTGTAACGTTTTCCACAGGCGAAGGTACAAAAAATGGCGATATAATTTTAAACAGCTTCTAAAAAGTTGTATCTTCGCAGTCTAAACAGACAGCATCAGTTACAAAATGAGCCTCACCACCCCACTCGACCAGTATATTGCCGACCATAGCAGCCCCGAGGGCGACTATCTCTACAGGCTGTTCCGTGCCACTCACGTTGAGATTCTGGCACCGCAGATGGCATCGGGGCACATACAAGGGCGCCTGCTGAAGTTCATTGTAAAGATGATACGTCCCAAGAGGATACTGGAGATTGGAACGTTCACCGGCTATTCGGGACTATGTATGGCCGAGGGACTTGACGAGGGCGGCAAGCTCTACACCTTTGAGGTTGAGGATGAACTGGAGGATTTCACGCGCCGCTGGATAGAAGGCTCGCCCTATGCCGACAAGATTGAGTTCATCATTGGCAATGCGCTTGAGATTGTGCCTACATTGGGCGAGAAGTTCGACCTGGTGTTCATGGACGGCAACAAGCGCGAGTACATAAAATATTACGAACTTGCAATGGAGCACCTCAACGATGGCGGATGGATACTTGCCGACAACACCCTGTGGGACGGACATGTGATTGACCCCACGAGACAGGATGCACAGACCAACGGAGTGCGGGCTTTCAATGACCTGATACGCAACGACGGGAGGGTCGAAGTGGTGATTCTTCCATTGCGTGACGGACTTACGATAATAAGAAAAAAATAGAAAAACACATGGACAGTACAAGACAGAACAAGATTTCACGTCTGATTCAGAAGGAATTGAGCGAGATACTGCTTAGATTGCAGAAAGAGACACGCGGCATAATGGTTTCGGTGAGCGCAGTACGCGTGAGTCCCGACCTTGGCATTGCAAAGGCCTACTTGAGCGTGTTCCCATCCGAGAAGGGCAACGAGGTTGTCGAGCACCTGAACACAAACATCAAGGCCATCCGCTTTGAGCTTGGCAACAAGGTACGCCACCAATTGCGTATAATCCCCGAGATAAGATTCTACATAGACGACTCGCTCGACTACATTGAGAACATCGACAAGCTGTTGAAAGAATAACAGCCCGGTATATCACAGAGCAATGAACCTTTCGCTATACATCGCCGGCCGCTACCTCTTCTCAAAGAAGAGCCATCAGGTGATAAACATCATTTCAGCAGTGGCCATAGCAGGCATAGCCCTTGCTACGGCAGCGATGGTGTGCACATTGTCTGTGTTCAATGGTTTCCAGAGCATTGTCGCCGCACAGTTCTCGGCTTTCGATGCCGACATTAAGATTACTGCCGCAAGCGGAAAGGTGATAATGACCGATGCGCCAGAGATAACAGCCGTCACACAACTGCCACAGATTGAAAGGCAATCGTTCTCTATTGAGGGGAAAGCGATGGTGGGCTATGGCGGCAACCAGACGATGGCAACCATAAAGGGAGTGGACGAGAATTTCGCATCCCTCACGGATATACGCAACGCATTGTATGGCCCGGGCGACTTCATTCTCAATGACGGTATCAACAGCTATGCCGTGCTTGGAGGCGGACTCACCGGAATACTAAACTGCGGCGTGATGTTCACCACACCGCTCAGTGTCTATGTCCCCAACACACAGGGCAACCTGAACCTGACCATTCCCGCAAGGAACTTCAATAAAGCAGAACTTCATTCATCGGGGTTGGTATTCGTACTGAACCAGCCCGAATATGACAATTCATACATCATTACATCCGACAAATTCGCCCGCGACATTTTCCGCCGTAAGGCAAACGAGGCTACAGCTTTGGAGTTGAGGCTCTGCAGCGATGCCAATGCAGCAAAGACAAAAAAGGAAATTGAAAAGATACTAGGAAGCGGCTACACAGTGCAGGACCGTTACGAGCAGCAGGAGAGTGTTTACAAGGTAATGCAGATTGAGAAGATTATATCTTACATATTCCTTACCTTCATACTTATGATTGCCTGCTTCAACATCATTGGCTCACTTGCCATGCTCATCATTGAAAAGCGCGAGAACATGAAGACATTGCGCAGCCTTGGCGCTGAGGAAAAGACCGTTGCAAACATCTTTGTGTTCGAGGGGGCAATAATATCAGCTATCGGCGCTATGGCCGGTATTGCCACAGGAGTAGCCTTGAGCCTTGCACAGCAACACTTCGGGCTCATTTCACTGGGAGATGGAGCAATGATTGTGGACAGCTACCCCGTTGTCATTATCCCCGGCGATGTTGCCATAACATTCCTTACCGTGATTACCGTTGGTTTCCTGACTGTATGGTTACCGGTCAAGGCTCTTACAAGAAGATACGTGTAACGTGTGCCAAGCATGCACAGCCGCAAAGTTCTATTTTTCAGACAAGGACTACATTCTTCACCTCAACAGGATAGTTGAGGAAGAGCGATGCCTGGTCGCCGAACTTGCCGCCCGCCTCGGTGGTGCAGAACAGCGTTGTGCCACCCTTTGTACAGAGAACATCCATCTCGGGATGACGTCGCAGATAGTCTTTCAACGAAGCCGCCACGGCTGCACCCTGTGTGACAAGCGTAATACCCTCGGGGGTATATTTCCTTATCTTCTCCAAAAGAATGGGATAGTGTGTGCAACCCAATATGATGGTATCAATCTCAGGGTCGCGAGAAAGGAGATTGTCTATGTGGCGTTTTACGAAATAGTCGGCACCGTCACAAGCAAATTCATTCGTTTCCACAAGAGGCACCCAAATGGGACAGGCCTCGCCCGTAACTTCAATCTCGGGATAGAGTTTCCGTATCTCAAGCGGATAGGAAAGTGATTTTATGGTGCCCTCAGTGGCAAGAACGCCCACGTGGCGGCTCCTGGTGATGTCGCCCACGCACTCCACCGTCGGGCGTATTATGCCCAGCACACGGCGGTCAGGGTCGCACAAAGGGATATCGACCTGCTGTATCGTACGGAGAGCCTTTGCCGAGGCTGTATTGCAGGCAAGAATGACCAGTTGGCAGCCTTGGCGGAAAAGATAGTCGACAGCCTGGCGGGTAAATTCATACACCACGTCAAAGGAACGTGTACCGTAGGGAGTACGCGCATTGTCACCCAAATAGATATAATCATACTGTGGCAACAGTTTCTTTATCTCATCATAGATTGTAAGGCCTCCGTAGCCCGAGTCGAAAACACCTATCGGGCCGGCCTCCTTTGAGAGTTGCACGAATTTATCCATAGCCTTACTGTATTGTAAATTAAAAAGACTTCAAGAACTGTATCATTCGACACTTTCTGTCGCCTCAGCATCAATATCAGTTCCGGCATCAGTTTCAGCTGCACCCTCTTCAGTTATGGGGATAAGGATTACATCCTCCTCTACAGTCTCCACTGGAGCCTCGGCTGGAGACTGCACTGTAGCAGGCAGAACGACAGGAGGAAAAAGTTTCAGGCACTCCTCATAACCATCGAGGTCTGTCACCGGTTTGTCGGGGTTCAACACTGCATCGAGCAACATCGTTGTAATGTCAACAGACTTGTTTGGATTGATATATGCATATTTGACAAGGTCGACATCTATTGCATAGTCCAGATTGCAGGCCTGGCAAACCTTATCAAGAGCAGTTGCGACAAGTTCACGCGATGGCGCAAGGAGCGAATCCTTTGCAGCTTCCAGCCACATTTTCAGTTCCTTGCGGAATTTTATGCTGTTGTCCACAAGACCCTGCAACTCGTTCTGCCTTTTGCGCAGAATGGGCTCGGGAAAATCGCGATAACCGTCAAGGAATGCCACGTATTTGCGTGTCAGTTCCCTTTCATTATGCTCTATCTCCTTCTCGCAACGGCTGCAAAGGCGCTCATAATCGGCAATCGCCTGCCCGTATGAAGGCAATGCCTTCATCACCTCACTGTCACTATAGTACCCGAACTGCGCTTTTGCAAGCATGGCAAAAGAGAGGAAAAAGAGAAAGAAGATTTTACGCATTTGTGTCATGAATTTTAGGCAACTATATACTTTTTTATAGGAAACAACCCCCTAAAAGGGAGTTGTCCTATATAAGATTGTGTATGGATTACTTTGCAGGGGCTGCAGGGGCTGCAGGAACAGCGTTTGCTGCAATACCGAGCTTTGTTCTCACCTTTGTGTTGACATCCTCGCAGATTGTGGTGTTGATGAAAGGTATGCCACCTGCCATATCAAAGACACATACATATGAACCCTCCTTACCAACAGCCTCAAGAGCAGCCTGAAGCTTCTTCTGAATCTCGATCATCTTCTCCTGCTCTGCATTCTGAAGATTTACCTGAATCTCCTGTGCATACTCCTGCAAGCGCTGCTGCATCTGCATAAGCTCGTCGTAACGGCGCTTAAGGATATTCTCGGGAACTGAATCCTGCTGCATCTTCTCGAACTCGGTACCTTTCTTCTCCAACTCGGTACGCATGCTATTGAACTCGTCGGTGTACATCTTCTCAAGTGCCTGTACATCCTTCAAAGCTTTTGCATACTCTGGCATAACCTGGATAATCTCGGCAGAGTTTACATAACCGAATTTCTGTGCCAAAAGGCTCATTGGAGCCAGCATCAGCATAAAAATCAAAATCTTTTTCATTTCCTTTATATTTTAATTAAACAAATTCCTTTTTATTGTAAGACTGAAAAAAACTGTAATTTGTAGCATTGACAGATGTTAAAGATTGTCAATCACTCCGAATATCCCAGTTTCACAAGCACTTCGCTGCTTATATCGATGGATGGTGACGAGTAGATGAGGTTTGTAGCCGACGACTTGTCAAAGACCATTGTATACTTCTTCAGGTCACAGATATCCTTGATGGCATTGTATATCTCCTCCTGAATGGGAGCCATAAGGCTCTCGCGTTTCTTGTACAACTCACCCGAAGGACCGAAATAGTGACGTTTCAGTTCACTTGCCTCCTTCTCCTTGGCAAGAATACCCTCCTCGCGTTCAATGCGCTGTGCATCGGAGAGGAACGCTGACTCGCCCTGATACTTCTTGTAAAGAGTCTCGGCCTCCTGCACGAGCTCCTCTATCTCGCCCTGCCAACGTTTGGACTGTTGGTTGAGCTGTTCGTTGGCACGTTCGTATGCAGGGATGTTCTTGAGGATATACTCCATGTCAACTGTGACATATTTCTGCGCCTGCGCTGCTGCAAAAGAAAGCAGGCATACAACTGCTGTAAATAATACTCTTTTCATAATCAAATGTCTCTAATGTCAGAACTCCTGTCCCAAAATGAAGTGGAAGTGACTGCCGCCATATTGCGACGAACCAAATACCTTGTCGAAACCGTATGCCCAGTCGATACCGATGAGGCCTATCATCTGCAGGAATACACGCACACCCACACCAGCACTGCGCTTCAGGTCGAACATATTGAACTTGGTAGCATCAGTCCATGCATTACCCGCCTCAAGGAATGCCAGACCATAGATACTTGTCGCGTTCTGCAACATGAATGGGAAACGCAACTCAAGGCCAAGGCGTGCGTAGGCATAGCCCTCGTAACCGTATGGTGTAAGACTACCGTTCTCATAACCGCGCAGAGCTATCATATCGGTTGCATAGTTGTATGAGTAGCCGCTCATACCGTCACCACCCACATAGAATGTCTCGAACGGCGATTTCTTGTTCTTGTCATAACTGCCGAGAATACCGAAATCGGCACGTGTCATCAGTACAAGGTTATACTTGCCCGGAGTGAGCGAAGTAAATGTCTTGCTGCGGAACTTTATCTTGTAGTACTCTATCCACTTATGCTTGTCACGTAGCTCATCCTTATACTGCGGCGAGTTGGCATTGGTCGCAAGCTTCGCATAGTCCTTTCCGTCCCAAGCCGAGTATGGTGGTGTAGCCGAAGCCACCAGCGAGAACTCCGAGCCCTGACGTGGGAAATAGGGATGATCGAGAGTACTGCGGCCAAGCGACAGCTGTAGATTAAGGTTGTTACACAAACCATCGGTTATGAGGAAGTACTGCCAGTTCTTGAGGTCATAAACCTGATAGTTGAGCTCGGCCGAGAGAGTGAAGTTGTCATCGGGCCAGTTCAGACGACGTCCCCAACCCAACGAGGCACCATACATCCTGATATACTTGTCCGGGTCATAGTATGAAGAGACATTGTTATAGCCGTATCCGTCATAATTACCATAACCGTAGAGATAGTTGTAATAGTTGTTGTAGTAGGCCGAATTGTAGTAGCTGTCGGCAACATCGGTCTGCATTGAGAAGAACGCCGAGAAAGACAACGAATTCGGGCGTTTGCGGCCGAACCAGGGATCAAAGAAGTTGATGCTGTACGACTGGTAGTAGCGGCCGTTTGTCTGGGCACTGATGGCGAATGTCTGTCCGTCACCCTGCGGAATGATACCACGGCGCACACCATCCCTGTTGAAGAGGTTGCGCATTGAGAAGTTTGTGAACTTCAACGACAACTTGCCAATGATACCGGTTTGTCCCCAACCAGCAGAAAGTTCAATCTGGTCACTGCTCTTGGGTTCGAGTTTCCAATGCATATCCACAGTGCCGTTCTCGTCGTTCGGCACAGCTCCCGGGTCAATTTTCTCAGGGTCAAAGTGTCCCATATTGGCAATGTTACGCCAAGAACGCTCAAGTGCATTCATTGAGAAGAGGCTACCCGGCAGGGTGTAGAGCTCGCGTCGCACGACCTCCTCATAGACGCGGTCGTTACCGCTTATGGTGACACGGTCAATGGTAGCCTGCACACCCTCGGCCATACGGATTTCAATATCCACGGAGTCATTCTCTATCTTTGCTTCCACGGGCAGAGCCTGGAAGAAGACATATCCATCGTTATAATAGAGATTCTTCACGGCATCCTCATCCATAAGAAGACGTTTCTCCAGTTCGTTCTGGTCATAGACGTCACCGGCCTTCATGCGCAGAACCTGGTCAAGGAAAGCAGTCGAATAGACACTGTTTCCCACCCATTTTATATCACGTATGTGGTACTGGTTACCTTCCTCTACACCTATATATATGTCAACACTCTTGTCGTCATGCTGTACAACGCTGTCCTTTACAATGCGTGCATCGCGATAACCGTTCTCATAATAACGCTCAAGAATCTTCTCCTTGTCCTCGGCATACAGTTCCTCGGTGAATTTCTTTGGCCTGAACAGTGTATATATGATATTGTCCCAACGGGTCTTCTCGCGGGTCTTCTTCATCGCATACCTCACCTTCTTGTCGGCAAGGGCATTCGTACCTTCGATATATATGCGGTTGATTTTCACCTTCTCGTTCTTGGAAATATTCACATCAACGATAACGCGGTTATCCTCAGTGACATCGGGGCGCTGCACGAAATTCACCTCTGCATTCTTGTAGCCCTTGTCCTCATAATAATTCTTGACGACCTTCTCGGCACGTGAGATTATGTCGGGAGTGATGTGACCGCCGGTGTGGATTCCCAGTTTCGGTTCCAACTCGTCACGCTCGCTCTTCTTTATGCCCATAACATTCAGTTGCGACACACGGGGACGTTGCCTCAAGGCAATCCCAAGATATATATAGTTGCCTTTTATACTGTCGGCAGTGATGCACACATCCTCGAAAAGACCATGTTTCCAATAGCGCTTAATGGCATTGGTCACCTCATCACCCGGTACGGATATGACATCACCAATCGACAGACCCGAGAGGCCTATCACCACCGATGGTTCAAGGTTCTCTACTCCCGAGAGGTTTATACCGCCGATGGTGTACTTATGGGCAGCGCCAGTGTATAGTATTGTCGGTTTCACAACAACATCCTGTGCCGACAAAGTGACACAGAGCGTTGCAAGCACAACCGACAGAGTTACTTTCAAAAAGGGGAAAAATCTCATTCTATAACGCAGTTTCATCATTTGTTACTTGTTCACCGGTCAAACCGTAGCGGCGCTGACGGCACTGGTACTCGTATATTGCCTTGCAGAGCTCCTGCTTGTTGAAATCGGGCCAGAGCACTTCGGTAAAATAGAACTCGGCATACGCAAGCTGCCACAACAGGAAGTTGCTCAATCTCTGCTCCTTGCCTGTACGTATGAGGAGATCCGGGTCGGGCATGAAAGAGGTTGTCAAAGCACCGTCAATTGTCTCGTCGGTTATCTCATCAAGCCCCAAAGCACCATCCTTCACCTTTGAAGCAATGCTGCGCACAGCCTCGGTAAGTTCCCATTTCGAAGAGTAACTCAAAGCCAGCACCAATGTCATTGCATCATTCTTTGCAGTGCGCTCCACGCAGCCGTTCAGTCGCTCACGCACATTCTCGGGCAACAAACTCATATCACCGATTACACGGAATCCCACGTTGTGCTTGACGAAAAGTTCCTCCTCCACAGACTCGAAGAGAAGCACCATCAAGGCTGCAACCTCGGCCATCGGACGTTTCCAGTTCTCTGTAGAGAAAGTATATAAGGTCAGATACTTGACACCAATCTTGAGTGCATCCTCAACCAATTGTCGAACCGCTACAGCACCCGCCTGGTGTCCCTCCTGGCGTTCTTTGCCTCTCAATTGTGCCCAACGGCCATTGCCGTCCATAATAATGGCTATATGCTGCGGAACCCTCTCCTTGTCTATCATTTCAATATAGTTCATAGCTATATGTTTACTAATTGTTACATTTTCTATATTTTGGTGACAAATCGTATGTCAGGAACACCGACAGGAACGAATAGCCATCCTTGTTCTTCATCACTCCGCTCTCAATGCCATAAGGGTCATCGAGCAGCGCTCCGTTCTTGCGTGTCACATCCAGATTGTCGCTGAATGTGAAACGATAGGAGAGCTCGCAACCAAGATTCAGGCGCGGTGCGACCTTCCATTTCAACCCGACACCCACCGGTATATTGGGTGTAAGCACATGTTTTGCCGGCGCAGGTGCGTATGTAAGCCCCAACCCTGCAAAAACGTATGGCGCCAACCTGCGCGACTGCTTGTACCCCACACCGTCACCGTATGCAAGGAAATGGCACTCATACT
Organism: Bacteroidaceae bacterium; assembly: GCA_045636545.1. Classification (GTDB taxonomy): domain Bacteria; phylum Bacteroidota; class Bacteroidia; order Bacteroidales; family Bacteroidaceae; genus HGM04593. Next base: position 44,356 of record JAZTXR010000053.1, read on the forward strand.
GCGCTCCAAGCTCATACAATGTGCGGGCAAAAGCGGCATCACCACCCGGATAGACATTATCACCTCCGGCAGTGCTGCCCGATATGCGCGCAACCGCAAAATCGGCCTTTACCGCCATTCGCGGGTTTATATTGTAGCGGAACAGCGCCCCGCCCATTATGCCAAAATTGTCGAGTGGCGAGGAGTAGTTGGTATCGCCGTAATAAGTGCCCCCCCCCACCATCGCACCCACCTCATAGCGGTATTCTAACCCGTCGGCACGCACGCCGGCAACAAAGCACAACATCATTGCACCCAGCAGCACCCTACGCACCGGAACAGAGATACCCATATTATCTATTCTTAAAACCCAAACGGTTAATCAACCCTTTCCAGACAACACTATTCTTTTCACCCGCGCACACAATCCACATGAAATTGCCCGAGTCGACCGTCGCAGCAAACTGCGCATCCTTTCCCTGCAGAGCAGCAGGCATACGCTGATAGAAACCCTCGGGAACTTTCCATGTAATTCCGTTGTCGCGCGAGATGTAGAACGACGAGAAGGCCTTGACAGTCTCGCCCTGAGCCACACCTGTGCCACCGAATGCATAGAGGAAATCATCGTATCTTACCACGGCCAACCCCTCCAATGACGGACAGGGGTATGCACCGCTCTCATATCTTGTCCATCTATCCTCGGTAGAGAGTCTGCTCCACACTGCCGGCACGCCATCCATTGCCTCAGTAGTGTAGCCCACCAGCATATAGCGCACAATACTTTTGTTATGTTTCAAAGTATAGGAAGCAATGGAGACACCATAAAGCGGAAAACCCTCGGGGAGTGCGCCGGCGCTCTCATAATTCACGCCATCAACAGTTGTCAGCAACTCACTGCCGGTCGCCACCCACATCTTGTCATCGCTATCCGAAGCTCCAACTATTGCAACAGCACCGCTGCACGCATGGCACAAAGACCACTCTATTGCATTGTGCGAAGTGTAGATACCATCAGCAGCCACAAGATATAGCGCCCCGCCAAAAAGCTGCACGGTAGAGAGGTTGGCTGTTGCAGGCAAGCCCTCCAAAGGAGCTATGCAGAATGATGGAACGCCACCCAAAGGCGATGTGGCAACCACCGGTATACCATTTTCCTCGCCAAACAGGCACAACTCGCCGTTGTATTCTATGGCACGCAACGGAAGGATTGCACTGTCCAGGCTATCCATTCTCCACACCATCATTTCAGGCTCTACCTGATGAACATTGACCGAAATGGTATAATCCTTGTGATGCTCCGAATCCAATGAAGTCACACGGAACTTGCGCGGTGTGGTGAAGTCGATTGAATCGGTCGAGAGAAAAGACTCATACAGGCCGGTACTATCGTTCAGTACGGTTGCATAACCCGAGAGACCCATATTCACGACAACCTTGTCGACCTTTGTAGCAAAAGGCAATGAATCGGCATTATACACCAGACCGGCAGCCTGGTCAATGGAAAAGGACAGCGAACTACCTGTGATTGTTTTTGTTTCAAATGTATCCACGCCCTCGGCTGTGAATGTGGGATATTTTGATTTAAGGTCACCAATGCTGAAAGACTTCAGTATTGCATAGGGAGACAGCTCCCCCTCCTCGGTGTCATTGAAGCAGGAGGTCGCAACAAACATCAACATTGACAAACATATCGCCAGACTCTTTTTCATACAAATTGTGCACTTTACGTTCAATTTGCAAAAATAGCAACATTTTTTGGTTTATGCGACATTTATGGCGCCATTTATAATATTTTAAAATAATTAAGGGGTTTTTAGCCTATGGAAACAGAGGATTCGGTTACCTGCAATGCTCTCCTCGGAACAAGGTCTGTACGGGGCAAGCGACGGAGCCACCACTCCACTGCCAAGTTCCAGCGAGGGATTAATCTCCACGCGCGCCTCGTCCCAAAGTGAAGCGTTGATGAATGACTGAAGAACCGTCGCACCACCCTCTACAAGCAGGCTGTCAATCTTGCAGGCATTCAAGTGCGAGAGAATCTGTGGAAGGACAGGCTCACAGAAGTCAAGCACAACCTGTTCGACATTTTTACCAAACTTGCCATCCTTTTCGCAAGCAGTATAAATGACGGTAGGCAATGCACCGTCAAAAATTTTCAAATCGGCAGGCAGCATACCGGCCTTGTCAATCACAAGCCTCAGAGGCGCACGTCCCGCCCAATGACGTATGTCGAGCGAAGGGTTATCGAGCAGCGCAGTGTGACGGCCTACAAGTATGGCCCCACTGCGTGCGCGCAACTTATGCACAGCCACCTGCGACACCGGAGAGGATATCTTCACAGCCTCGCCACCCTCGCGCAACAGGTCGATGAATCCGTCGGTACTCTGCGCCCACTTCAAGGTCACGTATGGACGTTTATGCAGCTGTGCTGTAAAAAAAGCACGATTTAATCGGGAACATTCCTCCTCCAGCACCCCCACTTTCACATCAATGCCGGCAGCACGCATACGTTCAATACCGGCACCATTGACCTGTGTGTTCGGGTCGGTTGAACCAATGACCACACGCGGTATTCCACGGGCAATTATCATATCGCAACAAGGCGGTGTCTTGCCATAGTGCGAACAGGGCTCAAGAGTGACATACATTGTCGAGCGGCCAAGCAGCGCCTTGTCCGCTTCGGCTACAGAATTCACGGCATTGACCTCGGCGTGCGGCTCACCCGCACGTATATGATACCCCTCGCCTATTATTCGGCCATCACATACAATCACCGCACCCACCATAGGGTTGGGCGAAGTGCTTCCCGCACCACACCTTGCAAGCTGCAGACAGCGGCGCATATATAGTTCGTCAACAGTCACCATTTGTAAATATTTTTCCACTCACCCCTTTACTTTTTATATTTCAATGTCACTATAACAATCTCGCTGGGCACACAGAAGCGCACCTTGCGCCTCGATGTTCCCACGCCATTGGTCGTTATTATCGTCGTGCCATTTGTGGTCCTGTTCCTGCCACGCAGAAAGCGCCTGCCGTAACGTGTATTCTTTACAGGTGTATAAAGCCCGAAGAGAGACACCTGCCCGCCGTGCGTATGCCCGGCAAAGGCCAAATCGGCAGTTATTGAATTGTGCTCGACAAAATCGGGGTTATGGCTGAGAAATACAACAAACTCAGAGTGGCCGAAACGTTCCATATATTTTGCAAAAAGCGAATCCTCTACAAAACTGTCATACACCCCGGCAACACTGATTTCACCACCGTCATCAAACAACATAAATTGCGCCCAACCATCAAGTAAGCATATACCGTACCTATCCATCGCCTGCCTTATAAGCTGTTCGTTACGCTTATCATGATTGCCGAGAACCGCAAATGTATTGCACGGCCTTATTGTCGAAAGCGATTTAAAGAGCACATCTATGGAATCCGCATCCGTAACATAATCGCCGCCAAGGAGCAATATATCGGGCGACTCCTCCTGCAGCCTGCACACAAGTTTTCCCAAACGCTTATGGGTAAAAAGGCTTGGATAGTGCAAATCCGATATAAAGGCAATCTTATACTCATCGAGTTCCTTTGGTACAGACTCCTCGGCGAATGTGTAGCGTTTCACACGCCCCACTCCATTGGGCGACAACGTGGCACAAGATGAAAGAAGCAGCATTACTGCTGCCAAAATCATCACATGCATGAAACGCCTTTCAGCCCTCATTTGCATATAAGCACAGTTGCGTATGCGGTTATACCCTCCTTGCGCCCCTCGAAACCGAGTTTTTCAGTGGTGGTGGCTTTCACAGACACGCAATCCACATCAATACCAAGCACATCGGCCATTGTCTGTTGCATTGCCGGGATGTGAGGATTCAGTTTGGGCGCCTGGGCAGCAACCGTCGAGTCTATGTTGCCTATCGTATAACCCTTCTCATTCAACAGCTCGGCTGTGCGGCGCAGGAGAATCTTGCTGTCAATGTTCAGGAACTCGTCGGAGTTGTCGGGGAACTGATAACCAATGTCGCGCAGATTGGCAGCACCAAGTAACGCATCACAGATGGCGTGTATCAGTACGTCGGCATCGGAATGCCCTGCCAAGCCATACTCGTATGGAATTTTCACACCACCTATCCAAAGGTCGCGGTTCTCTACAAATTTATGCACATCTATTCCAAAACCTACACGTATCATAGTATAATAACTGATTACATTCAACGTCTGAACAAGTCTCTCAAGCCATCCATATCGAACGAAAGCGAGAAACGCAGAGTCTGGTCGAGCGGGTTGCTCTGCGCAGTAGATATGAGATAGGCCGCATCGAGCGAGAATACACTCATGCGGAATCCCGCACCCAAGGTAAAATACTTTCTGTTTCCCTTGTATGCATCCTCGTAGTGGTAACCGGCACGCAACGAGAACTGTTGGTTATAGCAATATTCAACACCGACACCGCCATAAATCTCCCTCAGCTCCTCCTGAAAACCACCCGGAGCATCGGCAAACGACTTGAATATACCGGTGATTGGCGATATGTCATTGTAACCTGTTCCGTCAAGCCAAGCCTGATATTCGGAGTAGCGGCTTTCATCATCCACGCCAGGAGCAGGGTTCTCCTCGAGGAACTGGTCATACGATGGTTTTGTGGGTACCAACAGTTTGTTGAGGTCGAGGCTGACAGAAAGTGTATTGTACTCGTCGAACGGCAACAGCAACGAAGCACCCAATCGCAAGTTGGTGGGAATAAATTCGTTGGTTGCACCACCGTCGTATGAAATTTTTGTACCAATGTTCGAAATATTCATACCCAAGCCAAACAGACATTCGCGGTTACCCATCAGCACATACTTGTTGTAGTAGAGCGCAATGTCGGCTGCAAAGGCATTTCCGGGCGACATATCCTCTGTGTAGTCATACTGCAGGTCGCTGAAGATGTATCGCAGGCCGATTGCTGCCGAGAAAGTCTCGGAGAGCATACGCGAGTAGGCAACATCAAAAGCCATCTCGTATGGTTTTATTGTCATCTCGTTCTCCACGAACACCTCACCAAGCGAGAAGTATGTCAACGAAGCACTGAGTGCCGAGTAATCGCCAATACGGTAGAAACCCGCGAGGTTCACAAGGTCAATGTCACTTACCAACTGGCGCAACCACGGCGTATAGGACATCGACACACCCGCACGTGCAATATTGAAAGGGTACTTTGCAGGGTTCCAGTACTGCGAGTTGGCATCGGGTTCGGTTGCCGCACCCACGTCGCCAAGAGCACCGGCACGGGCATCGGGCGCAATGGAAAGTGAAGTCACACCGGTGTACACTGGGTTGAACTGTGTCTTTGCATCCTGCGCAAGGGCAGGAATGGCCAACACGGCCAAAAGAAGGACTGCTACTATATTTCTCTTTGTCATATCCGTTTTGTTTTGCACCGCAGGACCGCCCTGCGGCATTTAGAAGCTGTTTAAATTTATAAGAAAATATATTCTCATAGAAGCTGATAGTTTCGCCGTTTTTTATGTTCAAAAATGTCTGTTTCTTTCTTTTTTGCGGTTACATAGCCCGCTGTGACTACGTCCAACTGCCTTGCGCTCGGCAAAGTAAATGAATTTCATTTGCACTCGCTTAACCGGCACTTTGCGCCCTTAAAAAATAAACAAACATCCTA
>JAZTXR010000054.1:0-1122 GCA_045636545.1 Bacteroidaceae bacterium
AGACTTACATGTTCTTCATAGTAGAGACGGTTAATCTCATCATAATACTGAAGACGACGTTGCTTACAAGGCTGGGAGACTTTTTCTGTTGTTTTATTCATTGGTTGACTTTTTGTGTCAACTTTTTCTAGGACAAGACAATGTCGAGTATCTCTGCAGGTGTGACCACTATGGGGGTATGGGGGAAATGTTTGATGTTTCCCGTTATCAGGTAGGCATCTTCCTTTGACAAGGCCACCTCATAGAAGACGGCATCCTTGGGGTCGGGAAAAGCCTGTCGGGTTTTCACGCGCTCAGCACTGACGGCACCTTGCTTGATGCCCGCAACGACCGCAGCCACAAGCTCTTCAGGGAATCTGAACTTGGGGCGACGCAATACCTCGTCATATTCGTCAATAATCTCATCATTGACCAGTGGCACTATCTTTCCTTGCCAAAACGCCTCCAGCACCTTGACCGTTGCCGATTGCGGATTTCTGGCGAGCAAGGCCGATACAATGACATTGGTGTCGATTACAGCATACACTCTCATCGCTCGGCACGTGCTTTACTTATTTCGTCGTTGATCTCCTCATCGCTCAGTTCGGGCAGCTGCTCTGCTTCCGCCATTCTGCGTATAGCAGAGAATGCGGCATATCCACCAGCATTCACAGGCATATCGCCTCTAATCTCAAACGGGATTTTACCGCGCTGTACCACAGCTTTGGCAAACACGTTCATTGCCGTATTGGCACTCATCCCGAACTGTGCACAGAGCGCATCGAATGTTGCTTTCAGTTGTGAGTCCATCCTCACAGTCATTGATACCTGTCCCATAACTATAGATTTTTCTGCAAATATAAACGTTTTATTTGATATATCGCACTAAAATGATATTAAATTACGTCATCATGACGTAAACACGTTTACACCTTCATAGATGTTCAACCAGTTTCCAAGCAAGACTGTAACACCTCTGCCACGGCCCTCATCCGCTCGTATGTCCAGCGCTTGGTGCCGTAGGCGGCATCGTAGCGCCAGTCGCGGAAGGGACGGGCGTAGAGCGTCTGCGATATGTGGCGTATGGTCTCCACGTCGGGCATAATGCGAAATCCGCCCGGTGGAGCCACCGAACGGATATAA
>JAZTXR010000055.1:0-74839 GCA_045636545.1 Bacteroidaceae bacterium
CAATGACAGTTTATAATCTTTATCCTTTACTGCTTCTGTCCGCTTGCGAAGATAGCGATTTCTCGCTATCTTCGTTTCGTTCTGCAAATATAGAATGACAGGTTCGCGATTTGATTTAGCTTATATCGAACTCACGTTAAATGTAGGTACACGGCGTGCCGTGTCCGCCCGAATTGTCCCCGCTTCAAGGGGGACGAGCGGAATGGAGTTCATGGAATGGAGCGGAGGGGGTTAAACAGCATCTAATGCCGTTTAAGCCCGGTAATTGCCAGCTTTTTAATCCCTTTCTTTGTCACTTATTTTCAATAAGTTCTGTCTTTTATCGCATAAATATAGGCTTTTTATGTACAAAATAGAGATTGGGGCAAAATTTTGGATAATAAGTTTTGTACTTTGTTGAACTTTTATTAATATTGCAGGGTTAAATGAACTTTTTTAGAATAGATAACTTTAAAACTTACAAATTATGAGAAAATTTACTTTATTTTTGATGTCGTTGTTCCTCACTGTGGGTGCAATGGCGCAGGCATCAATTAACTTTGCTGATTTTGATGCCAGCAAGACTTATCGTATTTATAACAAGGCTGAAGATAAGGGCGATGCTGTATGGAAAGCTATGTCGTATAATGGCAATTCAAGAGGTTGTTTGAAAGTCTACAATGCAGGAGATGCCTCTTTGCAATGGCAGTTTGTCATCGCTGGAGAAAACCAATACAAGATTTACAACGTTGAGGCTGGAAAATATTTGGCTGCTGTTGGTGGAAATGCTGGTGTTTCAATGGTTGATGAAGCCAGTGCTGCTGTTTATAATGTTGAGGCTAATGCTGACGGAACAAAAGTTAGATTTTGGCATACAGACGGCAATCCTCGTAACTATCTATGGAATGATGGTAATAATAACTTGTTTGGTTGGAAAGAGGATTCTCATGAATGGTGGTATTTGGAGGAGGTAAAGGTTATAACTGAAGAAGAAATTGCAGCGGCACGTGAGGCTTTCAACGTTGCATATGCTACAGCTGCTGAGATTATCGAGGCATCGGGATATGTTGCAGCCGAGGACTTGCCACTTCAGACAACCGCGGAAAATTCTCCATACTTTGTTTGGACTAATGCCGCAGAACCAAGTGAAGGACCAATAGCACAGCTTGTTGACGGTAAGGTTGAACACGACAACTTCTTCCACACACGATGGAATAATCCTGTTCCAGCCGGTCCTCACTACATTGAAGTGGATTTGGGCGAAGACTGTGACCTCGCAGAGTTCGTAATCAGATATACAACTCGCATCAACAATGGTGGTACACTCATGGATTTCCCAGATGCAATAGAAATTTTGGGTAGCAATGAGAAGGATGGTGATTACACAACTATTGCGACATTCAATGAAAATCTTCCTCAGAGTCAGGGTCAGTATTGGGAGTCTACAGTCGTTGAGAATAATGGATATCGTTATTTGAGATTTAATGTGACAGCAGAAAGAACATATTGGCATATGTCTGAGTTTGATATCACAATTCCTGCTGTTTTGAACCTGAATGAAGAGTTTGCAGAACTGGTTGATGAGATAGTTGCTCTTAAAGAAGTGCTTGATAATGTAGCCGATAATGCCAATTATGGATATAATGAATATGTTGATGCTACAAATGCTTTGACTACAGCTATTGCTGTGATATACGCACCTCACACTCTCAATGTAACAGCAGCTGGTTGGGCAACACTTTATCTTGATTTCAACGCTGCAATCCCAGCAGATGTAGAGGCTTACACTGTAACAGAGATTAAGAATGGTTATGTAACTTTGACAGAGGTTGAGGGCGTTCTTCCTGCAAACACAGGTGTTCTTGTTAACGCAGCTCAAGGTAACTATACATTCAACTACGCAGCAGAGGCTACTGCAAATGTTGAAGGCAACCTCCTTGAGGGTACTGTTGCTGCAACAGAAATTGGTGCAGAGGCTTACGTTCTTAGCATCGTTGACGGCAATGTCGGTCTTTACAAGGCTCAGATGGCCGGTGGTGTTTGGTTGAACAATGCCAACAAGGCATACTTGCCTGCAAGTGCTACTAACGGTGCTGCTTCTTACAGCTTCCGTTTCGGCGAGGGCACAACAGGCATTGAGAACGTAGAGGTAGAGAACGCTAACGTAATCTACGACCTCACAGGCCGTCAGGTTAACGCGGTTGAGCGTGGTATCTACATCATCAACGGCAAGAAAGTGTTGGTTAAGTAAAAAATAGTGTCCTTAGTGTCTTTAGAGACCTTAAAGACATTAAGGATTTTAATGACTTTAAGATAAAGAATATAACATGAAAAAGAATTATGTATCACCTCTTGCAGTAGAGGTTAGCGTTGTAGCAGAGTCAATGCTCGCTGCATCTATGAATATGTATAATGAGACAGTGAATACTTCAGAGACCGGTGTTCAGCTTGGTGGCCAGAGCCGCGGCGAATGGGGTAACCTTTGGTAAATAATAGTAAAAAAGTGGAACGGCAACGTTCCACTTTTTTGTTATATACGCGTGCATAGCACGCGTATAAGGGCTAAAAGGCCAAAAAAGGGCTTTAAGGGCTAAAAGGCTGTTTTGCCGATGGCAGAAGTTTGCCTTACGGCAACAGGCTCGGTGTGCGTTGCCTTTTGTTCCAATTTTGTTCCAATATAATATTTCATGCTTTTTTGCGTTAAATGTTTGTAAGAAATTGTTTGGATTTCTAAAATGTGAAAAGTATGAAGTGGTTCAATAATTTTGGCAGTGCAAAATATCTGCTGATTACTGTTGCGGCTGTCATTGCTGTGGCTTCGCTGCTGGTGTCTAACCTTATTGTCGATGATTTGAAGCGCGAGGAGGAGCGCCGCATGGAGGTGTGGGCCTCGGCTATGAGTTCTCTCATCTGTGCCGAGATTGATGAGGATGTGAGCCTTGAGGAGGAGATATTGAGCAGCAACAAGACTATTCCGGTTGTGATGCTTGATGAGGATGGTGAGGTGTTGTCCTCCAATAATATAGCCGAAGATGAAGTCGAGGAGAGGGCTGCTGCTATGCGCGAGACGGGTACCAGGATTGAGGTGCCGCTTGGCGATGGCGAGAACTATTATATATACTACGATGACTCGGACACGCTGGTGCAGCTTGCCTACTATCCCTATATTCAGCTTGCTGTTGTGGTGGTGTTCTTCATAATATGTTTTATGGCCATTCTCAACTCTAAGCGTGCCGAGCAGAACAAGGTGTGGGTGGGCTTGTCAAAGGAGACCGCCCATCAGCTTGGAACGCCTATCTCTTCGCTTATGGCGTGGATTGAGGTGCTGAAGGGGAAATACCCGTCGGATGAACTGCTGCCCGAGATGGCGCGCGACGTGGAGCGCCTGCAGATGGTGGCTGAACGTTTCTCCAAGATTGGTTCGAAGAGTGAGCTTGCGATGGTGGATGTGAATGAGGTTGTTGAACGTGCGGTGGGGTATATGAAACGCCGCAGCCCGGCAAAGGTGCGCTATAATCTTGAGCTTTCGGCTGTGCCGCTTGTTGCCGCTCTTAATGTGCCGTTGATGGAGTGGGTGATGGAGAATCTCTGCAAGAATGCCATAGATGCGATGAGTGGCAGTGGTGAGATTACCGTTACTGTTTCCTGTGTGGCCGGCAGGGCCTTTGTGGATGTCACCGACACGGGCAAGGGCATTGCAAAGGCGCGTTGGAACACGGTATTTACGCCGGGCTTCACAACAAAACCGCGTGGTTGGGGGTTGGGGCTTTCGTTGGCAAAGAGGATTGTCGAGGAGTTCCACAAAGGGCGCATATATATCAAGAAATCGCAGCCGGGTGTGGGTACGACGTTCCGTATTGAACTAAAAAAGTAAAGTTTTTTATGAAATAAGGTGTTTCTAAAGAATTTTATTACTATCTTTGTGTCCTAAAATCGGATAGTGTGGTTGTTAAGCACTACTTTTGAGGAGTTATATTATTGATAGAGTTGATTTTATAGTAGCGATGGGAAGATTTGACAAATATAATGTAGACCTCAAGGGAATGCGGGTAGCCTCCCTTGAAATGGAGTTCGACCTTGATAATGCGTTTTTTGCAGACATTGAGGGCGAGGAGTTTCAGAAAGGTGCCGTGAAGGCAAAAGTGGCAGTGAACAAGAGCAGGGATATCTTTGATTTCTCCTTTTCTTTGGCGGGGACAGTGGTAGTTCCTTGTGACCGTTGTCTTGATGACCTTGCAATAGAGGTGGACACTACGAACACGTTGCGTGTGAAGCTTGGCGACAGCTATGCCGATGAGGGCGATATAGTGATAATCCCCGAGAATGAGGGTGATTTGAACATAGCGTGGTATCTGTATGAGTTCATTGTCCTGGCATTGCCTATGAAGCGTGTGCATGCACCGGGTAAGTGCAACCACGAGATGACGGGCAGGCTGAAAAAGCATTCGGCCGATGCGGCAGAGGAGTGCGGGCAAGGAGATGAGATGCAGGTTGACCCACGTTGGGCCGGTTTGAAGGATATATTGATTGAAGAAGATAATTAAAGAAATATTTAAAACGTTTTAAAAATGGCACATCCTAAAAGAAGACAATCAAAGACAAGAACTGCCAAGAGAAGAACTCATGACAAGGCAGTAGCTCCTACATTGGCAATATGCCCTAACTGTGGCGAGTGGCACGTTTATCACACCGTTTGCGGTGCGTGTGGTTATTACAGAGGCAAGCTTGCTGTAGAGAAAGCTGTCTAAATAATTATTCTACCGCCGATGGCTCCCTGCCGACGCGGGTAGTTTTTTGTCAAAGACAAAAACGCACCTATGGCATAAAGTAGGTGCGTTTTTATTATTTAAGAAGATATGCATAAAGCCGGTTTTGTAAATATCGTAGGTAACCCCAATGTCGGCAAGTCGACATTGATGAACCTGCTGGTTGGTGAGAGAATATCGATTGCCACTTTCAAGGCGCAGACTACAAGACACCGCATTATGGGTATATTGAATACCGATGATGCGCAGATTGTGTTCTCGGATACTCCCGGTGTGCTCAAGCCCAACTACAAGTTGCAGGAGGCGATGTTGCGCTTCTCGCGTTCGGCGCTACGCGATGCCGATGTGTTGCTCTATGTGACCGATGTGGTCGAGAGCCCCGAGAAGAACAGCGACTTCATTGAGGAGGTGCGCAAACTGGACGTGCCCATCCTTGTACTCATCAACAAGATAGACCTGACCAATCAGGCCGAGCTTGTGAAGAAAGTGGAGCTTTGGCACGAACTCATCCCCGAGGCCGAGATTCTGCCCATATCGGCAACCGCCAAGTTCAATATCGATGCGGTGATGAAGCGTGTGATGGAGCTGTTGCCCGAGTCGCCGCCATATTTTGAGAAGGATGCGCTCACCGACAAACCGGCACGTTTCTTTGTTACAGAGATAATACGCGAGAAAATTCTCCTGCACTATGACAAGGAGATTCCATACGTGTGCGAGGCTGTTGTGGAGCAGTTCAAGGAGGACGAGGGAAAGATATATATAAAGGCGCTGATATATGTTGAGCGCGATTCGCAGAAGGGTATCATCATCGGTCACGAGGGTTCGGCGCTGAAACGTGTGGCTACCGATGCCCGCCGCGAGCTTGAGAAGTTCTTTGGGAAAAGGATATTTTTGGAAATTTATGTAAGGGTCGACAAGGATTGGCGTAACAGTGACCGACAGCTGCGCCGTTTCGGTTATGACCAGAAAGATTGATGTATTATGGGAAATTTAGTAGCGATAGTGGGTCGCCCCAATGTGGGCAAGTCGACCCTTTTCAACCGCTTGACAGAGACCAAGCAGGCTATCATCTCGGACGAGGCCGGCACCACTCGCGACCGCCAGTATGGCCGTTGCTTCTGGTGTGGAAAAGAGTTCTCGCTTGTGGATACCGGTGGATGGGTGCGCAATTCGGACGATGTGTTCGAGGAGGCAATCTGTGACCAGGTGACACTTGCGCTCGAGGAGGCCGATGTCATTCTCTTTGTCGTTGATGCCATGAACGGCCTGACCGACCTTGATATGGAGATGGCATCAATGCTTCGACGTGCGAAGAAACCGGTGCTTGTTGTTGCAAACAAGGTGGATACATACGAGATGCAGTATGGCACAGCCGAGTTCTATAGCCTTGGCCTTGGTGACATGCATTGCATATCGGCAGCCAACGGTAGCGGAACCGGTGACCTGCTCGACGAGATATTGACAAAGTTTACAAAGGAGGCCGAGGAGGCACCCGAGGAGAATATCCCCCGTTTTGCTGTTGTGGGACGTCCGAATGCGGGCAAAAGCTCAATCATCAATGTGTTCCTGGGCGAGGAACGTAATATCGTTACGAACATTGCGGGTACGACACGCGACTCAATCCTTACACGTTACACCAAGTTCGGCTTTGATTTCTATCTGGTCGACACTGCCGGTATACGCAAGAAGGGTAAGGTGAGTGAGGATATAGAGTACTACTCGGTGCTGCGTTCCATCCGTGCCATTGAGAACAGTGACGTGTGTATACTTATGATTGATGCTACACGCGGTATCGAGTCGCAGGACTTGAACATCTTCTCTATAATACAGCGTAACCAGAAGGGGCTTGTTGTCGTTGTCAACAAATGGGATTTGGTTGAGGACAGGAGCGAGAAGGTGCAGAAGTTCTTTGAGAACGCTATCCGTGAGCGCCTTGCGCCGTTTGTCGATTTCCCCATCATCTTCACCTCGGCTGTTACAAAACAGCGTGTGTTCAAGGTGCTTGAGACGGCGAAAGAGGTATATCTTAATTCGCAGCGCAAGATTTCGACAGCCAAGTTCAACGAGGAGATGCTGCCGCTCATCGAGGCCTATCCGCCACCATCAATCAAGGGTAAGTATATCAAGATAAAGTACTGTATGCAGTTGCACGAGACACGCGTTCCGTCGTTCCTCTTCTTTGCCAACCTGCCACAGTATGTGAAAGAACCATACAAGCGCTTCCTAGAGAATAAAATCCGTGCCAAATGGAATTTCCACGGAGTGCCGATGAATATTTTCATCAGGCAGAAGTAGGCGGAACAAGGTTTTCGCTTTAATATTCAGATTCTCCACTGCGTTCAGGATGACAAATTGTATGAATTTGTCATCCTGACCGCAGTGGAGAATTTTTATATGGTAATAATATAGCAGTTGGCCAAGACTGCAAATGTCATGCTGAGCGAAGTCGAATTTTGCAATTGAACGAGTTAAAACCAAGTTTACTTGAGTTTTTACAACGAGTGTTTGCAAAATCGCGTAGACAGTGCATCTTAAAAACGATGTTTGAGATATCTCCACTACGGTCGATATGACACACACACACACTTTTTCAAAATGTGGTCCAACATCTATATTATTACTTTTTTTATGTGGCAATATGTTGAAGAACGTTCTTGTTTTTCGTATTTGCCGAATAGTTTCTACTTAAAAATTATTAATTATTGTTTTTTGTTGTATCTTTGTAGAATGAACCGCTATTATAACTCATTGAGTGATAATTGCAGGCTTTGTATAATTCGTCATTTAAAACGGACAGATATGTGTAAAAAAACGTTGAGTGTGCTCTTGTTTGGAGCTTTGTCATTATTCTCCTCTTGTGTGGATAATAATTATGACCTGGTGAATAAGGAGATTTCTACCGATGTGAAACTGGAGGGTAACAAGGTCGCTTTGCCGGTGGGCAGTCTGAAGACTGTGGTGTTGGATTCTCTTATTGATGTGAGTGAAATTGAGATGCTTGAGAAAGTCGCTGATGGTGTGTACGGTATTACCGCTGACAGTACAATCACTGTAGAGGAGAACGTTGAGCCCATTACGTTGAATATAGACACAATCCAGCACAGTTTCGATGTGGAATTTGATGAGGTGAATGTCAGCAATGTTCACATTGGTGCGGTGAATATTGAGCCGGCAAAGTTCACTACACCGTCAATATCGCTTCAGGATTTGAATAGCAAACTTCCAAAACTGAAGTCAGAGGCTCATGTGGCTTTTAATGTTCCTGGTCTTGAGGATTTTTTGGAGAAACTGAAAAATTATAGTTCACTTTTCCCCGACGGTACTTTAAATTATACCATTGACGAACAGCAGGTTACTACCGGTGAGCGTGAGGTGGCTTGTAATTTCAGTTACAAGTTGCCAAATGAGATTGAGACAATAAAGAGCATTGAGCTTGGTGCTGAAGGCAGTAAAGGTACACTTGTGAGTGTTGTTGTCACTAACCCGAAAGTCTTGGATGGCTGTTATAAGGAAATCAGTTTCGAGGTTGAGTTTCCCAAGATGTTCACTCTTGCAAGAAACGAAGAAGCAGATCAGGCCGGGAAATATGACATCAATGGTAGCACTATAACTCTTGATCGCTTTGTTACACAGGGAAGTGAAACGTCATTCAGTTTTTATATCACAGAAATTTCCGGTATCGACAAATATATTAAGGATGGTTCGATAAATGTAAATGAAACTGTAAAGTATCAGATTTACTATAAGTTAGGTGATGAGAACGGTGCTGATGTTACATTGACAAAAGATGTGCAGGTTGCCGATTTCGCATTTGATGTGGAGTTTGAGTCGCAGCTCTCATTCCAGGACGTTGCCGGCAAGACAAAGGATATCAAGGTCGATTTTAAGGCCATAGAGATGGCTTTCAGTGGCGATTTTGACAATCTTGAGTATATTGATACAATCAAGTATGTGGAGTTTGACGAGACAGTGAGCCGAATTAAGTTTGAAACTCACATGGATAAGGATTGGCTCAGTGTCTTTAAACTGAAAGAAGGGTATGCCCTGAAAATCTCGTTCCCTGATCAGTTGGATATATCTCCTACCCTTTCCGAATATGAAGGAAAGGACAAAGAGATTGTCTATAATAAGGATGAGCACGCTTTCTACATCTATGATTTGGGCATACTTGCCGAGACCCATTGGAACCTTGCTCTTCAGAAGCTGACATTGAACCTGCCAGTGGTCAATGACTCATGCCACATGGATGTGAAGGCTGGAATAGGTTTTGTAAACACCAGGAACCCCGAGGAGACGGGTCATTTCTATCTGGCTGCTCTTGAAATGGAGTCTTTGGTTGATGTGCTTGAAAAGCTGGAAGGTGAGAAAATGGCGCAGTTTACAATGTCTGAGTCCGATCTTTACATAAAGGATGCTGTTGTGCATACAGAGGTTATACACTCTTCTTTGGACAGTGATATTGATTTCAGCCTTAATGAGAAGTTGCCCGCAGAGATAGAACGTATTGAAAAGATTGGTTTTGCCAATGATGTAGAGATTGCACTCGGGCTTTCTGTCATTGGACTGGAGAGCCTTGACACCAATGTGGATTTGGATGTGAAGTTGGCATTGCCGTCATTCCTGAAACTGCAACCCTGTGACGGAATTGAAGGTGTGGAAATAAGTGATGGCGTTCTTGGAATCAAGAAAAGTTATAACCCATCATCCAACGAACCTTTGGAAATCAAGCTGCTTTGTACCGGTCTTGACTTCATGACCGAGGAGTTCGGGTTCAAGGGTCTTGTGCCGACGGATTCCATCGATGGCAATTCATACATTTCATATAATTGTGACATTGTTGTAGAGGGGGATGCCGCTATCAACGGTACAGAATTCCATTCTACGGTGCTGGATAATGATATCTCGTTTGATGTGGATTTCAGTATGGGTGAAATTACGGTCAAGGAGTTCCATGGTCTCTATTGCGCCGAGATTGAGGGTGTGAATGAGAAGATTGACCTTGACCTTGGCGAGGGACTCGAGTTCCTGCGCGAAGAGGGCAACTCTATTGTTCTTGCCGATCCTCAGCTTGAGTTTGCGGTGACAAACCCTATGGGTGTTCCCGTTGATATCAGTCTGCACCTCTTCGGTACCGACGAGAACGGTGCTGCCATTGCGGATACAGAGATTGAAACAATGTTGAGCATTTTACCGGCGGAGTATGACGAGATTACCGGCGAACTGAAGCCTGTAGAGACAAAGCTGTTCCTTACAACAGACACTGCTGCCAACAGCAAGGCTGGGTATGAGAATGTGGAGATAAAGAACCTTGCAAATCTGTTGAAGAAAATCCCGCACTCCATCAACTTCAATGTCGAGCCGGTGATAAGGACTGCCGGTGTCACACATCACATTGATATCAGTGAGCCAATAAGGCTTGATGCCGCTTATTCCGTTGTCGTACCATTGAAGTTCAACGAACTTCACTTGTGCTACACAGACTCGGTTGCCGGCCTGGACAGTGATATGGGTGA
The DNA here is from genome assembly GCA_045636545.1 of Bacteroidaceae bacterium. Taxonomy (GTDB): domain Bacteria; phylum Bacteroidota; class Bacteroidia; order Bacteroidales; family Bacteroidaceae; genus HGM04593. The sequence continues at coordinate 10,259 of JAZTXR010000055.1, forward strand.
AACGCTTGAGATGTTCAGCAATGTGTCGCTTGGTGCAAAGATGGATATCATAAATACCATACCGCTTGGCCTGTCGCTCAAAGTGCTTCCGTATGATGTTGACGGCAAAATTATCGAGAATATTGAGATTGATGAGCTGCAGATTGCTGCCGGTGGTGGCGAGGCTATCATGGACGAGGAGGGTGTGCTTTGCGAGAACCTGACTACGCAGAATTTTAACTTTGCGATAAAGAGCACGGATGGTGACATATCGACACTTGACAAGCTTGTGTTTGTGGTTGAGGCTGCAAGTGACCACACTACAGGTGCGGCTGCACTCAAGGGCGAACAGGGTATCAAGTTGTCGAACATAGTGCTTGAGATTGCAGGCGATATTGAGATGGAATTTGAAAAATAACGTTTTTAATAGGTTTGAATTATGAAAAATATCAGATATACAATAGCGACATTGCTCTTTATTGTGCTTTCGCATACAGCAGTGGCCCAGACTGCACTTTCGTCATATTTCCTTGACGGTATGTTGTATAACAGCAAACTTAACCCGGCAATGAAGGCGGAACGTGGTTATTTCTCTTTGCTTTTGGGTAATATGTCTGTGGGTACGAAAGGTAATGTGGGGCTTGCCAACTTCCTTTATCCTCGTGGTGAGAATGAACTTGCTACTTTCATGAGCGGTTCAGTGACTGCCGATGAGTTCTTGAGCGGGATTCCCGAGAAAGTGAAGTTGGGCGTGAACATTGACGAGACCATTATGGCTTTCGGGTTCCGCATGTTTGGCGGTTTCTTCTCTTTTGACCTCTCTTTGCATTCATCGGTGGATGCCTCTTTGCCGAAGGGGCTGTTTGAGTTCGCCAAGAAAGGGTTGCAGGAGGAGCGTTATAGCTTCTCGGGGCTCAATATCAATACGATGAACTATACTGCGGCTACCATAGGATACTCTCACAAGATATTCGATGGCTTTCAGTTGGGTGTGAATGCCAAGTATCTGCTTGGCTTGGCGCACGCCGATATTTTTGTCGACAAGCTTGATGTGGAGCTCAGCGGCCAGCGTTGGATGGTCGAGAGCCACGCGCAGGCACAGGCGGCACTCCTGTGCAAGGCAGATGTTGAGGTGGATGAGAACAATGTTATAAAAAGTCTGGAACTTGCGCTGGAGGAAGAAGACCTGATGAAACTGCAGCCTTCTGGTGGCTTTGCCTTTGATTTGGGATTTGTGTACAATCTGGATAAATTCGTTCCGGGTCTGACAGTCTCGGCTTCGGTTGTCGATTTGGGTTATATCAACTGGAGGTATATGTTGAGCGGTCAAAGCACAGATGCCAAGGTGGAGTTCGATGGCTTTGGCGAGGTTGACTACAATGATGTCGAGGGTGTTGTGAATGCAGAGCTTGAGAAGCTTGCCGATGATGCTGCAAAACTGGTGGAGTTCAACTATAATGGTGAATCTTCTATGAAGACTGGTCTGAACACGACAATGCATGTCGGTGCAGAGTACAATATGCCTTTCTACAGGCCACTTTCGGTTGGTGTGCTCTACAGTCAGTGTTTCTCGCCTTATGAGTCACGTAAATGGAACGAGGTCCGTGGTTTTGTTAATCTGTCGCCTGTAAAATGGTTTGAGTTGTCGGCCAACTATGGTTATGGTACCTATGGCTATTCTTTGGGCTGGATGATAAACTTCCATCCGGCAGGCATCAATCTGTTTGTGGGTAGTGACTATATGGTTACAAAAGTTACACCGCAGTACATTCCTTTGAATGATATGAACTCGCATATAACATTCGGTCTTAACCTTGCATTGGGAAAACGCAAGTGATAGCGGTGCTGTAAAATACAGAGAGAAGCCCCTTTGGTTCGAAGGGGCTTCTCTCTGTATTTATGGTGTGTCGTGATTGCCGGTCAGCCTCATTTGCCGCGGAGTGCCTGCTCCTTGACCTGTCGCAGAATCTCGCTCGAGAAGAGGAACTCGTTGAGTTGTCTGTTGTCGGTGTTGAGTATCTGTGTCTTGTCTCCCTCCCAGGCAAGTCGGCCGCCCGACAGGAACAGGATGTGGTCGCCTATGTTCATGACGGAGTTCATGTCGTGCGTGTTTACTATGGTGGTTATCCCATACTCCTTTGTGATGTCGTGTATCAGCTCGTCTATCACAAGTGATGTCTGAGGGTCGAGTCCCGAGTTGGGCTCGTCGCAGAAAAGGTATTTAGGCTCAAGGGCAATGGCGCGGGCAATGGCGGCGCGTTTCTGCATGCCACCCGAGAGTTCCTCGGGCGACTTGTCCTGTGCCTCGATGAGGTTCACTCTGTCGAGGCAGACTCTTGCGCGTGCCAGGCGCTCCTTGTAGGTCATGTTGGAGAACATGTCAAGCGGGAACATCACGTTCTCGAGCACGCTCATGGAGTCGAAGAGTGCGGCGCTCTGGAAAAGCATGCCAATCTCGCGCCTGATGGCGATTTTCTCCTTCTCCTTCATTGTCGTAATGTTGCGCCCGTCATAGATGATTTTTCCTTTCTCGGGTGAGAGAAGGCCTACTATGCACTTGAGCAATACGGTCTTGCCGGCACCGCTCTGGCCAATGATGAGGTTGGTTATACCGTTGTCGAATGTGGCGCTCACGTCGTTGAGTACCGTCTTGTCTTCGAATTGTTTGTATATTGAACAGACTTCTATCATTGCATCATGATATTGGTTAACACTATGTCCGAGAAAAGTATCAGTGCGCTGCAGCTTACAACGGCATTCGTGCTGGCCTTGCCTACCTCTATGGAGCCGCCCTTTACGTTATAGCCGTAAAATGAAGCCACCGATGTGATGATGAAGGCAAAGAAGAAGCTCTTTATTATGCTGTACCAGATGAACCATACCGTGAATTCGTGCTGCAGTCCCACGGTGAGTTCCTCTGTGGTCATTATGCCTGTGAGCTTGCCTATGAGGAACGCTCCACCTATGCCCGATGCTATGCTGAAAATGACAAGGATGGGGATGGTGAGTACAAGGCCTGTTATCTTTGGCAATATAAGGAAATTTGCCGAGTTCACTCCCATCATCTCCAGTGCATCTATCTGTTGTGTCACCCTCATGGCTCCAATCTCGGAAGTGATGTTCGAGCCCACCTTTCCGGCCAGGATAAGGCACATGATGGTCGATGAGAACTCGAGCAGCAACACCTCGCGTGTGGCGTATCCCGTTACGAACTTCGGCATCCAGGGGCTCTCGACGTTGGTCTTCATCTGTATGCACAGCGCGGCACCGATGAACAGTGATATGATGAGCACGATGGGGATGGAGTTGATGCCCAACTGGTATATCTCGTGAAGGGTGCGGCGGCAGAACATGTTCCATCGTTCCGGCTTGGTAAGCACGCGGCCCATAAGCAACAGGTAGTTGCCGAATGTCTTTATGGCTTCTGTAAGTATCATCTTGATGTGTGTCCAAAGAATAGTCGTGTGCAAAGTTACTACTTTTTGTCTTTTTATAGTGTCATAAACTGTTTAAATTTCCAAAAACACTCTTTGGGGCTTGTGTGTGGGTGCTTTCTGCCCGCTTTGTAAAAAAATCTTGAAACAAGATACATTTTTCTCACCCGTTTGCCGTATCTTTGTTCTATAAGTAAAAAAGTTGACAGCGCGATATGGAAAATGTTATTTCTGAAAATGTTGATAAAGCTACAGTCCTGCGTACCGAGGGGCTTGTAAAGAAATACGGTAACCGTACGGTGGTGAACAATGTGTCGTTCAATGTCAGGCAGGGCGAGATTGTGGGCTTGCTGGGACCTAATGGTGCAGGAAAGACCACATCGTTCTATATGACTACAGGGCTGGTCACTCCCGATGGCGGTCGCATTTTCCTTGATGAGAAGGATATTACCAAATATCCGGTCTACAAACGTGCACGTGCCGGCATTGGCTATCTGGCACAGGAAGCCAGCGTGTTCCGCAAGATGACGGTAGAGGACAATATCGCATCTGTGTTGGAGATGACGGGCAAGCCGCTTGAGTACCAGAAAGAGAAACTGGAGAGCCTGATTGCGGAGTTCCGCCTGCAGAAGGTGCGCAAGAATCTGGGCGACCGTCTCTCGGGTGGTGAGCGCCGCCGTACCGAGATTGCGCGCTGCCTGGCAATAGACCCCAAATTCATTATGCTTGACGAGCCTTTTGCCGGAGTGGACCCCATTGCCGTTGAGGATATCCAGTATATTGTGTGGAAACTTAAGGACAAGAATATCGGTATCCTTATCACCGACCACAATGTACAGGAGACCTTGAGCATCACGGACCGTGCCTATCTGCTGTTTGAGGGGCGTGTGCTGTTCGAGGGAACCTCGGAGGAACTTGCCGACAACCCTATCGTTCGTGAGAAGTATCTTGGCCGCGATTTCGTGCTCCGCAAGCGCGAGTTCCAGTTCTGATAGCCCCCGGAGTGTGGCGGAACGTTCCACAATAACCGTTTTTGTATTGTCTGTTGCGTGCCTGTTGTCAACAAAATCGCTTTTTGCTTGATTTTGTGCTCAACTTGTTGTATTTTTGTGCGCTTTAAATTAAGGTGCGGTCTATGCCTTGTCGGCAGGCCGCATTGCAAGAACGAAACATTAAAATTTTATATACATGGAATTTACACTTAAAAATCAGGATGCTACAAGTGCAATCCTTTCGGTAAACATTCAGGAGGCCGATTATGCGGCTTTGGTTGAGAAGCAGTTGAAAAATTTCCGTCAGAAGGCGAATATCCCGGGTTTCCGTCCCGGTATGGTGCCTATGGGCTTGATAAAGAAGCAGTACGGTACAGCTGTAAAGGCTGAAGAGATCAACAAGTTGTTGCAGACAAAGATTTTCGAATATATCAGAGAGAACAAGATTGACATGCTTGGCGAGCCACTCCCAATCGAGGAGCAGCAGGCAAACATCAACATGGCCGAGGACAAGGAGTTCACTTTCGAGTTCGAGATTGCTCTTGCTCCAAAGTTTGATGCTGTCCTTGACAAGAATGATGCTCTTGCATACTACAGAATACAGCCTACCGACGAGATGGTACAGAGCCAGGTTGATGCTTTTGCACAGCGCTGCGGCGAGTACAAGCAGGTTGAGGCTTACGAGAATGGCGATATGCTCAAGGGTACATTGACCGAGGCTGTCGAGAATGGCGTTGTCGTACGTGAGGCTGTGATGATGCCTTCATACATGAAGAACGACGAGCAGAAGGCTCTCTTTGCAGGTTCAAAGGTTAACGATGTCGTTACATTCAATCCCTTCACAGCATTCGATGGCAACGAGGCCGAACTTGCTTCACTTCTCAAGGTTGAGAAGAGCGAGGTTGCTGCCCACAATGGCGAGTTTACATTCGCTGTGAGCGAGATTACACGTTTCGTTGCAAGCGAAATCAACCAGAATGTGTTCGATGCAGCGTTCGGCAAGGATGCTGTGAAGAGCGAGGAGGAGTTCCGCGCCAAGATTGCCGAGCAGTTCGAGGCACGTTTCGAGGTTGAGAGTGACTACAAACTCTTGATGGACGTGCGTGAATATCTTATGGACAAGGTGGGCAAGCTCGAATTCAACGAGGCTATCCTCCGTCGCATCATGGATGCAAACAAGGCCGAGGGTGAGACTGTAAGCGAGGAGGAGTTCCAGAAGAGCCTTACCGAGCTTCGTTGGCATCTGGTCAAGGAGCAGCTCGCGAAGAAGTTCGAGGTCAAGATTGATGACAACGATGTCCTCAATGTTGCTAAGGGCGCTACACGCGACCAGTTCGCACAGTACGGTATGGCAAATGTTCCCGAGGATTTGCTCGAGAACTATGCAAAGGAGATGCTCAAGCAGGAGAAGACACGCGAGGCTCTCATCAACCGTGCGGTAGACGTGAAGCTTATCCAGGCTATCAAGGCTGCCATTACCTTGAACGAGGAGAAAGTTTCTGTTGATGAGTTCAACAAAAAGGTGTCTGAGAACGCTTAATGAATAGACAATGGGTATGTATCCGGCCTATTGGCTTTGCCCGATAGGCCGGATATGTTTTTAGTAACAACAAATAAAGTAAGTGTCGTATGGATAGAGATGATTTTAGGAAATATGCTACCAAGCATCTTGGTATGAACAGTATGGTGCTCGACGATGTGATGAAGGCACAGTCGCAGTACCTGAACCCATATATTCTTGAGGAGAGACAGTTGAACGTGACACAGATGGATGTATTCTCGCGCCTGATGATGGACAGAATCATCTTCTTGGGTACTCAGATTGACGATTATACAGCCAACACCCTGCAGGCGCAGTTGCTGTATCTCGATTCTGTTGACAGCGGCAAGGATATCTCCATCTATATAAACTCTCCCGGTGGTTCGGTATATGCCGGCCTGGGTATCTATGATACAATGCAGTTCATCTCGAGCGATGTGGCAACTATCTGTACAGGTATGGCTGCAAGTATGGCTGCGGTGCTGCTTGTTGCAGGTGCCGAGGGTAAGCGTTCGGCATTGACACACAGCCGTGTGATGATACACCAGCCTCTTGGCGGTGTGCAGGGTCAGGCGAGTGATATCGAGATTACGGCGCGTGAGATACAGAAACTCAAGAAGGAACTATATACAATAATCTCCGACCATAGCAAGCAACCGTTCGACAAGGTGTGGGCCGACAGTGACCGCGATTACTGGATGACTGCTGCCGAGGCGCAGGAGTATGGTATGATTGACCGTGTCCTTACACGTAAAATCTGATTTGACCAATGGCTGAAAAAGGAAAAAAACGTTGCAGTTTCTGCGGCAGGACAGAGGAACAGGTTGCATTGCTCATGACCGGAATGACCGGATATATATGCAACGACTGTGTGGAGCAGGCTCATAATATCCTGCGTGATGAGGCTCTCTTGCCAAAGAGCGACTTTGAGATGAAGGAACTGCCCAAACCAAAGGAGATAAAGGCGTTCCTCGATGAGTATGTCATTGGTCAGGATGAGGCCAAATGTGCGCTTGCGGTGTCGGTCTACAACCACTACAAGCGACTCATGCAGCGCGGGGCTGCCGACGATGTGGAGATAGAGAAGAGCAACATCATTATGGTGGGCAGTACGGGTACGGGCAAGACATTGCTTGCACGCACCATTGCCAAACTGTTGAAGGTGCCATTTACCATTGTCGATGCCACGGTGCTCACCGAGGCCGGTTATGTGGGTGAGGATATCGAGAGTATCCTGACACGTCTTCTGCAGGTGGCCGACTATAACGTTGAGGAGGCCGAACGCGGTATCGTCTTCATTGACGAGATTGACAAGATTGCCCGTAAGAGTGACAACCCTTCCATTACGCGCGATGTGAGCGGTGAGGGTGTGCAGCAGGGACTGCTGAAACTGCTCGAGGGCTCTGTGGTTAATGTTCCACCCCAGGGCGGCCGCAAACACCCCGACCAGAAGATGATTGCAGTGAACACAAAACACATCCTCTTTATTTGCGGTGGTGCGTTCGACGGCATAGAGAAGAAGATTGCACAGCGCCTGAACACTCACGTCGTGGGTTACAATTCGGTGCAGAACAAGATGAACATTGACAAGGGTGACATGATGCAGTACATCATGCCGCAGGATTTGCGCTCGTTCGGGTTGATTCCCGAGATTATTGGCCGTTTGCCAATCCTTACCTCGTTGCGCCCTCTTGACCGTGCCACTTTGCGTAATATTCTCACAGAACCCAAGAACTCCATCATAAAGCAGTATGTCAAGCTTATGGAGATGGATGGGGTGAAGCTGACATTCGATGACGATACATTGGAGTACATCGTGGACACGGCTGTCGAGTATAAGCTCGGAGCCCGCGGTTTGCGTTCCATCGTGGAGACGATAATGATGGAGAAGATGTTCGAGATCCCGTCGAGTGGTGTGGATACCTGTGAAATAACAAAGGAGTATGCACGGGCGCAGGTGGAGAAGAGTACGGCCATAAAATGTGCTGTCTGATGTGTATTCTCTCTGTATAAACCGGCAGACTTCGCACGCGAAGCCTGCCGATTGTTTTATGCCTGCCGTTTTTTTTGTGCCACCAATGAAAATAAATTTGAAAAAAGTTGTGCGTTTAATTGATATATTTATAACTTTGTTTTCAAATAGGCATGTTATAAAATGGCAAAGAAGTGTAATTTGACGGAAGTTCTCAAGGAGAACTTTGGTTTTGACAAGTTCAAGGGTGACCAGGAAGCTGTCATCAGGAACTTGCTTGCAGGCAATGATGCCTTTGTTCTGATGCCTACCGGTGGCGGCAAATCGCTCTGTTACCAGTTGCCCTCGCTTGTGATGGAGGGGACTGCGATTGTGATATCTCCGCTTATTGCTCTGATGAAGAATCAGGTCGATGCGATAAGAAACCTCAACGAGGATGATGGGGTGGCGCATTTCTTGAATTCATCACTCACAAAACAGGCGATTGAAGAGGTAAAGGAGGATGTGCTCTCCGGTAAGACAAAACTGCTGTATGTGGCTCCCGAATCTTTGACAAAAGAGGAGAACGTGGAGTTTCTTAAAAGCGTGAAGATTTCCTTCTACGCTATCGACGAGGCGCATTGCATTTCGGAGTGGGGGCATGATTTCCGTCCCGAATACCGCCGCATACGCCCCATAATGAACGAAATAGGCCGTGCGCCAATCATTGCATTGACGGCTACGGCCACAACCAAGGTGCGCGATGACATAAAGAAAAACCTGGGTATACAGGATGCACCCGATTTCAAGTCATCGTTCAACCGTCCCAACCTCTACTACGAGGTGCGCTCAAAGACCAAGGACGTTGACAAGGATATCATAAAGTTCATAAAGGCAAATCCCGGCAAGTCGGGAATAATATATTGTCTTAGCCGCAAGAAGGTCGAAGAACTGGCCGAGATATTGCAGACAAACGAAATATCGGCCAAAGCCTATCACGCCGGTATGGATTCGGTCATGAGGTCGCAGACCCAGGACGATTTCATAATGGAAAAGATTGATGTCATTGTGGCAACCATAGCTTTCGGAATGGGAATAGACAAGCCCGATGTGCGGTATGTGATACATTATGATATTCCCAAGAGTCTTGAGGGCTATTATCAGGAGACGGGTCGTGCCGGCCGCGATGGTGGCGAAGGACAGTGTATAACATTCTATAATAATAAGGATTTACAGAAACTGGAGAAATTCCTCGAAGGCAAACCGCTTGCCGAGCAGTACATAGGCCGCCAGCTGTTGCAGGAGACAACCGCCTATGCCGAGTCCTCGGTTTGTCGAAGGAAATTATTGTTACATTATTTTGGTGAGAGTTACGACGTGGAAAATTGTGGAAATTGTGATAACTGCCTCAATCCTAAAAAACAGGTGGAAGCAAAAGAGTTGCTCGAGACTGTCATTGAGGCCGTGTTGGCTTTGAAGGAGAATTTTAAGGCCGATTATGTAATAGATGTTCTTTTGGGTAAGGAGACTGCCGATATAATCTCGCATAATCACGATGAACTAGAGTGTTTCGGCTGTGGTGATGACGAGGACGCAAAGCGTTGGAATGCCGTCATTCGCCAGGCGCTGATTGCCGGCTATCTTGACAAGGATGTAGAGAACTACGGTCTGCTTAAAGTGACCAGACAGGGTCACTCGTTCCTCAAGAAACCCGTCTCGTTCAAAATTGTCGAAGACAGGGATTTTGAGGAGGAGGAGACTATTGTGCAGGCTTCTACCTCGTTTGCAGTTGACCCAGAACTTTTTGCAATGCTCAAGAACCTGCGCAAGAAACTGTCGAAACAGCTGGAGCTGCCGCCGTATGTGATATTCCAGGACCCGTCGCTCGAGGCCATGGCGACAACTTACCCCATAACCATCGATGAGCTGAAGAACATCCCGGGTGTGGGTGAGGGAAAGGCAAAACGCTATGGCGAGGAGTTCTGCGCTCTCATCAAGCGACACTGCGAGGAGAACGAGATTGACCGCCCCGAGGATATACGCATACGCACCGTGGCGAACAAGTCCAAGCTCAAGGTTGCCATAATAAGTGCCATAGACCGCAAGGTGGCGCTTGATGACCTTGCCATAAGCAAGGGCGTGGAGTTCGATGAACTGCTCGACGATGTGGAGTCAATCGTATATTCGGGAACAAAATTGAACATAGACTATTTCCTTGAGGAGATTCTCGACGAAGAGAACCTCAACGAGATTTATGACTACTTCAAGAACTCCGATACCGATTCCATTGATGCGGCCATTGAGGAACTTGGCGGTGAGTATACCGAGGAGGAGATACGTCTTGTGCGTGTGAAATTCATATCCGAGGTCGGAAACTGATTTTAGAAAAAAGAAAAATATATAGCTATATGAATGATTTTATAAAGGAAAAAATTGTGATGGACGGCTTGACCTATGACGATGTATTGCTCATTCCTGCATACTCCGAGGTGTTGCCGAAGGCGGTTTCTCTGAAAACCAAGTTCTCAAGAAATATCGAGTTGAACGTTCCGTTCGTGACTGCTGCAATGGACACTGTTACCGAGGCCAAGATGGCTATTGCCATTGCGCGTGAGGGTGGTATCGGTGTCATCCACAAGAATATGTCAATCGAGGACCAGGCTCATCAGGTTGCCATTGTGAAACGTGCCGAGAACGGTATGATATATGACCCTGTTACAATCCAGGCCGATTCCACTGTGAAGGATGCGCTTGACATCATGGCCGAGTACCACATCGGTGGTATTCCCGTGGTTGACGACTGTAAGAGGCTCGTGGGTATTGTCACAAACCGCGATCTCCGTTTCGAGACCAATATGGCTCGCCCCATCCGCGAGATAATGACTCCTGCCGACAAGGTCGTATATACAAACCAGAAGACAGATATGGAGGCCGCAGCAACCATCCTGCGCGAGAACAGAATCGAGAAGTTGCCTGTTGTCGACAACGACGGCAAGCTTGTCGGCCTTATCACATACAAGGATATAACAAAGGCCAAGGATAAACCGATGGCCTGCAAGGATAGCAAGGGACGTCTGCGTGTAGCGGCCGGTGTCGGCGTTACTGGCGATGCTATGGAGCGCATCAAGGCGCTTGTGGATGCCGGTGTCGATGCTGTTGTCATTGACACAGCCCACGGTCATTCTGCCGGCGTTGTGCAGAAACTTAAAGAGGCAAAGGCACTCTTCCCACAGATTGACATTGTTGTGGGTAACGTGGCGACAGGCGAGGCTGCCAAGATGCTGGCCGAGGCCGGTGCCGATGCAGTGAAGGTTGGTATTGGTCCCGGTTCAATCTGTACCACACGTGTGGTGGCGGGTGTGGGTGTGCCACAGCTCTCGGCTGTGTACGATGTTGCCAAGGCGCTTGAGGGTACAGGTGTGCCTTTGATTGCCGATGGTGGTCTGCGCTACTCGGGCGATGTTGTAAAGGCTTTGGCTGCCGGTGGCTATTGTGTAATGATTGGTTCACTTGTTGCCGGTACAGAGGAATCTCCCGGTGATACAATCATCTTCAATGGCCGTAAGTTCAAGGCATACCGTGGTATGGGTTCTCTTGAGGCAATGGAGAACGGTTCAAAGGACCGTTACTTCCAGGCGGACACTGCCGACAAGAAGAAACTTGTGCCCGAAGGTATTGCTGCGCGTGTACCATACAAGGGAACACTCTTCGAGGTTATCTATCAGCTTGTGGGCGGTTTGCGCTCAGGTATGGGATATTGCGGCGCAAAGGATATCGAGGCCTTGCACAATGCAAAGTTCGTGCGCATAACAAATGCGGGTGTGCTCGAGAGCCATCCACACGATGTCTCAATTACCAGCGAGGCACCTAACTACAGTCGTCCAGAATAAGAAGAAACTATAATGGGAATAAGAAATATTGCAGCACTTTTTCTGCTGGCATCTACAACTGCATTGGCACAGGTTACAGACCCTGTGCTAATGCGCGTTAATGGGAAAGAGGTTACACGTTCCGAGTTCGAGTATGCCTTCAACAAGAACAACAATAATCTTGCAGGCGAGGGACAGAGCGTGGAGGAGTATCTGCCTATGTATGTCGACTTCAAATTGAAAGTGGCCGAGGCCGAGGCGTTGCAGCTCGATACATTGACCTCTTTCAAGGAGGAGTATGAACGTGACCGCAACCTCATGGCCGAAAGCTATCTTGTCGATAGCTGTTTCATAAATGATGAGGCCTACAAGGTCTATGCAAAGGATTCGGCGACCATTGGTCTTGATGGTTTCATTGAGGTTGCACATATAGTCTTCCTTGCGAAGCAGACGGCTCCATCGGCCGATGTCGAGCTTGCAAAAGCAAGGATTGACTCGGCATACACAATGCTCAATGAGGGCAAGACCTTTGAGGATGTTGCCAAGTATTTCAACATCCCTGCACAGGCTCTCCGTTCGTTCGAGATTGTGCGCGGTCAGGTGTATCCCGAATTCGAACAGGCTGCCTTTGCGCTTGCCGATGGCAGTTATTCGGCTCCGTTCGAGTCGCCGGCCGGCTTCCATATCGTGAAGCGCATATCCTCTCGTCCGTTCGGCTCTTTCGAGGAGTACAAGCCGGCAATCATTAATATGCTTGAACAGCAGAACATCCGCGAAGCTGCCAGGATGAAACGTGGTCGTGACCTTGCTGCTGCTTTCGGCGGTGACATTACGCCGCAGGAGGCTCTTGCCCGTGAGGACAGCCTGCTCGAGAGCAAGTATCCTGAATTCGGTAACCTTATGCGCGAATATTACGAGGGTCTTCTGTTCTTTGAGGTATCTACCCGCGAGGTGTGGGACAAGGTGGCTGCCGATGAGGAGGGGCTTGCAAAGCATTTCAAGAAGAACAGGAAAAAATACAGGTTCGACACTCCACGTTTCCGTGGGGCTGTGGTTCAGGCCAACAGTCAGGAGAATCTCGATGTGATAAAGGGCATTCTTGCCGGACAGGAATTTGATAACTACAAATCGGCAATAGAGGAAAAACTGCCGAAGGATTCTGTGCGCACTGTGCGTGTCGAGGTTGGTATTTTTGCAGTCGGTGACAATGCCTGGGTTGACAGCAAGGTGTTCGGCCAGGGCGAGGGCGGCAAGTTGCGTCGTGGTTTTGTTGTTGCAGAGACAGTCGGCGAGGTCATTGATGCTCCCCAGACGTACAAGGATGTGAAAGGAGTGGTGACTGCCGATTACCAGAAATACCTTGAAGAGAAGTGGGTGAAGAGCCTGCGCAAGAAGTATAAGGTCAAGATTGACAAGGAAGTGCTAAAAACAGTTAACAATCACGATTAAGCAAGATGTTTTTGTATCTTTGCGGCCGCAAACAGATACAGCATTTGTTGTGAAAGGTATGGACGCAACTTCATGTTTCTCGCTTGTTTGTTAATGTTTTGGCCCATGGCCTGATTTCAGAAATATTGTAATGCTCCCTTGCGGAGTGCATATACGGATAGACTGATGCACTGTAACGGATTATTGAAATATATGTGCCTGTTAACTCTCCCGGCGTTGCTTTTTGCATGCCGGGAAGAGGTGTCTTATGTAGAGAGGAGTGCTGTAGCCAATGTAGGAGACCATTTTCTATACAAGGATGAGGCCGATATCATATATGCACAGCAGGGACGGGGCACCGACAGTGTGGCTTTTATGCAGGACTACATTGAGCGTTGGGCCATTGATGCGCTTTTCTATGAAAAGGCAAAGGAGAACGTTGTGGCAACGGATGAGATTGACAGGATGGTAGAGAACTATCGTGCCAGTCTTATACAGAACCTCTATCAGGACAGGCTCATTACCCAGCAACTGCTGCCAACCATTTCCGATGCCGAGGTGCGCGATTTTTACGATAAGGAACAGTCGTTGTTCGAGTTGTCCGAGCCATACGTGAAAGGCTTCTATGTGAAGCTGCCGCCCAAGGCCAAGACACGCGATGTGCGGAATTGCTTTCTGCGCAACGGACAGGAAAACCTTGAGGAGTTGGAGAGACTGTGCACTGAAAACGGCTATGAGTATCAGTTCTTTATGGAAGAGTGGATGCCTTTTGCCGATTTGGCGCACAAGACACCGCTCACCGAACAGCAGCTTATGGAGCGCCTGCTCAGGAAGAGTGTCATTGAATTTACTGAGGAGAGATGTACATATTTCATCTGTGCCGATTCGATATTGAAAAGAAACGATGCCAAGCCCATAGAGATGGTGTCCGATGAGATAAAGGAACTGCTGCTCAATTCAAAGAAGGCAAAGTTCATAAAGCAGGTAAAGCGCTCTCTCTATGAAGAGGCGTTGAAGAGTGGTAGGGTTATTTTGTATTAATGTAAAATATAGGAAATGAACATAAAATCAAGTTTTGTGAAAAATCTGCTGTGCATGATGTCTGTGGTATTCCCATTGCATGGTGCCGTTGCCCAGGATAATGTCATAGACCGCGTGGAGTGGGTTGTGGGTGACAAGTCGATTCTACGCTCCGATATCGAGGAGGCAATCCGCTATTGGGTGACTTCGGGCAGAACATTCGAGGGTGACCCTTATTGTGTGGTCGGCGAGGACTTGGCTGTGCAGCAGCTCTTTCTCCATCAGGCTGCAATTGACAGCATTGAGGTTGATGAAAACAACATAATGCGTCAGGTGGAGATGCAGATGGAGTATGTCATACAGCAGATTGGTTCAAAGGAAAAGGTCGAGGAATATTTCAACATGACATCATCGGCCATTCGTGAAATGTACCGCGAACAATTGTATAACAAGGAGATGGCCGACAGGATGAAAATGAAGATTGTCGGTGACTTGAAGGTCTCTCCGGCGCTCGTAAGACGTTATATGGAGTCCTTGCCAAAGGACAGCATCCCTTTCATCCAGCAGCAGGTTGAGGTGCAGATAATAACAATGCAGCCCAAGATTGACCCCGAGGAGATTGAACGCGTTAAAGGAGAACTGCGTGAATATACGGAGCGAGTTATGAGTGGTGAGACCAGTTTTTCTACCCTGGCGCTGATGTATTCCGAGGATCCCGTTTCTGCACGTCGTGGTGGCGAATTGGGCTTTACCGGTCGTGGACAGTGGCAACCGGAATTTTCGGCAGTGGCATTCAATCTCACCGACCCGGGCAAAGTATCAAAGATTGTAGAGACTGAGTACGGTTTCCATATCATACAGCTTATTGAAAAACGAGGTGACAAGGTGAATGTGCGACACATTCTGAGGAAACCCGTCCATTCAAGTGAAAACCTGAAAGCCATGCTCCTTCGCCTTGATTCCCTCTCGACAGGCATCAAGGAGGGCGAGTTGGCTTTTGATGATGCAGTGGGCCTCTATTCCGATGATAAGGATACCCGCAACAACTTCGGTATAATGTACAACAAGATGAGTGCATCTTCCCATTTTGGAATGGATGAGTTGCCTGTGGATATTGCCCGTGTTGTCGAGACATTGGCTGTGGGAGAGGTTTCGCAACCATTCGTGTGGATGCTCGATAACGGCAAGACTGTGTGCGCAATTGCGAAGGTGAAGTCAAGGGCCGAGGCACACAGGGCAACCTTCAGTGAGGATTATGAGGTGTTGCGCAAGATGTATGAGGCCAAGTTGAGTGACGAACGCATAAAGGAGTGGGTAAAGAAAAAACAGCGTTCCACCTATGTCCGCATCAACAAGGAGAACCGCACTTGTGATTTCCTTTACCCCGATTGGAACTTCTTTGAAGAATGATATCTGTTTTGCCGATGTTGAGGCTTCTGTTGCTCATACCCCTTTTGTTTGTGTCGTTGACTGTGTTCCCGCAGGGACTGCAACCAGACACTGTTCCGTCACGCCCTGTCAGGAAGAGCTATGTCCATCTGCTTCATACCGACATGACCCGTTTTGATGAGGCTATTGACCCCGAGGCCTGGATACTTGTGGGAAATGTCAAATTCCGTCGCGACAGTATGTATATGTATTGTGACAGTGCCCACTACTACCAGAAGAAGAACTCATTCCTTGCGTTCGGTAACGTGAGGATGGAGCAGGGCGACACGCTATTTCTTTATGGTGATTACCTGGATTTTAACGGTGTTACAAACATAGCCAGGGTCAGGAATAATGTAAGGCTCATAGACAAGGAGGTCGTTCTTGAAACTGACAGTCTTGACTATGACCGCAACAGGAATCTCGGCTACTTTTTTGAATATGGCAATCTTTATGACGGGACAGGCTCGTTGAGCTCCTATTACGGCGATTACAATGTGGATACCAATACGGCGCTTTTCGTCGATGATGTCATACTGGAGAATGACAAGTCCCAAGTCCTGTCCGATACTCTGTATTATAACACTGAGAGCAAGTTGGCGACAATTGTAGGTCCTACCAATATATATACGGGTGATACAGAGGTTTACTCTGATCGTGGAACATTCAATACAGCTACAAGGCACGCGAGTCTGATGGAGAGGCCTGTGCTGTTTAACGGCAACAGGGTCATGACTGCCGACTCTATATTCTACGATACTGCCCTTGGTTACAGCGAGGTCTTCGGGAACATTGTCTACACCGATACCATAGACTGCAATATGCTGACCGGTGAGTATGCATTTCTTGACGAGGTGAAGGACTCTGTGTATGTGACAGGAAAGGCAATGGTTGTTGATTTTTCTCAGCGCGATTCTCTTTTTGTCCATTCCGATACAATATGGGCTGTTTCATACAATCTTGATACCGATTCGCTTTACCGCAAGGTAAAGGCCTACAACAAGGTGCGTGCCTGGGGAAAGAGTATGCAAGCTGTGTGCGACTCCCTTGTCTTTGATTCCAGAGATACCTGTATGACGATGTACAAGGACCCTATCCTGTGGAACGGTAACATTCAGTTGTTGGGCGAGGAGGTAAAGGTGTATATGAATGATTCTACCATAAAATGGGTGAATATCATCAACCAGTCGCTCTATGTTGAAAGACTTGATTCTGTTCTCTACAACCAGATAAAGGGCAAGGAAATGGAATTTTATTTCACAGATGGGCAATTGGATGAGATGCGTGTGATTGGTAGCGTAGAGGTTATTTTCTATCCGTTGGACAGTGACAGCACATATATTGGTATGAACACCACCACGTCGGGGCGTATAATGGCATACATGAAAGAACGTAAAGTGGAGCGTGTAGTCGTGCCCAAGGATTCGAAAGGTGTGTTTTACCCGATGAGCCAGCGCCCCGAGGATAAACGCTTCCTTGATACTTTTGCGTGGTTCGACTATGTACGTCCGCTCTCAAAGGAGGATATCTTCAATTGGAGAGGCAAGGGCTCCGACAAGGAACTCAAGGTGATGAAAAAAGAGAAGATACCTTTGCCAACTCTTGACCGTTTTAAAAAGTGAGAAACAGGTACTTTTGAAAATGAAGAACAGCGAACCTATCAGCTTCTATAAGAAAATGTTTTTTTTGGAAATTTGAACAGCTTCTAAATGACTTATGGCCGGTTTTAAGATGCGTGAACCCAGAAAGTTCAATCATAAATATATTTTTGTTGACGAGCGTAAGGAGAAACTTGACAAGATTGTACAGAATGCCAAGCGCGACCTCGGTATGCTCCCCCCTCAGGAACCTACTTACGAAGAACGTATCAGGGGGGCGTTTGTCGGTGATAATTCGCACCTCGACCGCATGCGCAGCAATCCTTCGCGCATTTCTTCGCGTTTTGCGGTTGCAGCCTTGATGGTGTGTCTTTTTGTATTGTATTATATTATGAAAACCGTTTTCGGCTACGTATGAAAGATATTATACATTTGTTGCCCGATTCTGTGGCAAACCAGATTGCTGCCGGTGAGGTTGTGCAACGCCCCGCATCGGTGGTCAAGGAACTTGTGGAGAATGCGGTCGATGCTGGAGCCACCAAGGTACAGGTGGTTGTTGCCGATGGCGGACGGACTCTCATTCAGGTCATAGACAATGGAAAGGGTATGTCCGAGACCGATGCCCGCCTTGCTTTCGAAAGGCACGCGACATCAAAGATTGCTAGCGCCGATGACCTGTTCGCGCTGACAACGATGGGCTTCCGTGGCGAGGCGCTTGCCTCCATAGTGGCTGTGGCACAGGTTGAACTTGTTACACGCCGTGCTGCCGATGAACTTGGAACCTGCATAGTCATGAGTGGTTCAAAGCTTGAGGCACAAGAGCCGGTGGCGGCCCCTGTAGGCAGTAACTTCAAGGTGAAGAATCTCTTTTTCAACATCCCTGCACGTCGCAAGTTCCTCAAGTCGGTACAGACGGAGTTGAACAACATCGTCACCGAATTCGAGCGTGTGGCCTTGGTCAATTGTGATGTGGAATTCACTCTCTCGCACAATGGTAATGAGATGATATCTTTGCCGCCGTCATCTTTCCGTCAAAGGATTGTAAACCTCTTTGGCAAGCGTGTGAATGCCCATCTTATAGATGTAGATGTAGAGAGTACCCTCATAAATATAAAAGGTTTTGTGGGTGCTCCCGAGAGCGCCCGCAAGAAGGGTGCTCTGCAGTACTTCTTCGTCAACGGCCGCTATATGCGCCACCCCTATTTCGCCAAGGCGGTTGCCGAGGCATACGGCGAGATAATACCGCAGGGTGAGCAGGTACCGTTCTTCCTCTGCTTTGATGTCGACCCTTCACGCATAGATGTGAATATACACCCCACAAAGACTGAAATCAAGTTCGAGGACGAGACAAATCTGTGGAAGATAATCTCGGCTGCTGTAAAAGAGGCGCTGGGGCGTTTCAATGCGGCGCCAAGTCTTGATTTTGACGATGATGCTATGCCCGAGATACCAGTAATGGACTACTCTGCCGGTGCGGGTGCTCCGGTCTCGGCTCCAAAGGTGTCATACAACCCATCCTATAATCCATTCAACAGATATAAGCCCGATTATCGCGGCTCGGGTGGTGGCTGGGAGATGCTTTATGGCGGCGTTGAGGGCGGCTCAAAACCGCTTGATCTCTCTCCATTCGAAGAGGTGGAGGATTTTACCGCGAACGAGCCGGCGGTGGTTGTCCAAAGTGCAATGAATGTTCCCGAGACCGAATATGTGCCTATGTCACAGTACAAGGGGCAGTATATCCTTGTCCCGGTGAAGTCGGGGCTTATGTGGATACACCAGCGTAGGGCACATATACGTGTGCTGTTCGAAAAGTACCGCCGTCAGATGAGTGACAGGTGCAAGGCTTCTCAAGGGATGCTTTTCCCCGAAAGGGTGGAGTTGTCCATGAATGAGGCTCTGGTACTTGATTCCATATCCGAGGAACTCGTGTCGCTGGGTTTTGACGTATCGCCCCTTGGTGGTGGAACATACGTGTTGAATGGTGTGCCTGTGGGTATTGAGGGACTGCAGCCTGTGAAGTTGTTGACCGATATCATACACAGTGCAATGGAACAGGCTGACAATGCTGTGGAAAAGGTGCGCGATGGGGTTGCCGCCACTATGGCAAAGGCGGTTGCCGTGGTGACTGGGCAGCAACTGTCGCACGAGGAGATGGCATCTCTCGTTGATGACCTGTTCAATACCGCTATGCCATCGCACACTCCTGATGGAAAGCCTGTGATTCATATAATGGGTGATTCCGAAATCGAGCGTAATTTCTATAAATAGAAAACCTGTATGCATTCACGGGTATTTTATGTTAAAAAAAATTAAAAACACCCCTGAATGCATATAGTGTCTACGTCTATTTTTAAAAAATATGTAATTTTGCAAATAAATAGGAAAACTGTGTAAAGACATTTCGTCGTTTTCTTTGCATTGTGTTTTCTGTGGAAACATTACAATGGCTTGTGTGTTTATTATTATGCAGTTTTGTGAGAAATAAATAAGTGTTTATATAAATCTAATTAGTTTTAAGTATGAAAAAATTTATGATTTCACTAGCTATTGCTAGTTTTGCAATGTTCTCTACAGCGCAGGAGACAGTTAGCGAGGTCGTAGTTCCTACCAAATCAAAATCGGTAGTTACTAACAGCTTCGGCAGCAACTGGTTCCTTGGTGTGAACGGTGGCGTGAATCTTTACAACGGCGTGTTCATGAATGGTGAGAGCGTTTTCGACCACGTATCTCCGGCACTTGATGTATTTGTTGGTAAATGGCATACTCCTGGTTTCGGTTGGAGAGTCGCTTATCGTGGCTTGAATATCCAGACATACAAGGCTAATAGCCACGTGGCGTTCATGAACTATCATTTTGATGCAATGTTCAACTTGTGCAACCTCATCGGTGGTTACAAGGAAGGTCGTGTATGGAATGTGATGCCTTATGTCGGTTTTGGTTGGGCTGGCCGTACGCAGTCTAAATTTGATACAGATGGCGTGATGACATCTGGTAAGTGGACTGGAACACTTTCTGTGAATTATGGTATCCTTCAGTCTTTCCGCGTTGCCAAGCGCCTTTCTATCAACCTTGAGCTTGCCGGTTCATTCTTCCGCAACGGTTTCAGCAGCAGGGTTGGACAGTCGGGTCACGATATGATGTGGACTGCGACAGCCGGTCTTACTGTTGATCTCTTTAGAGTAGTAGATTGGGATAATGCTCCTGACGTAGAGGCACTCCAGGGTATCTATGCCGGTATGATTGATGGTCTCCAGGGTCAGCTTGACGATGCTTTGGCTGCCAACAGAGAGAAGCAGAACCAGATTAAGGCTCTTGAGCAGGCTAACAAGGCTCTCGAGACAGATATTGCAATCTACAAGAATGTTAAGCCTCTCAACGTTTCAGAGTCTATCTTCTTTGAGTTCGGCTCATCTAAGATTGCTTCTAAAAAGGATATCTTGAATATCAAGGCTTATGCTGAGGCTGCCAAGGCTGCAGGTGTAAAGGTTAAGGTTGTTGCTTTTGCTGACTACATTGGTGCAAGTGAGTACAATGTCAAGTTGTCACAGGCTCGTGCCGAGGCTGTAGCTAATGTACTCAGGGAGAATGGTGCCGAGGTTGAAACAGCTGTCGGTTACGGTGAGTCTGAGGAGTATAAGGAGCGTTACTTGAACCGTCGCGCAATTATGACTGTCGCTGAATAATCCGCAGTCAAGTGATATATTGATTGAGCAGGCCCTGTGTCTGCTCAATTTTTTTGTTTATAGTGGTGGTTGCTGTTTTGTTCTGCTGTGGTTCTGTCGGTGGTTGACTCTGCCTGTTGTGGTTTTTTTGAACTTTTTATAAAAATAATTGGTGAAAGATTTGGTGGATAGAAAATTTTGCTGTACTTTTGCAACGCAATTGAGAAACGGTTGCACTTTAAGGACGTTTAGCTCAGCTGGTTTAGAGCATCTGCCTTACAAGCAGAGGGTCGGCGGTTCGAATCCGTCAACGTCCACCACCAGGAGGCCTGCGCAGTGCGCGGGTTATTTTTTTGCCCTTTTGCGAGGGCTTCCGTGCGTGTGTATATAAATAATTATTTATTTTTTGATAAACTTTGCCTCTATATTAGGTGTTTATACCTAAAAAGTGCTATTTTTGTAGCTTGAAAATATTTTAAAACATGGAATTGAACATTTTGACAGCTATATCTCCTGTTGACGGACGTTACAGGGGAAAGGCAGAGCCATTGGCCGGTTATTTTTCGGAGTATGCTCTCATCAAGTACCGCGTGTTTGTGGAAATCGAGTATTTCATCGCATTGTGCGAACTGCCCATTCCGCAGCTTGCATCTGTAGACAAGGCATTGTTCCCACGTCTGCGTGAAATATATTCAAACTTTACATTGGAGAATGCTGGCCGCGTAAAGGAAATTGAGAAGGTTACAAATCACGATGTCAAGGCTGTGGAATACTTCATCAAGGAGCAGTTCGATGCCATTGGCGGCCTCGATGCTTGCAAAGAGTTCATTCACTTTGGTCTCACATCACAGGATATCAACAATACATCAGTTCCCCGTTCAATCAAGGATGCTCTCGATGAGGTGTATTATCCTTTGATTGAGGAGCTCATTGCACAGCTCAAGAGCTATGCCGAGGCCTGGGCCGAGATTCCTATGCTTGCGCGGACACACGGCCAGCCTGCATCGCCCACACGTTTGGGCAAGGAGGTTATGGTATTCGTGTACCGTCTCGAGGCACAGCTTGCCGAGCTGAAGCGTTGCCCCATCTCGGCAAAGTTCGGTGGTGCTACAGGTAACTTCAATGCACACCGCGTTGCATATCCCGGCATCGACTGGAAAGCTTTCGCAAACAAGTTCGTGAGCGAGAACCTCGGTCTGCAGCGTGAGCAGTACACAACCCAGATTTCAAACTATGACAACCTGGCTGCATTGTTCGATGCAATGCGCCGCATCAATATCATCATCATGGATATGGACAAGGACTTCTGGCAGTACATATCCAACGAGTTCTTCAAGCAGAAGATAAAGGCCGGCGAGGTGGGCTCAAGTGCAATGCCTCACAAGGTGAACCCAATCGACTTCGAGAACAGCGAGGGTAACCTTGGCATAGCTAACGCCATCCTTGACCACCTCTCAATGAAGTTGCCAATCTCTCGCCTGCAGCGCGACCTTACCGACTCTACAGTGCTCCGCAATGTGGGTGTTCCCATGAGCCACATGCTCATTGCCGTGAAGAGTTCACTTGTGGGCTTGCGCAAGCTGTTGCTCAACGAGGCGGCAATCTATGACGAGCTTGACAACTGCTGGAGTGTCTGCGCCGAGGGTATACAGACAATCCTGCGCCGCGAGGCCTATCCGAACCCATACGAGGCGCTCAAGGCCTTGACACGTACCAACGAGGGCATAAACCAGAATACTCTTCTGCAGTTCATCGATGGCCTCGACGTGCCCGAGAATGTGAAAGAGGAACTTCGTGCAATTACCCCACACTCATATACAGGTTTTTAAGAAGCTGTTTAAAATTATATCGCCAAATTTTTTATAGAGCAAGAATAGAATGTTTTTTTATTTTTTAAGGGCGCATAGCGGGCTATGTAACCGCAAAAAAGAAAGAAACAGGCATTCTTGAACATAAAAAATGGCGAAACTATCAGCTTCTATAAGAAAATATTTTTTTAGAAATTTAAACAGCTTCTAAAGAGAAATAACAGAGATAATTTGGACCGTGAGGTTCGTAAAATATTTTTTAGATGAGCAATTATAGAGACAGATCTTCGGACAATTTCTCACCTCGTGGAAACAGAGGCAGAGCATCCTACAATCCGAACTTCGATGGCGACAACAGATTGAAGGGTCGTCCACGTTTTAACAAGAGTGACGACCGTCCCCAGTACAGGAACGCCAGCCGCGAAGGTGGCAATGATGGCGACTTTGGCCGTGCAAGACAGTATAAGCGCTATGGTAATGAGGGCGGCAACGGCTTCAATCGTTTCGGTGGTGAAAGAGGTGGCCGTGGTGGCGATTTCGAGCCACGCTATGGCGGCGATGTACAGCGCCAGGGACGTGATGGCGGCCCACGCGGTGGCTTCCGTGGCGGTTACAAGGCCGACAATGCCGGCGGTGAGAGACCCTTCGCAAACAAATATCCCGCCGACCGCCGTCCAAAGTATGGCGACAAGGGAAACCGCAAGGGTACATACGACCCCAATGCAAAGTACAGCAGCAAGAAACGCGCGGCATTCCGCGATGCGACACTTGACCCCGATGCTCCGGTGCGCCTGAACAAATATCTCGCCAACGCGGGTATCTGCTCACGCCGCGAGGCCGACAGCTATATCGAGGCCGGTCTCATCACAGTCAACGGCGCAGTGGTTACCGAGTTGGGTACAAAGGTTGTTCCGGCCGACGACATCCGCTTCAACGGCGAGCGCGTGAACCCCGAGCGCAAGGTATATGTCCTTTTGAACAAGCCAAAGGATTGCGTGACTACAGTCGATGACCCACAGGAGCGCAAGACCGTACTCGACTGCCTGCGTGGCATCGGCAAGGAGAGAATCTACCCTGTTGGCCGTCTCGACCGCAATACAACAGGCGTTCTTCTTCTCACCAACGATGGCGATATGGCTGCAAAGCTCACACACCCCAAGTTCATGAAGAAGAAAATCTATCACGTGACCTGTGACAAGAACGTTGCAATGTCCGACATGGATTTGCTTGTGAATGGCATTGAACTTGAGGATGGCCGCGTGTATGCCGATGAGGTCTCATACGTGAATGATGCCGACCGTTCACAGATTGGTATCGAAATCCACTCGGGCAAGAACCGTATCGTGCGCCGTATGCTCGAGCATCTTGGCTATCGCGTGAACAAGCTCGACCGTGTGCTTTTCGCCGGCCTCACCAAGAAGAACCTTCGCCGTGGCGACTGGCGTTATCTTACCGATAAGGAAATCAATATGCTCCGTCTTGGTGCATACGAGTAATGAACCGAAGAAAACAGAAATACAATAATGAAACCGATTAAACGAACAAGGATTTCCGACCTGCTCAAGAACGGCCAGGCCGGTGTTGAGGTAAACGTGAGAGGCTGGGTGAGAACACGCCGCAGTAGCAAACAGGTAGCCTTTGTGGCACTTAACGACGGTTCTACCATCAACAATGTACAGGTTGTGATAGATATCGACAAGTTTGACGAGGAGTTTGTGAAGCAGTTCACCACTGGTGCCTGCCTCAGCGTGAACGGTATGCTCGTGGAGTCAATCGGTGGAGGTCAGGCGGTAGAGATTCAGGCTACAGAGATTGAACTGCTCGGTGCCTGCGACAACACCTATCCTTTGCAGAAGAAAGGCCAGACAATGGAGTTCATGCGCACAGTGGCTCACCTGCGCCCACGCACCAACACATTCGGCGCAGTGTTCCGCATCCGCCACAATATGGCATACGCCATCCACAAGTTCTTCCACGACAAGGGCTTCTACTACTTCCACACACCGCTCATCACAGCATCGGACTGTGAGGGTGCAGGCCAGATGTTTCAGGTTACAACAATGAACCTCTATGACCTGAAGAAGGACGAGAACGGCAGCATCATCTACGACAACGACTTCTTCGGCAAGCAGGCAAGCCTTACTGTGTCGGGTCAGCTCGAGGGTGAGTTGGCAGCCACAGCGCTTGGTGCAATCTACACTTTCGGTCCCACATTCCGTGCCGAGAATTCAAATACACCGCGCCACCTTGCCG
The DNA here is from genome assembly GCA_045636545.1 of Bacteroidaceae bacterium. Taxonomy (GTDB): domain Bacteria; phylum Bacteroidota; class Bacteroidia; order Bacteroidales; family Bacteroidaceae; genus HGM04593. Next base: position 35,221 of record JAZTXR010000055.1, read on the forward strand.
AGTTCTGGATGATTGAGCCCGAGGTTGCCTTCAACGATATCTTTGACAATATGGAACTTGCCGAGGAGTTCATCAAGTACTGTATCCAGTGGGCACTCGACAACTGCATGGAAGATATTACCTTCCTCAACAACATGATAGACAAGGAACTTATTGAGCGCCTGCGTTCAATAGTGAACACAGAGTTTGTACGCCTCAGCTACACAGATGGTATCAAGATTCTTGAAGATGCCGTTGCTGCAGGCCACAAGTTCGAGTTCCCGGTATACTGGGGTGTAGACCTCGCATCGGAGCACGAGCGTTATTTGGTAGAGACACACTTCAAGCGCCCGGTAATCCTCACCGACTATCCAAAGGATATCAAGGCATTCTACATGAAGCAGAACGAGGATGGCAAGACAGTGCGTGCAATGGATGTTCTCTTCCCCAAGATTGGCGAAATCATCGGTGGTTCGGAGCGTGAGGCCGACTACAACAAACTCCTCCAGCGCATCGAGGAGATGAATATCCCAATGAAGGATATGTGGTGGTATCTCGATACCCGTCGCTACGGCTCATGCCCCCACTCAGGTTTCGGTCTCGGTTTCGAGCGTCTGTTGCTATTTGTGACAGGTATGTCTAATATCCGTGACGTTATACCTTTCCCACGTACTCCAAACAATGCGGAGTTCTAAGAAACGGTTATATGTACAGTCTACCCCGTGCTTTGCAACCAAAGCATGGGGTATCTACTATTTTATAGATTCCTATAATTTACAAAGACGATGAATAGACAATCGATGGTAGGGCATCTGGCCTGTTTCTTGGCCTATGCTATTTTCGGCTTCAATATTATTGTGTGTAAGGATTTGACTGCCGGCCAGCTCATATCTCCCTTGGCCATATTCTGTCTGAGGTCGGTTGGCGCGGGGGCTCTCTTCTGGATTATCTCGTTCTTTGCCCCAAAAGAGACGGTCGAGAAAAAGGATTATGTCAGGATTTTTGCGGCATCGATGTTGGGATTCTTTGTCTGTCAGGTCACATTCCTTGCCGGTATTCCGCACATCACACCTATGGATTGTTCGGTACTCTCCGCAATATCGCCCATCTACACCATGATAATTGCCGCAATGGTGTTGAAAGAGCCCATAACATGGCAAAAGGCTGCTGGTGTGGCAATAAGTTTCGCAGGCATAATATATCTTATTGTCAGCCGCACGGCGGCAGGAGGTGCGGCCGAGACCTCCCTGTTCGGAATACTGATGATTGTTCTAAACTCATTGAGTTTCTCACTCTATCTTGGAATCTTCAAGCCGCTGATTGGCAAGTATTCGGTCATCACATTCATGAAATGGATATTCCTGTTTGCCTTTGTGGTCTCTGTCCCGTTTTCTGCAAGGGAGATTCTCACTTTGCAGTGGAGCGAATTTCCGGCAATACGGTTTGCAGAGCTTGCCTACCTCATTTTCTGTGCCACGTTCATAACATATTTCCTTATCCCCGTGGGGCAAAAGCGCATAAGGCCTACGCTTGTGAGTATGTACAGCTATGTCCAGCCCATCATAGCCATTGTAATAAGCATCACTGTGGGCATGGAGGAACTTACGTGGCAGAAGGTACTTGCCGCTGTCATGGTCTTTGGTGGTGTGGTTGTCGTGAGCTACAGCAAGAGTCGCGTGGAGTAGCGGGTATACGTTTATTGTATAAATAAACTTAAAAGGTTTTTTAATCTGCAATAAAAATATTATACTCGCGTTGTGAAAGAAAAGGAAGGTTGAGCATTATGGACAAGAACAGTTATTGCGTGATTATGGCCGGTGGTGTGGGTTCGCGTTTGTGGCCAATGAGCCGCAAGGCTTTCCCCAAGCAGTTTCAGGACCCATTGGGTTGCGGCAGGACTTTGTTGCAGCAGACATACGAACGTTATGCCCGCATTGTGCCCCCCGAGAACATCATAATATCCACCAATGTGGAGTATGCCGCTTACGTCAGTGAGCAGCTGCCCATGGTCGACAGACAGCAGGTCATTCACGAGCCGGCTTTCCGTGGCACGGCTCCAAGCATTGCCAATCTCGCCTGTCACATCCGTCAGCTCAATCCAAAGGCCAACATCATTGTAGCGCAGAGTGACCAGCTTGTGCTCAATGACGAGAAGTTTGCCGGGCTTGTGCGTGGTGCCCTTGATTTTGTTGCCGAGAACAACAAACTTGTGGTCATTGGAATAAAGCCCACCTGCCCCGAGACACGTTACGGCTACATTCAGGCCGAGGGCAATCCCGTTTGCGGTGACATCTGCAAGGTACGCACCTTTACCGAGAAGCCTGCGCTTGAGTTTGCCAAGGTGTTTGTGGAGAGTGGCGAGTTCTATTGGAATACCGGCATATACATCTGGAACGTGCGGACAATCATTGACACACTTACCGAGCATCTGCCCGATATGATGCGGGAACTTGAGACCATCTACCGCGAAATTCCCGACCGCGACCAACGTCGCAAGCGCGGCTATGAGATATATACCTCATTCCCCAATGCCTCGATAGACATGAACGTGATGGAGCGTGCCGACAACGTCTATGTGAGTGTGGGCGATTTCGGTTGGGCCGATATCGGTACCTGGGATACCCTTTACGGCTTTATGCCAAAGGACAGTTGCGGTAATGTGATAATGAACAGCAGTGTGCTCAAGTATGACTGCAACAATAACGTTGTGATGTTGCCGAAGGGCAAGATTGCCGTGATGCAGGGTGTCGATGACCTTCTTGTTGTGGATTCGGACGATGTGCTAATGATATGCCGCAAGGGCAGCGAGGGCGATGTGAGGCGTTATCTCAACGACGTTAAGATGAAACTAGGTGAAGAGTTTGCGTGAGAACAGATGTCCCTGCACAATTGTTTATTGAATGTGACTGGTTTGGTTACCATTGTAAAAATATGTTAAAAATGCGAAGTGCTGTTCGGGTGTACGCAAAAAGAACTATCTTCGCGGCAAGATAATACAACTTTAAATATTACAACTATGGCTTACGTGATTTCAGACGACTGCGTTGCTTGCGGTACATGTATCGACGAGTGTCCTCAGGGTGCAATTTCTGAGGGTGAGAAGTATTCAATCAATCCTGAATTGTGCATCGACTGCGGTAGCTGCGCAAGTGTTTGTCCTTCAGAGGCTATCCACGAGGGTTAATTGTTGGACGTAGCAGACAAAAGGGGCACTTGAAAAAGCGCCCCTTCTTTGTAAGAATCCATAATGAGCAGTATGAAAACCTTTCTTCACATATTGGTAAAGAGTGCCATCATTGTGGCTGTTGCTGTGGTGTGCTACTATATCTACACTTCGTTCTTTGTGTAACGTGGGTGTACCATAAAAACAGACTCCGCAATTTGAAAAAATTGCGGAGTCTGTTTTTATGGTTGTTTCTGTTACTTCATCTTCTCTTCAACCAGTTCCTTCATTGCCTGGCCACGGAGGTCGCGCTTGATGATTGTGCCGTCGGGGCCGAAAAGGATAATCTGTGGAATGCCCTGGATGCCATAAAGCTCTGTCGCATTGTCCTTGTTGTTCTGTGGAACCACAATCTGTGGGTAGGTGATGCCCTCCTCGGTGAGCGCAGCCTTGAATGCAGTCTCTTCGTCCCACACGTTTACACCAAGTACCATGAACTTGTCGCCGCCGAACTTGTTCTGCAGCTCAATGAGGTTGGGAATCTCGCCCTTGCAGGGGCCGCACCAGCTTGCCCAAAAGTCAACGAGCACATATTTGCCCTTGCCTACATAGTCCGATAGCTTTGATGCCTTGCCGTCAACAGTATAGCCTGTGAAGTCGACGAACATCTTGCCGGCCTGTGTGGCTGCGGCCTTCTCATAGCTCTTGCGCAGAGCCTTGATTGATGCAAGTTCGCCCGCATACTTTACTGTTGCGATAGCCTCGTCCAATGTCTCGAGAGTGGGGTAGAACATGCGTGCTGTCATGGAAACGATGTATGCACCCATGACATTGTCCTTGTTGTCGCTGATGCCCTTGTGGTATAGCTCGTAGAATGCTTTCTCCTCACCGGCGAGTGCTGCGTTTATCTCCTCGCGCGATTTGCCCTCGTTCATCAGCTGGTCCATCTTTGCGTTGATGGCATTGCCGGCTTCGGCAACTGTGTTACCGAATGCTGCGAGCTTGTCGTTGTAGCCGCCATTGTCGGTAACGGATGCCGGGCGTGTGGTGAAATCCACAGCTGCCTTTGTGCCGGCTGCGGCAAGCACAACAACCTTGTTACGGCGGTTCTTGTTGATGTTCAGGTCAAAAATCTTCTCGCCGCTGATATTGTTCTCGAACTTGAACGCACAGTCCTTGATTACGCACGAGTCGCAGACATTTGCTGTGTTCTGGTCAATGAGATAAGCAGTCTTGCCGTTTGAATCCTCGCCTGTCTTTCCTGTGATTGTGTAGCTCTGTGCGCTTGCTGCAACAGCAATGAGTGCCAAAGCCACTGTTGATAAAATTCTCATATTCGTATTTATTAAAAGTTTATGTTCAAAAAACCGTCCGCGAAAATAATTTAAATAAATCAATTAATGCGTATGTTTACATTATTTAATACAAAGGGTGTGCAGCAATTACTCAAAACAGAGTGTAACGTGCCCTAGGTAGCGGCCGTTCTTGCCCATCTGCTGCATGATGACATCCTTGCCGTTGCGGTTCCTGTACTTGAGCGGCTGCTCAAAATAGTCATGGGAGTGGCCGCCCAATATTATGTCAATGCCTGCTGTTTCTGCAGCAAGGCGCTCGTCATTGTACTCATTGCTTATTTTCCATCCAAGGTGCGAAAGACACACAATGGCATCGCACCCCTTCGCTTTCAGCTCGGCAACACACCTGTCGGCCGCCTCAATGGGCGATGTGAATGTCACACCCGCATAGTTCTCCTGTGCAACAAGCCCTTTAGGGTCGGGCGACAGCCCGAACACGCCAATCCTCTTTCCGCCACGCTCAATGATTGTGTAGGGTTTTACAAGCCCCTCGCACACCGTGCCTGTGAAGTCATAGTTGGCACAAAGGAAATCGAACTTGGCAATCTGCATCAGCCGCGCCAGGTTCTCCAACCCGAAATCGAACTCATGGTTGCCGATTGTGCCGGCATCGTAGCCCATGGCGTTCATCACTTCAATCTCCGTGCTTCCCTTGAAGCAGTTGTAGTAAAGCGAGCCTTGCGAGAAATCCCCGCAGTCAAAAAGCAAAATGTTGTCACGGCCAATGGAGTCGGCAATATGTTCAATGAGCAGTGCGCGGTTCAGCACGCCGGCATTGCCGTTCCTTTCCGGCTCAATGCAGCTGTGCGTGTCATTGGTGTGCAGTATCGTTATCCTCTCCTGCGCCGTCGCACCAAAGCACAGGCACAGTGCCAGTATTGTCAATGTCTTTTTCATTTCCGGTTACTCTTTGATTGTTATACGTCCGTCGCACGCGGCATTTATCTTCCTGCCGTTCGCGGTCTCATTCTTTATGTATTCCACCATAAGGTCACGCAGCAGGTGGCCGGTGATTTCAAGGTCGGTGCCCTGTGCAAGGGTGGTGAGGTTGTCATTGCCCTGTGACAGATAGTCGAGCGTGGCAATGCGGTATGCCCTCTGCGGCTCAATGGCCTTGCCGCCCACTGTCGCGCCCACAAGCTCACCGTCTTTTGTGATTTCCAATCGCATTCCGCAAATGGCTTCGCCACCAACCTTGGCAATCTCCCGGCAGAGCTGTGTCAGCTGCTCGCCCTCAAGAGTGAGGAATGCGAGCCTGTTCTCGAATGTGAATACATTGTAGACATCGCCGAACGTTATTGTTCCGGCAGCTATGTTGCTGCGCAACCCTCCCTTGTTGGTTATTGCAATGTCAATCTTCTCTTTGCTGTGCAGCTGTGCCATCTCCATCAGCGCATCGGCTGCAAAATTCATCAGCGGGCTCTCGGGGATATACTTCTCCAATGCCACTGCAGCCTCGCCAAGCACGGGGCTCTTTATACTGTCAATGTATGCCTTGTCGCGTTCAAGTATTGCGCGCACCCCGGCCGCGCCATCATTCCTGTCGGTAGCCGTGACTTTTATGTTGCCGGCCTCTATCAGCATGGTCTGCTCCTTTGGGGTGCAGCCGCAAAGGGCTGCCGCCAACAGTGTGATTGCCAAAAATGAGTGTTTCATGTTTTCCATTTTGTTAATGATTCAAAGTTAGTGCTTGTGGCGCATAATAGCAAACAAACACCAAAATAATGAACAACATTTGTTTAAATGCAAAAAATGTTCTATCTTTGTCCCCGCTTTCGGCGTAATCGCTGCCAAGGAAGAGTAACTTGGTATGTTGCGTTTGAATGATTGAACAATTTAACAAATCAAAAAAATGGATTTAATTAAAATTGCTAAAGAAGCATTTGCTACTGATGTAAAGCGTGAGATGGAGTTCCACCCAGGTGATACTATCACAGTGGCTTACAAGATCATCGAAGGAACGAAAGAGCGTATCCAGATGTATCGTGGTGTTGTTATCCGCATCAGCGGTCATGGTTGCGAGAAGCGTTTCACAGTACGTAAGATGTCGGGTACTGTAGGCGTAGAGCGTATCTTCCCATTGAACTCACCTGCTATCGACAGCATCACTGTCAACAAGCGTGGTCGTGTTCGTCGTGCCAAGCTCTACTACTTGCGCGCCCTCACAGGTAAAAAGGCTCGTATCAAAGAGATTAAGGCTTGATAACCTTGTAAAGATCAAAATAAAAAAGCAGCTCCAAAGGGCTGCTTTTTTATTTTGATGTACTTATTGTTCCTCGGAGTTCTTGATGAGCTCAAGAGCCTTCTCCTTGTCTTCTTCGTTCACCACAACCAGTACGCCCTTGCCGAAGCCTGCGTATGAGGATGTGATGGCGCCAATTGTCTCGTCCATTATTGCACATGGGATTTCATTTGTGTCGAGCAGCCCCTTGATAATCTCGGCTTGCCACACGGTGCCTGTGAATACAGTAACCAGTTTTTCATTGTTTTCGTTCATAATCACCTCCTTTTAAAAGATTGAACACTCTCCTCGGCCTGTTTGTTGGCTTTGTCTTTGCGAATATAGGCATTTGTCGCAAATAAAGTAAACTTTTTCCACCCAATTGCAGAAATTTCCGTGCCTTTGTGCTATATTCGCATTTGAATTGGTTGTAATATGGATGCTGACCCTAAACTTGGAAGTTTGGTTTAAGTGTCATATCGAACGTATGTGAGATATCTCAATGTCGTTTTTTCGAGATCCCTCACGCAAGGTTCGGGATGACAAGGTGCGTTGGGTTACTGCTATGTTCTTCCTTTTGTTTTGTTGAAAATCAATTAACACTTAAAATTATGATAGACGTAAAAGCTTGTTTAAAGGATGCCGAGGAGATGATGCAGATGACAATCATGCACCTCGAGGATGAGTATTCACATATACGCGCCGGCAAGGCGAACGTTCACCTGCTCGACTGCGTGCGTGTAAGTTCATACGGTGCCGAGATGCCATTGAGCAACGTGGCAACCATCACCACCCCCGATATGCGCACCATCGCCATCAAGCCTTGGGACAAGAACATGATTGCACCTAACGAGAAGGCCATCATCGACTCTCCCGTGGGTATCATGCCTGCCAACAACGGCGAGGTAATCATCATTGCAATCCCGCCATTGACAGGTGAGCGCCGTAAGGATTTGGTAAAGCAGTGTTCTCACGAGCTCGAGACTGCGAAAATCAGTATCCGCAACGCACGTCGCGACGGTATCGACGTGATGAAGAAGTCTGTAAAGGATGGTACTCCCGAGGATGTTGCAAAGGACGGCGAGGAGAGCTTGCAGAAGATTCATGACAAGTACATCAAGCGCGCCGAGGAGATTTTCGCAGCCAAGGAGAAGGAAATCATGACCGTGTAATTCCTGATGGCGGAGCAGGGTACTGTTATAAGGAGTTCGGGCAGTGTCTACGGTGTGCGCACAGCAACCGGCGCTGTCATTGACTGCAGGGTAAAGGGCAATTTCCGTCTGAAGGGAATACGCAGCACCAACCCTGTGGCCGTGGGCGACAATGTCAAGTTCGACGTGCGCGACGACGGTACGGCATATATCATTGACATTCTCGAGCGCAAGAACTACATTGTGCGCAAGGCATCCAATCTCTCCAAACAGTCACACATCCTTGCCGCCAACCTCGATTTGTGCTTCCTTGTGGTGACCGTGAGCCACCCGGTGACGGCAACAACCTTCATCGACCGCTTTCTGGCAGCCGCCGAGGCCTACCGTGTACCCGTTGTGCTTGTCTTCAACAAGGTCGACCTCTACAACGATACCGAGCGCGAGGAGCTCGATTACCTCACGGCCCTCTATGAGAGCATTGGCTACAAGTGCCTGCATACAAGTGCCGTTGGCGGTGCTGGGGTTGAGTCTTTGAAGGCTGCAATGCAGGGCAAGGTATCATTGCTTGCCGGTAATTCGGGCGTTGGAAAGTCCAGTCTTGTCAATGCCATAGCGCCCCAAATTGCGGCGCGTGTGGGCGAGATATCAAAGACCCACGACACCGGAATGCACACCACCACATACACCGAGATGTTTGAGTTCGCCCCCGGCAGCTACATTGTCGACACCCCCGGTGTGAAAGGCTTTGGAACATTCGACATGGAGGTCGAGGAAATCTCACACTACTTTGTGGAGTTCTTCGAGCTATCGAAGGACTGCAAGTATGGCAACTGTACCCATACTCACGAACCAGGCTGTGCGGTGCTTGCCGCCCTTGAACGGGGAGAGCTTGCCCCCTCGCGCTATCAGTCCTATCTCAGTATGCTCGAAGACAAGGAGGAGGGGAAATACAGGGCTTCGGAGTAAAGAAAATCAACATATACGACAAGGAGGGTTGCACGTACAACCCTCCTTGTCGTCATATATCCGGCACACCGTCCGTCAATCCTCGTGCCACTCTAAGGAGAGTGAATAGTAGTAGTTCCACTCGCCAAAGTAGTAATTGCATCTTTTTGCTTTCTCGCCAAGACGCACCTCGTAAGGGCCGTCTGTTGTGCTTCCCCAACGGTGCTTCACCTCAATCATGGCATGGTCCATTCCTGTCTCTGTTACTGTAAAACTGTGGTTCAAATCGTACTTTGCATCCAGTTCCAAACGACCGCATTGCAATGATGAGAATGGTATGTAGAACGTCTGTTCACCTCCCATATCTTCGCCTGTTACCTCATTGGTCTTCTCGTCACCATCAACAATTTTAAGCATAATTTCCCTTGCCATAGTATATGTATTTTAGTGTTATGCTGCAAATGTAGCAAACTTTCGGTTGTGGAAATCGTAAAAATGCTGAAAATGATTATACAGTAGCATAAAACACAAGGCCAAAGCTCATGCGAACTTTGGCCTTGTGTTTATGCTACGTTTAGTTACTTCTGTGGGTGTGCAATAAGGTATTCTGCAATCTGCACTGCGTTGAGGGCTGCACCTTTCTTAATCTGGTCGCCTACAATCCACATGAGAATACCGTTGGGGTTTGTGATGTCCTTGCGTATGCGACCAACGTATACGGGGTCCTGGCCTGCAAGGAACAGTGGCATGGGGTAAATCTTCTCCTCGGGGCTGTCCATGAGTATGAGGCCCTCGCCTTCGGCAATGGCACAACGTACTTCTTCAACGCTCAATGGGCGCTCTGTCTCAATCCACAATGACTGTGAGTGTGAACGCAACGCAGGGACGCGTACGCACTGTGCGCTCACCTCAATGTCGCTGTGCATGATTTTGCGTGTCTCGTTGTACATCTTCATCTCCTCCTTTGTGTAGCCGTTGTCGGTGAAGACGTCAATCTGTGGAATTACGTTGAATGCAAGCTGGTATGCGAACTTCTCCACTGTGGGCTCCTCGCCTGCAAGCACCTGGCGGTACTGCTCATATAGCTCGGCCATAGCCGCTGCGCCTGCGCCGCTGGCTGCCTGGTAGGTCGATGAGTGAACGCGCTTTATGTGCGAGAGGTTCTCAATGGCCTTCAGGGCAACAACCATCTGTATTGTTGTGCAGTTGGGGTTTGCGATTATGTTACGTGGGCGGTTGTAGGCATCGGTGGGGTTTACCTCGGGTACAACAAGGGGTACATTGCTGTCCATGCGGAATGCGCTCGAGTTGTCAATCATCACTGTGCCGTGCTTTGTGATGGTGTCGGCGAACTCCTTTGAGACACTGCCGCCGGCCGATACAAAGGCATAGTCAACACCCTGGAAATCGTCGTTGTGCTTCAGTTCCTTGACCACATAGTCTACACCGCGATAGTTGTAAACCTGGCCTGCACTGCGAGCCGAGCCAAAGAGCACCAGCTCGTCAAAAGGGAAATTTCTCTCGTCGAGCACGCGAAGGAACTCCTGTCCTACCGCTCCGCTGACACCTACGATTGCTATTTTCATAATTTGTTGATAGTTTGTTGTCTGCAAATTTACTTAAAATTTGTATTATATGCCCGCCGCTATGCTATTTTTTTGTACTTTCGCTACAGGAAATGTAAAATAGAGCGGTTTTATGGCTGAAAATTGGTTGCAACGCGGCGAGTTGCTGTTGGGTGAGGAGAGGCAGATGAGGCTTGGCAATGCCTGTGTGCTTGTCGTTGGGCTTGGTGGTGTAGGCTCTTGGGCTGCCGAGATGTTGTGCCGTGCCGGAGTGGGTGCTTTCACTCTTGTCGATGCCGATGTGGTCGATGTCACCAACGTCAACCGTCAGATGCCGGCACTTGCATCTACCGTGGGGCAACCGAAATGCGATGTTGTCGCTGCGCGCCTGCGCGCCATAAACCCCGCTGTGCAGCTGGTTGTCAAACAGCAGTTCATAACACCCGAGAATGTTGCGCAACTGCTCGATGAACGGCACTTTGACTTTGTTGTCGATGCCATTGACACCCTCGACCCCAAGTGTGCGCTCATACGTGAGTGCTGGCAGCGTGGCCTTAAGATAATTTCCAGTATGGGTGCCGGTGCAAAGTGTGACCTTGCGGCCATACGCAGCAGTGAACTGTGGAAGACCGAACACTGCACTCTTGCAAAGAATGTGCGCCGCCAATTGCGCGATGCGCGCGGCAGGCACAAATTACCAGTGATTTTCAGTGCCGAGGAGCCGCGCCGCGATGCCATACGCCCCAATCCCGCGGGCGGCAAGCCCATCATCGGTTCGCTCGGCTATTTTACGGCAGCCTTCGGTTGCTACATTGCAGAATATGTAATAAAGGAGATATGATTCAGATAGAACGGTTGACAAAGAATTTCGGCGACCTGCAGGTGCTCAAGGGTGTCGACCTCACCATTGAAAAGGGCGAGGTAATAAGCATTGTGGGTTCAAGCGGCGCCGGAAAGACAACGCTTCTGCAGCTCATAGGCACTCTCGACAAGCCCACAAGCGGTACCATCCGTTTCAACGGCGAGGATTTGGGGCGTTTGAGCAGCAAGCGCCTGGCGGCATTCCGCAACAGACACATAGGTTTCGTGTTCCAGTTCCACCAGTTGTTGCCCGAGTTCACGGCACTCGAGAACATCGTCATTCCCGCGCTCATTGCAGGGCGCAAGAAGACCGAGGCCGAGGCCGAGGCCATGCAACTGCTGCAGGTGATGGGGCTCGAGGAGCGCGCCCATCACAAGCCTGCCGAGATGTCGGGTGGTGAGAACCAACGTGTTGCAGTTGCACGTGCACTCATAAACCACCCCGATGTAGTGCTTGCCGACGAACCGTCGGGCAGCCTCGACACCAGGAACAAGGAGGAACTGCACAAACTGTTCTTTGACCTGCGCGACCGCTATGGCCAGACATTCGTCATAGTGACACATGATGAGGCTCTCGCATCATACACCGACCGCACCCTGCACATGGTGGATGGCGTTATACAGGACTGTGTTGTTAAAAAGAGTTAAATTGAGGAGTGCTGTTTTTACATTCTGCCCGCTTTTTCGTCAAATATACGGATGATGGGTCAATAGCCCGTTGTTTTTCAATGTTTGTCTCTACGGCTTCTGCTTATGCAGAGGCCGTACTTGCAAAGGAAATTCTTAAAAAACATATAACGATGAAAAAGATTCTACTTTGCATTGTTGCCACAATGTTCGCGACAATGACTTTTGCGCAGCACCATGGTGCTCCACAGCACAGGCAGCGTGAGTTCAACCCCGAGGAGATGGCGCAGCGCCAGACAATGCGCCTGCACCAGGCGCTGCAGCTCGACTCTATTCAGATGCAGGCCGTTTTTCTCATCAATTATGCCGATGCCCTTACAATGCAGGACAGCATGAAGGTGCGCCGTGAGCGAATGGAGAAGATGCGTGCCGAGGGCAAGAGACTCGAGCGTGTGCAGCCGTCCGAGGAGCAGATGAAGGCAATGATGGAACTTAGGAAACAGCGCGAGGAGGTGCGCAACGAGCAGATGCAGCAGATTCTCACTCCCGAGCAGTATGAGAAGTACCTGAAGCTGCAGCAGGAGCAGCGCAACAGAATGTTGCAGATGCGCGGCAAGCGCGGTCAGGACCGTTCCGGCGGCCGTCCAGGTGGACGAGGTGGTCGTCCCGGTGGCGCACCACGCGGTGAGAGAATGCCGATGGAGTAATATTTGATTCTTGTTTAAGACCTCCGCAACACACTCTATGTGCATTGCGGAGGTCGTTTGCGTTCTATAAGCCGCAGAATTTGCGGCCAACAAGGCGTAAATTGCAATTCATTGACTTCTTTTTTGCCATTCGTCAAAAAAACAGTGTTCTTTAAGATAGACTTTGCAGCATTCTGTGTAATTTATTATCTTCGCGGGCGAAATGACAAGATATAATATGGCTGTTTGTCATTCCGAACCTTGTGTGAGGAATCTCAGAAACATTGAGATATCTCACTTTTGTTCGATATGACATATTATCAAATAAAAGACTCATGGCAATAGACCTGCAGATAGAGAATGTATCAAAGAGTTTCGGTGAGCTTGTGCTTTTCAGTGACATATCATTCACCGTCGAGGAGCGCCAGCGCATAGGCCTCATTGCGTGCAATGGTAAGGGAAAGAGCACGCTGTTGAAGATTATAGCCGGCGAGGAGCCGCTCGACAGCGGCAAAATCACTCTGCGCGGTGGCGTTAGGGTGGGGTATCTTGAACAGGAACCCGATTTTGACCCTGCGCTCACCGTCATAGAAGCTTGCTTGCAGCGCAACAGCGAAAAGGCGGGCGTGATTGCGCGTTACGAGGAGGCGCTTGAGAGCGGCGACCACGCTGCACTACAGCGCCTGATGGAGGAGATGGACCGCCTAGAGGCATGGGACTATGAGACACGCGCAAAGCAGGTGCTCACGAAACTTAAGATAGAGAAGTTCAACCAACCGATAAAGGAGCTTTCGGGCGGCCAGAGGAAACGCGTGGCGCTGGCATCGGTGCTCATCGACGAGCCGCAGCTGATGATTCTTGACGAGCCTACCAACCACCTTGACCTTGAGATGGTGGAGTGGCTGGAGGAGTATCTCTCGCGCCTCAGCGGCAGCCTGCTAATGGTTACCCATGACCGCTATTTCCTCGACAATGTCTGCAACGAGATTATTGAGATTGACGACCGTCGGGTCTATCGCTACAAGGGCAACTACAGCTACTTCCTGCAAAAGCGCGAGGAGCGTCTGCAGAACCTTGCGGCCGAGACTGCCCGCGCGCGTAACCTGTTGCGCACCGAGCTCGAGTGGATGCGCCGTCAGCCCCAGGCACGCGCCCACAAGGCAAAATATCGCATAGATGCGTTCTACAAACTGGAGGAGAAGGCGGCTGCAATGCGCGACGACAGCAAGGTGTCGCTCGAGATAAAGTCGCAATACATCGGTAATAAAATATTTGTGCTCAATCACTTGTCGAAGGCGTTCGATGACCGGGTAATCACAAAGGATTTCACCTACACCTTCGCGCGTTACGAGAAACTGGGCATCGTGGGCAATAACGGCACCGGCAAGTCCACATTCATCAAGATGCTGTTGGGGCGTGTTGCGCCCGACAGCGGTACGGTCGACGTGGGCGAGACGGTGAAGTGGGGCTATTACAGCCAGGATGGTCTTGCGTTCAACGAGCAGATGAAGGTGATTGATGTGGTAAAGGATATTGCCGAGGTAATCCCCGTGGCGGGCAAGATGCTCACCGCATCGCAGTTCCTGCAGCACTTCCTCTTTACTCCCGAGAAACAGCATAACTATGTCTACAAACTGAGCGGTGGCGAGAAACGTCGTCTCTATCTGTGCACGGTGCTTATGTCGAACCCCAACTTCCTTGTGCTCGACGAGCCTACCAACGATCTCGATATCGAGACCCTGCAGATACTTGAGGAGTATCTGCGCGACTTCAAGGGCTGTGTTATTGTGGTGAGCCACGACCGTTACTTCATGGATAAGGTTGTTGACCACATTTTTGTGTTCAATGGAGGTGGTGACATCAAGGATTTCCCGGGTAACTACACCGATTGGCGCGACTGGCGCGAGGAGGAGAAGGCCGCTGCGGCGGCACAGGCTGCGGCAAAAGCAGCAAAGGATAACGCTCCCAAGCAGAGCTACCGCGTGGAGACGAAGCGCAAGCTGTCGTTCAAGGAACGCAAGGAGTATGAGGCTCTTGAGGTTGAGATTATGGAACTTGAGGAGGAAAAGAACGCCATTGAACAGGCGCTGTGCAGCGGCACGCTCGGCAATGATGAACTGGTTGCAAAATCGCGCCGCATACAGGATGTCATTGCACTCATTGACGAAAAGACAATGCGCTGGCTCGAGCTGAGCGAATTCGCGTAACAAGCTGAAAAGTGAAAACGGAAAGGTGAAAGCTGCGATAGGTATACAAACTTTTTCCTGTTTGCAATAACTTGCGCTTTTTTGCGTTATATTAAGAAGTTGTTAAATTTCTTTCAAAAATATATTTGCATTATGCGCGAGTCGTGCTTGTCTTTTTATGTTCTTTTTTGCCTGTTTTCCCCTTTTTCGCAGTTGCATAGTCCACTATGCGCCTTTGAAAAATGAAAAAACATTCTAAAAAAGACCTATAAAAATTTCAAGGACATAAATTAAACAACTTCTTTGGATGAAAAGAACCGTTACATATATTTTGCTGCTGTTGTTGCCGCTGTTTGCGGTGGCGCAGGAACGTAAGGTGCAGAACAAACCGTATATCGATTACCGCCGTCTGCACTATGGCTTCTTCATCGGTACGCACATGCAGGATATGGAGTTTGTGAACAATGGCTTTGTTACCGAAAACGGCGAGAGCTGGTTTGCCGACATTGCAACCTACAATCCTGGTTTCAGCGTTGGCGTGCTTGCCGACCTTAGGCTGAACACCTATATGGCGTTGCGCGCAATTCCCACAATGCACTTCGGGCAGAACATAGTCCGTTTCCGTGAGCAGCAGAGTGGCGAGACGTCGAAGCAGTCGGTGAAAACGACATATATTGCAGTTCCTGTTCACGTTAAATTCGCGGCCGAGCGTTTCAACAACTACCGTCCATACGTGACGGCTGGTGTAAGCCCCATGTGGAACCTTACGGTCAAGAAACAACAGCAACTTTTGCTGCGTAAATTTGATTTCATGATTGAGGTCGGTGTGGGCTGCGACTTCTATCTGCCCTTCTTCAAGCTGATTCCCGAGCTGAAGTTCTCGTTCAGCCCGCTCAATGTGCTCAAGAAAGAGCGTAATGACCTGCTTGATGCCAACTATCTAAAATTCACGCAGTCGGTCGACAGGGTTACGAGCAAGATGATAACATTGTCGCTTTATTTCGAGTAAAAACATTTTCTTATGGGTGAAATGCGTAAAATGATGTATGTCCACGGCTTTGCATCGTCGGGCAGTTCGGGAACCGTGATGAACCTCCGTCGCAGTCTCCCTGGTTGGCGTGTCATTGCCCCCGATTTGCCGGTCGACCCTTTTGAGACGCTTGAGCTGCTGCGCACAATTGTAAAGGAGGAGCAACCCGAGATTGTCGTGGGTACTTCAATGGGTGGAATGTACGCCCAGCAATTGTGGGGTGTGCCACGCATTGTGGTGAACCCGTCGTTCGAGATGTCGCGCTCGTTGCTTTTTGGCAAGATGGGGCGCAACAAGTATATGTCAAAACGTAAGGACGGTGCAACCGAGTTTCGCATTGACAAAGCTGTGTTGGAGCGTTTCAAAGAGATGGAGAAGCATCAGTTCGATGGCATTACCGATGACGAGAAACAGCTTGTCGTGGGGCTTTTTGGCGACAAGGACCCCGTTGTACATTTCTACCCCTTGATGGCCGGGCTCTATGGCGAGGAGCGCTGCCGCTGGTTCAACGGTGAGCACCGCCTCAATGACAAGGTTGTAGATAAGGTTCTGCTGCCGCTCATAAAGGAGATGGTGGGGATGTGAAATATTAAAGGTAAATGATCTTAACCTTTTAACACTCGCCAAGCGGTTTTTATGCTTTTTTTTGCTATCTTCGCGTTCAATTAATGAACGACATTGAATCTTTTATTCTCCATACTCGCACTGCTTGTGTCACCGGTTGAACCTGTCGATTCGGTGCTGCCGTCGATTGACATTGTCTCGTCTGTGAAGATATCCGATGAGGATGCGGGTGCGTATTCATCGACCTCACTGCGCCGCGTGGAATTGGAGAACCGTCACCTGACATCCGTCAAGGAACTGTCGGTGCTTGCACCCAATTTCTATCAGCCCGACTATGGCTCGCGCATGACATCGTCGATGTATGTGCGTGGCTTCGGCTCGCGCATAGACCAGCCCGTGGTGGGAATGAACATCGATGGCGTGCCGGTGATGAACAAGAACAGCTACGATTTTGAACTCTTTGATATTGACCGCATTCAGGTGATGCGTGGTGCGCAGGGCTTGCTTTTCGGGCGCAACACCTCGGGCGGGGCAATGAACATCTACACTATGTCGCCGCTCGATTTTCAAGGAAAGCGCCTTGCCGTGGAGTATGGCACTGCGAACAATGTGCGTCTCAAGGCTTCGCATTATGCCAAGGTGGGTGACACTTTCGGTTGGGCAGTGGGTGTCATGTACAACCACAGCGACGGCTATTTCAAGAACCACGAACTGGGCAAGAACTGCGATGGCGGTGACAATGCCGCGCTGCGCCTGCGCCTGCAGTGGCAGCCGGGCGGCAACATGAGCATTGACAATACCCTCTCGGCCGGCTATGTGAGCGAGGGCGGTTGGGCATACGGCCATTACAATGTCTACAGGCAACAACTTGAGCCGGTTGCATATAACGACGAGTGTTCCTACAAGCGCTTCAACCTCTCCGATGGTCTTGTAATCAAAAGGCGTTTCGACCGCATGACACTCTCGTCTGTCACAGGATATCAGTATGTCGATGACCGTATGGAACTCGACAACGATTTTCTGCCGCTCGACTATTTCTCAATGGGGCAGTACCAGAAGGAACACTCCCTGACACAGGAGTTCGTTGTCAAGGCCGATGACTTGGGCGCTTTCAATCTTTTGGGCGGCGTGTTCGGCTTCTTCAAGCACAACAGGATGTCGGCACCTGTGCACTTTAAGCAGTATGGCATCGACAATCTCATACTCAAGAATGCCAACGAGAACTACTATTGGCTGCTCACGGGTGACAGGGAACTGTCGTTCGAAGAGGATGCCTTTACCATTCACGACGATTTCACAATACCGGCAATGGGCGTTGCAGCCTTTGTGCAGGGTGGTCTCTCTTTAGGAGGTTTTGATGTCAAGGCCGGCCTGCGTGTCGATTATGAATACTCCTCGATGAGCTACGACAGCCGTGCAACGGTGCGCTACAGTACATACAGGGATTTGCGCGACAGCAACGAACTGAACTCTGTTTTCAAGGGAAACAGGGCTGTGGATGCGCTTGAGGTGTTGCCGAGCCTCTCTGTCTCATACGATGGCAGTTGGGGTAACGTCTATGCTTCGGCACGTAAAGGCTTCAAGTCCGGCGGCTTCAATACACAGCTCTTCTCCGATATTTTGCAAAGCAAGATGATTGGCGAGCTCATTGGCAACGACCAGGAGGCCGATGTGTCGTCTACGGTGTATCGCCCCGAGGAGAACTGGACATACGAACTGGGCGCGCACCTCTCGCCGCTTGCAAACGGAAACTTGGATATATCAGCCACGCTGTTTTATATAGGTTGCCGCAACCAGCAACTTACGGTCTTTCCGCAGGGAATGGGCACGGGGCGCATGATGTCCAATGCCGGCCGCTCGTTCAGCACCGGCGTGGAACTTGGTGCGCGTTATGTAGTCGGCGCCTTTACCATTGATGCGGGATTTGGCTACACACACGCCCGTTTCATTGAGTATAACCGCGGCGATGTGGATCTTGCCGGCAAGGCGTTGCCATACGCACCGCGCGAGACTTACTCTGCCAATATTGCCTATCGCATTCCCGTTCCGCGCAGTTTTGCAAACATCTTTGTGCTCAATGTTGGTTGGAACGGCGTTGGGCGCATATATTGGAACGAGGAGAACACGCTGTCGCAACCGTTCTATAGCCTGCTGTCGGCATCGCTTGTGTGGGAAAAAGGGCACTGGGGCGCATCGCTGTGGGGCAAGAACCTGCTGAATGAAAAGTACAATACGTTCTATTTCCGCTCAATAGGCAACGACTTCTTTGCGCAGGGCAAACCGTTGCATCTTGGAGTGTCATTTCATGTAAATTTATAAAAACAATGAAAAAAACAATATTATCACTATTTTTGCCGATGACTCTGCTGTCATGCGTGGATAACAGCGCAACATTCCCCGCCGATGCCGATGGTGTCTATTATGGCGACCTTGTTGTGGGTGACTATACCCAAAGGAATGTGGGCATATCGGTGACCGAAACATCGGACTCCACGGTAGATGTGTTCTTCGATAACGTGAAGTTTGCTGCTGCCATGCCTTTGAAGATTGATATAACCGTCAAGTCTGTACCTTGCATGAAGAGCGGCGCTGTGCTTGGCTTTTCGGCTGTGGACATAGACCCTTATATGAACCGCGAGAAGGAACCGCAACCCGAGTACCGCTTTGCATTCATCTCGGGCGCAGTTGAAGGGAATGAACTTCTGCTCGAGGCCCGTATGTCCGATGACCTGAAACCTTCCCGTGCAGGGAAGAGCTTCAGCTTTAAGGGAACCTGTAATTGATAAAAAGTAAAAACCATAGTTATGAAAAAAGTTCTTTTGGCAGTTCTTGCAATTGCAATGAGCCTTGGTTCCTTTGCCCAGGTGAAAGCCCGTTGGGGCAGCATTGATGTGCGCTATTCTTTGGATTGCAGTGACGTAGTCAGCGATTGTGCCGTGAACAATGCTGTGGCATGGCGCGGTGAGCGCGTGAACCTGCAACTTGTTGTGGAGAACGGCGCGAAAGAGAGCAGAGTGGAGTATAGGTTCAGCGACCTCAAGTGTGGCAGGAGTGTTATCCCCGCGGAGAATGTTGTGGGTGGTTTTGTACTGCCTGTACTCACAGACA
Organism: Bacteroidaceae bacterium; assembly: GCA_045636545.1. GTDB lineage: Bacteria > Bacteroidota > Bacteroidia > Bacteroidales > Bacteroidaceae > HGM04593. The sequence goes on from JAZTXR010000055.1 coordinate 54,662, forward strand.
GGTTCACCGGCTGTGGCCGTCACGAGGTGGATGCTCATGGCGAGGTTCCTGTTGCCGACCGCATTACCGTTTCCGATACAACAATTCTCGCCGTAGGTGCCCGCCGTGGCCTGTGGCTCACTGTTCAGGTTCCGCAGAACGCAAAGCCCGGAGCATACAAGGGAACTGTTGAACTTGTATCAGCCGGCAAGAAATCGAGATACAGCTACACGGTCAAGGTAATAGACCGCACTTTGCCCGCGCCAAAGGAGTGGGCTTTCCACCTCGACCTTTGGCAGAATCCATACGCCATAGCCCGCGTGCACAACGTGGAACTGTGGAGTGATGAACATTTTGAGGCTATGCGCCCTTATATGCTCAAACTTGCTTCGGCGGGTCAGAAAGCCATTACAGCAACGCTCATAGATCGTCCCTGGGATGGCCAGACATACGACCCCTTCGGCAGCATGGTCACTTGGGTGAAGAAAGCCGACGGCACCTGGTGGTACGACTTCACAATCTTCGACCGTTGGGTAGAGTTCATGATGGAGTGCGGTATAGACAAGGAGATTACCTGCTTCTCAATGATTCCTTGGAAACTGTCGTTCCGCTACTACGACCAGGCGACCCACTCACACAAGAATATCAACTGCGCTCCGGGCGAGGAGGCTTACGCGCAGTTCTGGGGCGGAATGCTCAGCGCATTCTCGGCTCACTTGAAGGAGAAAGGCTGGTTTGACAAGACATTCATCTCAATGGACGAGCGCAGTCTGCAGCAGATGCAGGCGGCCATAAAGGTTATAAAGGAGTATGCTCCCGGAATGAAGATTTCAATGGCGGGCAACTATCATCCCGAGATTGAGGCCGACATTCACGACTACTGCCTTGATATCTTTGCATACGGTGCATACACTCCCGAGTTGCTGGCTGCACGCCGCGCGCAGGGCAAGGTCTCTACCTACTACACCTGCTGCAGCGCCGAGTATCCGAACCTCTTTACATTCTCGGACCCTGCTGATGCAGCCTTCATCGCTCTCGAGGCTCTTGCAAAAGACCTCGACGGCTATCTGCGTTGGGCATACAACAGTTGGACCGTGACCCCCGAGGAGGATTCGCGCTTCACCGCATGGCCTGCGGGCGACACATACGTGGTCTATCCGTTCAGCGTAAGCTCGGTGCGTTGGGAACGTCTTGTGCAGGGTATCCAGTTGTTCGAGAAATATAAAATTTTGCTTGCCGAGGCAAAGGCTGCCGGCGATGCAGAGCGCGTGGACGGGCTTGAGAACTTGCTGCGCAGTGTCGATATAAAGAAAATTTCAACCGATAGTGAGGTTATTGTGAATGGCTTTGCAGACGGTTTGAATGCAATGTAATTGATTGAAGATGAAAAAAATGTTATTGGGAGTGCTGCTCCTGTTCTGCTCTTTCTCTGCCGCTGAGGCAAAGGTGTACAGGGTTGAGGATGTGCCAATGGTGCATCTTGCCGACCGCACCCGCTACGTCAGCAACCCCGACGGAATACTTTCCGCTCCGTCCGTGGCGACAATCGACAGCCTGTTGTTTGCCCTTGAGGAGAGTACCGGTATCCAGGTGCTTGTGGCTGTGCTTGGCAATATTGAGGGCGGCGACTGTTTTGACTTTGCCTACCGTTTGGGAAAGGAGAATGGTGTAGGCCGGAAAGAGAGTGACAACGGGCTTGTGGTGCTGCTTTCAACCGGCGAGCGGTGTGTGCAGTTCGCTACAGGCTATGGACTTGAGGGTGTGATGCCCGATGCAATGTGTAAACGCATACAGCAGCATTACATGGTAGAGCATTTTGCCGGTGGTGACTGGGATGCGGGAATGTTGGCCGGTATGCGTGCCGTCTGTGGTGTTCTGGATGGTTCTATGGAGGGTGTTGCCGATGAGGATTCCGAAGGGGAACTTATAGCGCTGGCAATATTTATCACTATGATTTTTGGCGGTCTGGCTGTGATAATCTTTGCTGTTTGGTATAGCAGCCGTTGCCCCAATTGTGGAAAACATAAGATTCAGAGGGTCGCTTCGCGCATTGTGAAACGTTGTAACGGTTATCTGGTACGCGAGAATACCTATCGTTGCCTGAACTGCGGGCATACGTTTGTGCGTAGAGAACACGCCGATGATAATGGCAATCGCCATACGCGCGGCGGAGTAGTTATTGGCGGCGGTGGCTTTGGGCGTGGCGGCGGCTTCGGTGGAAGTTTTGGCGGTGGCAGCTTTGGCGGCGGTGGCGCTGGCAGCCGTTTTTGAGAGTATGTGTAAACAATAAAAAAATAAGAATATGAAAAAGTCAACAATCATTATTTTGGTAGCGGTGGCTGTGGTTGCCGTTTGGGCAGTGACAGGTTACAATGGCCTTGTCAAGGCTGATGAGGCTGTCAGTACAGCCTGGAGCAATGTCGAGAACCAGTATCAGCGTCGTGCCGACCTCATCCCCAATCTTGTGAACACGGTAAAGGGTTAAGCGGCGCATGAGAAAGACACGCTCGATGCCGTTGTGGCAGCCCGCGCGCGTGCAACACAGGTGACGGTGGATGCCGAGAGTATGACCCCCGAAATGCTGCAGCAGTACCAGCAGAGTCAAAGCGAGGTGGGCGCCGCGCTTGGTCGCCTGCTTGCTGTTGCCGAGGCCTACCCCGATCTCAAGGCAAACACAAACTTCCTTGAACTGCAGGCGCAGCTCGAGGGGACCGAGAACCGCATAAGTGTTGAACGCCGTAATTTCAACGAGGTGGCAAAGGGTTACAACACCTCTATACGTACATTCCCGCGCAACATTCTTGCCGGAATGTTCGGCTTTGAAAAGCGCCCTTACTTCGAGGCGCAGGAGGGAGTGGAGAATGTACCGGTGGTGCAGTTTTGATGAATGAACAATAGAAATCTTGAAAAATGGAAATAACACCAACAATCAGATACGTAGGGGTGGATGACCTTGATATCGACCTCTTTGAGAGCCAATATGTAGTGCCCGAAGGTATGGCATACAATTCGTACATAATACTCGATGAAAAGGTGGCTATTATGGATACTGTGGATGCACGCAAGGGTGCAGAGTGGTGGGCTAACGTTGAGTCTGTACTTGCAGGCCGCACCCCCGATTACCTTGTGGTGCAGCACCTTGAGCCCGACCACGCGGCGCTCATTCACGAGGTAGTGACCCGCTATCCGCAGGTGAAAGTGGTTGCAACGGCAAAGGCTGTGCAGATGATGCCGCAGTTCTTTGACAATGTGGACTTCGAGGGGCGCACTGTTGTCGTGAAGGAGGGTGATACACTCTCGCTCGGCAGCCACACGTTGCAGTTCTTTGTAGCTCCAATGGTACACTGGCCCGAGGTAATGGTCTCATACGAACAGAGCGAGAAGGTGCTCTTTGCTGCCGATGCTTTTGGTAAGTTCGGGGCTTTGTGCAATGGGGGCTCTTGGGATTGCGAGGCTCGCCGCTACTATATAAACATCTGCGGAAAGTATGGCGCGCAGGTGCAGACACTGCTCAAAAAGGCCGCAACGCTGGACATTGCCATAATCTGCCCGTTGCATGGCCCTGTCTTGACCGGGAATCTTGGTCACTACATTGGGTTGTACGACACTTGGAGTAAGTATGAGCCGGAGAACGAGGGCGTGCTTGTCGCATACGCATCAATCCATGGCGGCACAGCCGTGGCTGCCAACCGCCTTGCCGATATGTTGCGCGAAAAAGGCGCACCCAAGGTCGTAGTCGCCGACCTCTCGCGCTGCGACATGGCTGAGGCTGTGGAGGATGCTTTCCGCTACAGCCACATGGTGGTGTGCGCGGCTTCATACGATGCCGATGTGTTCCCGCCTATGCACGATTTCCTGCACCACCTGAAACTCAAGAGCTACCAGAACCGCAAGGTGGCAATAATGGAGAACGGCTCGTGGGCGCCCACGGCCGGTCGTGTGATGCGTGCCATGCTCGAGGGTATGAAGAATGTTGAAATTGTTGAACCAGTGGTGACAATACGTTCCCGCATGAAGGATAGCGACCTGCCGGCAATGGAACAGCTGGCGGCACAGCTGCTTGCGTGAGAATTGTTGTTATAGAGTGTTAAAATAAAATAGGTTTGCCATTGCGGCAAGCCTATTTTTGCTATAATATTATAATATATAGATATTTATTTGCTTTTATAAATAGTATGCTTTACTTTTGTTCTTTGAAATGGTATGCTCCAAAGAGTGTCCTGTTTTATGTATGGATAAAACAATAAACTTAATACTAACAATTTAAAACAAACTCTATGAAAAAGATCTTCTTCATGCTTGTCTCTTTCTTGTGTATGGCTTTTGCCGCACAGGCTCAGACAGTAACTGATCTCTCGCAATTGAGTAACGACAAAGTCTACACATTGCGTAGTGCGCGTGCTTTCTTGTTGTACAGCGAGAATGTCCCCGGCGAAATCTGTGGTAGCACAGGTAAGCAGGTTGGCAGTGTAACAAGAAACAATGCCGACCCTGCACAGTTGTTCCGTATCGAAAAGAACGGTTCGAACTACTATCTCTACAGCCTTGGTGCCGAGAAGTATGTAAGCTCAAACGGTAGCTTCACTGCAACAGCTTCTTCGGTTCTCAGCCTGACAAACGTTGGTGGCAACTATCCCTGGAAGCTCACCATTGGCGGTAACGGTATGAACTCACAGGTAGCCGGACAGATGGATGCCGGTATCACTGTAAACGGCTATACATTAACCGACGAGGGTAACTGCTACATTATTGAGGAGGGCGTTGCTCCATCTTCTGATTTTTCTGTATCGGTTCTTGGTACAGACAATGCTGCTGCCGGTGTTGTTGTCAACGGCACAGAGTACAAGAATGGCGACACTTTTACAGTTGATTTCGTGCTCAAGAGAAGCCACCTCAAGGCCAATGCAGTTGAGGGCAAGATTGCTACTGCATACGTTGACGGTGCTGTTGTATATGTAAGCTACTTTGACGCCGATACAAAGTTCTACACAATCCAGAACGGCAAGGGCGGTTATGTAAGCTTGAACCCAGAGTATTGCAGCGGTGCAAACCTGATGCTTTCGAACAAGAATACTCCACGCGACAACCAGGCTATCTGGGCATTTGTGAAGAATGGTTCGGTATATAATGTGTATAACTATTCAACAGGTCTTTCAAAGGTACTTGGTATGACTGGCAGCGAGGCTTCGGCTCGTGCAGTGATGGTGAATCCCGAGACAACTTCTTATACTGTCGAGTTCGACGGTACTTTGAATTTTGGCAATGGTGAGCCTTCTTACATCAAATGGGCGGGTACTTCAAGCCAGTATTGGAATGACCGTAACAGCTATCTCGCGTTGTGGAACAGCAGTGGCGCTATAGGTGATACCGGTAGTAAGTTCTTCCTCGATGAGGTTGACTATGCCGATTATCCCGATGAGTACATCCACGAGATTTCAAAGATTGAGGGCGTTTCTTCATTCTCACCAAAGAACCCCAATACATTGTGGTACACAACATCGGCCGAGGCTGCGGGTGTAAGCTATCCTTGGATGGAGTATGCATTGCCACTCGGTAACGGTGAGCTTGGCTGTATGGTATTCGGCGGTGTACGCACCGAGGAGCTCCAGTTCAACGAGAAGACTCTCTGGAGTGGTCCTGCAAACGTTGTAGGCGCAGGCGGTGGTAACCGTACATTCATGAATTTTGGTTCGTTGTTTATCACAAATAATGACAATACCGTATTTGATGGTGTAACCGACTATGTACGCTACCTCGACATTGAGGAGGGTATCGCAGGTGTTGAGTTCAAGAACGTTAATGGTACAAAGCAGGTTCGCAAGTACTTCAGCTCTGCTCCCGACCAGGTAATCGCAGGTCAGTACGTGAGCGAGGGCGAGGACAAGCTTAACCTTACATTCATGTTGGAGCCTGGTACAGGTATCGGTGCAAGCGCTGTTACATACAACGCCGACGGTACAGCAGAGTTCACCGGTGCCATGACTGTAAACTATGCGGCACGCTTGCACGTTGTTGCAAGTGAGGGTGCGACAGTGACAGCTTCGGCAAGAGGCATTACTGTCAAGGATGCAACAGAGGTTACATTCTACCTCAAGGGTGCAACAAACTTCAACGGTGATATGGAGGTTCTCAACAACTACTTTACAACAGAGACTTCGGCCGATGTCAACGAGCGCGTAAAGGGTGAGATTGAGGCTGCTCAGGCCAAGGGCTTCGCTGCTGTTGAGGCTGCACACGTTGCCGATTTCACAGCAATCACAAAGCGCATGACATTCGACCTCGGTCTTACAACTCCAACAGTTGACACAAAGACTTTGGTTGACAACTACTATCCAAATAATCCTAACGCAACCAGCACACAGAACGACCACCTGTTCCTCGAGCAGTTGTATTTCCACTATGGCCGTTACTTGGCTATCGGCTCAAACCGCAAGCCTATCGCTGCTCCAAACAACCTCCAGGGTATATGGAACGACCGTGGTGCCGATTCTCCTTGGAACTCTGATATCCACACAAACATCAACATCCAGATGAACTACTGGCCAACTGAGATTACAAACCTCAGCGACCTCCACAAGCCATTCGTGAACTTCATCATCCGTGGTGCACAGAGCGATGGTTGGAAGAAGGTAGGTCAGCAGTACAACGCAGGCTACGGCTGGAGCGTACTTACCGAGTCTTCACTCTACAACAGTATGAGTACATGGGGTAGCAACTACCTTGTTGCAAACGTTTGGTACACCAGCCACTTGTGGATGCACTACCGTTATACACAGGATAAGGAGTTCTTGCGCAAGGCATTCCCTGTAATGTGGGATTGCGCAGAGTTCTGGTTCCACCGTCTTATCAAGGACCGCAGAGTTTACGATGATACATACGTTGCTCCAGATGAGTTCAGTGCCGAGCAGCACGGAAACGAGAAAGAGGACGGTACAGCTCACGCACAGCAGATGATCAGCTACCTCTTCGAGAACATTGCCGAGGCTATTGAGATTCTTGGTGCAAACGAGTTGGGGCTTTCACAGGCCGACCTTGACAAACTTGCACTCTACCTTGAGAAGACAGACAAGGGCTTGCATACCGAGGTTTACGATGGTAAATGGGGTAATCCTTGCTTTGGTGTAAAGACCGGTGATGTATTGCTCCGCGAATGGAAGTACTCTCCATATTCAGTAGGTGAGAAGGGCCACCGTCACATCTCGCACCTGATGGCATTGTTCCCAATGGACCAGATTACTCCCGAGAGCGAGTATTTCGTTCCTGCAGTGAACGCTCTCAAGCACCGTGGTGATGCTGCAACAGGTTGGTCTATGGGTTGGAAGGTTAACCTCTGGGCTCGTGCGCAGGACGGCGACCACGCTCACATCATCATCAAGAACGCTTTGAAGCACTCTACAACATACGGTACAGACCAGGGTCAGGGCGGTATTTACTACAACCTCTTTGACTCACACGCTCCATTCCAGATTGACGGTAACTTCGGTGTATGTTCCGGTATTGCCGAGATGCTCTTGCAGAGTGCACACGGTTACATCAACATCCTCCCTGCACTGCCTGCAGTATGGAAGAGAACCGGTACTGTAACAGGTATGAAGGCTATGGGTAACTTTACCGTTGATTTCAACTGGTTGGATGGCAAGTGTCAGAAGGCTACAATCACAAGCAACGCCGGTGCCGAGCTCAAGGTACGTTGTAACGTTGGTGCAATGGAGATTTCAAAGGCCAAGATTACCGTTAACGGTAAGGAGGTTGGTGTGACAGTTGACCAGCACGGTATTGTAACAGTTCCTTGTGTAAAGGATGATGTTGTTGAGATTGACTTCACAACCGAGACATCAATAGCTCCTGTTGCTGCCAGTAATGTAAAGAGTGACGCTATCTATGACCTCAGCGGCCGTCGTGTACAGAGCGCTCCTGTTGGTCAGGTCTACATCCAGGACGGTGTGAAAAAACTTGTAAAGTGATTTTGCTTTGATATTTATTGCTAACGGCATAGCCCAATTTGGACTATGCCGTTAGATACTTGAATTTAAATGTTTGTTATCTAAATAGAATTTTAAATGAAAAAAGTTTTTACTCTTTTGTTCGCAATGGTATGCCTTGTTGGCACAGCTTTTGCGCAGAATGCCGAGGCGCTCTCATGGAACGTGGGCTCCGGAGCTAATGACAAGGCCGATATTACTTGGATTGGTCTTGCTGTCCCTGCAACAGAAGGTGTCACAAACGTGGCATTGGAGAATATCCATCTGTGTACTAATACCGAAAAGGCTGCAACAACAAAAACAGCCTATATGGTAATCTCTTCTACAAAGAATATTGAGGACAAGGTTGCTGTCTCTACCAACAATCCAACACCGGTGAACAATGCTTTGGTCGAGTACACCTTTGAGGATGTAACTTTGACTGCCGGTGCTACATACTACATCTTCTTCTCGGAGTCAAATACCAGTATCGGTTCATGCGGCCAGCGCATAGCAATTTCTAATGCAAATGGCAACTATGAACCAAAGGTAAGTGCCGGTGGGTCGGAGAGAACATGGCTTCCTTACTTCAAGGTAAATGTTGCAGACCCCAATGCCGCTCCTGCTGTTTTCTCTGCAACATACGGCGAGAAATGGTTGCGCCTTACAAACTGTAACAATCAGAGCTATACATGGAGTGCGCCGACATCGTCAAAGGCGGGTACAGCCGCTTTGGATATGAGCCTCGAGAACCAGCTCTTCTGCTTCGTCGGTAACAATACCGATGGTTTCGATATCTACTGCAAGGCTTTGGGTCAGCAATATAAGCTCACAGCAAGCACATCTCCCGGTAACGGCACAGCTGCATCGTGGACAACAGGTGAGGCTGCAAAATGGTACTTGAATATGAGTCAGAATGCAGCAAGTGAAAGACCTGGTATCGGTGTGACAACAAATGTTGATGGTGGCTACTCTTTGAATATGTATGGCGGTGCCGGTGGCGATTTGAAGTTCTATGGTATTACCGATGCCGGCTCACGTTGGACTATCACACGCGTCAACCCCAATGCTGTAAATGTGCGCCTGAATGTAACGGGTGAGACAAAGTATCCACAGACAAACACACGTATCGGTGATTTCAAGCTCACATACGGCAGCACAACTTCTACCACAACCATCACTAAGGATTTGAATGGCGAGCAGAAGACATACTATTTCCCACACGGCGAGAATGTGTCAATGAGCACATTTACCTATCACGGCTGGAATGCGAGCATCGAAGAGGGTGAGAGCGTTGAGTATACCATTAACAGTGAAAATGGAAACTTGTACAGGGATGGCAGCACTGCAAACCAGAACTGGAATAGCATTTGGAAAAGTACAAAAACTCCTCAGTTGACATTCGGTTGTGGCGTAAACAACATGAATTGGGTTAACGATAATGTGCAGATGATGAGCGGTCAGACCGCAAATTCAACCTATACATTGACAGCGCCCGAGGGCTACAGAATCGAGGAGTACTCATTCACTTTTGCAAACAACAACCATGACACAGGCCTCACACTTACATTCAACGGCACTGAATATACAACAAGCAATGATGCGCAGACAATCGCTTCTGTAAATGAAAACCTTGTTTCATTGCAGTTTACTCTGGCCGGTACAAACGGCAAGGGTGTTCTCCTTACAGACTTTACTGTTAAGCTCAAGCCCATTGTGAATGTGAATTTCACCGGCGACATGGAGAGCGAGTACCAGTACTTGTGGTATCACAACAACCCTCCTTACCGCATCCCTGCCATTGCAACACGCAAGGACGGCAAGTTGCTTGCGCTTAATGACTATCGTCCTTGTGGTGCCGACATTGGTTTCGGTCGTGTTGACTTGGTGCAGCGTATCGGTTCTGCCGATGGTACAGTATGGGGCGAGGGTACAACTATCATCACCGGTAATGTAGATGACAATGTAGACGGAGATATAACAACCCAGCACAATGACGGTTACGGTGATCCCGCAGTCTGCATCGACCGTGAGACAGGTCGTGTATTGCTCATCTGTGTAACAGGACGCACCGTGTGTGGTAGTGCAACACGCGAGAATCCTAACCGCATCGCACGCTTCTACAGCGAGGATGGTGGCGAGACATACCACTCGGTAAATGACGAAAATGCTATCTTTGACGATATTACCGAGGAGTTCTATGGCTTGTGGGATACCGAGGCTTACAAGGCCGGTGACAAGACAAGCCAGGACCAGTATACAGCGCAGAGCTTCTTCTTCGGTTCAGGTCGTATCTTCCAGAGTTCAAAGATTAAGGTGGGCGACTACTATCGTATTTATGCAGCTCTCTGGAGCAAGGATATGCACAACCGCGTTGCATACTCCGATGACTTCGGTCTCACATGGAACATTCTTGGCACACGCGAGGATATGCCTTTCCCCAACTTTGGCAATGCAAACGAGCCCAAGTGTGAGGAGTTGCCTAACGGTGACGTGATTATGTCGTCACGCAAGCCACACGGCCGCTACTACAATATCTTTACATACTCTGACATCGAGAACGGTCAGGGTTCTTGGGGCGAGGGTACAAACAGCGACATCCCTGCACCAAGTGACTGGAATGGTACAAACGGTGAGATTACAACATTTAAGGTACTTGGTGCCGATGGTGATATACACAACATCGTTCTGCAGTCATTGCCTCTTGGCCTTGAGGAGTACTCGGGCGACGTTCGCCGCAACGTAGGTTTCTACTTCAAGGATATCACAAGCAAGTACAGCTACCAGAAGGGTGGCAAGAACGATGTTCCCACATTCGCGACAGGCTGGGAGAGAGGTCTGCTTGTAAGTACCACACAGGGCTCTGCCTACAGTACATTTACCTTGCAGACCGATGGCCGCATCGGTTTCTTCTACGAGGAGACTCCTGGTGGCTATTCAATGGTTTACGTGCCTTTGACAATTTCGCAGATTACAAATGGCAAGTATGTTGAAATTCTTGGCAATGCAGAGGATACAGGCGCACTACCTGTAAACATTACATACTCATACCGTTATGGCAACACCGAGTGGCTCAGCCAAAAGGAGGTCGCATACGTCGGTGAGGCGTTCCCGCCAGTTCTCTCTGCTGCTTTTGCGCAGACATCGGGTACTCCCGAGGGTGTTGCGACAGCCGAGGACGAGGGCAGGACATTCGTGATTGAGTGCGAATTGGAGGATATGCCTTTCAAGCCTTCATCTTCTTACGATATGGCTTGCTGGTATTCACTCAAGATCCGCAACACAAAGAATGTGTACTATGATGAGGCAACAGGCAAGTTTGCTTGCAACGCAACTGCACAGAGCGGCAACAACGCTCTCTTTGCCTTTGTGGGTAACCCATTTGCTGGCTATAAGATTGTGAACCGTGCGCTTGGTGCAGAGAAGGCTATCGGTGGTGCTGTGTCGAACAACGCACACGTTTCTGCAGTAGACTATGAAACTGCACCTGTGTATATGTTCGAGAACAACAACAATGTATTCGTATTCCGCAATGCATCACACTCTTTGGGCTATTTGAACGATGTGAACAGCAACCTTGGCTATTGGACTACAGATGCAGCTGCAACTGATGGCGGTTCTTCATTGAAATTCACCCTTGAGAGCGATATTCACGAACTCTATGTAGGTGATGCCGGTTATGCGACACTTTACCTTGGCTTCAATGCAGCAATTCCTGCAAACGTGGAAGCATACGTCGTGTCTGAAATCAACAACGGTTATGTTACACTGGAGCAGGTGACTGGCGTTCTCCCGGCTGAGGAGGCTGTGATTGTAAAGGCTGCCAAGGGCAACTATGGCTTTGTGCAGTCAAGCGAGGCTCCTGCAGTTATTGGTGAGAACTTGCTCGAGGGTACACTCGTTGATACCAATATCCAGGGCGAGGCATACGTGCTTGGTATGGTTGATGGCGAGGTTGGTCTTTACAAGGCTGCGACGGAAGATGGCGTTTGGTTGAACAATGCAAACAAGGCCTATCTGCCGGCAACTGCTGCTATGAACGCTGCTTCTTACAGCTTCCGTTTCCCCGGCACAACAGGCGTTGAAGAGGTGAAAACTGAAAACGGAGTGGTGAAAGGCATTTATGACCTTCAGGGTCGCAAGGTTCTCAAGGCTGTAAAGGGTGTATATATCATAAACGGCAATAAGGTGTTGGTCAAGTAATTGGACATCATCTTTTACCAAAAGGCACAGTTCCAGCCAAGAAGCCCACAGGCTTCTTGGCTGGAATGTTATTTGTATCTCTGTCGGCAATCCCTTTCATTGCGTTCCCGTGCAGTATGTGCTTTAAGGTTGTTCGTGTCGTTCCATATTCTGCAGAAGGGGCAACAGCATGACAACGCAGATGCAATCAGCCTTTCAGCAATGAATTATAGCAGGCAAGAGTTGCAAAAAGCGAATGGATTATGTATTTTTGCATCAAGAGGCAGCCTTGCCGGCAAGTGAATCCGGTAGTTCGCTATCTTGTTGAAACTATCAGCTTGTAAGAGAATGTTTTTTAGAAATTTTAACAGCTTCTTAAACGGCTTCTAAATTTGTTCTATGACAGAGACTTAGGGGAAAGTAAATACTTTAATTGTCTGACAAATGAAAATTCTTGCTATATATTTTAAAGCGGCCACAGGTATAAACATAATATATGAACGTATATTCACTGAGTTGGCAAAGCATGCCGAAGTTGATGTAGTCAGTGACTTTGAACCAAGACCGGCTTTCTGTTCAATTCTTCGCAACCAGTATCACGTTCCGTTTTCAAAACGTACAAATTGGTGGTATAAAAGATTCTTGCAGTGGTTTGGCACTACTCCTGTCTCAAGCCATTGGAGCCGCAAGGTGGCCGATGTCGTGGCTGCTGACTATGATGTCGTGATGGCTTTCATTGCTTCTTCGCAATTGACACCAATAGTATGTGGCAAGCATCTTGCCAGGAAACTCGGCTGCAAGTTTGCCATCTACTCGGTCGATGCCATTCCTGCACCCGGAGGCTGGGTTTCCTTCAACCAGTATCGCAAGAAGAGACGTGTCGTGCGCAGCAACTATCCTGCAGCAGATTATGCGGCATCGTCAAATAGACACATGCTCGAGTTCCAACTCTCTACATTCAAGCACAAGCCGGGTCTAAAGAGTGGTGTCTTGCTCACTCCATCGCCAAGCCGGGAATACAACAATCCAATATCTGCCGAGAAGGTTTTCCTTTACACTGGCAATCTCTATGGCTTGCGTAACCCCGCATATCTGTTCACTGCCTTCAAACGTATACGTGAGAAATATCCTGATGTAAAACTCATTTTTGTCGGGAATATGATAAAGTTCAAGGGACGTGACAGGATACTCTCCCCCGATGACATGGAACACATAATCATAGAAAAGCATACCGATGACCTGAATCCCCTGTTCAGTCGCGCAAGTGTGCTCATTGACATTGATGCCGACCGTGACAAGGACCCATTCTTGTCGAGCAAGGTGACCTCTTATCTGAAGGTCAACCGTATGATTGTGTGCGAAACCGGGCACGACACTCCATCGCGTGAACTGTTTGCCGGGTATAATACTATAATCCAGTGCGAACATGGTTCAGAGAGTATGTATAATGGAATGCTCAAGGCTCTTGAAATGTCGGCAACGGAGCAGGACTATTCAGAGCGTGCCCCATTGATTGAAAAATTCTCAATAGAGACGGTGAGCGGCAAGTTGTTGCAGGACCTCAAGGATTTATGCCGGAAATAATGTATATGTTCCAATGTAAATATAACTTGTTCTCAACCTTTTCTAGGGTTTCCTTGCCAAAATCAACCTTTTTTTGACCACAAATCGTGCATTCCCCGAATCTCTAAAATATATAAAAAGAAAGGAGGTCAAACATCTTATTATCAGATATTTAACCTCTCTTGTTCTTCGTGGGCCATCTAGGGCTTGAGATTCGTCTCGTATAGACCCATCGACTCCGTTGTTTGCCGTCAGCGCAGCTGGTGCAAACGAATAGAACGGAGGAGATAACTAAGGACCTCCAGATTATGAGTCTGTTGCTCTAACCAACTGAGCTAAAAGCCCTTAAAGCATTTATGCTTACCAATTAATTCTCTCGTAAATTATCTACCGGTAAACTACCGGTAAACATTTGTTTGGTTACAAATTTACACAAAGCCTACGTTCCCTGCAACCCTCAACGGCGATAATTCACGGCACTGCGGCATCTTTTTTAAGCGTTTCTACTTACCGTATATCGCGGTATTTTACAGCTTGTAAAACACTCTGTAAGCTCTTATTTGCAATAGTGATTCATCACCTCTATTCAATATATAACCAATTGGTCTGTTTGTTTCTTGTGAAGTATCCCCAAATGTAGAGAGGCCTTGTGAAAAAACCTTTTTTGATATATCCGTAACCAAATTCTCCCATATCCAAATAGGTTGCATTGGTACAGCGTTTGCCACATTCTAAAGCAAAATCGGACATTGTCATTGGGTAATTGGACTGCAATATGAAAGCACCGTCCTTGTCTTTACATAAAGCTCTGCGTATAGTCTTACGCGTGTCGTGGAACTTCATTGCTTTTGAATTGTTAACCAATGTCAGTTGTTGGAAACCATTGTCGCCCATCCATTTTCTGCTGATAAAGAACATATCCCCTTTTAAGGAGACTCTCATTATCATTGTCTTGTTTGCTTCATAGGTCTTTCCATTTATCCTGTATGCTCCAAGAATTTGTCCTTGTTCATCTGTAAAAGCGGCAGGGACACACATCTTGGCATTTTGCGGTCTCTTGTTCGACCATTTTAGTTCACCCTTTGGCAAGTCAATTCTGGTTACCTTTTTTTCAATATGAAGATAAACTATTCCTAAACAAATGCATAAGATAAAAAAGATAATGCTTAGAGTCTGTATAAGCCGTCTCATAACTATCGAAGAATTATTTTGTTAATATCCTTGCAATAATCCATATCAATATTGTCTATTATGGCGGCCTGCTTGATTGTCGTGTTGGGTACCAAGTTATGCCCTTTGATGAAACGCACCCATAAAGGGCAATCATAGATTGTTGGGATAACTTTCAAGCAACACCACGAACCTGTATAGATAATTGGCTTACAACCGAAACTTTCTTCAAACAGACGTATGAGAATTCCCAATCTTTCGTTGACAAAATCCGTATCGCTAAAATTGTTACCGTTTTGTTCCACATCTATAACAGGAATAAGATCCGATGGAACTTTATCATAAATTCGTTTAAAATTCTCGAATTGTGCTTCTGGCGTAACATCAGTTCTGAAGTAATGGTAAAGTCCTACATACAGACCGTTCTCCTTTGCACGTTCTGCATGCTTGTGGCACATTGGATCGCTAAAGGATTTGCCCTCAGTCGCTTTTATATAACAGAATTTTATGGCATTGTTCTTCTTTATCTTTTCCCAATCGACCTTGTTGTGATGAGATATGTCAATACCGTTAAATTCTGGCACGTACGAACTCTTTGCATAGAAAAACGCACCAATGAATAGTAGTAGAAATATAATTACCTTTTTCTTCATATAGTAATAGTTTTTATATCGTGTATTCAAGATCTTGCTTTTATCGTAGGCGGTCAACTAATATTCTTACTTCAATCATAACTACTTTTGCCAGCAAAGCAGAACTTAATCATTTTTTATGTAATAAAAAATCCTATTTTCACATCTTTGATTTTCGGACAAGAAAAATAATAAACGCTATAATGCCTGCAATTATGGCTATAAGTTTTATTATAGCCAGGACTATTATGAAATCAGCTATTTCTTCTTCACCATCGCTCTGGGAATAACCAAAAATCATATAGTCTTCACTTATAAGGCAATCCATTATATCTCCGTTTATATTGGTCGCATAGATGTAGTCTCCGCAATAGTTCTTGTTCCAATGCTTGTCTGTTTTGCACAATTCCTCCAAATTAGTGATATGTGCTTCGGAGATAGGCTCACGGAATTTGAACTCATAGGTGTAGGAGAGATAATGTGAGCCTACTCCGCGGTCCGATTTGACAAGTTCCAAATCGGGTAGTTCCACACCAATTACAGTTGCAACAGAAGTGGGGTTTTCCTCTATTTTTGTTAATATCCCATTTGAGCACGATGTCAACAATGAGGTAAACAACACAAGTAGTGAAATTGTCCAAATATTCAAATGCTCTTTTAGTGCTTTTTTCATAGTCTTTTCTTTTTGTAAAGGTAATAATAGTTTGTATTTAAGACCAACTTTCCTTGATGATAAGTTAATCTAAAACTGTTTTAATTTAGAAGTATAAGAAATCCTACCAAGATAATTGATAGGATTCCTATAATAATTGGTTTTCTCTTATGCCTCCTGTTGACAAACATCGTTATTATTCTTTACCACATCTTATGCTCCGGACATTCTTTCAAGAATTGTGTTATATCCTCTTTTGTGCATCCCGATTCGTCTGTTTCCAATTTTAATCCTCTGCATTGATAGTTATAAATCTCCCTTGTTTGAACATTGACAGAACTATAAACTATTGAATAGAACATCTTATCTGGTTTTTCACAGAATATGATGTAAACAATTGCTCCACCTGCTATCCAAGGCTGTATGTCACCGATTATGAATTTACCCTGTATGTAATCTTTGTATTCGTCAAGGGTTGTATCTGTAATTTCTCCATTGTTGTATGCATCGATATATTTTCGTACAGTACGGATGTATTCGTTGTCAACCCACTTTGCTTTATCCCACCCTGCAAAACGAATATCATTCAGAGTCTCGCCCGTAGGGGTAGCCTCTTCTTCCCAATCTTCTGCATCATCAGACGCATACTCCACAACCTCGGCTATGGCGTTATTCTCCTCCGATGCTACGTTCTTTTTGTTGTTTTGTCCGCAAGACGCAAGCGCGAAGCAACAAGCAAGTAGTAATATAGTTTTTTTCATCTTCTATTCATCTTATAGGTTATTCTTCCATTTTTTATCGGCAACGGGAAGAATTGAATGGAAAGTTCTTTTGCCGCGAAATTTCGTTTTATTGTCAGATATAATATCTTCGTTAAAGCTAAATTTAACAGGAGTGCTTAACCATAAATTATCGAGCCTCTCTTTATCCTTTTTTTCATTGATTTCTCTTTCTTCTCTATCATCACCCATTGCATTTAATATCTTTTTTTGTCTTTCTATTGTCTCTTGGTATTCTGGGTATCTTCGTCTTTTTTCATCTTCCTCTCTTCGGTAGGCTAAAGAGGTTTGTAATAAAAGGCCAAAATCAAAATCAACTACTTTAAAGCGAGCACGATTTGATTCTTCAAATTCCTTCTCCTTTTTCTGTCTGGCGGTAAGTGTTTTTTCTATTTTTATGTCATTTCGAAAATGAAATACATAGGCATCTCTACCGTCAGATTTTGCGGTGTATTCGGTGGATGTCCACAAATTGATGCTATCGGTTGAGACCAATGGTAGTATTATTGAGCTACCATTTGGGCCTGTTGCTTTAAGTCCATACTTTTTTGAAACGGGATCAATAAATCTTTCCCATTGGCATTTCTTAAATAGCTCTTCAAATTCATCTTTTGTCGGAGTTCTCCACTTATGACCCCAAATTTCAGTTGCGGCATCCTTCCCTTCACCTCTATAATTTCGGTCAATTTTTTCTAATTCATATCTTGGATATTGTGAATGGGCTTTACAACTCATCCAACGAAATGTCCCGTCCATTTTTTCGGTAGCCCATAAAACAGAAAGCCCCAAATCAACCCAGCCGTGTGCATCTTTGGTTACGCCTTTTGATGAGAGTTTATTTTTGCAGTTTCTGCAATATTTTGCATTAAATGGGTTGGTTGTGTAACATTTGTCACACAATTGAAAATCCTCAAATTGTGAAAATTCAGGACGGAAGTGATATTTGTCGCAATTGTGTAATGAATCCATATACCCTTTATAAAGAGCATATTTGCTATTTTTTTTGGGTAAGCCACAAGAGGGACAGTACCAACCCGTAAATGTTCTTTTGCATATTGGGCAATAGGCTTTTATACCTGTCCATAATGTATATTCGAAGTCTACACTTATTTGCATAATTCGTTGCTTTAGGATTAATTACACGTCCATTCTAATTTGTCGCTACCGCAAAAAGTGCAAAATTTTGTAGACTCAGCATCGATTAGTGCCTCCTCTTGCTTGCGTGAACACTTTTTGCACGTTACTACAATCGTCGTTTTTCTATGACCGCTTTGAAGCCTTCCGCAATTTTCGCAATATGCGTCATTGTTCCCAACTTTATTGTCGCAATATGGGCACTTCTTAACGCTTGGTACGGTTTGTACTACCACTGGCGTTGCGGTTGGAGCCGCAGGTTTGGGTGTCTCAACCACCTTTGGCGTATTGACCACTTTTGGAGTTGCACTTGCCACTGGCGCTTCTCTATAAATGGCTGAGTCTTTGAACTTAACCTTCTGTTGCTCAAATCTGGTGATAAATTGACTTGCGAGAGTAGGGTCATTCGAGATAATTACATTTTCGCTATTGTGCGAAGCTTTGTAGGTCCAGTTGTATGATCCTGTTATAACCTTTCTAAAGTCGATCACGCAAAATTTGTCGTGCAACAAATCAGCCTCCTTCGAGACTATAAAACATTCCGAACGGCCAATCTGAATCTCGCTATAATCGATTCCGCATTGAGAATTGATATCATCCAACTGAATAATAATCGAAACATAGCAGTTATCTTTAGCCTTTTCGAGTAGAGCGTTAAACAACTTCTTGTTTGTAAACCACGCAACGGATACAAATATGGCATAGCGTGCATCTTCAATCTCTTTGAGGATGCGTTGCTCTATATCTTCAAAAATAACCTCAGTGTTATTTGCCATAATGGCTAATGATTTGCACTCTCCAATTCCCCGATGAAAGTGTATAATAAAACAAGGCGTGGGAACTATATTTGCTTTATCCTAAAGTCAGGTCTTCGCATTACCTTTGGAATGGATAAAGCAATAGCCCACACCAAAGGTTATGTAAAGAGCCACTACGGGCTGTACAAACCAACGATGTGGTGCTGCTACTATCTTCATTCCAATATCAAAGTTGCGAAGTTTGACTTTAGAAGATAATTTCAATAACACCTTTAATAATAAAAATCATTCTCTCGCTACCACTGTAGCTAAGAACTTATGCAAAAATAATAAAGGTGTTTTGTTTTATCAAGATAATTGCTGAAAAAACTTTTTAACCATTGCTGTAGAAGTCTGTAATGCTGATTATGAATAATTTTTGTTTGTAACAGCAGAGTGGCGACAAAATTTGAACAGGGTCTATAAAAAGATTTCTCCTTAAAAAATGTCGCCTTTATAAAGTTTAGAAACTTAGACAATCGTATGTCTGTAATATCTCCTCTTGTCTTAAACCAAGATAGCGTTTTGTAATGCTTACGCTTGAATGGCTAAATTTGATTGTCAACATTTTACATCTATTGTTTATCGGTAAACAAGCGGTAAACAAATTGCTCGAAAATGGTAATAATCAGTGGAATTACAGAATCTTCGGCGTGGCAGAACAGCAAAAATAAGACAAAAAAGAAAGCGCTAACTGCTTGTTTTTGTTGCAATTAACGCTTTTCTTATTGGTGGGACATCTAGGACTTGAGATTTTTTCGGGCATGCCCTCAACAACACGTGTCTCGTAGAGACCCATTGACTCCGTTGTTTGCCGTCAGCGCAGCTGGTTCAAACGAATAGAACGGAGGAGATAACCTAGGACCTCCAGATTATGAGTCTGTTGCCAAATATTCTGAGCCGTATTGTTCCGAGTGGTTTAATAAGCTGTTTTATAACCTTTTATGCATGATTCGCGTATCCTGTTAATAAACTCTCAAAAGCAAATTAGGAAACAATTAGGAAACATTTGCTTTAGTGCAAAGATAGAATATTATATGTAAAAACGATTAAAAGCAACTATTTTTTTCTCCGTCTCAAAACCCCTGACCGCCTTATACATAGAAAGAGCTATAGTCCGGCCTTTAGAGAGGGGACATAGCAACTAAATATAACGTGAGTTCGATATAAGAAAATCAAATCGCGAACCTGTCATTCTATATTTGCAGAACGAAACGAAGATAGCGAGAAATCGCTATCTTCGCAAGCGGACAGAAGCAGTAAAGGATAAAGATTATAAACTGTCATTGGTGCTTTAGACACCGCTCGGGATGTTAATCCCCTTTACTT